>SCVA01000032.1 GCA_004297005.1 Nevskiaceae bacterium
ATCTGCTCCACAGCACCACGCTTGAACTCAACGCTGTACTTCCTTCGCTTCGACATAAACACTCCTTGTGGCCATCTTCGGCCTTCTTTGAAGTGTCCGCGCTAACGGGGTAGAACCCCCATTAATCGAGCGGACCTCACGCAGAGCCGCGCGAAGCCGCTCATTTCAGGCGTTGGCGGTAGAGCAGCACTTTTCCGCAGTCGCGTTGCCGACAATGGCCAGCATTGATGACCTCACATTGCGTTCATAGGGACTCGAATCCGCTTCATTGACGCTTGCTCCGGACAAGGCCGCGAGCACACACCGCCAGCCCTTGCCACTTGCATCGCCGGCCGCGCTCGGCTGCAATCCGCGCCCCGACCGGAGCGCGCCGTGCCCGCCTCAACCCTGGAGCTGTCCCCCGCCCTGCTGGCGCCGCTGGCGGCCGAGGGCCATGTGTTCCTGCGCGCGGCCGAGTTTCAGGCCCAGTTGGCGACACTGGCGGCACCGGTGGATGCCGAGGCCTTCCGCGACAGTTGGAGCCGGCTGGAACTGGACCGCTACATGGCCGACGGCGGCCGTTACCGCCGGCGCCGCCATGCGGTCTACACGCTGAGTCGGCAGCACCTGGTAAGGCTGCCGCATCAGGCGCACTGGCAGAGCCGCGACTACAACCGCCTCAACGGCGGCGTCGAACGCTGGTTCGCGCCGATCGAGGCCGACATCGGCCGCAGCGCCAGCCTGGTGCGAGTACTGCGCTACTGCGCCGAGGTGTTCGGCGCGCTGGCGCCGGAGGTGAGCGAGTGGTTCACCGAGGTGCACCAGTTCCGCATCGAGGCGCGCGCCGGCGAGCCCGGCCAGCCGACGCCCGAGGGCATGCACCGTGACGGCGTCGACTACGTGCTGGTGCTGCTGCTCCGCCGCGACAACATCGCCCGCGGCACCACCACGATCCACGGCCCGGACGGTCGTGACCTCGGCAGCTTCACCCTCACCGAACCTGGCGACGCGGCGCTGCTCGACGACCACCGGGTGTTTCACGGCGTCACCCCGGTGCAACCCCTGGACCCGGCGCTGCCGGCCTACCGGGATGTGCTGGTGGTGACGCTGCGGCGGATGCCGCCGGTAGGCCGCACAGACCACTGAAGCTCCCGCCCTGGAGGTGGCGCGAGGTTCTACGCGCCCCTTGTGGCTGCGGTCGGCAGCCCGAGGCTGCGGATCGCCGAGGGCGAGCGCCCGAACCAGCGCGCGCAGTTGCGACAGAGCACCGCTTGGTCGGCGAGGCCGAGGATGTCGGCAATGTGCGCCAGCGGCACCTCGGATTCGGTCAGCCAGCGCCGCGCCTGATCGCGGCGCACGGCGTCGAGAATGTCGGAGAACGCCAGGCCTTCGGCCTCCAGCCGACGTTGCAGGGTGCGCGGGTGCAGACCCAGCAGGCGCGCCACGACTTCGCGGCGGCCACGGGTGGAAGGCAGCGCCCGGCGCAGGATGTCTTCCACCTGCTCGCCCACGGTACGGCCGCCGCCCTCGTAGGCGAGCTTGAGGTATTCCAGGCTGAGCTGGTGCAGGGCGGCAACGGCGCCCACCAAGCTGTGGTCGAGAAAGTCGCTGGGTACGACGATCTCGGCGTGCGCGCGCTCGAAGTCCACCGGCCGGCCGAACAGCTCGGCGTAGCGTGAAGGCGGGGCCAGCGGCGCGTGCGGCAGCGTCACCGCCAGCACCGGCGGCGGCGCCTGGGCGAGGAAGGCGAGGAAGTGGTGCAGGTCGGCCAGACAGAGATCGAACATCTGCCGGCGCGGCAGCCAACCGGGAGTGATCAGGCTGAGCCGCAGACTGGTCTGCCCCTGCGCCGGCGCCTCGGCATGCAGGCTCAGGCGGATGCCCGAGCTGTGCGCGTGCAGGAAGTGGCTGGCCACCCGCATCGCCTCGCGGACGGTGGAGGCGTTCTGCATGGCGATCGCCAGCGGACCGAGGATGCTGATGTCCTGGCGCTCGGCGATCCGCAGGCCGAGATCGGGACAGCCGGCCAGCTCGCTGGCGGCTTCCAGCAACTGGCCGTAGGCGGGGAGGGAGATGCGCAGCTCCTCGTCGACCAGCGCGGCGCGGGGAATCTGCAGGCGGTCCATCAGGGGCTCGATGGCGACGCCGCGTTCGCGCAGGAAGCCGGCGGCTCCCCGCATGCCGGCGGCGCGGATCAAGGTAGACATGTCTCCGATTGCAAAGACTTTGTCTCCAAAGATCAAGCCTGCTGGCGCATTTCCCGCAAACCTGTGTGCAGTTGAAAAAACAATTTCTGCTGAGGAGACCTCCATGAGCAAGCTGCACGCGAATGTTCTCGACGTGGTGATCATCGGTGCCGGCGTCTCCGGCGTCGGCATGGCCTGCCGGCTGAAAACCGAACAACCCGGCAAGTCCTTCCTGGTGCTGGAACGGCGCCAGCGCGTCGGCGGCACCTGGGACCTGTTCCGCTACCCGGGCGTGCGCTCGGACTCGGACATGTTCACCTACGGCTTCCAGTTCAAGCCCTGGCGCGACTACCGCACGCTGGCCGACGGCAGCAGCATCCGCAACTACCTGGGCGACACGGCAAAAGAGTTCGGCGTCGCCGACCGTTTCGAGTACGGCATCCGTTGCACCGCCGCCGACTGGGACAGCGAGGCACAGCTCTGGACCATCACCGCCACCCACGAACCCAGCGGCGAGACGCGGACCTACCGCGCGCGCTTCGTAGTCAGCGCCCAGGGCTATTACAACTACGACCAGGGCTACCGCCCCGCCTTCAAGGGCGAGGAGCAGTTCAAGGGCCAGATCATCCACCCGCAGCAGTGGCCGGAAAACCTCGACTACGCCGGCAAGAAGGTGGTGGTGATCGGCAGCGGCGCGACCGCCGTGACCCTGGTGCCGGCGATGGCCGAGAAAGCGGCGAAGGTGACCATGTTGCAGCGCTCGCCGACCTACATCTTCTCGCTGCCGGGCTGGGACCGCATGACCCAGGTGCTGGACAAGATTCTGCCCAGCGGCTGGAGCTACGCCATTGCCCGCAAGCGCAACCTGGAGATCTGGCAGACCACCTACAAGCTCTGCCAGCGCTTCCCGAAGGCGACCCGCAAGTTCTTCGTCGGCCAGGCCAAGCGCCACTTGGGCGAGGCCTTCACCATGAAGGACTTCAACCCCAGCTACGAGCCCTGGGACCAGCGCCTCTGCGCGGTGCCGGACGCCAATCTCTTCACCGCCGTCCGCGAAGGTCGCGCCGAGGTGGTCACCGACACCATCGCGCGCTTCACCGAGACCGGCATCCGCCTCGCGTCCGGCAAGGACCTCGACGCCGACATCATCGTCACCGCCACCGGCCTCTCGGTGCAGATGTTCGGCGGCATGAAGCTCAGCGTCGATGGCAAGCCCTACGCGCTCGCCGAGAAGCTGATCTACAAGAGCGTGCTGTTTCAGGACCTGCCGAACTTCGCCTGGATCTTTGGCTACATCAACCTGTCGTGGACGATGAAGGCGGACATGGCCAGCCTCTACCTGTGCCGGCTGTTCGCGCACATGGACCAGCAGGGCCAGGCGGTGGTGATTCCGCGTGATCGCGAACAGTCCGCACTCGACGCCAGCGTGCTCGGCCAGCTCAGTGCCGGCTACGTGCAGCGCGCCAACCACCTCTTGCCGCGCCAGGGCAAGGCCATGCCCTGGATGGTCCGCAACAACTACCAGGAAGATCGGCAGATGATGCTGCACACGCCCATCGCCGATCCGCAGCATCTGGAAACCGAACCCGCGCACGCGACTCCGGCCTCGGAGCCCCTGCGCCGTGCCGCCTGAGGTCCTGCTGGTCCACGGCGCCTGGCATGGCGCCTGGTGCTGGGAGCGGCAGTTCGCGCCCTGGCTGCGCGCCCAGGGGCATGTGGTCAAGACCCTCGATCTGCCTGGGCACGGCCGCCCTGGGCCGCAGCGCATCGCGCTGTACCCGGTACGCGATTACGTCGATGCGGTCGAGCAGGCTCTAGCCCGCAGCAAAGCGCCGATGGTGGTGGCCGGCCACTCGATGGGTGGCTTCGTGGTGCAGAAGCTGATGGAGCGGCGGCCGGCGAAACTGGCCGGCGCCGCGCTGTTCGCTTCGGTGCCACCACAAGGCGTGCTCGGCGTGGTGCTGCACCTGCTGCGCAGCCGGCCGCTGGACTTCCTGCGCTCGGTGGCCGGGCTCGATCTCTATCATCTGGTGCGCGAGCCGCGCTTTGCGCAGGCGATGTTCTACAGCACCGGGCTCGACGCGAAGAGCATCGAGGCCTACTGGCAGCCGCTGCAGAACGAGTCCTTTCGCGCCTTTCTCGACATGCTGGTACTGGACCTGCCCAAAACCTCGCGCGTCGATCCGGCGCTGCCGAAGTGGGTGGTCGGCGGCGAGCTGGACCGCATCTTCCCGCCCGCCGACGTGCGCGCTACCGCCAGGGCCTATGGCGTCGAGGCCAAGTTCTACTCCGGCATGGCCCACAACCTGATGCTGGACAAGGGCTGGGAAGCCGTCGCGGCGGATTTCTCGGCCTGGCTGCGCGGCATCCACAAGAGATAGTTACTCCAGGCGTGACCCTGCCGTAACGGCGACCGCCGCAGGCTCCCGCGCGCACGACTCAGGGCAGGGCAACACTGCCGCGATTGCCGTCGGCGTCGTAGACGACGAGCCGCGCCTGCTCGCCGCTGGCGAGGCTGGTGGCGCTGACGCGGCACTGGCCGGCGCCGTCGCAGCTCGCACCCTGGCTGCGGCGTGCGCCGTTGCCGCCGTTGACGATCTCCAGCTCGGCGCGCACCGCCCGCCCATGCTGCGCCCAGGGCCGGAAGCTGCAGCTGTCGCAGAGCCGCGGGCTGTCGTTGTCGGCGATGTAGCGGAAGCCCTCGGCGTAGCTGCGCGGATAGTCGATGGCCGGCAGCGCGAACTGGTAGCTGTCGCCGCTGCGGCTGGGTGCTGCGACCGCGATGCCGTCCCAGGCCGAGACCGTGAACGGCTCCGAGCAGAAGTCATAGGCTGCGTCGGCGCGTGACTGGCGGATGTTGCCCTCGACGCAGAAACGGTAACGCCCCAGCGGCGTGCTGCCGAGCCGGGCCGGAAAGGCACTGTAGGCCTCGAAGCTGGCGGTCCACAGCCATTCCTGCATTCCAGCGTAGGTCTGCATCAACCCGAACAGGCCCTGCGGGAACTGCACGCGCACCGGGACTTCGCCGCTCTGGTCGGCGTAGGTCTCCCAGACGTCGGCCGCGGTCTCGCGCTCGACGCGCACGCGCGGGTTGTCGGCGGCGGTGGAGCCGCCGCGCCAGACGAATTGCGTCGCCGCGAAGCGGCTGATGTCGGTCGGCTGCTGCACCGGCTCGGCCGGCCCCACATCGTCGGGCATGCCGGCCTGCCAGGCTTCGTAGGCGGCGCCACTGAGCTGGCCGATGAGCAGGGACTGCGCCTGCTGGCGGGTCTCGTCGACGGTGGCGACGAGGTCCAGCGGCTCCGGTGCCAGCTCCGGCCCGCCCTGCAAGGCGGCACCCAGCCGCACCAGCCGCGTCACCATGTAGTCGGCTGTGTGTGGGCCGTAGGCAGTGAGCGCCTTGCGGTAGCTGTCGCGGCTCATGTACTCGCGGTAGCTCACCGTGTAGCCGTTGTAGTCGCCGGCGTGACCGACCGCGACCGCCAGCTTGTAGCCGGGCGCGCCGAGGTCCTGGATCTCCTCGCGGGTGAAGTTGCCCTTGATCGCGGCGATGTCGGCCGGTTCGGTCTCGGCGCTCAGCGCATTGGCGGCATCGTCCCAGCCGCGCGCATCGTTGTGCACCTGGGCGCGGACGTGGGCGATGGCGGCGGGGTCGAAGTTGTCGCCGGCGATCTCGCCGGCGCGGTTCTCGGGGTCGGCGGGATCGAAGTAGCGCTGCTGGATCGCGCAGGCCTGGGCATAGGCGGGATCGCCCGCGAAGTCCGGCAAGAGGCAGGCCCAGTCGAAGCCGTCGTAGATGTTGCCGGCCGTGGCATCGAGCCGCGACTCGAGGTTGAGGACCAGATCGGCCTGCGGCTCGCAGGCGCAGGAGGCGAGCAGGATGTCGCCGAGCCGGAAGGCTTGCAGCTTCAGCCGCAGGTTTTCTTCCACCGCCGCGAAGCCGGGGCCGCTGTAGTGATCGGGCACCGGCACGCCCTCGGCCTTGAGCGTGGCGTAGAGCGTCGCCGCCGGGCCGCTCAGCGGCGTCTCGCCGGGTACGCCGTAACGGCCGCAGTCTGGTAGGCCGGCGACCGGCACGCCGATGTCGCCCTCGACAGTCAGCTCGGTGCTGCAATTGGAGACGGTGGGGATCGGGTGCGACAGCGGCCCCGGCACCCAGGCGTTGCGGTAGTCGACGGTGAAGTCGCCGGACATCGGCACCTTGGCCTCGCCGCGGCCGATGGCCTCCCAGGCCTGATGGATCGCATCGGCGAGGAAGCGGACATTGCGCTCGGTCTGCACATAGCCCCGGTGGTTCCAGTCGCGCAGCGTGCCCTCACCCTCGGGGCAGTCGTCGCGCAAGGGCGCTTCGGCGTCGCCCGGCCACTCGCCGCAGACCTCGCCGGTGTCGCTCAGCAGTTCCTTGGCGTCGCCGCTGTTCTCGGCGCTGCCGACATCGCCCTGGCTGAACAGCAGCGGCGCGCCGATGCCGCGCTCGACGAAGCGCTCCAGCGGCGCGAGATAGTCGGCGCTGTGCAGGTTGTGGGCGTCGAGGCTCTCCGGATGCTCGCCCCAGTTGACCCAGGCGGCGAGCGGCTTCGGCTGCTGCGGGTCGCTGAGGTCGTCGAAGCGGATCAGCACCAGGCCGTGGTCGCCGTATTCCAGCGGATAGCCGGCCGGGGTGCCGTCGTTGGCGGTGGCGAGCCGCACGACGTTGCCCTTGTAGACGCGGTGGTGGACTTCAGTCGCGCCCATGCGCGCCGGCTTGAGATTGGCCGCCGCCTGCTCGATGGCCTCGGCCATCTTGCGCGCCTGGTTCTCGAAGAAACGCGCGTCGAATACGTCCTGGAAGATGAACAGGCCCACCGCCAGCGTCGAGGCGTAGGCGGAGCTGTGGTTGTGGCTGACGTGGTAGAGGATCTGCTCGTAGCCGATGCCGCTGTCGCCCTGGTCCAGCAACTGGCCGACGCGGCGCAGCAGCATGTCCTGGGCGATGTAGTTGTCGGTCTTGAGCAGGGCGATGCGCTTGCCGTCGCTGCCCTCGACGACGATGGCGCGCGCGGTCAGCCGCGACTGCACGCCGTAGCTGCCGAACTTGAGCTTGTGGGTGAGGAAGGGATCGAGATCGCCGTTGAGCAGGCCGGTGAGGGTGTCGCTGGCGTAGTCGCAGTACTGGCCGGCGCAGTAGCCGACATCCGGAGTCATGTCGACCACGCCGACGCCGGCCTTCACCTGGGTTTCGGTCGGCAGCGGCGGCGGTGTGCTGCCGTCGCCGTCGCCACTGCCAGGGCGTTCGCTACGACCGCAGGCAGCCAGCAGCAGCGCGGCAAGCGTGAGCGCGACGACGTGGCGCCGGCTCATGGGCTGCCGTCACCCAGCAGGCCGCAGAACTGTGGCGGCAAAACGCCCAGGGAATTGCACAGGCCGGCCAGTGGCGTCTGTGGATTGAGCAGGCTGCAGAAGGCTTCGGGCGCGCCGTTCTCCAGGCAGGTGTGGGCCAGCGAGGTCTGCACGTACTCCAGATTCAGCGCCAGTTCGGCAATCAGGCATTCGCCACTGCCGGGGGTGACGCAGGCGCGCAGGTACACCGGCAGGTATTCCAGCGCCGGCGCGTCGAACAGGGGGATGTAGGCCTGCATGCGCAGCAGCGGCGCGGTGAGCGGGCCGAGCGAGACGAACTCCTCATAGCCGGTGTAGGGAATCAAAAAGCCGGTGTCGCCGGAGGCATCGACATAGCTGAACTCCTCCTCCGGCAGGATGTAGCCGAAGGAGTTCTGGGTGAGGCCCAGCAGCATCGCCGAGGCGCCCGGATTGGCCTGCTCGATCAGGCCACGGATGAACTCGCCGAAGCTGTTGGTGGCCTCGCCGGGGATGGTGGCGATCTCCAGGCCACCGGCGCCGCCCAGGCTCAGACGGGTCACCAGGGTCTCGGCGGTGGTCGGCGCCTGGCCGATCTCGGTCTGCACGGTGCCGACCAAGTCACCCAGCACCGGGATGTCGGTGAGCGCGTGCGGGGTGAAGTCGTAGTAGCGGTTGAAGGCGCCCAGCGGCGCGGCGGCGGCGAACAGCGGGTTGGTCACCGGCAGCGTGGCGGTGACATTGCGCACCGCCAGCGCCGGTGCCAGGGGCCGCGAGTTCTGCTTGAGCGCGAACGAGGCGATGGCATCGCCACGGCAGCGCACTTTCTCGTAGGCATTGGGCTCCTCGAAGCCGCAGTCGCCACCGGCGCCGGAGGCGTCGGCAATCGGGCCGTTGAAGTACAGCGCCACGCCGCCGCCCTGCTCCAGCCGGCGCGCCGCGCCGTAGATGTAGTCGGCATGCGGCACGCGCGGATCTTCGTCGACGCTGGTGGGATGCGCCGCGTATTGCAATACGCGGGCGATCGGCCGTGCGCTGCCGGGGTAGTTGAAACTGAGCAGCGCCATGTGGGCGTCGGCATCGTCGGTGGGGTCGCGCGGCGGCCGCCGGTAGTTGTTGTAGTCGCTGGTCTCGCCGGTGGCGATGCGCGCCTCGGCGCGGCTGCGGCCGGCGATGGCCTCCTGCACGGCTTTCGCGGCACCGGCGTAGAGCGTGTTCGCGATCCAGTCCTGCGGCACGCCGCCCCAGAGACCCTGCAAGTCAGCGCCGGCGTGGCTGTGGGTCTGGCCGAAGACGATGTGGTCCTCGGCGATGCACCAGTCCAGCGCGCAACTGGCCTCGACCACCGCCGCGCGCAGGCCCTTCTGGATCAGATTGCCGGCGCCGATGGCGTCGACCACGATGAAGGCCACCCGCTCGCCGCTCTGCTCCAGTACCAGCGCGCGAAGATAGGTGTCCTCCACCGCGCCGTCGCGGCGCGAGTGGTAGACCGGCTCCTGCGCCGGCTGGGTGAGGCTGCTGCCGAACTGGGCGAAGGGATCGGGGAAGTTCTGCGTGGGGTTGATGCCGAAGCCGCCAAGATTGAACTGCTGCAGCTTGCTGCCCAGAAACAGCCGCGCTTCCTCCAGGCCATCGATCTGTGTCTGGCTGGGCGAGACCACCGCCTTGGCGGCACCGGCGCACCAATCCTCGGCGACACAGGCCTGCGCCGGCACCGGCCCGGCGCCACCGCCACCATCGCCACCCGGCGCGCTGCTGCCGGAGTGACAGGCCTGTAAGGAATAAACCAGGGCCAACAGTGCCGCCGCCCGGCCGGGCAAGGTGTAGCGCATCGCTCTCTCTCCTTCACACCGGGCGCCGACCGTGGCCGGCGCCTTGCTGTCATGCCGCCGCGCCGTCGAGGGCGCGGCGGTTTGTATCGCCGAGGCCTAGGGCAGCGGCAGACCGACACTCATGGGCACCGCCACCGCCTTCAGCGGAATCCGCGAGACGTTGGCGTAGGGCTCGCCGACATTGGTCGGCTGCGCGGTCGGCACCATGAACTGCCACTGCTGGCCGTCGATCTCGTTGATCGGCTTGCCGAGCACGAAGGCGTTGTCGACATCGGCGGTCAGGAAGTAGTGCACGCCGTGCTGGGCATAGACGCCCTGGCGCTCCTCGCAGGCGATCACACCATCGCCGTTGCGGTCCTTGTAGCCGGCGATCACGCGGGCATCGGTGCTGGCCTCGCCGGGCCAGGGCCGCTGCACCGGGTCGTCGCCGGTGCCGTCGTCGAGGCAGGCGTCGTCGCGGTAGTAGGGCACCACCGCCGGCGTCGCCAGCGAGGTCAGGCCCTTGAGCTCGAAGGTGTAGACCAGCGAGCCGAGATCGCCCTTGCCCGAGACCTGCTCCCAGTTGGCGAAAGCCAGCGGCAGGTTGAAGGTCGGGTCGGCCACGTCGAGGAACAGCGGGCAGCGGCCGTCGGTGCTCTCCTTCGGGCCGTCCGAAGTCAGGCAGTAGCCGGCGATCGGCGCGACGCTGTCGATCTGGCCGAGGTCGTCGTTGACGCCGTCGATGGGCACGCCCTGCGGCCGCAGGATGGTGTAGTAGCGGCCAGCCGGCACGCCGGCCTTGGCCTCGTCCGGCGTAGGCACCATGGCGCTGCGGTTGTAGTCCCAGCTCGTGTAGAGGCCGTCCGGCGGGATCGGGTGCACGCGCACGTGGTAGCGGTAGCTGATCGCGTCGCGGTAGAAGGCCTCGGTCTTGGTGACGTTGGTGCCGCTGTCCGCGCCCCAAACCTCGCGGATGCAGCGCACCGGGCCGCAGCGCTCGCCGAGCAGGGTGGAGTTGGCCTCCCAGTTCACCTGCTCGTCCTCGAAGCCGACCAGGGAGATGGTCGAGTCCGGCGACTGCTGGAAGGCGCGACCCTTCCAGCGGTCGATCAGATCGGTGCCGTAGTTGCCGCTGCCGTCCGGCTTGGCGATGCCGATCTCGCGCACCATCCAGCGGCCGCTGGCCTTCCACACGTAGGTGTCGGTCTGCACGGTGAGGCCATCGCGCGGGAAGCGGTCGGTGGAGAGCTTCTTGCCCTCGGTGGGATGGCAGACGGTGCCGCTCAGGTTGGCGCCGTAGCCGGTGTTGCTGGTGCCGAGCTTTTCCGGATCTTCGTCGGCGAAGAAGCTGCGGTCGATCCACTGGTCGGCATTGGCGTCACGCGTGTAGTGCACGTAATGCGGCTTGCCGGCGAAGCTGGAACCGCCGGACCGGCGGAACAGGTAGACGACGCGCATCGTGGCGGGATCGAGCGCATCGACCAGGGTCACGAGCTGGCTGGGCGCGCCTTCCGGCACGTCGCCCGGCACTGAGCCGGTGGGCGCGAGGCCGCCGGCGTCCTTGGCCATGAACACCAGTTCGTCGTCATCGTCGAGGCCGCCGACCGGATCGGGCGTGCCCTTGGGGGCGACCGCGGTGCAGCCGTCCTCGCTGTCACCGGGGTTCCAGCGTTCGAGATCCCAGGCGTAGCTCAGCTCTTCGTCGGTGCCGGAGTAGATGGCGAAATCCGAATGGCTGTTGGCGAGAAAGTAGGGGTACTTCTCGTCGACCTGCACCGGAATTTCCTTCCAAGCGTTGCCGACGTAGGCGTAGGCGGCGATCTCAGCAACCGGCACGCCGCCGCTGACCGGCTCGTCGCCGACCTGCCAGTTGGGCGGGTACAGGAACACGCCGTTGTGGGCACTGCGCGTCGTGGTGTCGAGGGGCGTGCCGCCGAGCGCGCCGAGCAGGCCGTCGCAGAGTTGCTCCGGGAATCCGGCGCTGTGGCACTGGTCGATCAGGCCGGTGCCGGAGGGATAGGGATAGGGCAGGCCCGCTGCCGAGGGCGCCGACCAGCCGGGGAGCTGCGAGCCGGTGAGGATCACCGCCTCCACCTGGCGTGCGGCGCTGGCAGTGCGCTGCAGGGCCGAGACCGGATCGGTGTCGAGCCCCAGCAGGGCGCCGGTGTCGTCACCGGCCTGCTCCAGCGCGCCCTGCGGATCGCCGTTGGCGAGGTTGTCGGCGAGATGGGTCAGCAGGGCGAGCAGGCTGCCCTGATCGCCGGTCAGCAGTTGCACCAGGCCGTCGACCAGGCCGGTCACCAGCACCTGCAACTGGCCGGCGACGGTGGCCGGATCGAGGCTGGCGACGGCGACGATGATCTGGTGCAGGGTCGGCGAGACGTCGGCGATCAGGCCCAGCAGGCCGCCGCCACGACCGGAATCGGTCTCGCCCTCGCCCGGCGTGCCACCGTCCGCGCGCTGCACGAGGCTCTCGACGGCCAGCGCGAAGTCCGGCTTGCCCTCGGCGTCGGCGCCGTACAGCGGCAGCTTCAGGCTGGCGCTGACATTGACCACCGGAATGGTCGGGTCGCGCGAGAACGACAGCGGGTACTGCGGCGAGTAGCCGTAGATCATCAGCGCCAGCGAGTCGCCCGCCGCCAGACGCTCGGCGACACCGACCAGGCTCAGGTCGGCGTGGTGGCCGAGACCGCGCACCGGCAGCACCTGATCGTCGATCAGCACGTAGTCGCTGGCACCGGCCTTCTTCAGGCCCAGGCCGACGAACACGATCGCGTCACAGCCGGTGCGCAGGGTCGGCAACTGCGCCTGTTCGCAGGCGAGGTCGTTGACCATCTGCGGGGTGCTGAGCTGGATCTCGGCCTGCGCGATGCCGGCGAGGATCAGGCCGTCGGCAGCCTGCACGGTGAACAGCGGCACCACGCCCGGCCGGTCGGCCAGCGCCAGGTGCAACTGCTGGGCGGTGAGGCCCTGGGGCACCAGTTCGGCGCCGCCCTCGGCGGCGAACCACTGGGCAGTCAGCGGCGGTGCCCGCTCGGCGGCGCGGGGCGCCAGGAACTTGTCGACCGGGATGTCCACCGCGTCGTCATCGGCGAGCGAGACGCAGAGCGCGTCCTCAGTGCCGCTCAGGATGCTGGCGGCGTCCTCGCCCTTGAGCTTCTCGCGGAACCACTGCAGGGTCGCGTCGCCGCGCTTGCGGCCGCCGCAGTCGTTGTTGCCGCCGTTGTTGTCGAAGTCGAGCTGCGGCACCGGAATGGCCGCGAAGTCGTTGAGGATGTGGCCGGACTGATGGGTGATCAGCCGCACGTCGTCGCCGCGTGCCGCCAGGCACTGGTAGTTCCACCAGGCGTCGTTGAAGTTGAACAGGGTGTCGCGGAAGCCCTGCGACAGCAGCACCGGAATACCCGACTGGCCCTTGCGCTGGTTGCTGCCCGGCAGCTCGTTGAGGAAGCCGGCAAGCATGAAGTTGGCGTCGAACAGGTTCTCCGGCACCGGGTAGGGCATGGTCGGCTCGTTGTTGAGACCGCACCAGTACGCCGGGCTGTGATAGCGGAACCAGTCCAGCGCCTCGCGCGGGAACTCGCCGGTGGCAGCCCCGCGCGCCAGGGTTTCCATGATGTAGGGATCGAGGCCACGGTCCGTGGGCAGCTCGCCGTTCTCGAGTCCGGGCACATAGGAGCCCGCCGCGCCGCCGGCCACCAGCAGCAGATCCCAGCCGGTTTTGATCACGTCGCCGGGGTTCAGGCTCCAGCGCAGGTCGTGCCAGGTGATGTCCGGCGCCAGCGCGTCGAGTCGGTCCTTGGGATCGACGTTCTGCAGCAGCAACTGATAGCCGCCGCCGTAGCTGCTGCCGATAGCGCCGACCAGCAGATTGCTGCCGCCGGCGACGCTGAGGCCGTCAGCCGGGCGGGCGACGAAGGGCTTGAGCATCGAGGCCTCGTCGCGCCAGGCCAGGTAGTCGAGATTCTGCTCGGCCCAGTCGAGGATGCGGATCAGATCCTTGCCTTCGTAGTCCGGGTCCATCACCCGCACGGTGCCGCTGGAGTCGCCGAAGCCGCGCTGGTCGATGCTGATGACCGCGAAGCCGACGGCGCGGTAGTTGTCGAAGCCGCTGGTATTGCGCGAGCCGCCGAAGCCGTGGCCTTGCAGGATCAAGGGATGCGCGCCCTGGGCGCGGTGGGCGCAGTCGAAGGCCTTCGGCTCCAGCACCTGGAAGCTGATCTGCTCGCCGCTCTCGGAGCCGATCTGCACCTGGTAGCTGCGGTTGCCGGCGAGGTTCTTGCCCGTGGCGCAGGAGGCATTGCCACCGTCGCTCAAGGGGCAGCCGCTGGCGTCGACCGTGGTGCCGGCCGGGGTGTCGGGACAGAGGTCGGCGGCGTCGGAAACTCCGTCACCGTCGGAATCGCGCTGGGCGGCGCTGCAACCCTGGGCGTCCACTTCGGCGCCGGCGGCGGTGCCGGGGCAGAGATCGCTGCCATTGCTCACGCCGTCGCCATCGTCGTCGCCGGGCGGCACATCACGCACGCTGACGCTCACTTCGTCGCTGCCGCTGGCGCCGTCGTCGTCGGTCACGCTCAGACGGAAGCGGAGCAGGGTTTCGGCCTCCACCTGTGGCGCGGTGAAGCTGGCGGTGGCGCTGCTGGCGCCCGAGAGAGCGACCTCGGGACCGGCGATCTGCGTCCACTGGTAGCTGGCGATGGTGCCATCGCCATCCTCGCCGGCACCGGCCAGACTGACGCTGGCGCCCTCGTCCACGCTCTGGTCGGCACCGGCCCGCGCCACCGGGGCCTGGTTGGCAGGGACGTCACGGACCAGCACGCTCAGCGTGTCGCTGGCGCTGGCGCCGTCGTCGTCGGTAGCGCTGAGCTGGAAGCGCAGCTCGGTGTCGGCGTCCACAGCCGGGGCCGTGAAGCTGGCGTTGAGGCCGTCGGCACCGCTCAGGCTCACGGTCGGACCGGAAAGCTGGGTCCAGCGCAGGCTGCGTATTTCACCATCGACATCGCTGGCGCTGCCGGCGAGCTGCACCACGCTGCCTTCGTCGACGTTCTGGTCGGCGCCAGCGCCGACGTTTGGCGGCTGGTTGTCCCCCGCCGCCGGCAGCACGCGCACGCTCAGCTCGTCGCCAGTCTCGGCGCCGTCGTCGTCCTCGGCGACAAAGCGGAAGCGCAGCAGGGTCTCGGTGGCGACCGTGGGCGCCGTGAACTGGGCGCTGGCGCTGTCGGCGCCGCTGAGGCTGACGCTGGGGCCGGTAAGCTGCGTCCACTGCTGGCGCACCAGCGCGCCATCGGCGTCGCTGGCACTGGCGGTCAGCGTCACGCTCGCACCGGAAGCGACCGTCTGGTCGGCACCGGCCTCCACCGTCGGCGCCTGGTTGGCGGGCAGATCGCGGATCGCCACCACCACCTCGTCGCTGGCGCTGGCGCCGGCGGCGTCGGTGGCGGTGAATCGGAAGCGCAGGCTGGTGGCGGCATCGACCTGCGGCGCGGTGAATCCCGGGTTCAGCGCCTGGGTGTCGGACAGCGTCACCGTCGGGCCGGCCAACTGCTCCCAGCGCAACGTCAGCGCCGCGCCCTCGGGATCGCTCGCACTACCGCTCAGGCTGATGGCCGCGCCTTCGTCGACGCTCAGATCGGCGCCGGCGGCCACCACCGGTGGCTGGTTGGCCGGCACCTGCCCCTCAGGCTGGGTAGCACCACAAGCGGCGAGCAGCCATAGCGGCAAGGACAACGAAAGGGCACGCGCCCCGCGGGCGACAGCAACAGACACGCGAACGCCGCGCGGCTCGACGGACTGGAACATCGGGCGAATCTCCTCACCGGTGCACCGGGTCCGCTGGAGCGAGCAACGAACCCTGGTTGGTTACAGCCGGTGCGTAGCGCAGCCATCGCCCAGCCTTGTTTGTTATGACAAGTTACTCATGTTGCAAGTTACACGGTAGTAGTAAAAGCAACTCAGCCGCACGTAGCCCGGGCGCCAGGCACAAAAAAGGGCGGCCATTGGCCGCCCTTCGAGTCCCTCGCCCGACTTATGGGCTGGGTGCCGCCGCCGGCGCGGCCCAGCCGCAGCTCAGCCCCTGGTTTTGCTCCTTCAGATAGCCCATCAGCGGCGCGAAGTATTCGATGATCGCCGAGCCATCCATCTGCGGGCTGCCCGTGAGCTTGGCCAGCGTCTCCGGCCAGGGCTTGGACTGCCCCTCGCGCAGCATGGCCATGAACTTCTCGCCCGCCTCCTTGTTGCCGTAGATGTCGCACTCGTGCAACGGCCCCTTGAAGCCGGCTGCATCGCAGAGCGCCTTCTGGAACTGGAACTGGATGACGAAGGACAGGAAGTAACGCGTGTACGGCGTGTTGCCCGGCACGTGGTACTTCGCGCCCGGATCAAAGTCGTCTTCGGTCCGCGCCAGCGGCGGCGCCACACCCTGGTACTGCTCGCGCAACTGCCACCAGCCCTGGTTGTAGTTCTCGGGCTTGATGGTCCCGTCCATCACCTTCCAGCGCCACTGGTCGACCAGCTTGCCCCAGGGCAGGAAGGTGATCTTGTCCAGTGCCAGCTTCATCTGGCTGTTGATGACCGCCTTGTCGTCGCTCTTGGCGCCCTGCACCAGACCGATCTTCTCCAGGTGCTGCGGCGTAAGCGAGAGCGTGATGGTGTCACCGATGGCCTCGTGGAAGCCATCGTGCGCGCCCTGCTGGAAGATCGGCGGCAGCGCGTTGTACATCAGGTAGTAGTAGATGTGGCCGAGCTCGTGGTGGATGGTGAACAGGTGCTCTTCATCCGGCTCGATGCACTGCTTGATGCGCACGTCGCCGGCGAGGTTCATGTCCCAGGCCGAGGCGTGGCAGACCACGTCGCGATCCCGCGGCTGCTGCAACAGGCTCTTTTCCCAGAAGCTGTCCGGCAGCGCCGGGAAGCCCAGCGAGGTGTAGAAGTCCTCGGCGATGCGGGTCATCTTCAGGCTCATTGCCTTGTCGGCTTCGTGCTCCATCTCGGCCAGCGCCTTCACCGTCGGCTTGCCCTTGTAGGCCGCCTTGAGCTTGGCGAGTTCCGCCTCGCGCTGCGCCGCCAGGGCGGCGGTCACATCGAGCGAGCCGACACCCTTGTAGGGCTCCATCAGCGGATAGAGGTTGCCCCAGCTCTGCGCCCACATGTTGCCGAGCAACTGCGCCGGGATCAGGCCGCCTTTGGGCACCACCGCATCGCCGTACTTGGCGTTGAGCTTGTTGCGCACGTAGCAGTGCAGCTCGTCGTAGAGCGGCTTCACCTGGCCCCAGAGCCGCTCGGTCTCGTCGGCGAACTCGGCCGGGCTCATGTCGTAGCCGGCGCGCCACATCTCGCCCATGTTGGCAAAGCCGGACTCCTTCGCCGCGCTGTTCTGCAGCTCGATGAAGCGCTGGTAGTCCTTGCGGATCGGCTTGGAAGTGGCGTGCCAGCCCGACCAGGCCTCTGCCAGCTCGGCCGGCGTCGCCTTGAAGTCGGCGTTGGTGATGATCTTCTCGATCTCCTGCAGCGACAGGCACTGGTCGTTGCCGGAAGCGTCCTTGCGGCACCATTTGCCGGAACCGTAGTTGGCTTCCATCTTGGCGCCGATCTTGGCCAGCTCCTCGCGTTCCGCCGGCGAGCTGGGCGCAGCGGAGCCGACCCGGATCAGGTTCAGCGCCCGCGCCGTCTCCGGCTTGAGGTCCTTGAGCGCGTAGAACGGCTTGGCCGCCTGCGCGGTGTTGAAGCTGAACTCCAGATACTGCTCGTTGGCGCGCGAGGCGACCGCCTGGCTGTCGTCAGTGATGTAGGTCGCCGCCAGCCACTGCGGCCCGGTCAGCGTCGGATAGAAGGCGCGGAAGTCGTCGTTGTACTTGGCGATAAAGGCGTCGGCACCGGCGGTGCTGGGCACGGCGGCGGCCGTCGGAGCGACCGGTTCGTTCTTGCCGCAGGCTGCCAGTAGCAGGGCAGCGGCCGGGATCAGCAGGGTATTGCGCATGGTCTGTCTCCTCGAATGACGGGCGGCGCTCATTTCACGCCGCCCATGAGCTTCTGAATGGGTTTCGCCAGCAGCACCAGCAGCAGGCCGATCCCGCCACCGATGAAGAAGATCATCAGGAAGCGGTCCGGCGCGTGCTGAATGTCCTCGGCGCCGAGATGTCCGGCGATCAGGCCGGACAGCAGGTTGCCGAGCGCGGTGCCAGCGAACCAGGTCCCCATCATCTGGCTGGTAAAGCGCGGTGGCGCCAGCTTGGTGACGGCCGAGAGGCCGATCGGCGAAAGGCAGAGTTCACCGAAGGTATGCAGCATGTAGGTCAGCAGCAGCCAGACCGGCAGCACCTTGGTGCCCTCGCCGCCCTGCACCACCAGGTGCGCCGCCCAGGCGATCACCACAAAGCCCAGCGCCATCTGAATCAGGCCCAGGCCGAACTTCACCGGCACCGAAGGCTCCAGGTTGCGGCGGCCAAGCTGCACCCAGAGCGCCGCGAACACCGGCGAGAACAGCACCACGAACAAGGGATTGAGCGTCTGGTACCAACTGGCCGGGTGCTGGCCGTCGGCGAAAGACCCACCGAACAGGCTGCGATCAGTGAAGTCACGGGCGAACACCGTGAAGCCGGAGCCGGCCAGCTCGAACCCCATGAAGAAGCTGGCGGCGCCGAAGAACAGCACCACGATCACCGCCACCCGCTTGGCTTCCTCGCTGCTCAGCTTGCCGAACAGAAAGACGTAGCCGAAGAAGAAGAAGGCGATCAGCACCATCGCCAGACCAGTGTATTGGCTCAGCGACACCGGGGTGATGCTGACCGCCCCGCTGGCCACCGCCGCCACGCCGGCCGCGAAGATCGCCAGGCCGATCACCAGTTGCCGCAGGGAACGCTGACGCTCTTCTGGGCTGCGGACGATCGGGATCACCGCCGGCAGGTGCTGGCGGGTCATCCAGAACTGCACTAGGCCGAGGATCATCAGACCACCGGCCAGGGCGAAGCCGGCCTGCCAGGACACTTTTTCGCCGATGGTGCCAACCAGCAGCGGCGCCATCGTGCCGCCGATGTTGATGCCCATGTAGAAGATCAGGAAGCCGGCGTCGCGCTCGCCGCCTGGGCGGTCCTTGTAGAGCTGGCCGACCATGGCACTGATGTTGGGCTTGAGCAGGCCGACCCCGAGCACCACCACCACCAGTCCCAGGAAAAACACGGTCTGGTTACCGACCGCCAGCAGGAAGTTGCCGGCGGCGATGATCGCGCCGCCCAGCATCACCGCGTTGCGCTGGCCGGTGAGCCGGTCCGCCACCCAGCCGCCCGGCAGGGCGAACAGGTAGACGCAGCCGAGGTAGAGACCATAGATGGCGGTGGCGTCCTTCTCGGAGATGCCGAGGCCGCCGTCCACCACCGCCGCGGTCATGAACAGCACCAGCAAGCTGCGCATGCCGTAGAAGGTGAAGCGCTCCCACATCTCGGTAAAGAACAGCGTCGCCAGGCCACGCGGGTGGCCCAGCCATTGGGCTTGTTGCATCGGATTGTCCAAACGGGTTTCGGCGACGATGCCTGCTCGCGGGTCGCCGAGTCAATTCCGATTCCGCTTGGCACCGCCCTCGGACCGAGGGCGGTGCCAGCCCCTCGGATCTGTTGTTGCCAGCCGCCCTACTGGTTGCTGCAGCTCGCCGCGAAGCTGTGAGCAACGGCGGTCTGACCAGTAACCGAGCCCTTAGTCGCCGAGACATTGACGCTGCCTGGCAGACTGCCGCCAGTGGCGAGCCCAGTCTGGTCGACAGAGACCACCGGACTGCTGCTGGACGCCCAGGTCACACTGTTGTTGGTACCGATGTCGGATTTGGCCCCGTCGGAATACGTGGCCGTGGCATACATCTGCAGCGTGCAGCTGTTGTTGATGGTCTTGCCCGTGGGAGTAACGGCGATGGCGCTCAGCGTCGCCCCGGTGACCGCGATTCCCAGTTGCGCCGACACTCCGCCGAAGCTGGCCTGCACGGTGGTATTTCCGAGCGCGACGGCCGTGACAAGTCCGCGACTACCGGCCGTCGCGCTGACCGTCGCGACGCCGCTGTTGAATGTCGACCAGCTGGCGCTTTCGGTGAGATCCTGCTGGGTGCTGTCGGCGTAGTTGCCGATCGCCTTGTACTGGACCTTGTAGCTCACTGGCACCGAACCGGCGCTGTTTTCCGGCTGCCCGGCAATCAGCCTCTGGACGGTAATCGAGGTCAAGGCCGCGTCGCCAACGGTGAGACCAGTCGATCCGGTGATCGACGTGGCATTGGGATCGGTGGCCGTGATCGTGGTCGTTCCTTTCGACTTGGCGGTGGCCTGACCCCGTGTGCCATTGGCATTGCTGATATCGGCAACGGCACTGTTGCTGGATGACCAGCTCGTCGTCGTGGTGACATCAGTCTCCGAGCCGTCGGAGTAGGTCTCCATCGCCTTGTACTGCTGCGTGGTGGCATTGCCGATGGTTACATTCTTGGGCGTCACATCGATTGCCGTCGGTACCTTGTCGGTGACCGTCAGCGTCAGCGTATTGCTGGTGACGCCGCTGCTCTTGGCGGTGATATCGGTGCTGCCCTTGGTGCTACTGGTCGCCAAGCCGTTGGAGCCGCTGGCATTGCTGATCGTCGCGACCGAAGTGTCGGACGAAGCCCAGGTCACCGAGGTGGTGATCGTCGCCGTCGTTTCGTCGGTGTAGGTGCCGCTCGCCGTGTACTGCTTGCTGCGGCCGGCGGCGATGCTGCTGTTGTCGGGAGTGGCAGAGATGGTGATGCTCTGCAAGGCGGCGGCCGTGGTGGTCAAGCCAGTCTCCCCGGCAATACCGCCCAATGTCGCCGAGATTCTGGTGCTACCGGGCGCAACCGAGGTGGCCAGGCCCTTGCTGTCGCTCTGGTTGCTGATGGTCGCCGCACCGGTGTCCGACGACGCCCAAGTGACCGACGCGGTGATGTCTCTGGTGCTGTTGTCCGAATAGGTGCCATCGGCCTGGTACTGCTGGGTGCTGCCCTTCGGTAGGCTCTTGTCGGCGGGCGTGACCGCGATGCTGGTCAAGGTCGGCTCCACGATCGTCGCGGTAGTCGTGCCCGCCTTGCCGCTGGTGGTGGAATTGCTGATCGTCGCCGTGATCGTGCTGCTGCCCTGCGCTACCGGCGCGACAAAGCCCTGGCTGCCGGCGCTGTTGCTGATCGTGGCCTTGCTGGTATCGGACGAAGTCCAGCTGGATTGCGTGGTCAGGTCTTGCGTCGAACTGTCGGAGAACGTGCCGGTCGCGGTCATCTGCTGTCCGGCGGTTCCCACCGGAATGCTCGGGTTGGTCGGCGTGACGGCGACGCTGGAAAGAGTCGCATTGGTCACCGTCAGCGTCGTCGATCCGGATATCGAGCCAGAAGTCGCTTTGATGGTGGCGCTGCCGGTATTGGTCTTGTCCGCGGTCGCCAGCCCGCGACTGCCGTCGGCGTTGGCGATGGTCACCGCCGGCGTATTGCTGGAACTCCAGGTCACGCTGCTGGTCACGTCGCTGCTGCTGTTGTCGCTGTAGATGCCGGTCGCAGTGAACTGCAGGCTGAAGCCCCGCGCCAGCGTCTTGCCGCTCGGTGTGACCTGAATGGAAGTGAGAACCGCATCGGTCACGGTGGCGACTGTGCTGCCGCTCTTGCCCTGCAACGCCGCCGAGATGGTCGCGGTACCGGGCTGGTTGGCCGCGGCCAAGCCTTGCTGCCCAGAGCCATTGCTGACGTCCATGATGGCGCTATTGGAGGTACTCCAGGTAACGCTGGTCGTCAGGTCCTTGGTGCTGTTGTCGCTGTAGATACCGGTCGCCGAAAACTGCTGAGTCTTCCCCGCGGGAACCGTGGGTGCGGTAGGTGTGACCTGGATGCTGGACAGAACTGCTGTCGTCACCTGCATCGCCGCGTTGGCGGAGACCTCGCCGGACGTCGCACTGATCGTGGTGTTGCCCTCGGCGCTGGCCGTGGCCAAACCACTGGAACCCGAGGCGTTGCTGATCGTGGCGATGTTGGCGGCCGAACTGGCCCAGGTCACCGAGGCCGTCACATCCTGGGTGGTACCGTCACTGAATGTGCCCGTGGCGGTGTACTGCTGGGTCGTGCCCTTGGGAACCGAGGCATTGGCGGGCGTGACCTGGATGGCCGACAAGCTCGCCGCGGAAACAGTGACGTTGGTCGCCCCCGACACTCCACCAACGCTGGCCTGCAGCGTGGTGTCACCCAGCTCCACGCCCTTGACCAGACCTTTGTCGGTGCTTGCGTTGCCGACCGTCGCCACACTGGTATTGCCGCTGGCCCAGGTCGCCGAGGAAGTGAGGTTCCGCGTGGTGTTGTCGGTGTAGATGCCGGTCGCCGTGTACTGCTTGGTGGTGCCCTTCGCGAGGCTGCTGTCCGGCGGCGTCACCTGGATCGACGACAGCGTCGCGGCCGTCACCTGAATCGTGGTGCTCGATGAAACGCCAGAAAACGAGGCGCCGATCGTGGTCATCCCTTGGCTGACGCCCGTGGCCTTGCCGATGCTGCCACTGTTGTTGCTGACCGCGGCGATGGAGCTGGCGGCGGACGACCAGCTGCTCATAGTCGTCACGTCGTGCGCGCTGTCGTCGCTGAACGTGGCGGTGGCCGTGAACTGCAGGCTGCTGCCCTTGGGGACCGAGGGATTGGCCGGGGTGATCGCCAGAGACCGCGCCACGGCGGCCGTTACCGTCAGTGTCGTGCTGGCGGTCTTGCCCTGGAAACTGGCGCTAACCGTGACGCTGCCCTGCTTCACGCCGTGGGCAACACCGCTGCTATTAACCGTGACAATGCTGGTATCGCTGGACTGCCAGGCGGTGGCGGCCGTCGCGTCGCCCTTGCTGTTGTCGCTGAAAATCGCCGTGGCCGACAATTGCAGTTCCGTCCCGGCCGGCAAGCTGCCGTCGAGCGGATTGATCTCAATCATCTGCAGCGTCGCCGGGTCCGAACCGCCGCCTCCGCAGGCCGACAGGCCAAACAGGGAACCGGCAGCCAGCAGGGCCAGACTCAAAGCCCGCAACGACAAGCTAGAAGATTTCATAGCGACACACTCAAACAATGTATGGCAGCGGCACCAATCCAAACGTCCCGGCCGAGAGCCGTGCACACCTGGCCGCGACAAATCCCAATTTGTATTAAAACCCATAAAGTCTGGGCAAAACCTCTGGAAAGCCTACCTAGAAGTTTTTTTCATTCCATCCCAGCCGATTCTAAACGAGCCGTCTTTCCTTCCGCCTACAGTTACAAAATAAAGCGATCAGGAAAGGCTTAACGACCAGATCGGTCGGCGCGGCCAAATGTCTCACCGCCCCCAAACCCAATACAGTGTGGCGGCCAACATCACGGCCAGCAGCCACGGCCACCAAGACCGGCGACCGCCACCGATCACGGGCGCCGCCGGCCGATAGTGCGCTAGCAGCATCTGCACATTGCGGCGGTTGCTGCGGTAGGCAAAGTCGAAGAAGTCGCCGAGCACCGGCACCAGGCCGATGGCGCCATCGAGCGCCACGTTGCGGATCATCCTCAGCTTGAGTTCGTTGGGAGCGCCCAGGCGGTGCGCCTCCACCACCACATAGCCGCCCATCACCAGGCCCGCGAAGTCACCGACGACGGGAATCATGCCGACCAGCGACTCCAGCCCGATCTTGAAGCGGGTGCCGGGGATGGTGATGAACTCGTCGAGCCAGTAGGCGAGCTTCTCGACTCGCTGCAGCGAGGGGTGCGGGGCCGGGTTCATGACGTCGGACGGGCGGCGGGGGTGTGGAAAACTCGATTCGTTAGACTGTGCACCTACTCACAATACAGTTCACAGAACAAATCCTCATGCGCATGCTCGCCGCACTGAGTTACTGGCTGGCCTGGTGGCTGTATCGCCCGCTGCTGGCACTGGTCAAGTTCAAGGCCACGCCGGAAAACCTCTACGAACGCTTGGGCCTGGACCCCAGCCGCCCGATCGCCTTCGTGCTGCCCACCCGGAGCTGGATCGACCTGTTCGCGCTCGACAAGGTCTGCCGCCACTACGGCCTGCCGCGGCCGCAGCGCACTGGCGCCAGCCTGCCCACCGCCGGCCGCGCCGGCTGCGTCTACCTGCCGGCGCTGCTGGAAACCCGGGTGCGGATGACCGAGCTCTCGCAGGTGCTGGCGACGGTGGCCAAGGACCCGCAGTTCGACATCCAGATCGTGCCGGTGTCGATCTTCTGGGGCCGCGATCCGGGCTCGGAGACCAGCCTGTTCAAGCTGATCTTCGCCGACATCCCGCAGGCCGGCAGCGTCCGCAAGTTCTTCATCAGCCTGGTGAACTCGCGCAACATGCTGGCCAACTTCGCGCAGCCGGTATCGTTCCGCAGCTATCTGGAGCACGAACCGGACAGCGCCAAGGGCTTGAAGAAGCTGATCCGCGGCCTGCACTTCCACTTCCTGCGCGCGCGCACGGCGGCGCTGGGGCCGGAACTGCCGCCGCGGCGGATCATGCTCGAACGGGTGGTCAATTCCCGGTTGGTGCGGCGCGCCATCGAGCACGAGGCCAAGACCAAGAACCTGACCCTGGAGCAGGTACGCAAGCGCGCCAGGCGCCTGGCCGGCGAGATCGGCGCCGACTACTCCAGCGTCGCGATCAATTTCCTCGAGCGCCTGCTGACCATCTT
Source organism: Nevskiaceae bacterium (assembly GCA_004297005.1). Classification (GTDB taxonomy): domain Bacteria; phylum Pseudomonadota; class Gammaproteobacteria; order Nevskiales; family Nevskiaceae; genus Stagnimonas. The sequence goes on from SCVA01000032.1 coordinate 23,954, forward strand.
CGTCTGGGAGCGGGTGTTCCGTGGCGTCGATGTGCAGAACCTCGACCGCGTGCGCGAGCTGGCGCAGAGCCACGAGATCATCTACCTGCCCAGCCACCGCTCGCACGCCGACTACCTGCTGCTGTCGTACACGCTCTATCACCAGGGCCTGGTACCGCCGCACATCGCCGCCGGCATCAACCTCAATTTCTGGCCGGTGGGCGGCCTGCTGCGCCGTTGCGGCGCGTTCTACATGCGCCGCAAGTTCGCTGGCGACGCGCTCTACACGGCGGTGTTCCGTGGCTATGTCGATGCGCTGATCGCCAAGGGCTATGCCATCGAGTTCTTCCCCGAGGGTGGCCGCAGCCGCACCGGCCGCCTGCTGGCGCCGAAGACCGGCCTGCTGGCGATGGTGGTGGAAAGCGCCCTGCGCAGCCGCGCCCGGCCGGTGGTGATCGTCCCGGTGTACATCGGCTACGACAAGGTCTGGGAGGTGGGCAGCTACTTCAAGGAACTGAAGGGCGGCGCCAAGCAGAAGGAATCCGCCGAGGGCCTGCTCAAGGCCGGCAAGATCCTCACCAAGAGCCACGGCAAGGCCTATCTCAACTTCGGCGAGCCGATCGCCCTGCAGGCCTATGCCGACGCGCATCTGCCGGACTGGCGCGCGCATTTCGGCGCCGGCGCCGATGCCAATGCCGACAGCCGTCCCGAGGGCTATTCCGCCTTCGTCAAGGAGCTGGCCGACGAGAACATGCGGCGGGTCAACGCGGCGGCGGTGGCCAACCCCTGCGGCCTTTCGGCGGTAGCGCTGCTGGCGAGCCCGCGCGGCGCCGCCAGCGAGGACGAGATCGTCGAGCAGGTCGGCCACCTGGCCTGGCTGCTCAAGGGCGAGCCCTACTCGCAGCAACTCTACATCCCCGACGCCAATCCGAAGTCGGTGCTGGACTGGGCGGCGCCGGTGTCGCGCCTGGTGCGGGTGCCGCACCCCTGGGGCGATCTGGTCGGCTGCGCCAGCCGCGACGCGGTGCTGCTCACCTACAACCGCAACAACATCCAGCACCTGTTCGCGATCCCCTCGCTGATCGCCAATCTGTTCCGCACCCGCGCCCGGTTGTCGGAGGAAGCGGCGATCACCGGCTGCCGCGCGCTCTACCCCTTCCTGCGTACCGAGTTCTTCCTGCGCTGGCCCCCGGAGGAGATCGAGCAGGTGGCCCGTCGTTCGCTGGAGGTGATGGTGAACCTCGGCCTGTTGCGCCGCGAGGGTCAGGATCTCTGGCGACCGGACGTCACCCAGAAGTCCTTCTCCACCCTAGCCATGCTCGGCCGCATCCTCGGCGAGACCCTGGAGCGCTACGGCATGACCGCGCTGCTCCTGGCCGAGGAGCGCAAGACCCCGCAGAACCTGCTGCGCGGCAAGTTCGAACAGGACTGCCGTCTGCTCGCCGAGCGCATGGCGGTGCTCACCGGTCGCGACGCCCCGGAGTTCTTCGACCCGGCGCTGTTCAAGGGCTATCTCAATACCCTGATCGGCATGGGGCTGGTCACCGAGCAGGGCAATGGCGAGGGCCAGCGCAGCCTGGTGGTCGATGCCCGCATCGAACGCATCGCCGAGCGCTCGCTGGAACTACTCTCCGACGAAAGCCGTCAGACGCTCTTGCAGTTGTTGTCGCGCCGGCGGGAAACCACCCTCACCGGCACCGAAACGACCGCGTCCTCGTCTTGACATCGCGCTCGTTATAATTCCCGGCCCTCAAAGCTCATCACCTACGGCGGCCCGAAAGCCAGCCTTTCATCCACACAGGATTTCCATGCTCACCACCAAACGCACCCTGCTCGCCGTCGCTGTCGCCGGCCTTGCCCTCGCCGCCTGCCAGAAGAACGAAGGCAACAGCGTCCCCAACATTACCAAGGCCGAGGAGCTGACCACCGACGCCCAGAAGTTTGGCTACGCCATCGGCGTCGACCTCGCCAAGTCGCTGCAGCCGGTCAAGGACGATGTGGACATCAAGGCCCTGGAAGCCGGCCTTGACACCGTGTTCTCCGGCGGCACCTCGGTGCTCGACGACAAGACCCGCGAGGAGATCAAGAACACCGTCGCCCAGAAGCTGCAGAAGAAGCAGTTGGAAGAGCGCACCGCCGCCGCCGGCAAGGCCAAGGAAGAAGGCGAGAAGTTCCTCGCAGAGAACGCCAAGAAATCCGGCGTGAAGACCACTGCCTCCGGCCTGCAGTACGAAGTGCTGACCGAAGGCAAGGGCGACGCGCCGAAGGCCACCGACACCGTCACCGTGCACTACAAGGGCACGCTGATCAACGGCGAGACCTTCGACTCCAGCTACGACCGCGGCCAGCCGGTGAGCTTCCCGCTGCAGAACGTGATCCCGGGCTGGACCGAAGGCCTGCAGTTGATGAAGCCGGGCGCCAAGTACAAGTTCGTGATCCCCTCCAACCTCGCCTACGGCGAGCGCGGCGCCGGCATCAAGATCGGCCCCAATGCCACCCTGGTGTTCGAGGTCGAGCTGCTCTCCATCGGCGAGCCGAAGAAGTAAGCCTTACCCGGCAAAGCAAAGGGCGGCCCTCAGGCCGCCCTTTTTTTTGTGCGCCTCAGAGGCGCTCCGCTCAGGGGCCGCAATTCTGGGCTGCAGCGTCGCGCGCGGCTTTCAGTCGCGCCTGGAACTCCTCCTCGGTCATCCGCGACAGGCTGCCGTCCGGCTGTTCGATGCCAAGCCGGCGCGCGGTCTTTTCTTCCAGATAGGTGATGCGCTCCCTGGCCTCACGACAACGCTTGGCGCGCGCCTCCAGATCAACCTCGGGACTGCTGGTCACCGGCTTGGCGGCGCCGGGCTCGGCGGTCGCCGGCTTGGCGGCATTCGGAGCCGGCGGCGAAGCGGGCACCGTGCGGATGTTCTGGGGCAATGCCCCGACCTCGGGCGGCGGGGTCTGGGAGTAGTGCACCTGCCCGCTGGCATCCACCCAGCGGTACACCGTCGCCTGCGCCAGCACGGGCAGCGCGCCCAGCAGTAGCAGCAAAGTCTTGGATCGCCTCATGAGTTGAGTCTAGACCCAGCGCCGGGGTGCTGTCTCGTCAGGCAAAAAAGAGGGGCGGCTCCCCTTTGATGAGATGCCGCCCCTTCCTCCACACCCCAATTCGATTTCCTACTTCGTGGCCTGCTTGGAAACATTGGCCGGATCGAAGAAGCCGACATCGTAGTCCTTCTCGACGCTCTGCGGCTCCTCGTTGTTCATCGCCTGCGCCAGGTAACGGCCGGACTGCAGGTCATAGACGGTTTCCAGCGCTGGGCCATGACCCAGGCGATCGCCGCCGTCGTAGATTTCCAGGATGTGGCTTTCCTGCACCCGCCAGAGCGCATTGCGGGCGTCGTAGATGTCCACCGCGACGATCTGCCAGGTGTCCTCATCGACGTAGAACACCCGCTTCTTGTAGATGTGCGTGGTACCCGGCTTGACGTTGGCTTCCACCACCCAGACCCGGTGCAATTCGTAGCGCGGCAAGTCCTGGTTGATGTGGCCCTTCTTCAGGATGTCCTTGTACTTGAGCTTGTCGGAGTGCAGGCCGTAGGCGTTGTAGGGGATGTAGATCTCCTTCTTGCCGACCAGCTTCCAGGTGTAGCGATCCGTCGCACCGTTGTAGGTATCGGTCTGATCGTTGGTACGCAGGCCATCGGCGCCGGTGCCGGGGTTGTCGTAGCCGACGTTGGGCGCACGGCGCAGGCGACGCTGGCCGGGGTTGTACTGCCAGGCGCGACGCGGCTCCTTCACCTGATCCAGCGTCTCGTGCACCAGGGTGATGGTGCCCGCCAGACGCGGCGGCGCCGCGACCGTCTGCAGGAAGTAGATGCCGACGTTATTGAGCTGCTCCGGCGTTAGGCTGCGCGAGTCGTAGAGAAACTTCACCTGCTCGCGAATCTTCACCAGGTTGAAGTCGCCGCTGGTGGTCACCGCCGCCTGGATGTTCCAGCGGTCCACGCCGGCGCCGCGGTAGCGCAGCTTGTGGTTCCAGATCGGCTCGTTGCCGGTCTTCGGGATCGGGAAGGGAATGCCCAGAATCGCCCCGCTAAGACTCTCGCCGCCGTTGCTGAGCCCGGCATTGAGCGCGTTCTTGTAAGTGGCCTCGTAGACGAATTCCGGAAACGCGCCGCTGCGGCGCGTCGGGTAAACCTTCATCTTGTAGCTGTCCGGAAATTTGGCGAACAGCGCCTTCTGGCCCTCGGTCAGCTTGGCCTTGTACTGCTCGACATTGGCCTTGGTGATCGTGAACTTCGGCTGGTCCTGCGGGTAGGGATCGCAGTAACGGGCCGGCGCGCCTGGGTAGCAGGCCGGCGGCTGGGTGAGCCCGCCCTCCCACTTGGGGATGCTGCCGTCCTTGTTGCCGGCCCGCTCGGCGCCCACCGGAGTCAGTTCGCTCTTGAGCTTGTCGGCCTCGGCCGGCGCGACCTTGGCCATCGCGGATGCGGTCAGCCCCAGGAAAAGGACCACGCACAGAGTACGTTTCATCGTCTCATCTCTCCTCTTGTTATGAGCCGACCTTAGCGCAGACCTGACGAAGGCGCCAGATTCCCGACCACAAAAAAGGGCGGCCCGAGGGCCGCCCTTCGAAAACGCCGCGAAGCTTACTTCGACGCCTGCTTGGAGACGTTGGAGGGATCGAAGAAGCCAACGTCGTAATCCTGCTCGCCGTTCTCGTCTTCCTCGTTGTTCATGGCCTGCGCCAGGTAGCGGCCGGACTGCAGGTCGTAGACCGACTCCAGCACCGGGCTCGGGAACGGCTTGTCGTAGGCCATCACCGAATGCGTTTCCTGCACACGCCAGAGGGTGTTGCGGGCGTCGTAGTTGTCCACCGCGACGATCTGCCAGGTGTCCTCGTCGACGTAGAAGAAGCGCTTCTTGTAGATGTGCGTGGTGCTCGGCTTGACGTTGGCTTCCACCACCCAGACCCGGTGCAGCTCGTAGCGCGGCAGTTCCTGATTGATGTGATTCTTCTTCAGGATGTCGGCGTACTTGAGCTTGTTGGAATGCAGGGCGTAGCTGTTGTACGGCACCAGCATTTCCTTCTTACCCAGCAGCTTCCAAGTGTAGCGGTCGGTGGCGCCATTGAAGGTGTCGGTCTGGTCGTTGGTACGCAGGCCGTCGGAGCCGGTGCCCGGATTGTCGTAACCGACGTTGGGCGCGCGGCGCAGGCGCCGCTGGCCGGGGTTGTACTGCCAGGCGCGGCGCGGCTCCTTCACCTGATCCATGGTCTCGTGCACCAGGGTGATGGTGCCGGCCAGACGCGGCGGCGCGGTGACCGTCTGCATGAAGTAGATGCCGACGTTGTTGAGCTGCTCCGGGGACAGGCCCTTGGTGCCGTAGAGGAACTTCACCTGCTCGCGGATCTTCACCAGATTGAAGGCTCCGGTGGTGGTCACCGCCGCCTGGATGTTCCAGCGGTCCACGCCGGCGCCGCGGTAGCGCAGCTTGTGGTTCCAGATCGGCTCATTGCCGGTCTTCGGGATTGGGAAGGGAATGCCCATCACCGCGCCACTCAGGGACTCGCCACCATTGGCGAGATCGGCGTTCAGCGCGTTCTTGTAGGTGGCGTCGTAGACGAAGCCCGGAAACGCACCCGTGCGGCGCGTCGGGTAGACGTTCATCTTGTAGCTGTCGCCGAACTTGGTGAACAGCGCCTTCTGCCCGTCGGTCAACTGTGCCTTGTACTGCTCGACATTGGCCTTGGTGATGGTGAACTTCGGTTTCTCTTCCGGAAACGGATCGCAGTACCAGGAACCGGCGCCCTTGAAGCAGGCGGGCGGCTTGCCGAGACCGCCGTCCCAGGCGGGAATGCTGCCGTCCTTGTTGCCGGCGCGCTCGGCGCCGACCGGGGTGAGCTCCTTCTTCAGCTTGTCGGCCTCGGCGGGGGCCAGCTTGGCGACCGCCGAGCCGCTGGTGACGACCAGCAGCAGGGCGGCAAACGCGGCGCGATTCATTTAATTTCTCCTCAATCTCAGGGGGCAGGACAATAGCGGACCGATCCCGGCGCCCGCCAGTTCCAGCCCCCGCCCTGAGGCGAATTTCTCCCGCCGGCTAGCAGTAGATGAACGGATCTTCCTCGTATTCACCGACGGAGCCGCCGGTGAGCACCGGGTTCAACGAGCCCAATGGCGAGACATTGTCCCAGTACTGGTGGCGCAGCTCGATCAAGCCGGTTTGGAAGCCGCAGTAGCCGATGTCCTTGGCCGCCGGCGGCGTGCCGCCCCCGAGCCCGAGGAAGGCCAGCGCCTTGCTGACCACCTCCTTCTCCGGATTGGCGGAGAGCACACCCCAACCGATTTGCAGCCAGGGCGCCGCCGGATTCACCGGCAATCCACCCAGGTCGAACACCCCTTCGACCGGATCGTAGTCGGCGATCTGCGGAATGTAGGCGGCTTCCTCCAGCGCGCGACGGACCTGCCAGTTGCTGAGCGTGGTGCCATCGCTGGCCTGCGCCATCACCGACTGGTTGTTCTCCCGCACCAGGATGCCGCCGGCATGGCCGAGCGCTCGTCGCGCCTCCAGTATCACCTTAGAGGCCAGTCCCGCCGACAGTGGCGTCGAGAAACTGGTGCCGGCGGTGAACTCGTTGGTGCCGCTCTCGCAGGCCATGCAGTACGGCAGGTTCTGGGTGAAGTCGGAGATGAAATCCGGAAACAGACCCGACAGCAGGGTGCGACCGTTGGAGGAATCCTCCTCGAAGCCGGAGATTCCGATGCTCCACCAGGGGCCAGCACCGGCACGCAAGGGGCTCAGGCCCGGACCATTGCCCGAGGAGCTGAAGTGCAGCTTGCCGCGCGCCACCACCCCCTCGAAGGTGTGGAAGAAGGTGTTGGCCTCGGGCAAAGGAATGCCCACCAGCGGGACCGAGGAGCCATAGCTGGTGGTGACGATGTCCACCGCCGGATTCAGGAAGGCGTAGGCGTGGGAAGCTTCCGACCCCAGCGCGTCCGGCTCCACGAACAGGATCACCGCCTCGGGGTTGCCGGTCAGGACCGCCGAGGAGGTGCCGACGCCATGGGTGTCGTCCTCGTCGTCCGGCAGGATGGGGATGCCGCCATCGTTGGTCTCGCGCAGCGTGACGGCCAGGATGTTGGTGCCCTTGAACCAGTACAGCTCGCCCTTCTTGATGCCGGCCCAGATCGTGGCGTCGGCGGCAAAGTCGGCGGCGAAGTCGCCGGTGCGGGTCAGCGTCAGTTGGTGCGCGGCGTCCACGCCCAGTTCAGCCAGCAGTTCCGGCGTGACGCTGGAAGGCGGGCTGCCAGTCGGGTAGATGCTGCTGCCGGCGTTGTAGAACTCGTGGTAGGGATTGATGCCGGTGTCGATGTCGGCCACCACCACCCGCGACACCACACCGCCGCCGCCCGAGGAGCTGCCGCCGCTGGATGAACTGCTGGTGCCGCCGGAGGACGAACTCGAAGTCGAACCTCCCGAGGACGACGAGGAACCGGAGGTGGAACCACCCGACGAGGAGGAAGACGAACCCGAAGTCGAGCCTCCGGAGGTCGAGCCGCCAGACGTGGAGCCACCGGAAGTGGAGCTACCGGAGGTCGATCCGCCCGAGCTGGAACCGCTGGAGGTGGAGCCACTGGAAGTCCCGCCCGAAGAAGACGAGGAGCTGCTGGACCCCGACGAGCTGCCGGAGCCACTGCTGGACGAACCCGAACCCGAGGAACTGCCACTGGGCGTGCCGCTATCGCTGTCGGGGGAGCCGCCACAGGCGGACAGAAGAAGACTAGCCGCGAAGGCGGCGGAAAGCAGACGTGAGGCAAGCATGGGGTAGGACTGTGCGTGAACTGACTCCGCCATCAGAAGGCAATTGCCGGGCCCTTGGCAAGTCCGGGCCGGGACGGTCTCAGCTTTCCGGGCCTGCCACCGGCGCCGACAGACCGTAATAGCGCTGGAGCAGCGCAAACAGCGCCGGGTGATGTAGCTGGAGCGCCTCCGGCTGCTGGAAGTAGGCCTCGCTGACCACCCCGAAGAACTCGCCCGGGCTCTGCGCGCCGTACTTGTCC
>SCVA01000033.1 GCA_004297005.1 Nevskiaceae bacterium
GGTCTGTCGGCGAACGTCTCGGCGGTCTCGCTGGCCTTGATCGGCCTGTTCAACATCGCCGGCAGCCTGAGCGCCGGCGCACTGGGCCAGCGTTTCCGCATGAAGTATCTGCTCGCCGGCATCTACGCCAGCCGGGCGCTGATGATCGCCATCTACCTGGTCTCGCCGCGCACGCCGCTGACCTTCTATGTGTTCGCCGCCGCGCTGGGCTTCACCTGGCTGGCGACGGTGCCGCCCACCGCCGGCCTGGTTGGCAAGCTGTTCGGCACCCGCTATCTGGCGACACTGTTTGGTCTCACCCTGCTCTCGCACCAGATCGGCGGCTTCTTCGGCGCCTGGCTGGGCGGGCTAACCATCTCGCGCTTCGGCGACTACAACTGGATGTGGTACCTCGACATCGGCTTCGCGCTATTGGCTGCCGCTGCCAATCTGCCGATCCGGGAAGACCGCGTGGCACCGCGTCTGGCGACCGCTTGAGGTTTGGCGTCAACGGCGGCGCACCGTCCCCGTTCTAGAACCAGGCAACTGGCAGGCGCGGACAGCAAAGCCTGCCGGAACTGGGAAATAACGACGAATGGGGATGGTGATGAATCGCAAGGTCTTGGCTTGGGCGCTGGCCAGTCTGGTGCTTGCCGCCTGCGGCGGTGGAGGCTCCGATGACGGAGGCCAGAATGCCGGTTCCGGAGGATCGGTCGGTAGCAAGTCCGAGTGCGCGAACCACTTCGCCGTCGCCGGCAGCCGCCTGACCAGCCTCTGCGCGGCCGGCTGCACTGACGAGAATCTGCGCGCCGCCAACGATGGCCAGCGGGGAAGCTACGCGGCACTGAAGATCAGTCAGACCGATGCCGGCACCAGTGCCCTGCCGCTCAGCAGCATCGCGGCCAGTGTTACCCAACTCACCGTCACTGCCCCGGCCGGGGTTAGCTTCCCCGCGGGTGAAAAAGTGGGGGCTATCGTGCAACTGGCGAGCAGCGACATGCCGCTGGTGCAGACGGTCCTGGTCAGCACGTTGCTGGGCGGCGTGGTGCAGGAGACCTTCAGTGGCGGTGTCACCACCAGCACGGGACAGCCTTCCGAGGATCGGCTGTATGCCTTTCCCAGCAGCAAGGCCTACGACGCGGTGCAGTTTTCGCTGGAACTCAGCCGCCCGGTCAGCCTGGAAGCCAATCCGGCCGTGAAGATCTACGAATTCTGCGGCTGAGCGCCGCGGCTATTCGCGGTAGAAGCGGCGGGTGCGGTGGCCGGTGGTCAGCACCGCGCCGCCCACGCGTTCCAGCAGATAGGCGTCCCAGGCCTTTTCGTATTCGCGGTAAACCTGCTCGCCCTCGTGGCGGCGTATCGCCTCGCGGCCGCGGCGGTCGAGATAGACCAGAGCGCAACCCTGGTGGTCGTGCTGGCGCCGGCCGTAGCGGCGGATCAGCGTGAGCGCGGCGGCCGGCAGGCCGCGCTGCTGCATGCGCACCTGGGCGTGCAGGCTCAACGGCAGGCTGGAACGGTTGGTTGGCATGGCGGTCTCCGGTGTGTCGGGGCCGGCCATGCTCCCGGGGTTGCATCTCAGCAGGTGAGACGCCAGCTCCCGCTCATCCGGGGGCGGGTCCGTATTGGCGCAGCAAGGCCTGGGCGGCGGAGATCACCGCTTCCCGTAGCTCGGGGGGATTCAGCACCTCGACATCGGCGCCGAGCTTGAGGATTTCCATCTGCAGTTCGACCGCCGAGGAGTAGGGCACGCGCAAGGTAATGCGGCCGTCCTTGCCGAGCTTCAGGCTCTGCTCCGGGTGCCAGACCTCGTCCTTGACCCAGCGGCTGCGTTCGACGCTGAAGCGCAGCTCGGCCCAGCGCCGCTCCTTGGCGCCGAAGATGCCGTAGGCGGAGCCGAGCGCGGCGTTGAGCTGCTTGTCGCCGACCTCGTGGCAGGGCGCGTCCAGCAGCCGCACCTCGCGCAGGCCGTCGACTGCGAAGCTGCGCGGTCCGCCACGCAGATGGCACCAGGCATCGACATACCAGTTGCCGCGGTAGTGGATCAGCCTTTGCGGCGAGATGTCGCGCTCGGTGGTTTCGTCAGTACTGCGTGCCCAGTAACGCACGCGCGCCTGCCGGCGCTCGACCAGGGCCTTGGCGATGGGCGCGAAGGACTCGCTGGCGGCGATGCGCTGGCCCGGCGTGAGGATGCGCACCCGCTTGCGCAGCTCGGCGAAGGCGGTCGAGGAATCGCCCAGCAGTTGCTCCAGCTTGCCGCGCAGCGCCGCCACCGACTCCGCCAACAGACCGGAGCCCATCTGCTCCAGCAGGCTGTGCATGGTCAAAAGCGCGTGCAGTTCCTCGGCCGAGAACCACAGGCCCGGCAGCTCGAAGCCGCTCTCGCCGGCGCGGTAGCGGTAGCCGTTCTCGGCCTTGTCGTACTCGATGGGCGCGCGGTGGCGGTCGCGCAGGTATTCGATGTCGCGCATGAAGGTGGCGCGCGACACTTCCAGTTGCTCCAGAAAGCGCTGCGTAGTCACACAGCCGCCGGGTTTCAGCAGTCGGTGAATTTCGTGAAAGCGCTCGCCGCGTTCCATCGTTGCTCGGTGAGTTGGTGCTGCCGGCGGCCGACCGGCGGAGGTCTGCGTCTCACGCCTTGAGATGCAGCGCCGGCAGTGTAGCCGCACCGTCCACCAACCCGCCGAACGCCGCCATGTCCGCCCTCGCCATCCGCCTACCGCAGTTGCTCCCCACCTTTCGCCCGGCCGGCTTTCGCCGCTTGCCGGCCCGGCCGCGGCCGGAGCCGATGCCGGGCCGCCGCCCGCTGCCGACGCGGCTGACCACAGAGTCCGCCGAGCCGCTCGGCGTCGCCTGGTGCGCAGGCCAGGACTCCACCCTGCGCTGGTGCTGGGCGGCGTCGCCGGCGGCGCTGCTGCGCCGGCTGTCGCGCGAGATTCCCGCGCAGGTGCTGCGCTTCTCCGAGGCCGGCCACGGCCTGGGCATCCTGCTGCGGGTGGCGGCCGACGAACTCGATGCCAGTGGCGCGGCCGACCCCAGCCGCATCCTGGCCTTGGCTGCCAAGCTGCGGCCCTGGGTGAGCCTGCGCTGGTGCGGTAGCCAGGCCGAGCTGCGTCAGGGGCAGGGTGCGTTCGCCGGCGCCTACGTCAGCGCCTTCCTGGGTTGGGATCCGGCGACCGATCCGGAATTCCAGCCCGAGGTGCCGGCCTATCGTCTGGCGGAGTTTCAGCGCGCCGTGGGCTTGCCGCCCGCCTAAGCCTCGGCGCAGACCGTGCAGGTAGTAAGGACAGGCCCCAGGGGTATGACGTAGCCTAGGCGGCATGTCATACCAACACCACCAGTCACAGATGTCCGGGTTCGGCGCCGGACGGGCGCTGAGGCGCGTCGGTCTGCTGTTGCTGACGCTCTTGTTCGGGACGGCGGCCGGAGCGGACGAGGCGCGACCGGCGGCTGCCGCGGTCCCCGGCTTCCAGGCCCTGTTTCTCGCTGGCCCCAACCTCTACAGCGGCGGCCCGCCAGACCGTGCCAGCCTGGAAAAGCTGCGGGACATGGGCCTGCGTCATGTCATCGATCTGCGTCCTGCGGAGCCGGGGATGGAGACGGAGGCGGCCTGGGCTGCCGAACTGGGGCTGAGTTTCCGGCGTCTGCCGGTGCGTGGCGCCGAAGACCTCACGCCGGAGATGGTGCGGCGCTTGGATCAGGAGCTCGCCACGCTCAAGGGCGAGCCGGTGCTGGTGCATTGCGCCAGTGGCAACCGCAGCTCCGCGCTATTGGCGCTGCGTGCGTCCTGGATTGAGGGTTTGCCGCCGGAAGAAGCGCTGCGTCTGGGCCAGCGCGGCGGCCTGACCAAGCTGGCGCCCGCAGTGCGCAAGGCCCTGGGCTTGCCGGCAAGCGAGGCAGCGAGCACGGTATCCCTGCCAGCCACGTCTTGTGTTAGCGCTAGCTCGGGTACTCCGGATGCTGCGGCAGGTTGTCCCTGATCGCGTACCAGTCCGCGCGGTAGGCGGTCATGAAGTGAAAGTCCGGACTGTGTCCGGCCGGGGTATCGAGCAGGCCGATGCGCAGTCGCAGTACGCCCGGCTTCCTGGCGTTGCGGCTATAGACCGGCGAGCCGCAGTGGCCGCAGAACACCCGTTGCTTGCCGGGCGAGGACTCGTAAGCCTTGAGCAGTTCGGCGCCGGCCAGTAGCTGGAACGCGGTTTCCGGTATCGGCGCGTTGGCGGCGAAGGCGCTGCCATTGGCCTTGCGGCACTGCTGGCAGTGGCAGAGGCCGATTTCGCTCAGGGGCGCGGTCAGCGTATAGCGCACTCCGCCGCAGAGACAGGAACCTCGAAGCTCGTTCACGCGTTGGCCCCCTCGGTGATTTCCGCGAAGCCGGAGACCGCTGTCCCCGCCTCCAAACCTGGCTCCGGTTCCAGCGCCGCCGCCGCGATGCCGCGCTCGCGCAGATGCGCGACCAGGGCCTCGCTGCGGCCGTGCATCACCAGCACCCGGCGGGCGCCGGTTTCCTCGATGCTGCGGACCAGCCCCGGCCAGTCGCTGTGATCGCTGAGGACAAAGCCGCGCTCGTAGGCGGCGCGGCGCGGCGTGCCCTGCAACTGCATCCAGCCGCTGGCCAGCGCGGTGGAATAGGGCGCGAAGCGGCGCATCCAGGGCGTGCCACCGGCGCCGGGCGGCGCCAGCACCAGCCGGCCGGCAAAGCTCGTCCCCTTGGGGCGGTCGCCCACCGGTTCGGTCGGCAGCATGGTCACGCCGGCCTGGCGGTAGGCCTTCACCAGCGGCGTCATCGCCGCGTGCAGCAGCACGGTCTCGTTGGTGAGCGCGGCCAGCTCGGCAAGGATGCGCTGCGCCTTGCCCAGCGCGTAGCAGAACAGCACCGCGGTGCGGCCCTCGGCCTGACACTGCCGCCACCAGTCGAAGATTTCGCGCACAACCTCGGCCGGCGGCTGCCAGCAAAAATCCGGGCGCGCGAAACTGGCTTCGGTGACGAAGGTGTCGCAGGGCACCACCTCGAAGGGCGCGCAGCTCGGGTCCGGGCAGCGCTTGTAGTCGCCGCTGACCACCCAGACCTCGCCCGCCACCTCGATGCGTACCTGGGCGCTGCCCAGGACATGACCGGCCGGGTGCAGGCTGATGGTCGCGGCGCCGAGTTGCAGGCGCTCGCCGTAGTCCAGGCTGGTCAGCGGCGCATTGCGGCCGAGGCGGATCTTCAGCAGGCCCTCGCCGGGCCGCGCCGCCCAGTACTGGCCCATGCCCGGTCGCGCGTGATCGGCGTGGGCGTGGGTGAGCACTGCGCGTGGCACCTTCTTGACCGGGTCGATGTAAAAGTCGCCCGCCGGGCAGTAGAGACCGGCGGCGCTGGGCACCACCAGCGCGCTCATGCCGCCGCGACCAGATCCAGCAGCCGTTGCAGGGCGCCGCGATTGGCGGCGACCGCCGCCGCGCCGGCCGTGCCCATCGCCTGCCGCCGCGCCGGGTCGGCGAGCAGGCTCAGCACCGCTTCGGCGAGCGCGCTGGGCTCGGGCAGCTCCTGCGCCGCTTCGCAGCCGAGCAGCAGCTCGCGCGCCGGCAGGAAGTTATGCATCTGCGGGCCGAACAGCACCGGCTTGCCGAGTGCGGCCGGCTCCAGCACGTTGTGCCCGCCGACCGGCACGAAGCTGCCGCCGACGAAGGCGAGGTCGCTGGCTTCGAGATAGGCCAGCATCTCGCCCATGCTGTCGCCCAGCAGCACCTGCGGCGGCTCGCCCGGCGCCGGTGTCGCGCCGTCGGTGGGGAAGTCGAGGGCACTGCGCCGCAGCAGGCGCAGGCCGGCGCGCTCCGCCAGCCGCGCCACGGCATCGAAGCGCTGCGGATGGCGCGGCACCAGGATCAGCAGCGCGGTGGGTAGCGTCCTGAGCACCTGCAACTGCGCGGCCAGCGCGATCTCCTCCTCGCCCTCGTGGGTGCTGGCGGCGATCCACACCGGCCGCGTGGCGCCCAAGGCCGCGCGGATGCGCTGGCCACGCAGGAGCTGCGCCTCCGGCAGCGCGAGATCGAACTTGAGATTGCCGGCCACGCTCACCCGCGGCGCGCCCAGTACCCGGAAGCGCTCGGCGTCGAGCGCGCTCTGGGCGGCGATGTGGGCGGTGTCGGCGAGTGTCGCGCGAGTAAAGCCGGCGACTCGGCCATAGCCCTTGAACGAGCGCGGCGACAGCCGGGCGTTGGCGATCAGCAGCGGAATGCCGCGCCGCGCGCAGGCGTGGAAGAGATTGGGCCAGAGCTCGGTTTCCATCACCACCACCTTCGCGGGGCGGGCGCGGTCGAGAAAGCGCGCCACCACGGTCGGCAGGTCGTAGGGCGCATAGCTGTGGATCACGCTCTCGCCCAGCGCCGCTGTCACCCGCTCGCTGCCGGTGGGCGTGGTGGTGGTGACCCAGACCCGGCGCTTGCCGTGCTTGGCGACCAGCGCCTTGATCAGCGGCAGCGCCGCCAGCGATTCGCCGACGCTGACCGCATGCACCCACACCGCCACGCCCTCCGGCGGCCGCGCCACGTGGCCGAAGCGCTCGGCGATGCGCTGCCGGTAGGCCGGTAGCTCGCGGCTCTTGAGCAGCAGGCGCAGCACGATCAGCGGCGTCAGCAGGGTGAGCAGCAGGGTGTAGAGCAGGCGCATCGTCGGGGCCAGGCATCGCGGTAGGCCGGCATTGTCGGCTCTGCCGACCCTGGCGACTACAATGCCGCGCCCGCCAGCCTGGGCCGACCACCGCCGCCGATGCACGCCCCACCGTTCCGCGCCTCCTTCCTTGGCCCCCGCTACTGGCCGGTCTGGCTGGGCCTGGGCCTGATGCGGCTGCTGCACTTGCTGCCGATCACCTGGCAGCTGGCCTTCGGCGAAGCCCTGGGGCGGCGGCTGGGCCGCCTGCTCGGCTCGCGCCGGCGCATCGTCCGCGCCAATCTGGCGGTGGCCTTCCCCGAGCAGAGCGCGTCGCAACGCGAGGCGATGGTCGACGCCCATTTCGCCGCGCTCGGCCGTGGCCTGTTCGAGGCGGCGCTGGCCTGGTGGAGCTCCGATGCCCGCCTGCGCGGCTTGGGTACGGTGGAAGGCGTCGAGCATCTGCGCGCGGTGCAGGCGAAGAAGCAGGGCGCGCTGCTGCTCACCGGCCACTTCACCACGCTGGAGCTGGGCGCGCGCTTCCTGTGCCTGGCCGGCGTCGACTTCCACGCCATGTACCGGCCCTACGAGAACGGGCTGATGGACTACTTCATGCACCGCTGGCGCGAGCGCCGCTCGCGGCTGCCGGCGCTGCCGCGCGACGAGTTGCGCACCCTGGTGAAGGCCCTGCGCGGCGGCGCGGCGGTCTGGTACGCGCCGGACCAGACCCTGGACACCCGCATCAGCGTCTACGTACCCTTCTTCGGCAAGAAGGTCGCCACCATCGTCGCCACCAGCAAGCTGGCGCAGATGGGGCGTGCCGCAGTGGTGCCTTACTTCCCGGCCTATCAGGGCGGCGGCCGCTGGAAGGTGGTGATCGAACCGGCGCTGGCGGACTTTCCCGGCCCCGACGAAACCGCCGACGCGGCGCGGGTCAACGCGGTGCTGGAGGCCGGCATCCGCGCCTACGCGCCGGCCGAGTATTTCTGGGTGCACCGGCGCTTCAAGCATGTGCCGGCGGGCGAGGTGGACATTTACGCCTGAGTCGGCCGTGCGCGCGCTTCCCGTCAGGTAAATGGCTTATAGTTCCGGCCTAATAAAAGGCCAGTACACCTGAGGTTTTCGGCGTGAACCGCACCCTATCCCGCCTCGCTTTCCTTGCCGCCGCGGCCGCCTTTGCGCCCTTGGCCATCGCCGCGACCCCGGTCGAGCAGGCCCAGGCCCAGCTCAACGGCGGCGATCTGCAAGGCGCGCTCAAGACTCTGGATCGCCACCTCGCCAGCTCGCCGCAGGACGCCGAGGGCCGCTTCACCCGCGGTCTGGTGCTGGTCAAGCTGAACAAGACCGAGGAGGCGCTCAAGGCCTTCGCCGATCTCACCCGCGACTACCCGCAGCTGCCCGAGCCCTACAACAACCTGGCCGTGCTCTACGCCCAGCAGGGTGACTACGAGAAGGCGCGCGACGCGCTGGAAGCCGCGCTCGCCACCCATCCGGCCTATGCCACCGCCCACGAGAACCTGGGCGACATCTACGCCGCCCTGGCCGGTGCCGCCTACAACCGCGCGCTGATGCTCGACCAGAGCAACCAGACCGTCCGCTACAAGCTCAACCTGGTCAACCAGCTCGACACCGGCTTGGTCGGCGCCGCTCCGGCCCCAGCGGCTCCGGTAACCAAGCCGGCCGCCTCCACGGGCGCGCCGACCCCGGCCGCCCCGACTCCGGTCGCGGCTGCCGCCGCCGACCCCGGCATCGACGCCGCTGCCATCAACAGCAGTCTTTTGGCCTGGGCCAAGGCCTGGTCGGCCAAGGATGTCGATGGCTATCTCGCACTGTATGCCCCCGACTTCGCGCCCGAAGGCGGTCTGACTCGCGCCGGTTGGGAACAGCAGCGTCGTGAGCGCATTTCCAGACCCGCCCGCATCGCGGTGCGTGCACTGAGCCCGGAGATCAGCCGCATCGGCGCCGACCGGGTGCGGGTCAACTTCGTGCAGGACTATCAGTCCGACAGCTTTTCCGATCAGGTCAACAAGACCCTGGAGCTGAGGGCCACCGAGGCTGGCTGGAAGATTGTTCGCGAATACATCCGCTAAGCGCCCACTGGATCACTGCAGGACGCTTCGCCTCCCGATGCGGTTTTTTTCCAAGTTCGCGCTCAGCCTGCTGAGCGCCCTGCTGCCATTGATGGCAGAGGCCAATTTCAGTCCCGAGCAGCAGCTCAAGACTGCGGTTGACCAGTTGCGCGCCGGGCACAACAACGAGGCTTTCCAGCAGCTTGAGAAACTGGTCAAGCAGGAGCCCAACTTCCGGCTCGCCCAGTTGATCTATGGCGAGCTGCTGGCGGTCCGCTCCGGGGCCCGCAGCAAGCTGGCCGGCCAGGGCGATGCCCAGCTCAAGGACTTGCTGGAAGAGGCGCAGTTGCGTCTGTCTCCGCCGGTAAAGCTGGCCGGCAGCCTGCCCAGCCTGTTACTGCAAGTCGCCAAGGCGCAGAAGTATCTGGTGGTGGTGGATCTCTCCAGCGCCCGGCTTTATCTGCTGGAGAATCTCGGCAACGAGCTAAAGGTCTTGCGCGAGCACTATGCCGCCATGGGGCGCAACGGCGCCGGCAAGATCAGCAAGGGTGACCTGCGCACCCCGATCGGCATCTACACCGTTACCGGCTTTCTCAACGATCAGGGTCTGCCGGAAATGTACGGTGCCGGCGCCTTCCCGCTCAGCTATCCCAACCGCTGGGACCAGAAGCTCGGCCGCTCCGGCTCCGGCATCTGGCTGCACGGCGTGCCACGCGACACCTATTCGCGCGCACCGCGGTCCAGCGAGGGCTGCGTGACCATGGCCAACGATGATCTGGTTGCGCTCAAGCCCTATCTGCAGGCTGGGCAGACGCCGGTGATCCTGGCCGACAAGCTGGACTGGCAGGAGCCGTCCAAGCTGGCGACCCAGCGCGAACCGCTGCTGAAACTGGTCGAGGCCTGGCGCGCCCGCTGGTCGGCGCGCGACACCGAGGCCTACCTTGGTTACTACGCCGCCAATTTCAGCACCGATGGCATGGACCGCAATGCCTTCGCCGCGCACAAGCGCCGGGTCAATGCCGCCAAGAAGCGCATCGACGTGAAGCTGCGTGACCTCGAACTGTTCCGCTACCCGGGCGAGGAGAACCTGGTGATGGCGCAGTTCGTCCAGGACTACAACAGCGACAACTACGCGGTCAGCTCCCGCAAGCAGCAGTACTGGAAGCTTCAGGCCGACGGCAGTTGGAAGATCGTGCTCGAAGAGAGCCGCTGAGGCGGCGCGCCCCGCAAGTCAAATCCGGCTATTCCGCCAGTACTGGCGACCGCAACTCGGCCGGGCGTCGTCGGCAATTCGCAAGGCACTTTAAGTGTTGTCTCTTGTGCTATGTTTTTACTAGGAATATATTCCGGATTCCTAGAGGAGCCTGCGATGAGCCAGACCACAGCAGCCAGCAGCACCCCCGGTTCCACCACGGCGCCGGCCCAGCCCAGCCTGAAGCAGGTCTTCCAGCGTCTGGCCGCCGCCGGCGCGCCGCTGAAGAAAGCCGCCTGATTTGTCTCCGGGTGGCCCGCACGCACTGCCCGCGTGGCCGGTCCACCCTTGAAGGGGCTGTAAGCGATCCCAAACCTGGGATGGCGCGTCCGCTCGGGCGTGCCGCACCTCCGCCGCCATGAAGCCCCTGCCGCCGGTCGAACCGGCTTCCGCGACCCCGTCCGAACCCGAGCCGCCAGTCCCTCTGGCGCAGGCCCTGCGCGCCCTGTGGCCGGCCTTGCGCGCTTTTCCCGTGCACGTCAGCTTCGCCGCGCTGATGCTGATCGCCGCCAAACTGGCGGCGGTGGGTTTGCCGTTGGTGCTCAAGCGGCTGGTCGACACCCTCGACGCCAGTCGCGGCGCTGCCTTGGCCCTGCCGCTGGCGTTGTTGCTGGGCTATGGCGCGCTGCGCTTCGTCAACGTGCTGTTCGGCGAGTTGCGCGACGTGGTGTTCGGCCGCGTATCCGAGCGGGCGATGCGCCGCGCCGGCCTTGAGGTGTTCGAGCATCTGCACCGGCTGGATCTGGAGTTCCACCTGTCGCGTCGCAGCGGCGCCCTGGCGCGCGACATCGAGCGCGGCGTCGAGGGCATCGGCTTTCTGCTGCGCTTCGCACTGTTCACCATCCTGCCGACACTGCTGGAGCTGGCGCTGGTAATGGCGGTCCTGTGGAAGGTCTACGAGATCGGCTTTGCCCTGATCGCCCTGATGGCGGTGGTCGCCTACGTGCTGTGGTCGGTGCGGGTCACCGACTGGCGCACCCGCTACGTGCGCGAGGCCAACGAGCGCGACAGCCAAGCCAATGCGCGGGCGCTCGACAGCCTGCTCAACTTCGAGACCGTGAAGTATTTCGGCGCAGAGCGCCTGGAGTCCCGTCGCTACGACGGTGCCCTGGCCAGCTACGAGCGCGCCGCCGGGAAAAGTCGCGGCACCCTGGCCATGCTCAACGGCGGCCAGGCGTTCATCATCGCCGCCGGCCTCACCGCCATGACCAGCCTGGCGGCGCTGCGTGTCGGTCAGGGGCAGATGAGCCTGGGCGACTTCGTGGCGGTGAACGCCTTCATGACCCAGTTGTTCCTGCCGCTCAACGTCCTGGGCTTCGTCTATCGCGAGATTCGCCGCGCGCTCACCGACATGGGCAAGCTCTTCCGCCTGCAGGCGCTGGTGCCGAAGATCGCTGATCCGGAGCAGCCGCTGGCGCTGCCGGCCGGGCCGCTGGCGGTGCGCTTCGAGCAGGTGCACTTCGGCTACCGGCCGGAGCGGGAGATCCTGCGCGGCGCCGACTTCGAGATTCCCGCCGGCCATACCGTCGCGGTGGTGGGTGCCAGTGGCGCCGGCAAGTCCACCCTGGCGCGGCTGCTGTTCCGCTTCTACGACCCGCAGCGGGGGCGGGTGCTGCTCGGCGGCGTCGATCTGCGCCGGCTGCCGCTGGAAAAACTGCGCGCAGCGCTGGGCGTGGTCCCGCAGGACGTGGTGCTGTTCAACGACAGCCTGCTGGAGAACCTGCGCTACGGCTGCCCCGAGGCCAGTCGCGAGGCGGTCGCCGAGGCGGTGCGGCAGGCGCATCTGGCCGAGTTCATCGCCCGCCTGCCGCAGGGCCTGGATACCCCGGTGGGCGAGCGTGGCCTGAAGCTCTCCGGTGGTGAGAAGCAGCGGGTGGCGATTGCCAGGGTGCTGCTGAAGAACCCGCCGGTGCTGATCTTCGACGAGGCCACTTCCTCGCTGGACACGGTGGCCGAGCGCGCCATCCTCGCCGCCCTGCGCGAGGCGGCGGCGCAGCGCACGGTACTGGTGATTGCCCACCGGCTGTCGACGGTGGTGCATGCCGACCAGATCGTGGTGCTCGATCAGGGGCGGGTGGTCGAGCGTGGCAGCCATGCCGAGCTGCTCGCGCAGGCTGGCGCCTACGCCCGGCTGTGGGAGGCGCAGCGTCAGCAGCGTCCGGTGCTGGAAAGCAGCCACGGCTGAGGGCGGACTCACACGCCTTGGCCGCCGACGGTCAACGCGAATCGCGAAAACCTGTTATTGCCTTGTTCAGGTACGAACTCAATAATCGTTCCGAGTGGTTCGACTAGGGGAGAACGGCCCGCAAAGGCCGCCTATAAGAAAATGCAGATTCAAGAAGTCCTCAGCCTGCTGAAAAACTTCAACGCCAAGGAAGAGCTGTTGCAGCGGCTGGTGACGCCGGAGATCGAGGCCCTGGTGGCGAAGATCCCCAAGCCGGTCGGCAGCTTCGGCTTTGACGCCTGGGGCTACAACGAGGACTCCTTCAAGGTCGGCATCGCCGTCTTCAAGCTGCTCTACGACCACTATTTCCGGGTGCAGGTGCACGGCCTGGAGCACATCCCCAAGAATGGCCGGGTGCTGATCGTCCCCAACCACTCCGGCCAGTTGCCGATGGATGGCGTGCTGATCGGCATCGCCACCGCCACCAATCCCAAGGGCCCGCGGGCGGCGCGGGCGATGATCGAGCGCTTCTTCCCCACCGTGCCCTGGCTGGGCAATCTGCTCAACTCCTGGGGCGGAGTGATCGGCGACCCGGTCAACTGCGTGAAGATGCTGGAGGCCGAGGAGGCGATCATCGTCTTCCCCGAAGGCGTGCGCGGCTCCGGCAAGCTCTACAAGGATCGCTACAAGCTGCAGCGCTTCGGCAACGGCTTCATGCACCTGGCGATGAACCAGCACACGCCGATCGTCCCCTGCGGCGTGGTTGGCTGCGAGGAGACCATGCCGGCCATCGCCAATCTGGCGCCACTGGCCAAGCTGCTGGGCGTGCCCTATGTGCCGGTGGTGCCGGCGCCGTTTCCGCTGCCGGCCAAGGTGATCCTCAACTTCGGGGAACCGATGCACTTCGCGCCGGTTCGTACCGAGGAGGAGGTCACCACCCGCGTCGAGCAGGTCAAGACCGAGATCCAGCGACTGATCAACAAGGGATTGCAAGAACGCACCAGCATCTACTGAGCGGCGCGGCGCGGTGCAAAAAACTACAGGAGAACGCGGCATGGCCGTCGAGAAGAAAGCAGCAGCCAACGGTGCGGCAAACAAGAAAACGGTACTGGTTACCGGCGCCGCGGGTGCCCTGGCCAAGCGGGTGATCGCCCGACTGCACGGCCGCTACAACGTCGTCGCCGTCGATTTCCGGCGCAAGGTCGAAACCGACGCCGGCATCCCCAGCTACAAGGTGGAGATGGAGAAGCGTGGCTTCGAGGACATCTTCCTCAACCACAAGATCGACGCGGTGCTGCACATCGGCCGCATCTTCGCTCACGAGTCTTCGCGCGATCGCCGCTACAACGCCAATGTGCTGGGCGCCAAGAAGCTGTTCGAACTGTGCAAGAAGTACGGCGTCGGCCAGGTGCTGATTCACAGCACCTACTACGTCTACGGCGCCTCCGCCTACAACCCCGCCCTGCTCGACGAGAGTCATCCGCTGAAGGCCAGCGAGGTGACCATGGACCTGGTCGATTCGGTGGAGTTGGAAAGCCTCGCCAACATCTACCTTTGGAAGCATCCGGAGCTGCACATCACCATCTTGCGGCCCTGCAATGTGCTGGGGCCCGGCGTGCGCAATTCCATGAGCCTGCTGCTCTCGCACACCTTCACGCCGGTGCTGCTGGGCTTCTCGCCGATGATGCAGTTCCTGCATGTCGATGACATGGCCGACGCCCTGGTGCTGGCTTTCGAGCAGAACAAGCCCGGCATCTACAACGTCGCCCCCGACGACTACATCCCCTACCAGCGCGCGGTGGAAGAATGCGGCTGCAGGAAGTTTCCGATCCCGGGCATTCCGCCGGTAGTGCCGAAGCTGATGTCGAGCCTGCTCAACTGGGGCGCATTCTTCCCGCCCTATCTGATCAACTACTTCAAGTACCCGGTGATCCTTGACGGCCGGCTGTTCAACGAGACTTTTGGCTGGAAGCCCAAGCGCAACTTGAACGACATCTTCACCTACTACCGCAAGACCAAGCTATCGAGCTCATAAGCGCAAACAACTGGCCTTGATCGCGCGGGCGGGCGCAGTATCGGTGGCAGCGCAGTTCCCGTGAATGGAGGCGGTGGCGATGAGCAAGAAGGAAAAGGTTAAGGCCAAGAACGCCGGCAAGGCGCCGAGCATCGACATCGGCATCGACGCCGATAGCCGCAAGGCCATCGCCGATGGCCTGTCGCGCCTGCTGGCCGACGAGTACACGCTCTATCTCAAGACTCACAACTTCCATTGGAACGTCACAGGGCCGATGTTCAACACCCTGCACCTGATGTTCGAGACCCACTACAACGAGTCGGCGCTAGCGGTAGATCTGGTGGCCGAGCGCATCCGCGCCCTGGGCTTCCCGGCGCCGGGCACCTACAGCCAGTACGCCAAGCTGTCCTCGATCAAGGAGACCGAGGGCGTGCCCGAGGCGATGCAGATGGTGCGTCTCCTGGTCGAGGCTCATGAAGCCTGCGCCAAGACCGCGCGCTCGGTGTTCCCGGTCGCCGACAAGGCCAGCGACGAGCCGACTGCCGACCTGCTGACCCAGCGTCTGCAGGTGCACGAAAAGACCGCCTGGATGCTGCGCGCGCTGCTCGAATGAGCCCTGTCGCCGGGACCGTCAGCTCGGTCCCGGCCCCTTTCGCCCGTTGCAGGAGCGAAACATGAAGCCGGCGTGAAGGCAGCGGGCGGGCGCTATGCGAAAATGCGCCCATGTCCGCGCCGCCCCTGCTTACCGTCAGACGTCTCTCCGTCCAGTATCCGATCCGGCGCTGGGCGCCCTGGCAGGCCAAGCGCCAGTTGCGGGCGGTGGACGGCATCAACTTCAACCTGGAGTCGGGCGAGACCCTGGGCGTGGTCGGCGAGTCCGGCTGCGGCAAGTCCAGCCTGGCCCGCGCCCTCGCCGGGCTGGAGCCGATCGCCGGCGGCGCCGTGCACTTCCTCGGACGTGACCTCGCCAAGCTGAGCAAGAAGGACTGGCGGCCACTGCGCCGCGACATCCAGATGGTGTTCCAGGACCCGCTGGCCAGCCTCAATCCCCGGCACAGCGTCGCCAAGAGCATCGAACAGCCGCTGATCGCCCTGCGTCCGGAGCTGGACGCCAGCGAGCGGGCGCGCCGGGTGGCGGCGATCCTGGAGCGCGTCGGCCTGGATGCCGGCGACGGTGTGCGCCGCCCCAAGGAGCTCTCCGGTGGCCAGTGCCAGCGGGTCGGTCTGGCGCGTGCCCTGGTGGTCGAGCCCAAGCTCTTGATCTGTGACGAGCCGGTGTCGGCGCTGGATGTCTCGGTGCAGGCCCAGGTCATCAATCTGCTCGCCGAGCTGCAGCGCGAACGCCAGCTCGCCATCCTGTTCATCGCCCACGACCTCGCGGTGGTACGCCAGTTGTGCAGCCGCGTGTTGGTGATGTACGCCGGCCGGGTGATGGAGCAGGGCGCCCGCGAGCCCTTGTTCGCGCGGCCGGTGCACCCCTATACCCAGGCGCTGATCCGGGCCATACCCGGCGAGGGCGCCGCCAGGGCCGATGGCAAGAGCGAGGCTCCGGAGGGTGAGGCGCCGGACCTGTCCTTGCCGCAACTAGGCTGTGTCTACCGCAGCCGCTGTCCGATCGCCGACGACTACTGCGGCCGGGTGACTCCGACCTTGCGCCGTACCGGTGACGGCCTCGACCACCACGCCGCTTGCCACTTCAGCGCGCCGGAGCTTTCCGAGCTGGCTGAAACCTGGCCCCAGGGCCTGCCCCTGCCGGCCTGATCCGGCTCGGTTCCAGCGGGCCGGTTTCAGGGCGCGCACTGCGGATTCTTGCCGGCGGCGCGCGCCTGCTCGTAGATCGGCATCGACACGTTCAGCCGTTCCGAGAGCTGGCGGATGCGGGTTTCGTCGGAAGGGTGGGTGGACATGAACTCCGCCGGCTTGCCGCCGCCCAGGCGCGCCATGTTCTGCCACAGCGGAATCGACTGGCGTGGATCGAAGCCGGCCTTCGCCATCAGGTCCAGGCCGAGCAGATCGGCTTCGGACTCGTGGGTGCGCGAGAACGGCAGCACGAAGAAGACATTGCCGGCCATCTCGAACAGCCGCGGGTCGTAGCCGGTGGCGATGCTCGCCACCTGTGCGCCGAAACCGGCAGCCATCTGGTCGGACATGCGCTCGGCCGAGTGATTGGCCAGCACGTGTGCCACCTCGTGGCCGATCACCGCCGCCAGCTGGTCCTGGTTGGTGGCTGCCTTCAGCAGGCCGGTGTAGACGCCGATCTTGCCGCCGGGCAGGGCGAAGGCGTTGATGTCCTTGGAATCGAACACCGTCACCTCCCACTGCTGGTTGCCGGGGATCTCGGCGGTGACCTTGCGCGCCACGCAGCTCACGTAGCCGTTGAGCTTGGGGTCCTTGGTGGCCGGGGTTTTCTTCTGCATGTCGCGGTAGGAGGCGATGCCCATCTCGGTCACCTCCGACTGCGAGACCAGCATCAGTTGCCGACGGCCCAGCGGCGAGGTCGCGCAGGCCGCCAGCAGCAGGCCGGTGACGAGGGCGGTGGTCAGGGGACGCGGACGCATGGGCAACTCCGAGGATGAGGCTGGGCGCATGATACGGAAGCCCATCCGGATCGGAAGCCTCTAGCCGCGACGCCCATGCCCAAACCCGCTGCCTTGTGGATACTGCCGTTGTTTTTGGCTGGCCTTCTGGCCTACGCCTGGATGCGCGGCGAGTTGGGGGGCGCGCACCCGGGGCGGTGGCAAAGTCCGAGCACCGTGGTGAGCCTGCAACTCGCCGCGCTGCGCCAGGTGGATGAGCCGGAGCCGGAGGCCGGTTTCGCCATCGTGTTCCGCTTTGCCTCGCCGGAGAACCAGCGCAAGACCGGTCCGTTACCGCGGTTCTCCCGCCTGCTGCGGACCGGCCCCTATGGCGCACTGGTCAATCACCGCGAAGCAAGACTGTTCGCGCCCATCGAGCAGGGTGCGCGGGCTTCAGTGCCGGTGGATGTCACCAGCCGCTCCGGACAGATCTACCGCTATGTTTTCCTGCTACGGAAGAACACTGGCGAGCCTTGCGACGGCTGCTGGCTGACCGAAGGGGTCGTCCCGCCAGGGGCGGCCGGTGCCGCGCCGGAAATCTGAGGTGCTCGGCTGCTGGCGGGATTCCCAAAGCCCGCGCGCGCGCTCTAAATTAGCCACTGCCGCCTGATTCCGGGAGGGAGTCCAGGCGCCTGGTGGGCGAAGTGGCTGCCAGCCAGAAACACCGGCCTGCTGCCGTCAGGGGATCGCTGCATGTCATCACGCGTTACCGGAACCGTGAAATGGTTCGACAACGCCAAGGGGTTCGGCTTCATCCGCCGCGGCGAGGGCGAGGAAGACGTCTTTGTCCACTTCCGGCAGATCCAGGGCGAGGGCTTTCGCAGCCTGCGCGAAGGGCAGCTGGTGAGCTTCAGCCTGGTGCAGAGCGAGAAAGGTCCACAGGCCGACGAAGTGACGCCGCAGTGAGCGGGCTCAGTGCCCGCCCGCCGCCTGTTGTAGGCCGCTGGCGGTGATGCTGGTGCCGCCCAGGCTCCAGCCGCCATCGACCGGAATCACCGCGCCGGTCACATAGCGCGCCAAGGGCGAGCCCAGCCAGAGGCAGCAGTTGGCGATGTCGTCCACGCTGCCGAAATGCCGCATCGGCACGCTGTCGGCCACCAGTTTCTCCATTTCAGGAGTCGGCGCCAGACGCTTCATGCCCTCGGTATCGGCGATCGGGCCGGGCACCACCGAGTTCACCCGCACTCCGGCCGCGCCCCATTCGATGGCGGCGACGCGGGTCACCATGTCGACGCCGGCCTTGGCGGCGCAGACGTGCATCTGCAACTGCATGGCGTTGTAGGACTGCGGTGCGGAGATGTTGACGATGCTCGCACCCGGCTTGTTGAGGTGCGCATAGGCGGCGCGCAACACGTGGTAGGTGCCCAAGAGATCGATGTCGATCACGGTCTTGAAGCCGTTGGCGGACATGCCCAGCGCCGCCGCCGGGAAGTTGCCGGCGGCGCCGGAGATCAGCACGTCGATGCCGCCCAGCTCGCCCGCCGCGCTCGCGAGCGCGGCCTCCACCGCCGCGTAATCGCGCACGTCGGCGGCGTAGCCACGCACCTCGCCGCCGTGCTCGCGCAGGGCCGCTACCGCCGCTGCCACCTTGTCCGGCGAGCGCGACAGCACCGCGAGCTTGGCGCCGGCGCGGGCGAAGCCGTGGGCGATGCCGAGGTTGATGCCGGAAGTGCCGCCGGCGACGAACACGGTCTTGCCGCGGTAATCGATGCTCTGCTGCATGGGTTCTCCTCCCACGATGGTTCTTGTTTTGTTGGTCGCGGCCGGCTAGGCCGGCGTGTAGGCCAGTGCCGTGCGCAGGGTTTCCTGCAAGGCGCCATTGCTGGCCAGCACGCTGGTGGTGGCCAGGCTGATCGGCCCGCCGTCCAGCTCGGTGAACACGCCGCCGGCTTC
This sequence comes from Nevskiaceae bacterium, assembly GCA_004297005.1. Taxonomy (GTDB): domain Bacteria; phylum Pseudomonadota; class Gammaproteobacteria; order Nevskiales; family Nevskiaceae; genus Stagnimonas. The sequence continues at coordinate 18,576 of SCVA01000033.1, forward strand.
GCGCACGATCACCACCAGGGCGGCGATGTCGAGGATGTTGACGTTGGTTTCCACCACCGCGTCGATGCGGCCCGAGGCCAGCAGGTGGTAGTGCAGAAAGTCGGCGTAGCCGCGGATGCGGTGCAGTTGCGGAATCACCGCGCCCAGGCGCGCCCAGCTCGGCGAGGCGGCAAGCGTGGCGAGATTGCCCAGCGACAGCGTCGCCTTGGCCAGGCTGGCGATATCGCTGACCCGCAGCGGCTCCGGCCCCTGCGCGCCGAGCAGGTAGGCGCCCTGGCCGCGCTCGGCGTAGCAGGTTTCGCCGGCGCCGCCGTTCCAGCAGGGCGCGCTGGAGACACCTAGGATCAGCTCGCCGCGGTGCATCAGCGCGATCTGGGTGGAGAACATCGGATAGCCACGCACGAAGGCCTTGGTGCCGTCGATGGGGTCGACCAGCCAGAGGTATTCGGCGCTGGCGTTGTCCTTGCCCTCGCGGTCACGCCCGCGATCCCAACCCGTTTCCTCGCCGAAGAAGCTGTGGTCAGGGAAGTGCTTGAGCAGCACCGCCTTCACCGCCGCCTCGGCCGCCTCGTCCACCTCGGTCACCGGCGAGGCGTCGGCCTTGATGCGCACCTCGAAGTTCTTGCGGTAATGGGCGCGCACCACGGCGTCGGCGGCGCGGGCGGCTTCGAGGGCGGCAGAGAGAAACGGACTCATGGTGAAAGGTCAGGCTGGCTTTACGGGGCGCCTAGCTTAAACGGCTCGTCCGCCTGCGGGTTTGCGCGGCTGGTTCGCCGGCTCTACAGTGCGCGCGCTTGACGGTGCCCCGAGGTGCGATCCCCATCGCCCGGAGGGTTAAACGGGAAGCCGGTGCAATACCGGCGCTGCCCCCGCAACGGTGAGCAGGAATCGATCTCCCTTGGAGCCACTGGCGCAGCCGCGCCGGGAAGGCGGAGACCGACGAGGGTCTGGCATTGCCGGCGCCCTCAGCCTGCGAGTCCGGAGACCGGCCTTCGAGCCAGCACGGATTCGCGGTGGGCGAAGCCGGCGTGGCTCGTTTCCGGCCGCGCCGAAGCTCGTTCTCCCTGGGTCCGCCTTACCCACCTAGGGCCTTGCGGGGACGCAAGGCCGGGAGATGATGCACATGAAGAAGTACCCCCACGCGGCGCTGGTCGCCAGCCTGCTGGCCCCCAACCTCGCCCTCGCCGCCGAGCCGACGCCGCTCGATCCGGTGCTGGTCACCGCCACCCGCACCGCCACCCTGGCCTCGATGGTCAATGCCGCGGTCAGCGTCATCGACCGCGAGCAGCTCGACCTGCTGCAAGCCGCCGACATCGGCGAGGCGCTGAACCTCATCGCCGGCATCGACGTGATCCGCAGCGGTGGCCCCGGTCAGTCGCCGCTGACGGTGTTCATCCGCGGCGCCGAGAGCAACCAGACGCTGGTGCTGATCGACGGCGTGCGCCTCAACGACGGCATCAACAGCCTGGCCGCCATCGAGGACATTCCGCTGGAGTCGATCGAGCGCATCGAGGTGGTCAAGGGCCCGCGCTCCAGCCAGTGGGGCGCCGACGCCGTTGGTGGCGTCATCAACATCATCACCCGTGGCCAGGTGGCCCAGGGCTTCCACGGCCAGCTGGCGGCGGGCGCCGGCCGCTACCAGAGCCGCGACTACAGCGCCCGCCTCGGTTACCGCCAGGCCGACGCCGGCCTCGCGCTGACGCTGCAGCAGCAGGACAGCGACGGCTATCCGCCGTTTGCCGGCAGCCAGGTGGCGGCCGGCCACGAGAATCTTGCCGTGAGCTTCAACGGTGACGCGCAGATCGGCGAGAACCGCTTCAGCCTCAGCCACCTGCAGGCCGACGGCAATACCGACTACCTGGGCTCGGCGTTTGATACCCAGGCCAAGCAGTATGACTACAGCCGCCGCAGCAGCCGTCTGGCCTGGGAGCGGCCGCTGTGGGCCGGCTGGATGAGCACCCTGGCCTTGCAGTTGGGCGGCGATGACCGCGACGAGCAGCAGGTCGGCTTCGGCACCGTGCCCGACTACTACCGCACCGAGCGCCGCGCGCTGGACTGGCAGAACGATGTCACGCTCGGCGCGCACCGCCTCACGGTCGGCCTCAACTACCAGGACGAAGACACCAAGGCGAGCGTCTCCGACGCGCAGTTCGACGCCTCCACGCTCAGCAAGGCGCTGTTCGTGCAGGACGCCCTGCGCTACGGCGCCTTCAGCGCCCTGGGCGCGCTGCGCTACACCGATCACGACAGCTTTGGCGGCCACACCACCGGCGCCATCGACCTGGGCTACGACCTGACTCGCGATCTCACCGTCGGCATCGGCTACGGCACCGCCTTCCGCGCGCCCAATGCCTCCGAGCGCTTCCTGTCGTTCCCTGCGTTCTCGTTCTACGCCAACCCCGATCTCGATCCCGAGGAGTCGCGCAATCTCGAAGCCAGCCTCAAGGCGCGTCTCGGCCAGGCGCAGACGCTCGCCCTGCATGTGTTCGAGAACAAGATCAAGGATCTGATCGCGACCGCCACCGACGCCAGCTTCAACACCACCTATGTCAACGTCGACCGCGCCAAGATCACCGGCGTTGAACTCGACTATCAGCTCGCCGTGGGCCGCTGGGGGCTGGGCGTCAACGGCTCCTTGCAGAAGCCCGAGAACGAGGCGACCGGCGAACGCCTGCTGCGCCGCGCCAGCAAGTCGCTCACCGCCAACTTAAGCCGCCGCATCGGCGAACACCGCCTGGGCCTGAATGTGCAGGCGGTGGGTGATCGCGACGATGTCGACTTCGGCAGCTTCCCCAGCCAGCCGGTGAAGAACGGCGGCTACACCCTGGTGAACCTGACCGGCGAATTGAAGCTGCCCCAGGGCTGGAGCCTGTCCGCCAAGGTCGAGAACCTGCTCGACCGCGACTACGTGACGGTGTTCGGCTACCAGCAGTCCGGCCTCGCCACTTACGGCACCCTGCGCTGGAGCTGGTAGTCCGCCGAGGTGAAGCCCTCTCTCCCCTTGTGGGAGAGAGTTGGAGAGAGGGGGCGAGCGCAGCGAGTTGCAGACCCGTCACAACGTAAAGGCACTCGCTGCGCTCGCTCCCCCTCTCCCGGCCCTTTGGGCCACCCTCTCCCACAAGGGGCGAGGGGCTCAAGCCGCTTGCAGAGCGCGAGTTGAAACGCCATTGTCGCGGCGAGCCATCCCCCCGAATCCAGGTTAGTCACTCGATGGGCCACCGCCTTTCCAAGATCGTCACCCGCACCGGCGATGCCGGCGAAACCGGCCTCGCCACCGGCGAGCGCATCGCCAAGACCCATGCGCGCGTCGATGCCATGGGCCATGTCGACGAGCTGAATTGTTGCCTGGGTCTGGTGCTTGCGGTGGAGCTGCCAGCCGGCGTGCGCGCCGCGATAGCACCCTGCCAGCACGAGCTGTTCAACCTGGGCGGCGAGCTGTCCATGCCGCCGGCGCAGCTGATCACCGAGGCGCATGTGTTGCGGCTCGACCAGTGCCTGGCCGATCTCAATGAAACCCTGCCGCCCTTGAAGGAATTCGTGCTGCCCGGCGGCGGCGAGGCCGCCGCACGCGCACACCTGGCCCGCGCCGTGGCGCGTCGCGTCGAACGCGCCTTGTGGGTCTTGAATGCGCAGGAGCCGGTGAACCTCCACGCCCTGCACTACGCCAACCGCCTTTCCGATCTGTTGTTCGTCTGCTGCCGCGTGCTTGCGCGCGGCGCCGGCGGCGAGGTGAGCTGGAAGCGCGGTTAGCGAGGGGCTGCTGTTTGCGCTGAAATGCAAACGGCTAATGGGTGCCAGGAGCGGTCGCTCGCAGGCAACCGTCGAGACCTTCGTCGAGCCTGTTTCGCTATCCGAACTTACGTGTGCGTTAAGGCGGCAAGGAGTTACGAACACAATCCCTCCCTTCCGCCTCAAATCGTTTGCCACGACTTCGCGAAGTCATAATAATCAGCAGAGGCGGGCTGGCAGAGTCTGTGCCATGTTTCGTGGCATGTGCCAACAATGTTGAACCCTATGCTCCTATACCTACACGTGAATCCACGTGACCGGGTATCGGTGATGTGCTGATCGCGAAAGAGTGCCAGCCCGCCGCTTACTTCTCCCTTCAGCACGGTGTAATGAATCGTCTCGCGCTACTAAGGTCAGCAAAAACGATCAACGATTTGGCTGATTTGCTCGGCGTAAAGCACAGCGGCCTGTCTTTCATCCTGTACAAGAAGCCTACCGAGACAAAGTATCAGTCCTTCACGGTACCTAAAAAGGCAGGTGGCGTTCGCGCCATTCATGCTCCGACGTCGGAGCTCAAGCTGTTTCAACGGAGGCTTGCCGATCTGCTACAAGAATGTCTTAACGAGATCGAAGCGACGTTTCGCAAGACTAGCGAGGACAGGCGGCCAGAGAAAATATCCCACGGATTCCATCCTGGCCGTTCGATTATCACTAACGCCATCCAACACCGACGTCGGCGCTACGTTCTAAACGTCGACCTTAAGGACTTCTTTGGCACCTGCAACTTCGGCCGGGTCCGCGGTCTCCTCATAAAAAATGAGCACTTCCTGCTTCATGACCGTGTTGCCACGGTCATCGCCCACCTCGCGTGCCATGAGGGCGCCCTTCCACAAGGTGCACCGAGCTCTCCGGTGATCTCCAACTTAATCGGTCGTGTGCTAGACATTCGCTTGGTCAAGCTGGCGAACTCGGTGGGCTGCTCGTACTCTCGATACGCAGACGATCTGACTTTCTCCACCAACGATCGCCAGTTTCCCCCGCAACTGGCCGCCGAAATTCCGCCAAGCTCCGGCCGCTGGGAGCCTGGACCGGCACTGCTAGGTGAAATCGCGTCGAGCGGATTCTCCTTGAACCCCAAAAAGACAAGGATGCAGCTGCACGAGTCGCGGCAGATGGTGACTGGACTCGTGGTCAATACACGAGTCAACGTCAGCTCCGACTATCGCCATCTCATCCGCGCGATGGTGCATCGTCTTCTGACGAAAGGCGAATATGAAATATCGACGGCTGCAGGTCCGATCAAGGGCACAACCGAGCAGCTACAGGGGATGCTCAGCTTCATCGACTCGATTGATGAGTTCAACAGGAAACGCTTTAAAGAACGCGATGTTCCATTTCCGCGCCAGCGCGATGAGACATTTCGCGACTTTGTGTTCTACCGCCACGTGTACCAGGCCTCCCGGCCTACCCTTATCTGTGAGGGCAAGACCGACAATGTCTACCTGACTCACGCCATCCGAGCTATGGCCAAGCTTTTTCCTGACCTAGCTTCGCCCGGGTTCTACCCCGTTAGCGCGGACACTTCAAAGAAGGCCGAAGATGGCCACAAGGAGTGTTTATGTCGAAGCGAAGGAAGTACAGCGTTGAGTTCAAGCGTGGTGCTGTGGAGCAGA
>SCVA01000034.1 GCA_004297005.1 Nevskiaceae bacterium
TGCTCGGTCTCCGGGGGACGCCGGCGAACTCGGCGCCCTATAGGCGCCTCAAACAGGCGCCGGCTTCCATACCCCCGGAGACCTCCGCTTCTCGGCGCTCCGAAGGGGACCGGTACGTCCACAGCACGGCGGTCTTCGCCCGCCGCAACGTCAACGGCAGGCGCGCGCTTCGCTCGCGCGAGGTCGGCGTAGCCGACGAGCCTGAGTGCTGTTGATGCGGCTTTTGACTTGCCCTCCCCTTCGTAAGCGCCGAGAAGCGCAGTGGTCGGGGGGTATGGAAGCGCCCGCATGTCCGAGGCGCCTATAGGGCGCCGAGTTCGGGCGCGTCCCCCCGGCCGCGAGCATCGCAGGGTACCCCGTAGGGGCGCGACGCAGGGGTGTGCTTTCTTTTGCTTACTTTTCTTTGCACAAGCAAAGAAAAGTGAGTCGCCAGGGGGCGAAAGAAAGCTCGCACCAACAGCAAACTCAGCAGAGCGCAAACGCGCGAACACAAACCGCCACACACCAGAAAGCCCAAGCGAAAGCACTGCACTCCGCCACGGCTTTCCCCCTCCCCTAACCCCTCCCCGCAAGGGGGAGGAGAACCGAGAGCAATCAGAGGAAGCGGCGTCCGGCATGCGCCGTTACCCGATCAAACCCGGAATGCTCTCGAACAGACGCCGGGTGTACTCGCTCAGCGTCTGCAGCATCCACGGCCCTGCGATCACCACCACTACCGCCATCGCCATCAGCTTAGGAATGAACGACAGCGTCATCTCGTTGATCTGGGTCGCGGCCTGGAACAGGCCCACCAGCACGCCCACCGCCAGGCTGGTGAGCAGCAAGGGAGCCGCCAGGCTCAGCGTCAGCAGCAGCGCCTCGCGGCCCAGAGTCAGAACTGTTTCCGGACTCACGCCGCCACCGCCTTGAAGGACGCCGCCAGCATGGCCATGGTCAGCGACCAGCCATCGACCATCACGAACAGCATCAGCTTGAACGGCAGGCTGATCAGCATCGGCGAGAGCATCATCATGCCCAGGCTCATCAGCACGCTGGATACCACCAGATCAATCACCACGAAAGGCACGAAGATCAGGAAGCCGATCTGGAAGGCGGTGGTCAGCTCGCTGGTGAGAAAGCTCGCCGCAAGCACCGTGAATGGCACCTCGCTGGCCTCCGCGTAGGGCTCGTCGCGACCGGACAGCCGGGTGAAGGTAAGCAGGTCGGATTCGCGGGTCTGCGCCAGCATGAAGGCGCGCAAGGGCTGCTGGGCCTGGTCCAGCGCCGGCTGGAATTCCAGCTTGCCGTCCATGTAGGGCTTGACCGCGTCGTCGTGGATCTTGCCCAGCACCGGCGCCATCACGAACAGACTCAGAAACAGCGAGAGGCCGATCAGGATCTGGTTCGACGGAGTCTGCCCGGTGCCCAGCGCCTGCCGCAGCAAGCCGAGCACGATGACGATGCGGGTAAAGCTGGTCATGGTCAGCAGCAGCGCCGGCAGCAGGCTCAGCGCGGTCATCAGCGCCAGCACTTGCAGCGACAACGACCAGCTCTGCGCGCCGTTGGCCGAGGTTTCCAGGGTCAGCGCCGGAATGCCGGCGGCCTGGGCCGTCGGCACCACCAGCAACAGCAAGAGCAGCAGCCCCAGGGACTTCATGGCGTTCAGGCGGAGGTATGGAAACGCGAGGTGCGCAGAGCCTGCGGCTGAGGCGGAGTCGCCGTCGCGAGGCTCGCTGGCGGCGCTGATGGCGCGGCTGCGACCGGAGCCACGCTGGGTGTCGGTGCCAGTGCCGCGGCGGAGCGCTGGCGGGCGCGATCCAGCACCTGGCGCAGCTTGGCGGCAAAGTCGGCGCTGCTGGCACCCTTGAGCTGCGGCTGATCAAAGTCCGGCGGCACCTCGAACACATGCAGGTTGTTGACCCGGCCGGCGGCGACCCCCAGCAAGAGATGGGTCTCGCCGGCTTGCATCCACACCACCCGCTCGCGGCTGCCGACCTGCAGGCTGCCGCGCAGCTTCAGGGTTTCGCCGCTGGCACCACGAACGCCTTGCAGGGCGCGGACACCACGAGCCAGCAACAGGATGAGGCCCAGCACCAGCAGCAGCGAACCGAGCATGGTCCAGGCGCCAGTAGGCGCGGGCAGGCCGGGCGTGAGCGGCTTAGCCGGCGCCTGCACGGTGGCGACGGTGGCCGGTGCCGGAGTTACGACCTGCGTCTCGATGCTGGCCTGCACGATGGGAAGCTCTGCAAGCGCGATTTCGGCCGGCGCTGGCGTCGACACCAGCGTTTCGGTCTCCAGCGGGCTCAGGCTGACGATCTGGTTGGTATCGGCTTTCATGGCGCTTACCTCAGCTTGCGGATGCGTTCGGCCGGGCTGACCACATCGATCAGCCGTATACCGAACTTCTCGTTGATGACCACCACCTCGCCATGGGCGATGAGCGTGCCGTTGGCGTAGACATCCAGTGGTTCGCCGGCGACGCGTTCCAGCTCCACCACCGAGCCCTGATTGAGCTGCAACAGATTGCGGATCGGCAGACGCGCGCGGCCGACTTCCATCGACAGCGTCACCGGCACGTCGAGCAGCACGTCGAGGTTGACGTCGTTGTTCTGCGCTGGCGCCACCGCCTTGTCATCGAAGCTGGGCGGGGTGAACTCCTGACTGGTCGCGGCGGTGCTCATGCACTGACTCCTGGCTGTTTCGGGTTGACCACGCGCGGATCGCGGCGGACGGTTTCAAGGATGCGGACGGCGTTGTGGCCGCCAGAGACGCCATAGGAGGCCTTGAACAAGGGCACGTCCTCGACGCAGAGCTGCACCTGGCGCGGCATGTTGAAGGGGATGACATCGCCGCTCTTGAGCTTGAGCAATTGCCCCAGGCTGATCTGGGTGCGCGCCAGCTCGCAGCTCGCCACCACCTCTGCGTCGCGAATCTGCTCGCGCAGGGTGGCGCTCCAGCGCTCGTCCTTCTCCACCCGGTCCGATTGCAAACCGGCGTCGAGCTGCTCGCGAATCGGCTCGATCATTGAATAGGGGAAAGTGACATGGATATCGCCAGCACCGCCTTCCAGCTCGATGTGGAAGCGCGATACCACCACCACCTCGGAGGGACTGACGATGTTGGCGAAATGCGGGTTCATCTCGTGACTCATGAACTCGAACTCCAGGGGCAACACCGCGCTCCAGGCTTCGGTGAGATCGGCGAATCCCTGGCGCAGCAGCAACTGCACCACCCGCAGTTCGGTAGGCGTGAATTCTCGGCCCTCGATCTTGGTGCGGAAGCGGCCATTGCCGCCGAAGAAGTTCTCCACCACGGTGAACACCAGGCGCGGCTCGAAGATCACCAGGGCGGTGCCGCGCAGCGGCTTGACCCGGATCAGGTTCAGGCTGGTCGGCACATAGAGGCCGTGGATGTAGTCGGAAAACTTCATCATCTCGATGCCGACCACCGACAGCTCCGGCGTGCGCCGCAGCATGTTGAACAGGCCGATGCGGAACAGGCGCGCGAAGCGCTCGTTGATCATCTCCAGCGTCGGCAGGCGGCCGCGGACGATGCGATCCTGGGAGGTGAAGTCAAAAGACTGGGCGACGCCGGGCGGCGGCGGCGGCGCGGTATCGACCTTGCCGCTGTCGACGCCATGCAGCAGCGCGTCGATCTCGTCCTGGGAAAGGATGTCTTGCACGGGAGCGCGCCGGGGCTACTGCATCACGAAGCTGGTGAACATCACGCCGTCGACGCGCGGCTTCTTGCGCTCCTCCAGCACCTTGTTGATCTCGTCCAGCGCCTGCTGTTGCAGCTTTTCCTTGCCCTCGCGCGGCAGCAGATCGCGGAACTTCTGCGAGGAGAACAGCAAGACCAGCCGGTTGCGGATCACCGGCAAATTGGCGCGCACCGCGTCCAGTGCCGCCGGCTTGACCGCCATCACCTCGACCTCGATCTGCAGGAAGCGGGAAACGTCCTCGTCGTTGAGATTGACCACGAAGGAGGGCGCCAGGGAGAAGTAGTCGCCGCCAGCCACCGCCGTGCCGCCGGCGCCATGCTCGTCGTGACCCTCGCCGGCAGCGGGCGTCTCCACGCCGCCTTCGGAAGGCGTCGACGAAGAAGGCAACAGGTGCTGGGCCGCATAGAAAGCCCCACCTCCGGCGACCGCGGCGGTCACCACGACGGCCAGGATCAGTTTCATGGCGCCGCCCTTCTTCTTGGGTGCGGCGGGAGCGGCTTCGGCGGCGGCAGCAGCGGCGGACATGGCGGACTCGGACGGCAAGGACAGCCAGCCCGGGAGCAAGCCATATGCCAGGCCGGAAAAGCCCGCAGGCAGTGGGTTTCGCGCGGCAGTGCCAGAGAACCGACGCGGGGCTTGCAGGGCTGGTGTCGGGAAGTCGACCGGGTGCGTTCGAGGCGCTGTAGGAGGCTTGGGGGTGCCTGACTTAGGTGCGCTTGCGGTCAACGCGTTCGTGGTACACGCGAACCACGACCACCCAGCACGAACCCAGACGCAGCTACCCGTTCCGGTAGCGAAACCGCACCCGCTGCGTCAGCCCGCAGAACAGCTCATAGGCCAGCGTCCCGGCATAGCCGGCCACTTCCTCCGCCGGCAGGCCATCGCCCCAGAGCAACACCGGATCACCCACCGCCGCCTGCGGCGCCGGCCGAAGATCGACGGTGACCATGTCCATCGACACCCGCCCCACCAGCGGCACCCGACGGCCGCCCACCATCAACGGCGTGCCACTGGGGAAACAGCGGTGCACGCCGTCGGCATAGCCCACCGCCACCACGCCGATCGGCATGCGCTCCGGCGTGCGCCAGGTCTGGCCATAGCCGATGGGCTCACCGGCAGCGAACTCGCGAATCGCGATCAGTCGGCTTTCCAGCGTCAGCGCCGGCACCAGGCCCAGCTCGCGGCCGGTCTTGCCCGGCAAGGGGCTGGCGCCGTACAGCATCAGGCCCGGACGCACCCAGTCCACCCGCGCCTCCGGCCAGGCCAGAAGGCCGGCGGAATTGGCGATGGAGCGCGGCCCCGGCACCCCTTGCAGGGCCGCCTGGTAGGCGCCGATCTGCTTGGCAGTGACCGGCGAGTCCAGCTCGTCGGCGCAGGAAAGATGCGTGAGCCAGCCCTGCAGCTTCCAGCCGGGATGGCGTTGCAAGGTTTCGACCAGGCGCGGCACATCAGTCAAGGGGAAGCCGAGACGGTGCATGCCGGAGTCGAGCTTGAACCAGACCTGCACCTCGGCGGAGTCGGGCAATTGTTCCAGCAGGGCGATCTGCCAGTGATCGTGCACGACCACCTGCAGGCGTTCGTAAACCGCCAGCGCCGCCTCCTCGATGGAGATCACGCCTTCGAGCAGGGCGATGGGCGTGTGCAGCAGATGCGCCTCGCGCAGTTGCAGCGCCTCCTCCATGCAGGCCACCGCCAGGCCATCGACCTGCTCGGCCTCCAGGGCGCGCGCCACCGCCACCGCGCCGTGGCCATAGGCGTCGGCCTTCACCGCCGCCATCACCTTCGAGCGCGGCGCGGTCTGCCGCACCACCCGCAGGTTGTGACGGATCGCCGCCAGATCGACGGTCGCGGTGACGCGCGGCGTCATAACCGGGCGGCTGCGCGCGGCTGGCCGAGAGCGCTCACTGGTAGTCCTCGTAGCCGGGCGGCGCCAGCGATTCGAGATTGTCGAAGCGGGTGAACTGACCCAGGAAGGCGGTCTTGCAGGTGCCGGTCGGGCCGTTACGCTGCTTGCCGATGATGATCTCGGCCTGACCCTTGTCCGGGCTCTCTTTGTTGTAGACCTCGTCACGGTAGATGAACACGATGACGTCGGCGTCCTGTTCGATACCGCCGGATTCGCGCAGGTCGGCCATGCGCGGCCGCTTGTTGTCGCGGTTTTCGACGCCGCGGTTGAGCTGCGAGAGCGCGATCACCGGCACTTCCAGCTCCTTGGCCAGCGCCTTGAGGCTGCGGGATATTTCGGAGATCTCGTTGGTACGGCTCTCCGAGCCGGGAATCTGCATGAGCTGGATGTAGTCCACCACGATCAGACCCAGACCGTTCTTGGCGGCGATGCGGCGGGCGCGCGAGCGCAGTTCCAGTGGCGAGAGCGCGCCGGTCTCGTCGATGAACAGGGGCGCCTCGCGGATCAGGCCGCTGGCGGACGCGAGCTTGGCCCATTCCATGTCGTCCATCTCGCCGGTGCGCAGGTGCTGCTGGTCGATGCGGCCGAAGCTGGAGAGCACACGCAGCGCCAACTGCTCGGCCGACATTTCCATGCTGAACACCGCCACCGGCGTGCCGCGCTCCAGCGCCGCGTACTCGGCGATGTTCATCGCGAAGCTGGTTTTTCCCATGGAGGGACGGCCGGCGACGATCACCAGATCACCCTTGTGCAGGCCGTTGGTCATCTGGTCGAAACGGGTGAAGCCGGTCGGCAGGCCGGCGGCGCCGCCGGGGTTGTCGCGGGCGTAGACCAGCTTCTTCTCGATGGACTCCATCAGGGGAGCCATCGTGTGGTAGGCGGTGCGGCTCTTCGCCGCCCGGTTGCGGATCGCGAACACCTTCTGCTCGGCTTCGTCGATCAGCTCGCCGGCCTTGCGGCCGTCTGGGCTCTGGCCCAGCGCCACGGTATCGAGACCGGTGGCGATCAGCTCGCGCTGGATGCTGCGCTCCTGCACGATCTCGGCGTAGGCGCGGACGTTGGAGGCGCCCGGCACGTCGAGGGTAAGCTGCGCCACCGCGCCCTGCCCGCCGACCCGCTCCAGGCTGTCCAGGCCCTGAGGATTGCCCTTGCGGTCGTCCTCGACGTCGTCGCGCAGGGCTTCAGAAACGGTCACCCAGTCGAACGGCCGGCCCTGGCCGGCGAGGGTGCGGATGGCGCGGTAAATCAGCCGGTGCGGCTCGGTGTAGAAATCCTCCTCGCGCAGGAGGTCCATGATCTCGTCGAGCTTGCGGTTGTCGAGCATCAGGCCGCCCAGCACCGACATCTCGGCTTCCAGCGCGTGCGGCGGCATGCGCGCCGCGGTCGGCAGACGACGCAGCTTGTCGCCGCGGTAGTCGCGCGGGTCGGGTTCGTATTCGCTCATGGACACACTCTACTGCGGGGGGCTGCCGGCGGGTATGCACAAGCCGGTGCACGTCGCCGGAACAAGTGGTGGATAACTGCCGGCGCAAAGCAAAACGGCCCGCTATCGCGGGCCGTTCTGGACCATCCATGCCGCTTAGGCGCGTTCGGCCTCGACCTTGACGCTGAACTCCACTTCCACTTCGGAGTGCAGACGGGCGAGCACCTTCACCTCACCGGTGGTGCGGATCGGGCCGGCGATCAGATTGATCTCGCTCTTCTCGATGTCCAGCTTCTGGCCTTCGGCGGCGCGGGCGATTTCCGCCGGGCCCACCGAGCCGTAGAGCTTGCCTTCTTCCGAAGCCAGCGCGGTCACCACCACCACCGCGCCTTCCAGCTTGGCGGCGCGGGCCTTGGCGGCGTTGACCGAATCGACAGCCTTCTTCACCAGCTCGGCCTTGCGGTCTTCGAACACCTTCTTGTTGCTGGTGGTGGCCTGCAGCGCCTTGCCCTGCGGCAGCAGGTAGTTGCGGCCATAGCCCGGCTTCACGTCGACGACGTCGCCCAGGTCACCCAGGTGCTTGATCTTTTCCAGCAGAATCAATTCCATGTGCGTGGCTCCGGATTACTCGTGCTTGTCGGTGTAGGGCAGCAGGGCCAGGAAGCGCGCGCGCTTGATGGAGTTGGTGATCTGGCGCTGGTAGAAGGACACCGTGCCAGTCACGCGCGCCGGCTGGATCTTGCCGTTCTCGCTGACGTACTGCTTCAGCAGGTTGAGATCCTTGTAGTCGATCTCGACCGCCTTGTCGGAGGAGAACTTGCAGGACTTGCGCTTGGTGCGAACGAAACGGGACATTAGACGGCCTCCTCGGTGGCGGCTTCAGCTTCAGCTTCAGCGTCGGCGTCGGCCGGAGCGGACTCGGCGGCGCGCTCGCGGGACTTGTATTCCGGCTTCGGCTTGTCGTCTTCCGGATTCTTGAACAACTGCGACTGCACGGTGACCGCGGTTTCCTTGCGGATGACCAGCTTGCGGATCACGGCGTCGTTGAACTTGAAGGCGTTCTCGAGTTCGGCCAGGGCCTTGTCGGAGCACTCCACGTTCATCAGCAGGTAGTGGGCCTTGTGCAGCTTGGCGATCGGGTAGGCCAGCTGGCGGCGACCCCAATCTTCCAGACGGTGGACCTTGCCGCCGTCGGCTTCGACAAACGACTTGTAACGCTCGGTCATCGCGGGCACCTGCTCGGACTGATCCGGGTGCACCATGACCACGATTTCGTAGTGACGCATGCTTGCTCCTTGTGGGATTGCCCCCCGGCAAACCAGAGCGGTGGGGCAAGGAAAACCCCGCCGGGACTCCGACGAGGGGCGCGAAGGATACGGAAACCGCCGCCGGCTGGCAACATTTCCCCTAAAAAGCCGGCTGTCGCCGCAATGCCGGCGAGGCGGTTAAGATGACGTCATGCTCCGTCTGGAGCATCGACGACCCCAGCAGGAATGCATCCACGACTGGGTCGCGAGCACAAGGATTTGCTGAGGAGATACACCATGCTGTTCGCTGGTCGTCCGCGAAGGATAGCGGGGCGGTTGCTGGCGCTCGCCGGCCTGCTGTTCACCACCACGGCGCAAGCCGTCTCCTTCCTGCCCTGGGAGAATGTGCGCGCCTACTACGAGGCCTTCGAGTTCGGCGGCATCACCCGCACCGTAGGTTTTCTGGTGCCGGCCAATCCGCGACCGAATTCGCCAGCGGTGATCGTGCTGCACTATAACCTCGGCCCCTCGGCGACCATGGCCAACCTCACCGAGGTCGGTGAATTCGCCCGAGACAAGGGCGCCTTCGTGATCCTGCCCGAAGCACACGATCTCACCTGGTCTCACGCTCCCAACGATACCGACCCGACCGACGACTCGGGCTATCTCAATGCCCTGATCGACAACCTGGTGGCGCGCTACCCCATTGACCCCAAACGCGTCTACATGACCGGTTATTCGCAGGGCGGCAACATGACCGTGCGCTTCGCCTGCGATCACCCGGAGAAGATCGCCGCCGGTGCGGTGGTCGCCGCCACCATGCGCAAATCCCTGGAGCGGGTCTGCGCACCCTCGGTGCCAACGCCGATGGTGTTCTTCAACGGCACCGCCGACGATCAGGTGCCCTACGACGTCGGCCTGATCTCCCTGCAGCGCGATCTCACCGGCGTCGGCGCCCTGCCCGCGCAGGACGCCGCCAAGTGGTGGGCCGATGCCAATGGCTGCCCCGGCACCACCACCCGCAGCAACCTGCCGGTGCCGGTCGCCGATGGCACCAGCGTCTACGTCGACCGCTACACCGACTGTCCGCCTGGCCGTGGCGCCGAGCTCTACACCATCGTCGAGGGCGGCCATAACTGGCCAGGGGCGCTGGACTTCGTGCCGCGCACCGGCCTGACCACCCAGAACATCCGCGCCAACCAAGAGATGTGGCAGTTCTTCGAGAGGTTCAGCCGATGAAAACTGCCGTTTCCCGAAGTCACACAGCGGCCCTGCTCGCCGCCCTAACTTTGAGCGCCTGCGGTGGCGGCAGCGGTGGCGACGCCGCCATCGCCCGCGCCAGCGGAAGCGCCGAGCAGCAGATCAACCAGTACAGCCAGAAGGATCAGCAGCGGCCGGTAGCCAGTGGCAACGCCCAGGGCCAGGGCGTGGTGGTCTGGGAGAGCTTTGGCCAGGACGGCAGCCACCTGGGCATCTACGGCCGCCGCCTGCAAAACGGCCGGCCAGTCGGCGACGAGTTCCAGGTCAACACCTACACCGTCAGCCGGCAGAGCTTCGCCAATGTCAGCATGAATGCCCACGGCGACTTCGTGGCGGTCTGGCGCAGTTCGCTGCAAGGTAGCCCCGGAGGCAATATTTACGCTCAGCGCTATGCCGCCGACGGCAGCCGGGTCGGCGCCGAGTTTCTGGTAGGCCCCGACAGCTCTGATCTCGACTCACAGTCAGAGCCGCAAGTGGCGCTGGCCGATAGCGGCGAGTTCGTGGTCGCCTTCAGCAACCGCGAACTCAACCAGGTGGCGACGGCCCTGGGCCGCAACGATCTGGAAACCCGCTTCGTGCAGTTGCGCATCTACGACGCCGACGGCAATCCACGCACCGATCCGATTACCGCCTCCGACTCCACAGCCGACGGCAGCCCGCGCTTTCCGCGTGTCGGTCTGGATGCCAGTGGCAAGATCGTGCTGATCTGGATCAACGGCACCCAGGTCCGCGCCCGCCACTACGATCTGGCCGGCAATGCCTTGAGCGGTCCCTACAACGTCAACCAGACCAGTGCCGACAGCGCCGTGGACCAGCCCTCGCTGGCGGTGCGCCCGGATGGGCGCTTCGCCGTGGCCTGGGAGGCGTTCACCTATGGCAACGTGCCGCAAGGCATCCAGATGCAGCGCTACTCGGCGCCGCAGACCACCGAGGGCCCGGTGCTGACCGTGGCCTCGTCGTCCGCCGGGCTGATCGAGCGCAGCTCGCTGAACCTGAGCACCACTGGTGACTACCTGCTCGCCGCCCAGGCGCAGGATCAGACCAGCCTGGCAGTGGTCGATGTGGCCGGCGCGCAGCGTGGGCCGGTGCGCTTCAGCAGTCCCGGCCACGCCTGCCTGTTCCCGAGCGTGGCGATGTCAAGCGCCGGCAAGGCCCTGGTGGCCTGGCAGAGCTTCGGCCAGGACGGCGATGGTCGCGGCATCTACGGCCGCGAGGTCAACATCCCCTGAGCATGTACCGCGCCGCCCCGATGGAGGCGCAGCGTCAAACCCCGGGCGCCGGACGAGCGCCCATTCAACAATGGAAGTTGGGAGGACTATGAACAAGCTCATGAAAGCCGCCGCCGGTGGCCTGTTTTCAAGCGTGATGACGCTGGCGCCTGTGGCCGCCAGGGAACCTGACCCGCAACTGGGTACCTATCTGATCTGGAAGTTCGGCGCCCAGGACGCCAGGCTGGCTGGTGACCGTTTCCACTACGGTCTGCGCCTGGACTACGACGCCTACAACGCCCAGACCCGGGGCCTGCCGCCGCTGCTGCGGGTCAACGTCTCGCAAACCGGTCTGGACACCTATCTCAATGGCAGCAGCCTGCGCGGCATGGCGCTGCGCATGCAGCAGGTGGAAGGCGTGCAACTTGGCACCATCCTCACCGCCGCCGGCGCGGTGGCCGTCGGGGTAGGCACCGTGGTCCTGGTCTCCACGGAGGCCACCAAGGACGATCCGGCACCGACCGACAGTGGCAACTCGTCCAGCGGATCGGGCAGCAGTTCCAGCGGCTCCTCTTCCGGCAGCAGCTCCTCGGGCAGTGGTTCCTCAAGCGGAGGCTCGACCAGCGGCAGTTCCTCCGGCAGTGGCTCCAGCGGCGGCGGCTCCACCAGCGGCAGCAGTTCTTCCGGCAGCGGCTCCAGCAGCGGCTCGGGCACCGGCATCCCGCTCGGCGGCAGCGGCTACAACGGCCGCCAGACGGCACCGGAACTGGATCAATCGGAAATGCGCGGCATCAGCCCCGAATACCAGCAGTGGCTGGACGGCGGCAGCGGCCACATGGGCGATCTCGGCCGCTAGGCTCGCGCCGGCCGCGAAGGAAGACGGGGGGAGTCTGTCACTCCCCAGAGTGCCCTCTGCGGAAACTGAGGCATCCAACAAAAAAGCCCGGCCGCCTGCGCGACCGGGCTTTATTTTTACCGGATCTTTATTTGCCGGCGCCGGCGTTGAGGCGCTTGAGCACGTCGGCGGTCACGTCAACGGCGGGACTGGCGAAGACCGGATCCTGAACGATCAGATCAGCGCCCTTTTCCTTGGCGACCTGGGCGATCACGTCCTTGATCTTGGCCATCATGTCCTGGGTCAGCTCACGGTCACGGTTTTGCAGGTCTTCCTGGAACTTGCGCTGGGCGAAGTTGAGATCAACCTGACGGGCGTTAAGGTCTTTTTCCTTCTTGGCGCGCTGGTCGGCGGACATCGTGTCGGCATCGCGCTGATAGGCCTTGACGTCGTCGCCGAAAGCCTTGCCCTGAGCCTCGATGTCAGCGCGGCGCTTCTCGAACTCGGCCTTCATCTTGGCTTCGGCGGCCTTGAACTGCACGGAGTCGCGCACCACGTCGGCAGAGCGCACGACCAGGATCTTGGTTTCCGCCTGCGCGCTGGTGGCGACGGCGAGCAAAGCGAGTGCAGCGAAGGCAATACGGGTACGCATAAGAGGTTCTCTGTGATCGATTGTTGTGGTTGAGCGGGTAGTACCAACCCGGCCTTAGAAGCCGGAGCCAAAGGTGATCTGGAAGCGATCCACTTCGTCCTGCGGCTTGGCGTTGAGCGGGAACGAGTAGGACAACTGCAGCAGGCCGAGGAAGGGAGTGAAGTACGACACCGCCAAGCCCATCGACTGACGCAGTTCGTTGATCTCGAACTGGCCCGGCTCGGCGAAGATATTACCGACATCGTAGAACAGCGAGACCCGGCTGCTCTTGCCATCGGAATCCAGCGGCGTCGGAATGATCAACTCGGTCTGCGCTGTGGTGCGCAGCTTGCCACCGTAGGGGTTGTTGAACGGCGTGTCGCGCGGCCCCAGGGTGCCATCCTTGTAACCGCGCACGGTGCGCGGGCCGCCGGCGAAGTAGTTCTCGTACGGCGGCACCGTGCTGCTGTCGCCATAGGTATCGACGTAGCCGACCGTGCCGTCGAACTCGACGAAGAACTTGTAGAACAGCGGGATGTACTGCTGGTGCTGGTAGAACAGGTTGAAGAACTCGACCCCGCTGCCCGGCACGGTCACGTCGATGTTGAAGCGGTTGAGGGCACCGCGACTGGCGAAGAAGGTGCGGTTGCGCGTGTCGCGGGTGATGCCGGTACGCAGCGAGTAGTCGGTGAACTCCGCCCCGTTCTCGCGCACGAAACGCAGCACCTCGTCGGCGGAGTAGGACGGGAAGGTCTCGATGGCCGTCTGCGCCACACCGCCACCCACCCGCAACGCCACGAATTCCGACAGCGGAATGCCGTAGGTGAGATCGGCGCCCACGGTATTGGAGTTGAAGCCGGAGCTGTAGCGGATCACCGACTCCGCCTTGCGGTAGTAGGTGGAGATGGTCTGGCTGACCCCGTCTTCGGTGAAGTAGGGGTTGGTCCAACTGAAATTGAGCTGCCGCGAGTACTGCGAGTTGTCGATTGACACCTCGACGCGGTTACCGGTACCCAGGAAGTTGGTATGGGTGAGGCTGGCATTGACCAGGAAGCCCTGGGCGCCGGAGTAACCGACACCGAACTGCACCGAACCCGGCGCGCGTTCCTTGATCTTGAAATTGACATCCACCAGGTCGTCGGAGCCCGGCACCGGCTTGGTGTCGACCTCGGCCTCCTCGATGAACGGCAGACGGGTCAGGCGCACACGCGAGCGTTCCACCGAAGACTTGGAGAACGGCGAGGCTTCCAACTGGCGCATCTCGCGGCGCAGAGTCTCGTCGTTGGTATCGCCGTGGCCACTGAAATTGATGCGGCGTACGTAGGCGCGCTTGCCCGGCTCGATCAGGTAATTGAGGCTGACCTGCTTCTTCTCCTCATCCACCTCCGGCAGCGGCGTAACCTTGGCGAAGGCGTAGCCGACGTCCGACAGCGCGGCCTCGATGCGGTTGGCGGACTCCGTGGCCTCCTTGCGCGAGAAGGTATCGCCCGGCTTGGTGGACAGGAGGCGGAACAGGAATTCCTCGTTGAGGATGGTCTCGCCGCTGAAGCGGCGGTCCTTCACCGAGTACTTCTCTCCTTCCTCGATGTTGACGGTGATGAAGATGTCCTTCTTCTCCGGCGACAGCGCCACCTGCACGGAAGAGACGTTGAACTTCAGATAGCCACGGTCCTGGTAGTAGGACTGCAGGGTTTCCAGATCGCCGCCCAGCGACTGCTTGGAATAGCGGTCGGACTTCTGGAACGGCACCCAGTTGGTCGGCTTGAGCTGCAACTGGTCCTTGAGCTCCTTCACCGGGAAGGCAGTGGCACCAAGGATGTTGATGTCCCTGATCTTGGTGACCTTGCCTTCGGTGACCTTGATCTTGATGTCGACGCGGTTGTTGGGGAGATCGGTGACCGTGGTATCGATGCCGACGTCGTAGTAGCCGTTGGCGTAGTACTGGCGACGCAGCTCCTGCTCGACCTGGTCGAGCAGGGCGCGCTTGTAGGTCTCGCCGTTGGCGAGACCCAGGTCGGCCAGCGATTTCTTCAGCTCATCGCCGCCGATCTTCTCGTTGCCTTCGATCTCGAACTTGACGATCTGTGGCCGCTCCTCGACCCGGATCACCAGGGCGCTGCCGTCGCGCAGCAGTTGCACGTCCTGGAACAAGCCTGAGGCATACAGGGCGCGGATCGCCTGCCGCGAGGTGATGTCGTTGATCTCGTCGCCGGTGGTCAGCGGCAAGTAGGTGAGGATCGTGCCCTCGTCCAGACGTTGCAGACCCTCGGCGCGAATCTCGCGCACCGTGAACGGCTCTAGAGCCCAGCTAGCCGGGATGAAGATCAGTGAGGCGCACGCGGCGAGCGCGCGCTTTCGGAGCGAGATGGTCAAAGTGGGCCCTGAAGTCTTGGCTTGAGAAAGGGTTCAGCCAATCAAGCGAGAAAGGTCATTATAGAAGGCAAGGCCCATCAATAGCGCTAGGAAGGTCAGGCCGAACTTCTGACCCAGCAACTGCATCCGGTCCGACAAGGGAGCGCCGCGGATCATCTCGATCATGGTGAACAGCAGGTGCCCGCCATCCAGTACCGGCACCGGCAACAGGTTAAGCACCGCCAGGCTGACGCTGACCAGGGCCAGAAAGCCAAAGAAAGCCGCCGGGCCTATGCTGGCCGAGAAGCCCGCCGCCTCGGCGATTTGCAGGGGCCCGCTGACATTCTTCACCGATACCTCGCCGGTGAACATGCGGCCGAACATCTTCAGGGTCAGCACCGACATCCGCCAGGTCTGGTCGATGGCCGCCGGGATCGCCGCCAGCGGCGGCAGACGATCCTCGGCACGCAGCGCGTCCCAGCGGGCGCTGTCGATATTGATCCGCGCGCCGAAGCGGCCCAAGCGCTTGCCGCCCTCTTCCACCTGGCCCAGCAGCACCGCCTTGCTCAGGGTCTGGTCACCGCGCTGGAAGACAATCTCGGTGACCACGCCGGGATGCGCACGCACCCAGGTCGCCCAGGCCTGCCAGTCGCTGATCGGCTCGCCGTCGTGGCTGAGCAGGCGATCTCCGGCCTCGAAGCCGGCCTGCTCCGCCGCTCCGCCCGACTCCACCGCCGACAGCACCGGTTCCACCACCGGCTGGAACGGCGCCAAGCCAAGATCGTCGAACAGCAATTCCGGGTCGATGCGAACGCCGTCGAGACCCAGGCTGAGGCTGCGCACCTGGTCCGGCGTATCGACCGCCCGCTGTAACTCCAGCCGTAGCGCCTGCCGCTCCACCACCTGCTCCAGCAGCAGGGTGCGCAGCTGGGTCCAGGTGGCGACCGTCTCGCCATTGACGCTCAAAATGACTTCACCGCCCTGTACCCCGGCGCGGGCGGCGACCGAGGCGGCCGGCGGCGTCTGCAGCACCGGTTTCAGGCCCGGCTGGCCGAGCACCAGCACCAGCCAGAAGAAGGCCACCGCCAGCAGCAGATTGGCCACCGGGCCGGCGGCGACGATCAGGAAGCGCTTCCAGGGCGGCTGGCGATTAAAGGCCTGCGGAGCCTCGTCGGCCGCCACCTCGCCTTCGCGCTCGTCGAGCATCTTCACGTAGCCACCGAGCGGAATGGCGGCCAGCACGTATTCGCAGCCGTCGGCGCCGCGGCGCATCCACAGCGGGCGGCCAAAGCCGATCGAGAAACGCAGCACCTTCACGCCCAGGCGGCGCGCCACCCAGAAATGACCGAACTCGTGGAAAGCCACGAGCACGCCGATGGCGACCACGAACCACAGGGCACTGCTCAGCACATCGTTCATCGGGTATCCCTCTTAAGCGTCCTGCGCCAGCAAGCGTTCCGCTTCGCCGCGCGCCCAGGCATCGACCGCAAGCACGGCCTCAAGTTCGTCACCGGCGGGCAGACCGGCCGACGGCGCGGCCTCCAGCACCCGCTCGACCAGTTCGGCGATGGCGGTGAAACGCAGCTTGCCCTCCAGGAAGCGCGCCACCGCCACCTCGTTGCTGGCATTGAACACATTGGGGGCCGGGCCGGCGGCGCGCAAGGCCGCGCGCGCCAGACGCAGCGCCGGGAAGCGCGCCAGATCAGCCGTCTGGAAGCGCAGCTGCGCCAGCTGCCGCCAGTCCAGGCCCTCGACCCCCGATTCCCAACGGCCAGGCCAGGCTAGGGCATGGGCGATGGGCGTGCGCATGTCCGGACGCCCCAACTGCGCCAGGGTCGAGCCGTCGTCGTACTCGACCATCGAGTGGATGATGCTCTCGGGGTGGATCAGCACCTCGATCCGGGCCTCGTCAACGCCGTAGAGCACCGCTGCCTCGATCAGCTCCAGGCCCTTGTTCATCATGGTCGCGGAGTCCACCGAGATCTTCCGGCCCATGCTCCAGTTGGGATGCCGCACCGCCTGCTCGGGCGTAACCGCCGCCAGCTCCGTCAGCGGTGTTTCCCGGAACGGGCCTCCGGAGGCCGTCAGCAGGATGCGACGAATGCCCGGCGGAACCGTCTCGCCACAGCGGGCGCTGGCCGGCAGGCACTGGAAGATGGCGTTGTGCTCGCTGTCGATCGGCAGCACCGTGGCGCCACTGGCGGCGGCGGCGCGCATCATCAGCGCGCCCGCCATCACCAGCGGCTCCTTGTTGGCAATCAGCACCCGCTTGCCGGCCTTGAGCGCCGCCAGGGTGGACGCCAGGCCGGGGCTGCCGGCGATGGCCGCCATCACCTGGTCGGCTTCCGGCGCGGACGCGATGGCGTCCAGTGCGGCGCTGCCGGCCTCGACCTCGGTGGGAATTTCTTCGGTGCGCAGCGCCTGTTGCAGCCGGGTGGCAGCGGCCGCATCCACCAGCACCGCCCGCGCCGGGCGGAACTGCCGGCACAAGGCCAGCAGTCCTTCGGCGTCACGGTGGGCACTCAGCGCCCAGACTTGCAGCTTGTCGGGATGCCGGCTGGCGACATCCAGCGTGCTGCGCCCCACCGAGCCGGTGGCGCCCAGGACCACCAGACGCTGGCGCAGGCTCATAGGCCGGCCAGGCGCAGGCCGAGATAGAACACCGGAGCAGCAGCGAGGATGCTGTCGATACGGTCGAGCACGCCACCGTGACCCGGCAGCAGCTTGCCGCTGTCCTTCACCCCACGCAGGCGCTTGAGCAGACTCTCGAACAGGTCCCCGACGATAGAGATCGCAGCAGTCAGCACCGCGATCAGCGCCAGCAGGCCCAACTGAGTCGGCTGCTCGAAGCGGAACACATAGGGGCCGGCGGCCAGCGCCCAGAGCGCGACCAGCACCAGACCACCCGCCGCGCCTTCGATGCTCTTGCCCGGCGACACCGCTGGCGCCAGCTTGCGCTTGCCGTAGTTGCGGCCGACCAGGAAGGCGCCGATATCGGCGGCGAAGACGATGAACAGCATGAACATCAGCCGCCAGGCGCCCTGGTCCTGCGCATGCAGGGCGGAGAGAGCCAGCAGGGTGGAGGGAATCAGCAGCAAGCCCAGCGGCGCCATCCGCGCTGGCGGCCAGGGGCCTTCCGGAAAATTGGCCGGGAAGCCACGCACCAGCCGGAAGGCGTACAGCCACCAGACCAGAGCCAGACCACACAAGGCCGGCACGCCCCAGCTAAGAACATGGAGCTGCCAGGCGGCGGCGAGAGCCAGCGCCATGACGGCCAGATAGGCTAGGCGCTGCGCCAGGGCCACCAGCCCCATCAGCGCAGTCCACTCCCAGGCGGCGGCCAAACCCACCAGGCAGAACACCGCGTAGAGCTTGGGGGTCGGCAGCAGGAAAATCGCCGCCAGCAATAGTGGCAGCAGCACCAGGGCGGTAATAACGCGCTGTATCAGCATGGCGGGCGCTTCAGACGGCCTCGGGCACGCGCCCGAAGCGACGCTGGCGGCCCGCGAACCAGGCGAAAGCCCGGAGCAACTCGTCTGCGCCGAAATCCGGCCAAAGGGTGTCGCAGAAATACAGCTCGGCGTAGGAGAGCTGCCAGAGCAGGAAATTGCTGATGCGCACTTCGCCACCGGTACGCACCATCAGGTCGACGGCCGGCAGTCCGGCGGTCACCAGCCGCTGCTCGATGGCCTGCGGCGTGATCGCCTCGCCCTCGGCGGCGGCGCGCGCGGCGGCCTGGGCGATATCCCACTGACCTCCGTAGCCGACCGCAATCAGCAGGGTCAGGCCCTTGTTGTCCTTGGACATCGCCTCGGTCTCGCGCATGAGCCGCTGCAATTCCACCGGGAAAGCACTGTGCTCGCCGATGAAGCGCCAGCGCACCTGGTTCTTCATCAGCGACTTGATCTCGCGCTTGAGCGTCTGCACGAACAACTGCATCAGCAGACTGACCTCCTCCTCCGGGCGGTGCCAGTTCTCCTGCGAGAAGGCGAACATGGTCAGCACCTCGACCCCGGCAGCGGACGCCGCCCGTACCACCCGCCGCGCCGAACGCACACCGGCGTGATGGCCGAAGGCGCGCGGCCGCATGCGCTGCTTCGCCCAGCGGCCGTTGCCATCCATGATGATGGCGACGTGACGCGGAACGCGGTCTGCGGGCAGGTTGGGAACGGCGGCGGTCATGCGCTTACATCCTCACATCGACATCAGCTCTTTTTCCTTGACCGCCATCAGCTCTTCGGCCTTGGCGATGTGCTGGTCGGTGAGCTTCTGGATATCGGTCTCGGCGCGTTTCTCGTCGTTCTCGGAAATCTGCTTGTTCTTGAGCAGATCCTTGACCGCCTGCATGGCATCGCGACGGGCGGCACGGATGGCGACACGGGCGCCTTCGGTCTCGTTCTTCACCACCTTGACCAGATCCTTGCGACGCTCTTCGGTGAGCGGCGGCAGATTGATGCGGATGCTCTGACCGGCGGTATTCGGTGTCAGGCCCAGGTCGGACTTCAAGATCGCCTTCTCGATCGGCCCGGTCATCTGCTTCTCCCAGGGAGTGATGGCGATGGTGCGGGCGTCTTCCACCACCACACTGGCGACCTGCGAGAGCGGCACGTCGGAGCCGTAGTAGTCAACCAGCACATGGTCGAGCAGGCCGGCGTTGGCGCGGCCGGTACGCAGCTTGCTGAAGGCGGTCTTGAGCGCGTCCAGGCACTTGAGCATGCGCTGGGTGGCGTCTTTCTTGATGGGGTCGATCATGGCGGAGTCCTCGAAGCGGCCAGCCCTGGGGCCGGCGGAGTATGGGTTTGGGTCTGCTGCGGGCTAGACCGTGACCAGGGTGCCGATTGGCTCGCCGCTGACGATGCGCATCAGCGCCCCGGGGCGGTCCATATCGTAAACCCGCAATTTCATCTTCTGGTCGCGGCACATGACCATGGCGGTCTGGTCCATGACGCCCAGGCGCTTGTGCAGCGCCTCGTCGTAGCTGAGATGCTCGTACTTGGTGGCGGTCTTGTCCTTGAACGGATCGGCGGTGTAGATGCCGTCCACCTTGGTCGCCTTCAGCATCAGGTCGGCGCCGATCTCGACCGCGCGCAGGGCGGCGGCCGAGTCGGTGGTAAAGAAGGGATTGCCGGTGCCGGCGGCGAACACCACCACGCGACCGTTTTCCAGATGGCTGACCGCCCGCCGGCGAATGAAATCCTCGCAGACCTCGTTGATGCGGATCGCCGACTGCACCCGCACCTCCAGCCCCAGGCGCTCTACCGAGTCCTGGATGGCCAGGGCGTTGATGACGGTCGCCAGCATGCCCATCTGATCGCCGGTGACGCGGTCCATGCCACCCCGGGCCAGACCTTCGCCGCGAAAAATGTTGCCGCCGCCCACCACCACCGCCACCTGCACACCCGCCTCGACCACCGTCTTGATCTCACCGGCGACGAAATTCATCACGTCGGGAGAGATCCCGAAGTTCAGCGAACCCATCAGCGCCTCGCCAGACAGCTTGAGGAGGATGCGTTTGTATACCGGGGCGTGGGCGGAGTCAGACGGCATGAGGGAGGGTCCGAATGGCGGTTAAAACAAGGCCCCGTTACCGGGGCCTTGCAGGATGCAGCAATTGTACCGCTTCGACTTTAACCCTTGGCCGCCTCGGCGACCTCGGCGGCGTAGTCGGTGACCTTCTTCTCGATGCCCTCGCCCACCGCCAGGCGGACGAAACGGGCCACCGAGGCGCCCTTGGCCTTGAGGGTCTTCTCGACCGCTTCATCGGCCTTGGCGCCGTAGGCGTCGTTCTTCACGAACGGCTGGCCGAGCAGCGAGATTTCCGAGGTGAACTTGTTGATCTTGCCGTCGATCATCTTGGCGACGATCTCGGCCGGCTTTTCCTTGTAGGTCTTGCCGGCGGCTTCGGCGTCGGCCTTGGCTTCCGCCTGCTCGGTCGCCACCTGGGCCTCGATCACCTTGCGCTCGGCGGCGATCGCCTCGGCCGGAACATCGGCGGCCGACAGCACCTTGGGCGCCATCGCCGCCACGTGCAGGGCCAGATCCTTGGCCAGGGTCTCGTCGCCAGCGGCCATCGCCACCACCACGCCAATCTTGCTGCCGTGCAGGTAATGCACGATCGGACCGGCGGCCTTGGCCACCACCTCGAACCGGCGGATGGTCAGGTTCTCGCCGAGCTTGGCGATCAGCGTGCGGCGCTGCTCGTCGAGGGTTTCGGCGCCGTTCTTCAGGGCCACCAGTTCCTCGACGCTGGCCGGACGCTGCGCCAGCGCCAGCGCGGCGGCGGCATCGGCGAGCGCCACGAAGTCCTCGCCCTTGGCGACGAAATCGGTTTCGCAATTGACCTCGACCAGGGCGATGGCGTCGGCGCCGACGGCGACCGCGATGCGGCCCTCGGCGGCGACGCGGCTGGCCTTCTTGTCGGCCTTGACCATGCCTTCCATGCGCATTTTCTCGGCCGCGGCATCAATGTTGCCCTCGGTCGCAACCAGCGCCTTCTTGCAGTCCATCATGCCGGCGCCAGTGCGCTCGCGCAGTTCAGCCACCAGCTTGGCAGTAATGTCAGCCATGTTGCTTAGGCCTCCGTGCGAGCGGCGGGCTTGGCGCCACGGCCAGCACCGGGGCCGTTGCGGCGCGGGGCGCCACGATCGTCACGGCGCGGTGGCTTGCGGGCAGCCTTGTCCTCATCGGCGCCCTCGACGGGCTCCGGACGCGGGGCGGTGGTGATGGTGCCCTTGCCTTCGATGATCGCTTCGGCGATGGCGGTGGTGTACACCTTGATCGCGCGGGTGGCGTCGTCGTTGCCGGGGATCACGCACTCGATGCCGGACGGGTCGTTGTTGGAGTCCACCACGGCGATGACCGGGATGCCCAGCTTCTTGGCTTCAGCAACGGCGTTCTTCTCGTAGCCGGTGTCGATGATGAACAGGCAGTCCGGCAGGCTCGGCATGTCCTTGATACCACCCAAGGACTTGCGCAGCTTCTCGATCTCGCGGGTGAAGTTGAGCTGTTCCTTCTTGTTGAGGCGGCCGATGGTGCCGTCCTCGACCTGCTTCTCCATTTCCTTGAGGCGCTTGATGGAGAGCTTGACGGTCTTGAAGTTGGTCAGCATGCCGCCCAGCCAGCGCTGGCTGACATAGGGCATGCCGGAGCGGACAGCCTCTTCCTGCACCACGTCACGGGCGGCGCGCTTGGTGCCGACGAACAGGATGCGACCACCGTTGGCGGCCAGCTTGCCGGCGAAATTGCAGGCATCCTTAAGCAGCGGCAGGGTCTGCTCAAGATTGATGATGTGGATGCGGTTGCGGGCGCCGAAGATGTAGGCTTCCATCTTCGGGGACCAGTAACGGGTACGGTGGCCGAAGTGGGCGCCGGCTTCGAGCAACTGGCGCATGGTGACGTTAGACATGACTTAAAGCTCCTATGGGTTATGGCTGATCGCGCGGTGCACACCGAAAAAATCGATGCACCCAAAGGCCGCGCGAATGATTTAACTCCCTGGATTGCCGAAACAATTTTGGGATCCCCGTGGCGGGATTGCCTCCGGAGGGCGCGCTTTATACCATGCGCGGCCTTTTGGAACAACGAGTTGCAGCGCAAAACCAGGGTTCTATGACCATTACTATCAAAACCCCCGCCGAGCAGGACGCCATGCGTGTCGCCGGCCGCGCTGCCGCCCGAGTGCTGGAATTCATCGCTCCGCACGTCAAATCGGGCGTCACCACCGGCGCGCTCAACCAGCTCTGCCACGACTTCATCACCGGCGAACTGGGCAGTGTTCCCGCCCCCCTGGGTTATGGCGGCTCCGGCAGCCGGCCGCCATTCCCGAAATCGGTCTGCACCTCGATCAACCACGTGGTCTGCCACGGCATTCCGGGCGAGAAGCCGCTCAAGCGCGGCGATATCGTCAACATCGACGTCACCGTCATCAAGGACGGCTTCCACGGCGACACCAGCTACATGTTCTGCGTCGGAGAGCCGCCGGTGCTGGCCAAGCGTCTGGTGCTAGTCGCCCGCGAGGCCATGCTGGCCGGCATCCGCGTGGTCAAGCCCGGCGCCCGGCTGGGCGACATCGGCTTCGCCGTGCAGAAGGTGATCGAGGCCAACGGCTTTTCGGTGGTGCGCGACTACTGCGGCCACGGCATCGGCCGGATCTTCCACGAAGACCCGCAGGTGCTGCACTACGGCCGTCCCGGCACGGGAATTGAATTGCAGGCTGGCATGACTTTCACCATCGAACCCATGGTCAACGCCGGCCGTCACGAGACCAGGCTGCTGCCCGATGGCTGGACCGTGGTCACCAAGGACCACTCGCTGTCCGCCCAGTGGGAGCACACCGTGCTGGTCACCAACACCGGGGTGGAAGTG
The DNA here is from genome assembly GCA_004297005.1 of Nevskiaceae bacterium. GTDB lineage: Bacteria > Pseudomonadota > Gammaproteobacteria > Nevskiales > Nevskiaceae > Stagnimonas. Next base: position 22,927 of record SCVA01000034.1, read on the forward strand.
CTGACGCTGCGCGAGGGAGAAACCCTGTGAGGCCCGCCGGCCGCGCGCGCCACTCCGCCGGCATCCAGGCATGAGCGCCGAACTCGATCTGGCCGAAGACACCGCCGCCGAGGTGTTCTCGGCGCGCAAGGTGCGCGGCCGCCTGCGGGCACCGGGCAGGCCGCCGATTCCGGTATTCAAGGAAACACTGGCCTGGGGCAAGGAGAGGCTTTACGGCCTGTTCCACGACGGTGCTCCGGCCGACGTGCTGGTGCGCGCCCGAGCCCTGCTGATCGACGAGCTGCTGCGCGAAGCCTGGGAGCGCCACGTCGGCAAGTCCGCGCCCGGTATGGCTTTACTGGCGGTGGGCGGCTACGGCCGCGGCGAACTGCTGCCGCATTCCGACATCGACCTGCTGCTGCTGCACGACGCCGATGCTCTTGAAACCTACAAGAGCAAGCTCGAGCCGTTCTTCGCCTTTCTCTGGGATATCGGCCTGGAAGTCGGTTCCAGCGTGCGCACCGTTGCCGACTGCGCGCGGATCGCCGCCGAAGACCTGACCGTCATCACCAACCTGCTGGAGTCGCGTCTGCTGACCGGCGACCCCCGACTGGAGCAGGAGCTGGCCGAGCAGATCGGCCCCGAGCACATGTGGCCGGTGGCGAAGTTCTTCCACGCCAAGCTGGACGAGCAGCGGCGCCGTCACGCCAAGTTCGACGACAGCGGCTACAAGCTGGAACCCAACGTCAAGGAATCGCCCGGCGGCCTGCGCGACATCCACACCATCGCCTGGGTGGCCAAGCGCCACTTCGGCGCCACCTCGCTCGCCGAGCTGCGCGACGTCGGCTTCCTGACCAAGCAGGAATGCGACGAACTGTTCGCCGGCCAGGACTTCCTATGGCGGGTGCGCTTCGCTCTGCACATGGCCACAGGCCGCCATGAGGATCGCCTGCTGTTCGACCACCAGGTCCGTATCGCCAGCCTGTTCGGCTATGTCGATCTGCCGCCCGAGGAGGGACAGCGCCAGGACAATCGCGCGGTAGAGCAGTTCATGCAGCTCTACTACCGCACCATCAAGTCGTTGAGCTGCCTCAACGACATGCTGCTGCAACTGTTCGAGGAGGCCATCCTCGGCAAGAACGACGAACCGGTGGAAGTAAACCTGCTCAATGCCCGCTTCCAGGTTCGCAAGGGCGTGATCGAGGCGCGCGACGACCAGGTATTCAAGAGCCAGCCCTGGGCGCTGATCGAGATCTTCCACCTGATGCAGACGCATCCGGAAGTCGAGAGCGTGCGCGCCGAAACCCTGCGGATGATCCGCCGCGACCTGCGTCTGCTCGACGACAACGTGCGCCAGGACCGCCGCGCGCGCAGCCTGTTCATCGATCTGTTCCGGGTCGGCGATGGCCTCACCCACGGCCTGCGGCGGATGAACCGCTACGGCGTTCTGGGCCGCTACCTGCCGTCCTTCGGCAAGATCGTCGGCCACATGCAGTACGACCTGTTCCACACCCTGACGGTGGACGAGCACATCCTCTACGTGGTGCGCAACGCCCGCCGGCTGGCGATGCCGATGTTCCGCCACGAGCTGCCGTTCGCTTCCGAGGTTGTCCAGCGCCTGACGAAGCCGGAGCTGCTCTACCTCGCCGCCTTCCACCACGACCTCGCCAAGGGCCGCGGTGGCGACCACTCCGAGCTGGGCGCGGTCGATGCCGAGAAGTTCTGTATCGAGCACGGCCTCTCCCACGCCGACGCCGAACTGGTTGGCTGGCTAGTGCAGAACCACCTCCTCATGTCGCTCACCGCGCAGAAGCAGGACGTGCAGGATCCGCAGGTGGTCGCGCACTTCAGCGAGCGCGTGCAGACCCGCGAGCGTCTGGACTACCTCTACCTGCTCACCGTTTCCGACATCCGCGGCACCAATCCCAAGCTCTGGAACAGTTGGCGCGACTCGCTGCTCAAGGAGCTCTACAAGGCCACCGCCCGGGCACTGGAACAGGGCATCGGCAGCGTCTACACGCTGGAAGAACGCGCCGGAATGCACCGCGCGCAAGCCCTGGCGCGACTGGCGCAGCAGGGCATCGAGGACACCGCCGCCAAGGCGGTGTGGGCGCGCTTCGACGCCGATTACTTCCTACGCCACACACCCGACGAGCTGGCCTGGCATCTGCCGGAGATTCTCCGCGCCGGCGAGGCGCCGGTGGTGGTGGCGAAGAATTTCGAGGACCGCGGCACCACGGTCTTCCTCTACTGCCGCGACCGCGATCACCTGTTCGGCCTTTCCACCGGCGTGCTGGCGCGGCTGGGGCTGAACATCCTTGATGCCCGTCTGCACACCACCGCCGACGGCTACGTGCTCGACAGCTACGTGGTGCTGGAAGCCGACGGCTCGCCGATCAACAACCCACACCGCTTCGCCGAGATCGCCGAACGGCTGGTGAAGGTGATCGCCGATCCGAACATGACCGTGGTCGACGTCAACCGCCGGCTGCCGGCCAAGCTCAAGCACTTCAACACGCCGACCAGCGTCCACATCAGCCAGGACAGCGCCCGCAACCGCACCGTGCTGGAACTGGTGGCGGCCGACCAGCCGGGCCTGCTGTCGCTGATCGGACGGGTGTTCCACAAACGCGGCATCCTGCTCGACGCCGCCAAGATCGCGACCATCGGCGAGCGTGCCGAAGACGTTTTCTACCTCACCGACCGCGAACACCGTGCGATCACCGACGAGACCGCGCTGGAGGCGCTGCGCGAGGTGCTGATCCGCACCCTCGACCGCCCCGGCGAAGCCTGAGACTTCTCCTTCGACTCCCCTGTGCGGGAGCCTGCCCACAGGGAAGAAAACTCGCCCTTCCCGACCAGCCACACCCAGAACAATGACCGACAGCAGCCTGCAAGCCACCATCGAATCCGCCTGGAACAACCGCGACCAACTGGACCGCAACGACCCCGCCATCCGCAGCGCCGTCGGCGCCGCGATCCAGGCACTGGACAGCGGCGAGGCGCGGGTCGCCGAGCCGACCGCGGAGGGCTGGAAAGTCAACGAGTGGCTGAAGAAGGCGGTGCTGCTGTACTTCCGTCTGCACGACAACGCGCCCATCGCAATGGGCACGCTCTCCGGCTACGACAAGGTGCCGCTGAAGTTCGCGGGCTGGACCGAGGAGCAGTTCAAGGCCCAGGGCGCCCGGGTGGTGCCGCCGGCAGCGGTGCGCAAGGGCGCCTATATCGCGCCGGGCGCCATCCTGATGCCCAGCTACGTCAACATCGGCGCCTATGTCGGCAAAGGCACGATGGTCGACACCTGGGCGACGGTCGGCTCCTGCGCCCAGATCGGCGCCAACGTGCATCTCTCCGGCGGCGTCGGTATCGGCGGCGTACTGGAGCCGCTGCAGGCCAGCCCCACCATCATCGAAGACGACTGCTTCATCGGCGCCCGCTCCGAGGTGGTGGAAGGCGTGGTGGTGGAAAAGGGCGCGGTGCTGTCGATGGGCGTGTTCATCGGCCAGTCCACGCCGATCTACGACCGCGCCAGCGGCGAGATCAGCTACGGTCGGGTGCCTTCCTACAGCGTGGTGGTGCCGGGCTCCCTGCCCCGCGACGGCGGCCGCTACAACCTGACCTGCGCGGTGATCGTCAAGCGCGTCGACGCCCAGACCCGCGCCAAGACCGGCATCAACGCCCTGCTCCGCGACGACGGATGAGCGTGGTCCCGGCGCTGCCTTGCTGGAGCGACGGCACGGTCGCCATCGAGCCCTTCGGGCTGACGGAAATCGACTTCGTGCTGCGCAGCCGCAGCGACCCGGAGATCCTGCGCTACCTCGACCGCGAGCCGCTGCGGAACCGGGAAGAGGCTCTGACCTTTGCCCAGCGCGTCGTCGAGGACAACCTCGCCGGCAAGGCGGCGATGTGGCTGATCCGCGAGCAGGCCAGTGGCCTGCCGGCCGGCAGCGCCGGCTTGTGGCGCTTCGACCGCGACAACCACCTCGCCGAGCTGGGCTACACGCTAGTGCCGGAGTTCTGGGGGCGCGGCTACCTGAGCCGGGCGCTGGTACCGATGCTGGACCACGCCTTCCAGGGCCTGGGACTGCACCGCATCGAGGCCAACATCAATCCCGAGAACCAGCGCTCGCGCGGGGTGCTGGAGCGCCTGGGCTTCCGGCTGGAAGCGCGCTTCCGCGAGAACTACCGCTTCCGTGACCGCTACCTGGATAGCCACATCTACGCCCTGCTGGCCAGCGATCCTCGCCCGGCTTGCCCCTCTCCCGGAGGCTCGCCATAGTCGCGGCACCTGCTCCCGGTTCATCCGCCATGACCGACCGCCCCAGCGAAGACGTCGAAGACATCCTGCTCTGGTTGAACGCGCACAGCGTGCGAGTTTCCGACGGCGTTCCCGCCAGTCTGCTGCAACAGAAATGGCTGAGCAGCGGCCGCGACCCGGCGCGCCTGCGCGACAGCCTGGCCTGGCTGTTCCAGCACCAGCAGATTGCCCTGACGCCAGACCTGGAGCCGCCGCACGTGCGCTTCACCAGCGCCGGCTACAGCCAGTTGCTGAGTCAGTTCGATGCCGCACGCACGCCGCCACCGGCACCCGCGGAGCCTTCGGTCACGGCGGGGACAACACCGCTGCCGCCTCAGCCAGCGCCCACGCCGGAAGCCGCGCCGGCCATCCCGGCGACGCTGGAGAGCACCTCGATCATCGAACTGCCGACCTCGCACCGCTTCCTCCATCACGGCGAGCCCCCCACCGAAATCGGCCTGCGCAACCAGTTGCTGGACATCTATCGCGACCTGAAGCTCAAGCCGGGCAGCCAGATCATCGCCATGACCCTGTCGCGCTACTGGCAGGAAATGGGGCTGCGTGCCGGCGATCTGCGCACCGCCATCGACATCCTGGCGCGCGACGGCTATCTGCTGTTCAGCAGTCTGCGCTTCGAACCGCACTGGCGACTCACCGAAGCCGGCCACGCATACGCCCACGCCCCGCTCACACCGACACCCCTGCTGGAGCTGGCCACACCACTGATTGAGCTGGAGGACCATGGCCTCGACGACGAGGCCCTGCGCCAGGCCGGCCTCGCCCTGTTCCGCGGCGCCGCCGCCGAATGGCGTTCGTTCGCCGGCCTGGAAGCCGCCTGGCGTCGCGGCCGCGACAGCCTGTTGCACAGCCTGGACCTGCTCTGGAAGGCGGGGCTGATCGAGCTGCGGGTCGGCGAGCCACTGGCGATACGACTCACCGAGCAGGGTGCCGCCCTGCGTGAAAAAACCGGCGGTGGCCTGCGCCGCCTGATCGGTCTTTAGAACCTCACTTTCCGTTTCCTCCGCAATGCCCTACGACTCACCCGTCCTCGAACTCACCACCCAGCTCATCGCCCGCCGCTCGCTGACGCCCGACGACGCTGGCTGCTGCGCCCTGATTGCCGAGCGCCTGCGCCGCCTGGGCTTCGCCATCGAGTGGATCGACGAGGGTGGCGTCACCAATCTCTGGGCCACCTACGGCAGCGGCGCGCCCTTGAGCATCCTCGCCGGCCATACCGACGTGGTACCCACCGGCCCGCTGGAGCAGTGGCAGAGCGATCCCTTCCAGCCGGAGATCCGCGAGGGCGTGCTCTACGGCCGTGGCGCCGCCGACATGAAGTCGGGCCTGGCGGCGATGATCTGCGCGGTGGAGCGCCTGCTCGCCGCCGGACCGGTGCAGGGGACGCTCGCCTTTCTCATCACCAGCGACGAGGAAGGTCTGGCGCAGTACGGCACCCGCCATGTGGTGAAAGTGCTGGCCGCGCGAGGGATCAAGCCGGACTACGCCCTCGTCGGCGAGGCCAGCAGCAACCAGCAGTTGGGCGACCGCATCATGATCGGCCGCCGCGGCTCGCTCAACGGCGTGCTCAAGGTCTACGGCAAGCAGGGCCATGTCGCCTACCCGCACAAGGTCGAGAACCCCATCCACCGTTTCGCACCGGCGCTGGCCGAACTGGCGGCGACGGTCTGGGACGAAGGCAACGCGCACTTTCCGCCGACCTCGTTCCAGGTCTCCAACCTCAATGCCGGCACCGGCGCCAACAACGTGGTGCCGGGCGAATGCGTCGCGATCTTCAACTTCCGCTACTGCACGGAATCCACCGACGCCAGCCTGCGCGAGCGCGTGCACGCCATCCTCGACAAGCACGGCCTGCGCTACGACCTGCAATGGCAGCTCTCCGGCGAGCCCTTCCTGACCCAGCAGGGCGCAGCCATCGCCGCCGCCCAGGCGGCGATCCACGAGGTCACTGGCCTCAAGCCCGAGCTGTTCACCGGCGGTGGCACCAGCGACGCCCGCTTCATCAGCCCCTGGGGCGCGCAGACGCTGGAGATCGGCCCGGTCAACGATTCCATCCACAAGATCAACGAACACGTGATCGTTGCCGACCTCGACCGCCTGTCGGCGATCTACGAGGGCACGCTGAGCCGACTGATGCGCCAGAACTAGAGGCGTAGCGTCATGAACACGCTGTTCGGGTCCTCGACGTAGTCGGCAAACGGCCCGCAGTACTCGAAGCCGAAGCTCCGGTAGAGCCGCTGCGCCGGCAGGAAGGCCGCCATGGAGCCGGTCTCCAGGCTCAGGCGCTCGTAGCCGCGCGTCCGGGCGACCTCGACCAGGTGGGCCAGGATCGCGCGCCCGGCACCGCGCCGGCGCAAGGCCTCCGGGGTGCGCATCGACTTCACCTCGCCGTGCCTGGCGTCCAGCTCCTTGAGCGCCCCGCAGCCGAGCAGGGTGGCGCCCTCCCAGGCGGACCAGAAGCTGATCCCTGGCTGGCGCAGCTTCTCGATGTCCAGCGCATGCACGCTCTCCGGTGGCGATAGCTCGTACATGCTCCGCAGATGCTCGTTGAGCAGGGCATGGATTTCCGGTCGCGAGAGGTCGTCGATTTCGATCTGCATGGGCAGGCAGGCGGAGAGGGATCGGCAGGACAGTAGCGCAACGGCACCCCCGGCTTGAACCCCACCGTCCGCGCCCGGTCAGATGGATTACACAGGGCCAGATTGCCATTGACCGATGTCACTGAGGCCATAGGTCGCGGCCCGACGCGGGCGTAGCGTGCAGACTTAAGCCGTGCATGAGGAGAACAACGACATGAACAACCCCCAGCCACAGCGCCGCGACCTGCATTTCCCACTCGACGCCAGCCGCATCAACGACTGGCACAGCCGGGGCGTGCACGTCAGCCAGTTCTTCAACACCATGTCGCTGTACTTCCCCGAGGGCGAGAAGTTCTTCATCCAGGCTGTGCGCCACTACCGCGACCGCGTCCGCGATCCTGTCTTGCAGGAGGCGGTTGCCGGCTTCATCGGCCAGGAGGCCATGCACGGCCGCGAGCACCGGGTCTACAACCAGCTCATGCAGGAGGCCGGCCTGCCCGCGGAGAGCATCGAGACCTTCTCGCTCAACCGCCTGAAGATGGCGCACAAGATCTTTCCGCCGTCGATGCAGTTGTCGATGACCATCGCGCTGGAGCACCTCACCGCGATCATGGCCGCGCACCTGCTGCGCACGCCGGAGGTCTTGGGCGGCGCGGCGTCGGCGCCCGACTACGTCCGCCTCTGGCGCTGGCACGCGCTGGAGGAAACCGAGCACAAGGCGGTGGCCTTCGATGTCTGGAAGACGGTGATGCCCAACACCCTCGGCAGCTACCTGAAGCGCTGCTGGGGGCTGATCCAGACGAGTTGGTTCTTCTGGCTGTTCACCGCCATCTTCCACGCCCGCATGGCCCGCGCCGCTCACCCGAAGGAAGGCCATCTGCGCGGTTATCTGCGCCTGTTCGGCTTCCTGTTCGTGAAGCCCGCCGCCTGGCTGGCGCTGGCGCCGGCCTGGTTCGCCTACTTCAAGCCCGGCTTCCATCCCTGGCAGCACGACAACCGCGAAGCGCTGGCGGAACTGCCGCAGTTGGTCAGCGAGGTTCGCGCCGGCGCCTGATAGCCGCGGCGCCCGCGGCGCTCTACCATCGGCCATCGTCCTGCACTCAAGCCAGCCCGTGGTCCCTTCGTTCTCGCCCGCCCCGGGCCTGCGTTCCGCCTTCCTGCAATCGGTACTGGCCAGCAAGCGCCCGGTGCGCTGGCTGTGGCGTAGGCGCGGCCTGGATCTCAATGCGCTGTCGAGCCTGCACCACTTCCAGGTTCAGGACGAGCAAGGCTCGCCCGTCACCCTCACCGGCTGGCACACACCCAGCCCCAGCGCGAAGGCGCTGGTGGTGCTAATCCACGGCTGGGAAGGTGGTCAGGATTCCAGCTACCTCTACGGCCTGGCCTGCAGCCTGCATCGCGCCGGCTACGCGCTGGTGCGGCTGTGCATGCGCGACCACGGCAGCACCCACCACGGCCTCAACGAGCAGATGTTCCACTCCGCCCGCCTGCGCGAGGTCGCCGAAGGCGTGCTGGCGGCGCAGGCACTGGAACCCGGTCTGCCGCTGTTCGTCGTCGGCTTCTCGCTGGGCGGCAACTTCGCCCTGCGCATGGCGCTGCGCGGTGGCGACTACGGCGTGCGGCCGCGACTCAGCATCGGCATCTCGCCGGCGATCAATCCGCGCTCGACGCTGATCGGCATCAACCAGGGGCCCAAGCTGGTCAACCGCTACTTCCTCGACAAGTGGCGCAAGACCATGGACGCCAAGGCCGCCGCCTTCCCGGGCCGTTACGACTTCAGCCGCCACCGCGCCATCGACGATTTCACCGAGATCACCCGCGCCTTCGTCGAGGACCACACCGAGTTCGAGACGCTCGATCACTATCTGGAGCAGTACACCCTGACGCCCGAGATGCTGATGGCCAGCCCGCAGCCGCTGGCGATCCTCACCGCCAGGGACGACTCAGTGTGTCCGCCGGCCGACTTCGAGGGGCTCAAGGCCGGCGGCAAGGTCGTCGCCTACGCCGCCACCGAGCGCGGCGGCCACTGCGGCTTCATCGAAAACTGGAAGCTGGATAGCTGGGCCGAGCAGCGGGTGCTGGAACTGCTGGCGCAACAGCTCGCGGCCTAGCCGCGCTTTCCCGGCGCGCTCGCGTCGGGCGCGGCCTTCGCTACAGGAAGCAAGGCCCGGTTTCGCGCACTTCGACGGTCGCCCATTCCGCCGCCGGGCATTCGGCGGCGATCGCCAGCGCTTCCTCGCGGCTCCTGCAACTGAGCAGGAAGAAGCCGCCGACCATCTCCCTGGCCTCGGAGAACGGGCCATCGAGCAGGTGGTCGCGCCCCTCGCGCCTTTGCAGGCGCACGCCCTCCTCGTCCGACTTCAGCGACTCCACCGCCAGCAGCAGGCCACGCGCCTTCAGGCCGGCGCCGAAATCCACCATGCGCTGGTAGGCGGCGCGGCCCTCGGCCTCGCTGCGGCTGGCGCGCTGGCCGCGCGGCTCGTTGATCAGCAATACGAAGGGCATGCGCTGCTCCTAGGGTGTGTTGGCATTTATTTCGTCGCTGCGTTAACCCTTCGGGGCCGGACTGTTTTGGCGCATTGCGGCGTCAGCCAGAGAGGACCATAGAACCGCTATGCCCCTCTCTGGCTTCCTTGCACTGCGCCAAAACAGCCTTCGGCCGCAGCGACGAAATAAATGCCAACACACCCTAGTCGTTGACGACGCCGGCCGCGACATGGCCGGTAGGCACCACCAAGGCAGCGGCGTCGCAATGGCGGGTCTGGTCGTCGAAGAAGAAATCCGGCTCGAATTCCTGCAAGAAGGCACTCTTTTCCAGCCCACCCAGGAACATCGCCTCGTCCACCTCCAGGCCCCAGTCCAGCAGGGTGCGGATGGCGCGCTCGTGCGCCGGCGCGCTGCGGGCGGTGACCAGGGCGGTGCGCAGACGCATCGGCGGCACCGGCTCCACGGTCTCGCCCTCGCCCGCCCTTTGCAGGCGGTGCAAGGCCTCCAGCAGCGGCTTGAACGGCCCCGGCGGCAAGGGTGTGGCGAAACGCTCGGCCTCGTGGGCCTGGAAGGCGTCGAGGCCATTGGCCTGGAATACCCGCTCGGCCTCGTCGGAGAACAGCACGGCGTCACCGTCGAAGGCGATGCGGATCTCGTGCGGATGCGCCACCGCCGCCCTGGCCGACTCGGCATAGACCCGCGCGGCGGGAAAGCCGGCATTGAGCGCATCGCGCACGTCGGCCTCGTTCATCGACAGGAACAAATGCGCGTGCAGCGAGCGCAGGTAGCCGAACGGCGAGCGCCCACGGGTGAACACGCAGCGCTCGATGGCCAGGCCATGCGCCTTGGTCGAGCGCAGCACCCGCAGGCCGGAGACCGGATCGTTGCGCGAGAGGATCACCACCTCGACCCGCTGCTGCTCGGCGCTGTTGAAGGCCAGGAGCTTCTGCACCAGCGGAAACGCCACACCCGGCTTGGCCGGCGTGTCGAGGCGGTCGAACTGCAGGCGCATGTAGGCGCGGTCGTCGGTCTGCTCGAAGACGCGGTTCTCTTCCTCGAAGTCGAACAGCGCCCGCGAGGACAGCGCGACCACCAGCTTGCCGGCCAGCGAAGCCGCCATCAGGTCACCTTGGCGCGCTTGATCGCGTAGCTGAGCAGGGCGGGCAGATGGCGCTTGAGGCGCACGAAGATCGCCTCCTTGCGGCCGATCAGGGCCTCCTCCCTGCCGGCAGCGACCGCCGCCCAGATCTGCCGCGCGCATTCGGCCGGCGCCATGCCGTGCAACTGGCCGGCGTCCATCACGCCGTGCTGGCCGCCGTCGGCGGTGATGGCGTTGAGCGAGACATTGGTCTTGATGAAGCCGGGGCAGATCAGCGTGACCTGAACGTTCTCGCGCCAGACCTCGGCACGCAGCGCGTCGTAGAAGCCGTGCAGCGCGTGCTTGGCGGCGGCGTAGCCGGAACGCAGCGGCGTGCCGACGTAGCCGACCACGCTGGAGATCACCACCAGCGTGCCGCGCTTGCGCGCCACCATGCCCGGCAACAGCGCCTTGGTCAGCGCCACGCAGGCAAAGAAGTCCAGCTCGAAGATGCGCCGGTAGACCTCCATCTTGGTTTCCAGCACGGTGCTGCGCTGGCTGATGCCGGCGTTGTTGACCAGCACGTCCACCGGGCCGAAGAAGGCGGCGGCCTTGGCGGCCAGCGCCTCGGCATCGAAGGCGGTGAGATCCACTGGCAGCAGGGCGACGTTCTGTGGATTCACGCAGGCCGCGCGCACCCGCTGCAACTCCGTCTCGCGGCGGGCGCTCAGCACCAGCTTGGCGCCCTGCTCGGCGGCGCTGATCGCCAGCGCCTCGCCGATGCCACTGCTGGCACCGGTGATCCAGACCACCTTGTCTTGCAATTGCCTCATGGGCTCCTCAGGGGATGTCGAGCACGATCTTGCCGTGCGTGTTCTTGCCCTGAATCATCGCATGCGCCCGCGCGGTTTCCGCGAGCGGCAAGCGCGCCGCGATCAGCGGCCGGAGCCGGCCTTGCGCCACCCAGGCCGACAGTTGTTCGAGGTCTGCGCGCCTGGAGCGCACGATCACCAGCCGCGCCTGCTTCAGCGGCGACAGCCGGCTGAGCAGATGGTCGCGGATATTGCGCGCATTGGGCACGGTGGTGATGTAGCGACCGCGCGCGGCCAACAGCGGCTTGATCGCCGCGAAGCTCTGGTTGCCGAACACGTCGAAGAACACTTCATAGCGCCCCGGCACCTGGGACGGTGGCGTCTGCCGGTAGTCATAGACCTGATCGGCCCCCAGGCCGCGGACCAGCTCCGCCGAATGCGCGCCGCAAAGCGCGCTCACCCTGGCACCCAAGGCCTTGGCGATCTGCACCGCCAGCGTGCCGACGCCGCCGGAAGCGCCGTGGATCAGCACCTCCGCGCCCGGCCCGACACCGCCCAGATCGCGCAGCGCCTGCAAGGCCGTCTGCGCCGACAGCGGAATCGCCGCCGCCTGGGCGTAGTCTAGCCCCTGCGGCAGGGCCGCCAGCTCGTCCTGCGGAACCGCCGCGTACTGGGCAAAGGCACCGGCCTTCCAGCTATTGATCATGCCGTAGACGCCCTGTCCGACTTCCAGCCCGGTCACCCCGGCGCCCAGTGCCGCCACGACACCGGCAAAGTCGTAGCCCATGCGCTTGGGAAAGTCGGCACCCGACAGCAGCTTGAACTTGCCTGCGCGCACCAAGGCGTCCTTGGGGTTGAGCGCGGCGGCGTGGATGCGCACCAGCACCTCGCCAGCCGCCGGCTGCGGCTCCGACCTCTCGCGCAGTTCGATGACCTCGGGGCCGCCGTAGCGGTCGTATTCGATGACTTTCATGGTCTTGGCAGGTGCAAGGCGTGGCGCAAGTCGGAGGGCAGAGTCTTACGCAATGCCAACATCATCCCGGGTTCTACCCCGTTTTCACGGACGGTTTGGAAAGGGATGAAAACTGCTGATCCCGCTTAGCGACTCTCCGTCGCATGCGAGGGTTGTGGAATCTCTCGATGTAGTCAAACACATCGG
>SCVA01000035.1 GCA_004297005.1 Nevskiaceae bacterium
GGCACGTAGTTCGGCGGGCGCTCCCTGGCAGCCGTGATACAGCGTGAGCTGATGGGTCTGCCCGTCCAAGGTCCAGTCGATGCGGCTGCTGGGCATGTCGGTCGCCACCGCACCGCAGCCTGGCAGGCCTGGGCGATAGATGTCCTTGAGTCGGGACACGGCGGGAGACCGGAGCAGTGCCAGCAGCCGCTCCAGCGCGGCGGCGTCCGCCGGACCTTTCGCGGTCTCCAGCACCGCGACAAAACGCTCGCCGGAAAACTCCGCCTCACCATCGCGGATGAGCAGGCTGTACTGCGGACAGCGCCCGAAGCAGGCACCACGCTGCAAACGAATTTGGTAGGCCTCGGAAACCGGGAGCTGGGCCGCGCCCGGTCCGAGCCCCGCCGCTGACGGAGGCTCGGCAGCCGCGCAGGCAACCAACCCCAAGGCGAGCATGGGCAGCAGGCCCTGAGGTGCGAAGTTCTGGGGCATGGAATCTCTCCCGAAAGCGGCTGGATCAAACAAAAAGTCCCGGAGCGGCCTAGCCGCTCCGGGACGTTGACAGCGAACTTACTGCCTTAGTGCCGCGGGCGACGGCGCAGCAGACCCAGACCCAGTGCCGGCAACAGCAGCCAGATGCCCAGGGCGCCACCGCCACCGCTGGAGACGACCTCCACCGGCTTCACCACCAGCGTCATGGTGTCGGTGCTGCTGACCTCGCGGATGTCAGTGACCGTCAGCGTGTAGACATAAGTGCCGGCCGCCGTCGGGGCCACCGTCGCGGTCGCCTGGTTGGCATTGGTGATGGTGCTGGCCGCCGGGCCCGAGGTCTGGGTCCAGGCATAGGTCAGCACATCGCCATCCGGATCACTCGACGCCGTGCCGACGAGGATGGTCGCCGCACCGAGGAGGATCAGGCCATCGGCACCGGCATTGGCAACCGGGGCGCGATTGTCGGGGATGCCATCTTCTTCCACGACGTCACTGAACGGCAGGTTGGTGATGCCGGCAAAGCTGACGTTGTCCACCGCCCAACCAAAGTCGCCAACCCCGCTGTCGCTGACCTGGCGGAAGCGTAGCTGCACGGTCTTGCCGGCGTACGCAGTGCCGAAGCTGAGCGTCACCGGCTCAAGGAAGCCGTCGTTGGCAGAGAAGTTGTCGCCCACGAAGCCAACATGTGCACCGCTGTCGTCCGGAGTCGGTGTGCCGTCCGGTGCCATGGCGATGAAGTAGCCGTTGTAGCCGTTGCCAATGGTGAAGGTTCCACCGGCATCAACCACGTCGGTCCAGGTCGCGCCGCCGTCTTCGCTGATCTCGATAATGCCGCCGTCGTAGCCCACCGGGGTTTCGCCGTCGAAACCAGCGAACTCGAACTGGAAGTAGTGCTCGAAATTAATCGAGAACGCACTGCTCGCCACCACCAACGGCGGCGTGGTCAGACGGACATCGGCAAAGCCGCTGTTGTTGGGCATGAACCACAGCAAGCCGGAAGCGAACAGGAACGGCGCCGGCTCACCATCGACAACGGTCCAACCCTGCCCGCTACCGATCAGCTCCGTACCCCAGTCCTTAACGGCCGCCAGCGGCTGCTCCATGTTGTCGCCGGTTCGCTGACCAGCCGCCAAATCGTAGTTGACGACGATCTGGATCTGCTCGGAACCGGCTTCCAGCACCTCGCCGGCAGTGTCACCGACCTGCGGGAAGTCGATGGTCAGCGTCAGTACCTCGGCGGTCGTGGTTGACGCGTTGAGCTTGACGGTGATGGTGCCGGTGGCGACGTCGCCATAGCCAATCGGCGCCGAGGCGGAGGCCGGGAAGCTGATATCGCCGCCATTGCCGAAAGTCACTTCGCCGTCGGAAGTCAGCTTGGCAACCACCGGAGTGGTCAGATCCGTGGTGCCGTTGCTACGGATCTTCAGCGTCAGCAGCGCAGTTTCACCTGGATCGAGTTCGCCATCGTTGTCGAGATAGCCTTCAGCACCACTGAAGTAACCAAAGTCCAGCGAGGCATCAAACACCTCGAAGCTGCCGGCCTCGGCGACATAGCTCTCGACCACGCCGCTGTTGGTGCTGTCATTGCGATCCGGAGCCTCCGCGCCGACGCCCATGCCACGTTTGGCGAAGGCAGCGGCGGCGAGGCCGAAATCGTCCTTGTCGCTGGCGTAGATGGCGGCCAGAAGGCCGTCACGCGCCTCCAGCATGGTCGGCATGTTGGGCGTCATCTTCAGCCCGGCGATGACGTAGGCCTTCATCCGGCTCTGCGCATCCAGGAAGCTACGCCCCGGCACGTTGAGGAGGCTGGCGTAGACCTCCCAGAGCACATTGGCCCATATCTCGCCCGCGTTATGCACCTCGGAGTTACTGGCGCCGTTGGCGCCGAAGGCGATCGGCGCCGTGGTGGGCAGAGGCACACCGTCCTCGATGTGCTGGAAGGTCAGCGGGAAGATCGCGAAGTCGGTTGAGTACGGCGCGCGGCGGATGCCGAAGTAGGCATCGCTGGTGGAGTAGATCGACTGCGGGTAGGCGCCCTGGTAGGCCTCGTTGCCCGCCACCGAGCGGTCTTCCGGACGCACCGTCAGCAGCATGCCGCTGAAGTCGCTCCAGCCCTCGCCCATGCCGCGACCCTGCTGCCCGGACAGGCCCAACGCGTTGCCAACCAGACGATTGCTGGTGTAGTGGAACCATTCGTGGGCGACAATCTGGGCATCGACGGCGCTATCGACATCGGCCGCCGGCTCGCGCACCAGATGCGCGCTCACCGTCGTGCTGCCGACGTCGGTATGGATGGTCTGCCCATCGGTCACCGACACCGACAGCGTGCCGATGGTGATGGCGTCGGTGATGCTGGCGTCGTCGCCCAGGCCCGGCGCCACGCCGGGCTGGTTGTTGGCGAGGATCACGCCCACGGCACCGGCATTCTGCGCATTGAGCGTCTTGGTCTTGAAGCTACAGGCACCGCGATCGACGAGCACGATCTTGCCGCTGACCGCAGCCGCGTTGTTGAAGGGAGCGCAGCCATTCAGCGGATCACTTGCAACCACATCGGCAGTCACATCGAACGTGCTGGGCCCGAAAGCCGCGGTGTTGACACCCACCGAGTAGGGAGACCCGCCGGTCGGGCTCAGCGTCAGAGCTCCTGCGGTGCCATCGAACAGATACTGCTGCATGCGCGGGCTGCCACCGTCTGGCGGCGTGCTCATGTTGGCGTTGTTGCGGCCGCTGAAGTCCTGTGCCTCGGCCAGCAGCACATCGCCTTCCTCGCCACCACGGCCGTAGTTGCTGGCCTGGGCGTTACCGGCGGCTTCATCGAAACCGGAGTCATACCACCAGTCGTGCAGCCAGTTGTTGAGGTAGAACAGATCCACCACCGCGAACTGCCGCTGGCTGGCGGTGGTGGGGTCGGTATCCGGGGTATAGGCGTAGTCGAAACTGTTGGCACCGCTGGTGCTGGCACGCAGGTCGGCGGTGCCTTCGTCAAAGCCCTGGCCCGAGGTCACGGTGCCGTCCGGCAGGGCGGTGCCGAACAGATCGAGATAGGCATCGACGTTGTTGCCGGTGGTTTCGGTCGCACCCGCCGCCATCCAGGGATCATTGGTGGAGATCGGACCATGATCCAGAGTGATCAGGCTGGTCGCCGCCGGAACCCGCGCCGCGCTGCCATTGCCCGGCGTGCCCACGAAGGGCGCGTAACCGTTACCCAGCGGGCCATCGAAGGGCTGATTGATACCGCTGGCATCGGCGTAGACGCGGTAACTGAAGGCTTCGTATTCGATCAGGCTCTTGCGGAACAGCACGCGGCCATCGTCCGCGGAGATCAGGTAGCCGTAGGCATACTGGTCGGCGAAGTCGACGCTGTGGGCCTGCACCTCGGCGTAGTAGGCCGGCACCAGCTTGCCTTCCAGCGGGTACCAATACTTGCGGGCACGCAGATCACCAGAGGGGCGAATCTCGCCGAACGAGGGGCCAGCGCTGAACAGGCTGTAGTCACCCTTGCTGCCCTTGCGTGCCAGGATGAGCGAGGACGCCGGCTCACCACTGAAATCGGCGAACGCGATGGCGAGCGCCTGCTCCGGCTGCAGACGGAAGCCCTTGGTGGAGAGCTTGCTGGCACTGGCGGAATCGACGGCAGCGAAGTTGCCCGAGGTCGCGACCAGCTTCATGCCCCGGTCCATCAGCACATTGACCTGCTTGCCAAACACCGGCACGCCCTGAAGGCGCTGCTGGTACCGGGCAATGATCGGCCCCTTGCCGTTGTCCTGGAGGTCAAGCAGTTGCGCGTTCTCAAGGTCGCGCTTGCCGAGGTTGAGCTGGTCAGCCTGGCGACCGAGATAGTCCAGCGCCGCCGACTTCGCCATTAGTTCCGACTTCAGCGGGGCCAGCGTCGCGCCCGCAAGGCCAGGCTCAGCCCAGAGGAAGGTGGTAGCCCCCTGCCGGGCGTCGCGTTGGGAGCGGTACCCCCCGAGCGAAGGCAAGGTCTTGGCAGGCAGCTTGATGCTGGCGCTGTAACGACCGGAGGTCTGTGGCTCCGCCAGTTTTCGTCCGAGCGCCTGTGGACTCAGCACTCCGGCAGAGCGGGCAAGGTCGATCCCGGCGAGCCGACTGGAGGGGTCACTCTGTACCGCCGCCGCGGCGGCGCTGGCACTGAGCAAGAGGGAAAAAAGCGCGACAACGAGCTTCTGCGACATTCATGTCTCCCTGCTGGCGGCAACGCATCCGGCGCTGCCTGACACTGATTGCGAAATCGGCCGTCCAAACCGATGACGACCGCCACCCTTGTGTAATCCGAGAGTAGAGCGGCTTGCGGTGAGTTACAAACCGAGGAATGGCCGCCAGCAAAAGCTCGGCCAGCTTCGCGCAGACTCCGGACCGAACCAAACCCGAAGGCCTTAGACCGTCGTCTTGCTCACCACCGCGATGGTCAGCCGCGAGATGCAGGCCAGCTCGCCAGCCTCGTTCTCGATGCGGATCTCCCAGACCTGGGTACTGCGCCCTATGTGCAGCGGCCGCGCGGTGCCGGTGACCGTGCCACTGGTGACGCCACGTAGGTGATTGGCGTTGATCTCCAACCCCACCGCGAAGGCCTCGGCAGGGTCCAGGCACATGTTGGCGCCAAAGCTGCCGAGCTCCTCCGCCAGCACCACATTGGCGCCGCCGTGCAGACGCCCGTAGGGCTGCTTGGTGCGCTGGTCCACGGGCATGGTGCCGCGCACATAGTCCGGGCCGATCTCGGTGATCTTGAGCCCGATGTGCCCGCTCATCGAGTTCGCCGCCGTCCGCTGGATCTGCTCGGGGGTGGTCTGCCACTTCCAGATGCTCATGCCGCTATCGTTCCTCATTAGGGTGGTTTTTCCTGGGGCGGGCATCGTAACGCGGCACGCGAATTGCTCGGCTAAACTCGGCCCCACATTAGAACTGACGCCGCAATCATGCCGCGCGATACCGCACTCACCGCCCTCGTTGCCGGGCCGACTGGCGCCGTCGGCCAGGCCCTGCTGAAGCAACTGCTGGCCGACCCACGCTATGCGCGGGTCAAGGCGCTAAGTCGCCGCCCGCTGGGATTGCAGCATCCCAAGCTGGAGGAGCTGCGCTTCGACGGCGAAAGCCTGGCCGGTCTGGACGGCGCGCTGGCCGCAGACGAGGTCTACTGCTGCCTGGGCACCACCCAGAAGCAGGCCGGCAGCAAGGCCGCCTTCGAGCGCGTCGACTACCACCTGGTACTGGCCGTGGCCCGCGCCGCCAGGGCCCAGGGCGCGAAGAAGTTCCTGGCGGTGTCGGCGGTCGGCGCCTCGCTGCGCTCGCCTTCGTTCTACTCGCGGGTCAAGGCCCGTACCGAACAGGCCCTACGCGAAGTGGGCTTCGAAGCCCTGTACATCGTCCGTCCCTCCCTGCTGATCGCCCACCGGGACGAGCTGCGTCCGGCGGAATGGCTGGCGATGCAAATCGCGCCGCTGCTCAACCCACTGCTCAAGGGCGATCTCGCGCGCTATCGGGCGGTGCCGGTGGAAGCGGTGGCGGCGGCGATGATTGCGCTCGCCAGCCGGGAGGTGGCCGGCGCCTCGGTCCACCATCTGCCGCTGGCGGACTGATGCCTCGATCAGACCGCGGGCTTTGCCCGGCGCTGATGCTGATGCTTGCGCTACTGGCTCCGGCGCTGGCCGTGCAGGCGGAGCCGGCACCCGACATCGATGCGTTCGCCGCCAGAATGCAGGCCGAGCTGTCGAACCTGGCCAGCGGTCCCTTCAACCCACAACTGCAGGCCGCCCGCCGGCGAGCCCTGCTGGCCAGCCAGTCCGGCCGGGAACTGCGCATTCCGCCCCCGCCGAAAGGGATGGATCGCATCGGTGCGGATCAGGGCCTATGGCCGCTCCGCTACCAGGACGGCCAGTTGCGGCTGGAATTCTCCGCCAGCAACTCGCTGAGCTACGGTCCAATGCTGGCCGACGTTCCCTGGAACTACTGGACTTCGGATTTCAGCCGTCAGGCCCGAGGCGAAACCGCCAGCGATGGCCGCGCCTGCCGACAGTATTCGCGGCGCACCGGCTATGGCCTGTTCCTGGAGACGCCACTCGAGGCCCGCTACTTCGTCGACGACCAGTACCGCGCGCCCGGCAGCACCCCGAGTTGGCGCTTTCAGCCGGTGCTTTCGGAACTCGCCTTCGAGAGTCGCCTGGAGCGCGTGAAGGCACTGGCCGGCCGGCTGGAAACCCGGGTCCGGCTGGCCGCGTTGAACGACATCCAGCGCATGGACGGCAACGAGGTGCAGGCCACCCAGAGTCGGCACTGCTATTCCGGCGCGCAGACCATGCTGCAGGGACGCATCGATCAACTGCGCCTGATCGACCGCGGCAGTGGCGAGGACGTAGTCCGGATCCGCTTCAGCTACTGAGCGATTCCTTCAAGCGCGCCGGCTCAGTCCTGCGCCGTAGTGCGCGGATGCGGATGACGATGCGTCGCGCCACTGCCGCAGGGTTCCGGGGTGCGCAGGGCCGCCAGCACCGGCGCGGTTTCCGGGCGCAGGCCGCGCCAGATCTCGAAGGCGGCGGCGGCCTGCTCGACCAGCATGCCCAGGCCGTCGGCGCTGAGTGCCGCGCCCTGGGCCCGCGCCCAGGCGCCGAACGGCTCGGCGGCGGCGCCATAGGAGAGGTCGTAGCAGACCCCGCCCTCGGCGACGATCTGGCCCGGCAGCCGCGGCAGCGTTCCGGCATGACCGGCGCTGGTGGCATTGATGACCAGATCGTAGCGGTCACCCTTCAGCGACAGATGGGTGCGCGGCACGATGGGGCCGAGCGCCTTGAACTGCTCGGCCAGCTCTTCGGGCTTCCAGGGATTGCGGTTGGACACCGCCAGCTCGGCCGGCCGCTCGGCCAGGATCTGCGCGATCAGGCCGCGCGCGGCGCCACCGGCGCCCAGCAGCAGCACGCGCTTGCCGGCGAGCGCGACCCCGAGGTTCACCGTCAGATCGCGGATGAAGCCGACGCCGTCGGTGTTGTCGCCGGCCCAGCCGCTGGCGGTGCGCACCAGGGTATTGACCGCGCCGGCGAGCTTCGCGCGCTCACTCACCGATTCGCACAGCGCCGCCACCGCCAGCTTGTGCGGCAGGGTGACGTTGAGGCCCTGATAGGGCTCGGCGTGCAACTGCCCCAGCACCTCGGCGAGCAACTCCGGCGCCACTTCCACCGCGTCATAGCTGAGCTTCTGGCCGGTCTGGCGCGCGAAGGCGGCGTGGATGAAGGGCGACTTCGAGTGGGCGACGGGGTGGCCGATAACGGCGTAGCGATCCATGCGTGGTTTTTTAAGCTCGGTTCAGTTCGGGAAAGCAGCGCGCCTGCAGGCGCGCGCAATAGGCCTTGAGGTTGGCGTGGCGCTCGGCCAGCTCGGTCAGTGGCGTGCGCAGTTCGGAGCCCAGGATGTTGCCCAGCAGGCCGTAGACGCAGGCATCGACCGTGCGCGGCGCGGCGCCCAGGAAATACGCCTGCCCGCCGAGTAGCGCGGCCAGCGTGGCGAGATCCTGCTCGGCGCGGTGCAGGATCTGCTCGCGCGACAACAGCCCCAGACCATGCCCGCGCGCGTCCCGGCGCAGCTTGCGTCGGATCAGCCCGCCCACCAGCTGACGCGGCCCCGGCGGCAAGGCCCCGAAGAAGGACTTCAGCGTCGCCGGCCAGCCTGCGGGGTCGATCCAGCGCATCCACAGCAGAGCCCAGTAGAGGTGCTCCTCGACCAGCCGCTGGATGGCGAGACCCTGGGCGCGCTCGCTTTCGCTCAGGCCGGCATCGAGCGCCCGCTCGCCCAGGCTGGCTTCCAGGTGGGCGAGGATGGCGCTGGAATCGGGGATGCGCAGACCATTGTCGTCCAGCATCGGCAGCTTGCCGGTGGGGCTCTTGAACGGCGGCACGCCGAGACAGCGGTACTCCAGGCCCGCGAGGCGCAGATAGGCCTGTACCTTGAGACAGAACGGACTGTCGTTGGGCAGTCGTCCGGTCTGCGGGAACTGGTAGAGGGTCAGCGCCATGGTCCGGCTACTCGGCCAGCCAGACCGCCGCCTGCTTGGCGTAGTAGCTCAGCACCAGATCGGCGCCAGCGCGGCGGAAGCAGAACAGCGCCTCCATCAGTGCCTTCTTCTCGTCCAGCCAGCCGTTGGCAATGGCGGCTTTCAGCATCGCGTACTCGCCACTCACCTGGTAGGCGGCGGTCGGCACCCGGAACTCGTCCTTCACCCGGCGCACGATGTCGAGGTAGGGCATGCCCGGCTTGACCATCACCAGATCGGCGCCTTCTTCCAGATCGAAGGCGACTTCGCGGATCGCCTCGTCGCTGTTGGCCGGGTCCATCTGGTAGTTGCGCTTGTCGCCCTTGAGCGCGCCGCTGGAGCCCACCGCGTCGCGGAACGGACCGTAGAAGGCGCTGGCGTACTTGGCGGCGTAGCTGAGGATGAGGGTGTTCTTGTAGCCATCGCGTTCCAGCACCTGGCGGATGTCGCCGATGCGGCCATCCATCATGTCGCTGGGCGCGATCACGTCGCAGCCGGCGCGGGCATAGACCAGGGCCATGCGGCGCAGGATGCCGCTGGTGGAATCGTTGTCGACATTGCCGCGCTCGTCGAGCAGGCCGTCGTGCCCGTGGGTGGTGTAGGGGTCGAGCGCGACATCGCACATCACGCCCAGCTCCGGCACCGCCTGCTTGATCGCCTTCACCGCGCGCGGCACCAGGCCCTCGGGGTTGAGCGCCTCGCGGCCGTCGTCGGTCTTCAGCGCCGCCGGAATCACCGGGAACAGCGCCACCAGGCGGATGCCCAGCGCGTAGAGCTCGCGGCACTCGACCACCAGTTGTTCGAGGTTCAGGCGGCTGATGCCGGGCATGGAGGCTATCGGCCCGACCAGCTCGCCTTCGGCGACGAACAGCGGCTGGATCAGATGCTCCGGAGCAAGCTGCGTCTCGCGCACCAGGTCACGAATGAAAGCCGACTGGCGGGTGCGACGCAGGCGGGTGGTGGGAAAGCTGCCCAGACTCACGGCGGAAGACTCCTCAAAAACAGGGCGCCGCAAGGCTTGCGGCGCGCAATTATAGGTGCGCCACGCCCGGAGCCGGCCAAGCGACGGCTTGCGTCATCCGGCTGTCGTCTGCGCTCACTAGCATCGGTCGGCTCGAAGCCCACCCGCCACGATCCTGTCGATGAACCGAACCTCCCTGCGCGCCGGCCTGCTGGCCCTGGCCGCCCTGCTCGCCGCCTGCGGCCAAAGCCTGCCGCCGACCCTGACCGAAGCGCCGGGGAATCCGCCGGTCGATCCCGACCTGCCGCTGCCGCCGAAGATGCGCTGCGCGCCCGGAGTCAGCACGACCACGACGCTGGCCCAGGCCGACGACTGCGCGAGCACCACCGGGGACCGGTCATGAGCGAACTCGACCGGCGCCAGTTCCTGCGGCTGGCTGGCGTGGCGGCGGCGGGCGCCGCCTTGCCGCTGTCGATCCAGAAGGCCCTGGCAATCCCTGCCAACAACCGCACCGGCACGATCAAGGACGTCGAGCACGTGGTGATCCTGATGCAGGAGAACCGCAGCTTCGACCACTACTTCGGAACCATGAAGGGCGTGCGCGGCTTCGGCGATCGCTTCCCGATTCCGCTCGCTGGCGGCAAGCCGGTCTGGTACCAGCGCGACAGCCAGCTCAAGGAGGTGCTGCCCTACTACCTCGACTCCAGCAAGGGCAACGCCCAGCGCGTCAGCGGCACACCGCACGGCTGGGAGGACGGCCACTTCGCCTGGAACGATGGCCGCTACGGGCTCTGGCCGGCGATCAAGGAATCGCAGTCGATGAGCTATTACAAGGAGGCCGAGCTGCCGTTCCAGTTCGCGCTGGCCAATGCCTTCACGCTCTGCGATCACTACCACTGCGCGATGCTGACCAGCACCAA
>SCVA01000036.1 GCA_004297005.1 Nevskiaceae bacterium
CCGCGGCTCCCACAGTTGAAAAGTATAGCATTGGCCCATCGCGGCCCCGGAGCACCCTGGGGGCCGACCTAACGCGTTTGCATCATCAACCGGTAGTGGAGAATCGCTAAGCTCGCGACCATGACCTACGCACGAATCGTTGGCACCGGCAGCTATCTCCCGGCCCGCAGCGTCAGCAACCAGGAGTTGCAGACCCGCATCGAGACCAGCGACGAGTGGATCGTCTCGCGCACTGGCATCGAATCCCGTCATGTCGCCGCCGAAGGCGAAATGACCTCCGACCTCGCCTTTCACGCCTGCCAGCGCGCGCTGGCAGCGGCCGAAACCGGCGCCGACGAGGTTGATCTGATCGTGGTGGCCACCACCACGCCGGACATGGTGCTGCCTTCCACCGCCTGCCTGCTGCAGGCGCGGCTGGGCGTGAAACAGGGCGCCGCCTTCGATGTGCAGGCGGTGTGCACCGGATTCATCTACGCCCTGACCCTGGCCGACCGCCTGGTCGCCAGCGGCGCCCACAAGTGCGCGCTGGTGGTGGGCGCGGAAGTGTTCTCGCGTCTCCTGGACTGGAGCGACCGCCGCACCTGCGTGCTGTTCGGCGACGGGGCCGGCGCGGTGGTGCTCAAGACTTCCGACACACCGGGCATCCTCTCCGGCCACCTGCATGCCGACGGCAGTCTGGCCGGCATCCTGCGAGTGGATGGCGGCATCGCCAACGGCGTGCTGCGTGGCAACCCCTTCGTAGAGATGGACGGCCAGGCGGTGTACCGCACCGCGGTGCGGGTGCTGGCGGAATGCGCCCACGAGGCACTGAACCAGAATGGCCTGAATATCGAGGACATCAACTGGGTGGTGCCGCACCAGGCCAACATCCGCATCCTCGCCACCACCGCAGACAAGCTCGGCCTGCCGATGAGCAAGCTGGTGACCACAGTGGCACGCCAGGGCAACACTTCGGCGGCCTCGGTGCCGCTGGCGCTTGACGCCGCGGTGCGCGACGGCCGCATCCAACCCGGCCAGAACGTGTTGCTGCTCGGCGTCGGCGCCGGCATGACCTGGGGCTCGGTGCTGCTCCGCTACTGAGCGTCTTCGGCCACGCCCACCAGGGCATCGAGCCGGGTGCAATCGCTTTCCCTACGCACCATCGCGAACAAGGCCTCGGCTTCCGGGTAGCTGCGCGCCAGCCAGGCCAGCCACTGCTTGAGCCTACCCGGCGCGAAACGCTCGGGCAGTCGTGCGCGCTGCTGGCGCCAATAGTCTTGTAGCAGCGGCAGCACCGACGCCCATTCCAGCGGCACATAGTCCGCGCCGGCGCGGGCGGCGGCGATCTGCAAGGCCAGATCGGGCCGCGCCACCAGGCCACGCCCGAGCATGAAATCCTCGACGCCACTCACCGCACGGCAGCGTCGCCAGTCGTCGACGCTCCAGATCTCACCGTTGGCATACACCGGCAGCGGCACCACTTCCTGTATCCGCGCCACCCACTCCCAATAGGCGGGCGGACGGTAGGCGTCGGCCTTGGTGCGCGCGTGCACCACCAGTTGCGCGGCGCCGGCAGAGGCCAGGGCGCGGGCGCAGTCCAGGGCCTGATCGCTGTCCTCGTAACCCAGGCGCATCTTGGCGGTGACCGGGATCGCCGCCGGCGCCGCTGCGCGCACCGCCGCGACGATGCGGTACAGCAGTTCCGGCTCGCGCAGTAGCACCGCGCCGCCCCGAGAGCGGTTGACGGTCTTTGCCGGGCAGCCGAAGTTGAGGTCAATCACCGGCGCACCAAGCTGGCAGGCGCGCACCGCATTCTCGGCCAGCCAGTGCGGATCAGAGCCCAGCAATTGCACGCGCATCTCGGTGCCGGCGCGGGTGCGTGCGCCCTGGTCGAGTTCCGGCGCGATGCGGCGGAACACCGAGGCCGGCAGCAACTGTTCGTTGACGCGGATGAACTCGCTCACGCACCAGTCGACGCCGCCGACCCGGGTCAGCACGTCGCGCAGGATGTCGTCGACCAGGCCTTCCATCGGCGCCAGGGCGATCTGCATGGGAGTAGAGGCTCGCAAAAAGGACGCGCATCTTAGGCGCTGTCGGCCGTCGCGCCGATTAAGCTGACCGCCTACCCCATTCCGACCGCTCACCGGCATGACCGCAGCCAGCGCTCCCGACCGCCCCTGGTGGCTCTATCTGCTGGAATGCAGTGGCGGCAGCCTCTATGCCGGCATCAGCCCCGACCCGCAACAGCGCTACCGGCTGCACGCCGCCGGGCGCGGTGCGCGCTACACCCGCGCCAATCCGCCGCAGCGCCTGCTGGCGATCTGCGCCTACCCCTCACGCTCGGCCGCTTCGGTGGCCGAGCACTGGCTCAAGCAGCAGCCGCGCGAGGCCAAGCTGGCCTGGGCCGCCAGTCATCCCTACGCAGGCGGGGCCGGCGAATGCGAGGCACACTCGGCGGCGGTCATCTCGCGCAGCAGCTCGGCCAGACGCAGGGTGCCGCGACCGGCGTAGTCGTGGTCGGCGAAGATCAGGTACAGCGTGCCGCGGCGCTCCTGGCCTTCCAGCGGCAGCGGCTTGAGCAGGCCATCACGCAGCTCGTTGCGGATCTTGTCCAGCGGCATCCAGGCAAAACCATAGCCCTGGCAAAGCGCGTGGATGGAGGTGGGCATGTTGCTCACCGTCCAGCGCTGCTGGGCGTCGATGGTGAGGGCCGACTCGTTGCGCCGGCTGCCGGAGTCGCGCACCACGATATGCCGGTGCTGGCGCAGGTCTTCGGGTTTCAGCGGCCGGCCCAGGTGGTGCAGGGGATGGTCGGGATGCGCGACCGGCAGGATGTGTATCTGCATCAAGGGCTCGCCGAAGAATCCCGGCGGCACCACCGGCGCGATGGCGAGATCGACCCGCCCTTGCAGCAAGGCCTCCGAGGTGCCGCCCAGCACCGATTCGCTCAGCTCTATGCGGGTGTGCGGACTGTCCTGGCCAAAGCGGTCCAGCACCCGCAACAACAGCCAGGTGGGGAACACCACTTCCACCGCCAGACGGATCTCCGCCTCCCAGCCGGCCGCCAAGGCGCTGGCGGCCTGCTCCAGCCGACTGGCCTCGGCCAGCAGAGCACTGGCACGCCGGTACAGCAGCTGGCCGGTGGGCGTGAGTACCGCCTTGCGGCCCTGCACCTCGAAGGCCTTCACCGCCAGCAGGCTCTCCAGCTTCTGCACCGCGTAGGTCACCGCCGACTGGCTCTTGTGCAGCTGCTCGGCCGCCTGCGCATAGCCACCGGCATCGACTACCGCCATCAGCGCGCGCCATTGCTCCAGGGAGATACGCGGATTCACAGATTCATCCAATAAACTGATTGTTGAGCGCCAAATATTGTTCTTTTTTATCGATCTGTCGAATCATTTAATACGCACACCTTCAGTTCACCCGGAGATGTGCCATGACCAAGCTTCTTCAGATCAACACCAGCCTGTTTGCCGGCAAGGGCCAGTCCAGCCAGCTCGCCGAGCAGTTCGTCGCCGAATGGCGGCAGCATCACCCCGACACCCAGGTCCAGGTCCGCGACCTCGCCCAAGACGGCGTGCCGCATCTGGACGCCCAACGCTTCAGCGCCTTCATCACCCCCGCCGAGGCGCGCAGCCCCGAGCAGCAGGCGGTGGTGGACTACTCCGACGCGCTGATCGCCGAGCTGAAGTCCGCCGACGTCATCGTGCTCGGCCTGCCGATGTACAACTTCGGCGTGCCCAGCCAGCTCAAGTCCTACTTCGACCACATCGCCCGCGCCGGTATCACCTTCCGCTACACCGCCAAGGGCCCCGAGGGCCTGATCACCGGCAAGAAAGCCTATGTGTTCGCCGCCCGCGGCGGGCTCTACGCCGGCACGCCGCTGGACAGCCAGACCAACTACGTGCGTGACTTCCTGCGCTTCATCGGCATCGCCGATGTGGAGTTCGTCTACGCCGAGGGTCTGAACATCGACGCCGACCGCAAGCAGTCTGCCCTGCACCAGGCCCAGGATGCGATCCACCGTCTTGCCGCCTGAGCCCGGCCCGCAATCGCCTTCGCCCCACGCATCGTTCGAACATTCCAAGGAGTAACGCCATGTCACCGAAACTCGCCAGCCTCGCCGAACTCGCCGGCCGCATCCTGCTGGCCTCGCTGTTCCTGCTTTCCGGTCTGTCCAAGATAACTGCCTACGCCGCTACCGTCGGCTACATGCAGGCCATGGGCGTGCCGGGCTTTGCCCTGCCCTTGGTGATCGCCCTGGAAGTGCTGGGCGCGGCCGCCATCATCGTCGGCTACCAGACCCGCATCGTCGCCTTCCTGCTCGCCGGCTTCAGCCTGGTCTCGGCCCTGCTGTTCCACGCCAATTTCGCCGATCAGATCCAGACCATCATGTTCATGAAGAACGTCTCGATCGCCGGCGGCTTCCTGCTGCTGGTCGCCAACGGCGCCGGCCCGCTGAGCCTCGACCGCCGCTAAGCCCCATCTAAGCGCCATAGGCCCGTTCCAAGACAGCGGGCCCTTTCTTCCAACTTCTATCAGGAGCTAGTCATGAACAAGACCTCCAGCGATCTGCGCAGCCTGGCGCATGTCATCCCCGCCATCGCCACTTCCGACGGCGCCGGCGTCAAGCTGCGCCGGAGCATTGGCAGCCAGCGCGGCCTCTACCTCGACCCCTTCCTGATGCTCGACGAGTTCGGCACCGACAACCCGGGCGACTACATCGCCGGTTTTCCGGCCCACCCGCACCGCGGCTTCGAGACCGTCACCTACATGCTCGACGGCCGCATGCAGCACAAGGACCATCTCGGCAACGTCGGCGATCTCGGCCCTGGCGGCGTGCAATGGATGACCGCCGGCCGTGGCGTGATCCACTCGGAGATGCCCCTGCAGGAAAGCGGCCGTATGCGCGGCTTCCAGCTCTGGATCAACCTGCCCTCGGCGGAAAAGATGAAGCCGGCCAACTACCGGGACATCCCGGCCAGCGAGATTCCGCAGGCCGCGCTGCCGGGTGGCGGTTCGATCAAGGTGATCGCCGGCACGGCGGAAGTCGGCGAGGCGCGCCTCAGCGGGCCGATCAACAGCCCGGCGCAGCCGCTGTCGACCGCGCCGCTGTACTTCGACCTGGAGCTACCGGCAGGCGCGCTGTTCGAGCAGCCGATCCCGGCCGGCCACAACGCCTTCCTCTACACCTACGAGGGCAGCGTCAGCATCGCCGGCAAGAGCGCCCCGGCCCAGGCCGCGCTGGTGCTGGGTGCGGGCGAACGGCTGTCGCTGCAAGCGGGGCCGCAGGGGGCACGGGTGATCCTGCTCGCCGGCAAGCCGCTGCGCGAGCCGGTGGTGCAGTACGGCCCCTTCGTGATGAACAGCCGCGAGGAGATCGAGCAGGCCCTGCGCGACTATCAGCAGGGCGTGCTCACCGATAGCGTCGCGGCCTGAGCCCAGGCGCAACCAGACCGGGTGACCACCGGAACCACGGGGCGGGCCTTGACCGTGAAGCAAGCCCGCCCCGACCATTGACCCACATCAACGCGCGGCCAGCCAGGGCCGCTAGCTTTCACTGCTAGCGCCCTCACTCCCCGGACCCGACCATGCCAGCCGCGAGCAGCTCCACCTCCGCCACCTCCACGGCCGCCGCAAGCCAGTCGGAATGCGCGCCGCTGTGGCTGGATCTCTACCGCCGTCTGCTGACTGGCGAGGAGCGCAAGCCCCTGCTGCAACAGCTCTGCACCGGTCTGGCGCCGCTGCTGGGTCTCAACCGCGTCCATCTGAGTCGCAAGCTCGCTTCCGGAGTCGTCGCCATCGAGGCCTGCTCCCACGAGGACGCGCTGTGGCTGGAACTGCAGCGCCTGCCGGAGCGCTGGGATGGAACCGTCGCCGGCGACGGACCAGCGGCACGGGCACTCCGCAATAGCGGGCCAGCGCTCATGGTCACCAGCGACGAGGGCTTCCTACCCTGGCGCCGCGCGGCGGAAAGCGAAGGGCTGCACGCAGCCGGCTCCTGGCCCTTGCAGGCGGCTGGCGAAACCTGGCTGCTGCAGCTCTACAGCGAGCGCGGCGATGCCTTCGCCGACGACCAGCGACCGCAACTGATCGAACAGCAGGTCGGCGAACTTCGCCGCTTTCTCGACGACGACGCCGGCCTGCGCGAGCAGAGCCTGCTGGCGGCGGCGCTACGCATGGCTGGCAACGCCGGCTTTATCACAGACCTGCACGGCGACATCGTCTGGAGCAACCCCGCCTTCAGCCGTCTGACCGGTTACAAGGCCGAGGACGTGCTCGGCAAGAACGCCCGCATCCTGAAGTCCGGCCGCCAGGGCACCCGTTACTACCGCGAGCTATGGAGCACCATTCGCTCCGGCCAGGTGTGGAGCGGCGAGACCGTTGATCACGACCGCGACGGTCAGCGCTACGTGATCCACCAGACCATCAGCCCCTTCGGGCGCGGCGAGCGCATCAGTCATTACCTGTCGCTGCACGACGACATCAGCAGCCAGAAGGCGGCGCAACGGCTGCGCGAATTGGAAACGGTCACCGACCCGCGCAGCGGCCTGCTCACCCGGGCCAGTTTCGAGGAGGCGCTGAACGAAGCCTGCGGCGGCCAGCGGCCGTTCGGGCTGGCACTGGTCTCGCTGCGCCGCTTCAGCGAGGCCGCCCAGGCCATGGGTCGGGAGATGGAAGACCTCGTCGTCGGCGAAATGGACAACCGCGTGCGGCAGATCATCCAGGCCCCGCACCGTGCCTGCCAGAGCGCGGCAGGCGAGTTCCTGCTGCTGCTGGACAGTGACACCGTCGCCGGCCACGAAGCCCTGCTGAATGACTTGCGCCTGGCATTGATCGAGCCCTATCCCTACGTCGGCGAGGACATCGCGCTCGACTACCGGCAGGTGCTGCTGCGTGGTCCGCAGGAGGGCCGCGACGGCGAAGCCCTGCTGCGGCAACTCGACCGGCACATGGCCGACGAGCCGGTGGCGCGCGCGCAGCGACAGATCCTTCCGCACTGAGCCACCCGACGCCAGGACTGACTCAAGTCAATGAGCGGCGTAGGTCGCCTCTCTAGGCTGGCTCTGGAACACATAAGGAGCCCAGCGCGTGAGTACCGCCCTCAGTAGCCAGCCCGTCAACGGCTTCGACGCCTTTCTCCAGGCCATCCAGCACCAACCCCGCCTCAGCGCCGAGGAAGAGCGCGCCGCCGCCGAGGACTTGCACGCCACCGGCAATCCGGCGGCAGCCCGGCGACTGGTGCTGGGCCATCTGCGTTTCGTGGTGCATATCGCCCGCGGCTATCAGGGCTACGGCCTGCCGTTGGAAGACCTGGTGCAGGAAGGCAATCTCGGCCTGATGAAAGCGGTGCAGCGCTACCAGCCACGCTGGAACGTGCGCCTGATCAGCTATGCCGTGCATTGGATCAAGGCGCAGATTCACGAATACATCCTGCGCAACTTCCGCATCGTCCGCCATGTCACCACCAAGGCGCAGCGCAAGCTGTTCTTCAACCTGCGCAAGCTGCGCCGCGACTGCGAGCCGCTGAGCGCCGAGGATGCCCAGGCAATGGCCACCCAGTTGCAGGTGAGCCTGCGCGACGTACGCCGCGCCGACGCCCTGTTCCATGGCGGCGACAGCTCACTGTCGGCACCGGACGATGGCTACTCGCCCGAGCACTGGCTGGCGCAGGAAGGCGCCGACCCAGCCGAGCGCATCGAGGCCGAGGACTGGCAGCAGCGCATGCAGCCGAAGTTGCGCCGCGCACTCAAGACGCTGGACCCGCGCTCGCGGGACATCGTGTTCCGCCGCGAACTGAGCGCCGGCAAGCCAACCGGCCTCGCCGAGCTGGGCAGCCAGTACGGGGTGTCGGCCGAGCGGGTCCGGCAGATCGAGGTGAAGGCGCGTCAGCGCCTGCGCCAGGTGATGGAGCCGGCCTTGGCGGCCTAGGGCCTCTTCAGACTAAGGGAGTCGCCATGTAAACGAGCCCTAAGGGCTGGCGGCCGCGACGGCCGTCGATGGCGCAACGCGCACCGTCACCGGCATGCGGCTCATGCGCCGGTACAGCCGCAACTGCTGGCGCAGCGGCCACCAGTCGTAAAGATAGATCTGCATCGGCCGCCACATCGCCACCCAGCCGGCGACGAGGAAGCTCTCGCGCAACAGACTGGCCAGCACCCCGGAGGGTGCGAAGCTCTGGCTCCACTGGCTGAGCAGCAGGCAGACAGCGAGAAACATTAGTCCGATAACCAGGCTGGCGCGCCCCTGGCGCAGCAGCGCGTGCAACTCGGCGCGCTTGAGCCGCGCGCGCTCGGTGAAGTAGTGCCGCACCGCCGCTTCGATCCACTGCGGCCCATCCAGCACCGGCGGCGGCTCGGCCAACTGCAGGCTCAGCGACAGAGGCGCCTCGTGCGGCAGTTCCTGCGCCCAACTGACCAGGTAGTTCTCGGCATGGCTGTCGAGATCGCGGTCGTAAAACGGCGAGGGATCCAAGGAGTTGAAGAGCTGGTTGATGCTCTTCAGCGAGATTTCCAGCCGCCCCGGCACCGTACCGGGCCGGGCGCCAGGTGCAGCGGCCATCGGTGGGACTAGGCGGCAAGGCGCAGGCGCGGCCGGCAGATGCCCACCGGCTCGGCGAGCGTCCAGAGCGCGCTCGGCTCGCGCAGGGTGACAGTCTTGTCGGCGGAGACGATCCAGCCCTTGTCCTCAAAGCGGGTCAGCACGCGGCACACGGTCTCGGTGGCCAGACGCAGATAGCTGGCGATGTCACGGCGGCTCATCGGCAGCTTCACCGTATTACCGACGCCGTTGAGTCGCTCCTGAATGTGCAGCAGGAAGGAGGCAACGCGCTGGTCGGCGCTGTAGTCGCCGCCCAGCGCCAGCGCCAGGCGCAGTTCACCGGTGAGGCGCTCCATCACCCGCTGGTTGAGCGCTGGGGCGCTGACCAGCAGGCCCTGCAACTGGCCCTTGGACACGCGGCAGACCTGGGAGCCGACCACCGTCACCGCGTTCTCCGGGTAGTGGCCAATGCCGATGGCATCAAGGCCAACCACATCGCCCGGCAGGAAGAAGCCGCGTACCCGCTCGTTGCCCTCGCCGTCGACGGTGTAGGTCTTGATGCAGCCGGCGCGCACCACGTAGACGCAGTCGGCGGTGGCGCCAGCGGCGTACAGCGACTTTCCGGCCTGGGCCAGCGGCAGATGCGGAATCATCACCCCGGCCCAGCGCTGCATGTCGGCCTGCGGCAGGCCGGCGGTGACGCAATGGCTGCCCACCGGGCAGAGCGTGCAGGCGCTGCGGATGGCCGGGTTGCAGGCGGTGGTGGCGGCGTTGCTGCGGATCTCGAAGGCCATGGCGGGCTCCAGCTCAGGAATTCATGGAGCACAGCTTGCCGGCCGGGGCGCGGCGGGAAAATCCGGAGTTTCCGCAGACCGACTGCGGGAAGTACCTAGTCGGCCGGGTAGTGTCCGCAGGCCCGGGCCCTTTGGCCGGCTACCTCCCTAGCCGGACCGGAGCCTGGCTTCAGGCGCTGTCCACCTGCAGGAGCATCTGCACCAGTTGCGCCAGATTGCGGGCTTCCATCTTCTGCATCACGTGCGCGCGGTGCAGTTCCACGGTGCGCTCGCTCAGGCCCAGGTCCAATGCCACCGCCTTGTTGGCCTGCCCGGCGACGATGCGCCGCGCCACCTCGCGCTCGCGGGCAGTGAGCTCCTCGAAGTGCTGACGCAGCAGGTCACGCTCGGCCAGCGCCGCGCGCTCGCGGGCATCCTGGTCCAGCGCCTTCTGAACCCGACGGATCAGGTCGTCGTCCTTGAACGGCTTCTGCAGAAAGTCCAGGGCCCCGGCGCGCATCGCCTCCACCGCCATCGGCACATCGCCGTGCCCGGTGATGAAGATCACCGGCAGCGCCCAGCCGCGACGGTTGAGCTCCTGCTGCAACTCCAGGCCGCTCATGCGCGGCATACGCACGTCCAGCACCAGGCAGCCGGCCAACTCGCTGCGGTACTGGCGCAGGAAACTGGTGGCATCGGCGAATACCTGCGTACGCAGACCCACCGAGCGCAGCAACATGGCGATGCTGTCGCGCACCGCCTCTTCGTCATCGACGATGAAAACCGTACCGGTATCCATGCTTCCTCGCTATTCCGCCGTCGGCAGGCGCACCACGAAGGTCGCCCCCCCCATCGCATTGCCACGGTAGCTCATCTCGCCGCCGTGGGCGGCGATGATCGACTGGCAGATCGACAGCCCCAGCCCCATGCCCTGGTGCTTGGTGGTGTAGAACGGCTCGAACAGATGCGCCTCCACGGCTTCGCTGATGCCCGGCCCACAGTCGCTGACCGCGATCTCGATGAATCCCGCGCCGCTGCGGTAGGTTTCGACCTGGATGAAGTCGCCACTGGCGCGCTCGCTCATCGCCTCGATGCCATTGCGCACCAGGTTCAGCACCACTTGCTGCAACTGCACACCGTCGCCGGTCACCGTCGGCAGCCGGGGCGTGAGCCGCAGCAGCAGCCGCCAGCCGCTGTTGCGCAGCTCGAACTCCAGCAGCTTGGCCACTTCGCTAATCAATTGGTTGCAGTCCAGCCGCTCGCGCACCGCGTCGCGCTTGCGGGTCAGGCTGCGCAGGCCGCGGATCACCTGGCCGGCGCGGTCGGCCTGGGCACTGATCTTCTCCAGCGTGCCGATCAGCTCCGCCGGCTCGGCGTTGCCGGACTGCAGCAGTCGCCGGCAAGCATTGGCGTAATTGGCGATGGCGGTGAGCGGCTGGTTCACCTCGTGGGCGATGCCGCTGACCATCTCGCCCAAGGTGCCGATGCGGCCGGCATGGGTGAGCCGGGCGCGCAGCTCCTCGGCCTCGTGCTCGGCGCTGAGCAGGGCCGAGCGGTCGACAATCTCGCTGATGATCAAGGGCGGCTGCTCGTCGGTTTCGACACTGAGCGCCGCGTAATTGGTGGTATGCACCACGGTGCCGTCGCCACGCAGGTAGCGCCACTCGTAGCGGCTTGCGGGCTGCTCAACACTGAGTTGATGCAACTGCTGCGCGCCGGCGCGATCATCCGGGTGCAGCAGGTCAAGCTGCGAGCGGCCCAGCAGGTCCTCCTCGCTACGACCCAGCAAGGCACAGCAGGCGCGATTGGCCTTGATGATCTGCCCCGCCAGATCGGTGATGAGGATGGGCGTCGGGGCGTTCTCGAAGATCACCCGCAGCTCGTCGGCCTGGTTCTTCAACTGGGCCTGCTGACGCAGGCGCTCGGAGATGTCGCGCAGGATGCCGACGTAACCGTGCTCGGCGCCCTGAACGAATTCGCCCACCGACAACTCGATGGGCACCGTGCTGCCGTCCTTGCGCTGGGCCAGCACCTGGCGGCCGATACCGATGATGCGCGGCTGGCTGGTCTTCTGGTAGCGCTGGATGTAGCCGTCGTGCTCCTGCCGGTAGGGCGCCGGCATCAGCATGCTCAGGTTCTCCCCGAGCACCTCGGCGGGCGCGTATCCGAACAGCGCCTCGGCGGCGCGGTTGAAACGGGTAATGCGGCCGCGCTCGTCAGCCAGGATCATGGCATCGACGGCGGCATCGAGCAGCGCGCTAAGACGGTCTTCGGCCAACACGGGCGCCTATGGGGATACGGGGAATAGGGAGAAATTCTAGGGACATCGGCGCCAGTTTAGCGGTACCCCGCCACCGCATCCTGACGCCGGACCCGGGGCCGGCTCCGCGCGAGCGGACCGGCCTCACTGAACAGCGATCTGCTTTACCTTGTTCTTCTTCTGCTCAGCCTTCGGCAACCGCACTGTAACCACGCCCTCCTTGCACTCGGCGGCAATCTGCTCGTCGAGCACGTCGTCGGGAATCGTGAAGCTGCGGGTGAACGAACCATAGCTGCGCTCGATGCGATGGTGCTTCTCGTCCTTGTCTTCCTTTTCCAGCTTGCGCTCGCCGGAAATCGTCAGTACGCCGTTGAGCGAGGTGACCTTGAGGTCCTCCTTCTTCACCCCCGGCAGCTCGGCCTTGACCAGATACTCCTTGGCGTTCTCGCTGATATCGACCGCGGGCGCCCAGTTGGCCAAGGCGCCGGCTTCGGCCGACAGGGTCGGAAAGCCACTAGAGCCACGCGCGAAGCGCGTCAGCAGATCATCCATTTCGCGGAATGGGTTCCATTGCACCAGACTCATGACCAGGCTCCTTTCGTTGATCTTGCAGACCGGCACTTGCCGGCGAAGCTAGACTTGCCCCGGCACCGCGATGGCGCATTGATGTGCGTCAATGCCCCCCCGGGGAGCGACGGAGACAGTGCGTAGCCAGGAGATCGAAAACACCATGAGCTACCGCCCCGTCGCGTGGATCAGCCACCCCGACTGCCTCCGCCACGAGATGGGCGCGATGCATCCGGAATGCCCAGAGCGCCTGAACGCGATTTCCGACCGTCTGCGCATCAGCGGCCTGTACGACTTCCTGCAGCACCACCAGGCGCCGCTCGCCAAGCGCGAGCAACTGGCCTGGGTGCACAGCGAGGCGCATCTAGACCGGGTATTCCACGCCGACACCCGCGGGGGGCCAGTCGCCATTGACGGCGACACCCAGCAGTCCGAGCACACCCTCAACGCCGCGCTGCGTGCCGCCGGCGCCGGCATCCTCGGCGTCGATCTGGTGCTGGATGGCAAGGCCGGCCTCGCCTTCTGCGCGGTGCGCCCGCCGGGACACCACTGCGAACGCGACCGGGCGATGGGCTTCTGCTTCTTCAACAACGTCGCTGTGGCCGCCGCCTACGCGCTCAGCCGTGGGCTCAAGCGCATCGCCATCCTCGACTTCGACCTGCACTACGGCAATGGTACCGCCGACATCTTCAAGGGCGACGACCGGGTGTGGCTGTTCTCCACTTACCAGAATCCGCTCTACCCGCACTGGGTGGGCGCGCCGGAGGCCCGCAACCTGGTGGATGTCGAGCTGCCCGCCTACGCCGGCAGCGCGGTATTCCGGCAGGCGGTGAGCGAGCGCTGGCTGCCCTTGCTGGAGACGCTGCGGCCGCAATTGATCCTGGTCTCCGCCGGCTTCGATGCCCACGCACAGGACCCGCTCGGCGACCTGCGCCTGGGTTATGACGACTTCCGCTGGCTGGGCAGCGTCATCGCCGGCATCGCCGAAAGCTGCTGCCAGGGCCGGGTGGTCGCCACCCTGGAGGGTGGCTATGAGCCGCACGCCCTGGCACGCTCAGTGGAATCCTTCCTGCTGCCCTTCGTCGGCGACGGCCTTCTGGCATGACCATCCGCCACCTCGACAGTCTGCTGCGCCCGGAAACGGTGATCTGTGTCGGCCACAGCCCGGACCCGGCGGTGCAACAGATGCTCGACAACCTGCGCGCGCAGCCGAAGCTGCGGCTGGTGGAGACCGATACCGCCTTGACCGGCTGGCCCGGCGGCGGCGGCACCCGCAATTGCGCGCTG
This sequence comes from Nevskiaceae bacterium, assembly GCA_004297005.1. Lineage (GTDB taxonomy): Bacteria > Pseudomonadota > Gammaproteobacteria > Nevskiales > Nevskiaceae > Stagnimonas. Next base: position 13,408 of record SCVA01000036.1, read on the forward strand.
ATCGCCGAGCCGGCGCTGGCCGACACGGCGCTGATCACCCGCCTCGGCGAACACGGCTGCCGCGCCCTGCTCTGGCCGCTGGCCAGCGCGCCCAGCACCGAGCTGCTCGCCGAAACCCGCCGCCAGGGCATGCGCTTGCTGGGGCCGCGCAGCGGCGGGGTGATCCACCCCGCCACCGCACTCAATGCCGCCAGCTTTCCCTGCGCGCCCACCGACGGCGGGTTGGCGCTGATCGCGCAGTCGCAGTCGATTGCCGCCGCCGCCTTGGACTGGGCCGCCGGGCGCCGGCTGGGATTTTCCTGGGTGGCGATCAGCGGCGCCGAGGCCGACGTCGATGTCGCCGACCTGCTCGACTACGCCGCGCTGGACCCGCATACCCGCGGCGTGGTGCTGCAACTGAGCCATCTGCGCGGCGGCCGCAAGTTCATGTCGGCGGCGCGCGCCTGCGCGCGCCTGAAGCCGGTGGTGGTGCTACAAACCCAGCCCGCCGCCCGCCTCGGCCTGGGGCCGGACCCGGTGCGCTCCACCGCCTTCGCGCGCGCCGGCCTGGTGGAATGCGAGAACCTGCCCGGCCTGTTCGACGCCCTCGCCGCCCTGCAACGCCTGCCCGCGCTGCAAAGCCCGCAGGCCCTGGTGGTGGGCAATGGTGCCGGCATCTGCACGCTGGGAGTCGACGCCCTGGCACGCCAGGGGATCGGGCCGCTGGCGCTCAGCGAGGAACTGCGCGCCAAGCTGCCCCGGCACCGGCAGGCCGGCGGCGCACTGGACTTCGGCAGCGCCCCGGCCACGGTGCTGGCCGAGGCCCTCGACCACCTGCTCGCCGACCCCGCGCTGCCGGCCCTGCTGCTGATCCACAGCCCCGCCACCGGCTCCTCGCACAGCGAGCTGGCCGAGCGGATCAGCCTGCATCCGGACCCGCGCCTGCTCACCGTCTGGCTAGGCCTGGATACCGTGATGCCGGCCCGCAACCGCTGTGCCCAGGTCGGGCTGGCCACCTTCACTTCCGCCGACGCCGCCGCCCGCGCGCTGCGTTACCGCTGGGAATACCACCGCCGCCGCGAGCTGCTCACCCAGACCCCGCCGCCGCAGCGGCTGCCCGACGCCAACCCGGCGGCGCTGCGCGAGCAGTTGCGCGCTCGCGCGCTCGCCGGCCCCGCCGAGCTGAGCACCAGCGAACTGGGCCAGTTGCTGGCCGCCTATGGGCTGCCGGCGGCGCAGCCCGGCGCCGGTCCCAGTCTGGAATTCCGCGTCGCCAGCCATCCCGAGCTGGGGCTGCACCTGCAAGCCGCCCGGCCCGGCGGCCCGCCGGCCTATGGCTTCGCGCCACTCGATGCCCTGCTCGCCGGACGGTTGCTCGACCGCGCCGGTCTGGCCGCCGACGACGAGGCCCGGCCCGCGCTCGCCACTGCCCTCGTACAGCTCGCGCAACTGCTGGTGGACCAGCCGGCGCTGGCGCGCCTGGAGCTGCCGCTGTGCGTCGACGGCGCGCGCGCCAGTTGGCTCACCCAGGCTGGCGGCGCCTCGCTCACCCGCACGCCCGCCGGCGAGCGGCAGAGACTGGCCCTGGCACCCTGGCCCGGTGAGCTCTCGGGCCTGATCGAAGCCAGCAATGGCCGTCGCTATCGGGTCCGCGCGGTGCGCCCGGCCGACGAGCCGGCGCTGATTCGGCTGTTGCAGAAGCTCGACGCCGAGGAGGTGCGGATGCGCTTTTTCGCCTACATCCGCCACTTCAGCCACAGCATGGGCGCGCGCATGACGCAGATCGACTACGACCGCGAGATGTCGCTGGTGCTGGTGCCGGAAGACGGCGACCCCGACGAGGTGATGGCGATCGCCACCCTGGTCGCCGACCCGGACGGTCGACACGCGGAATTCGGTCTCTTGGTGCACCACGACCACGCGCAGTGCGGGCTCGGCCGCGCCCTGCTGCAACGCCTGCTCGACCACGCCTGGCAGCGCGGCATCGGCCAGGTGTACGGCGTGGTGCTGAGCGAGAACACGCCGATGCTCAAGGCCGCGCAGAAGCTCGGCTTCCGCCGCCGCGCGGAGCCGGAAGAGCCCGGCTGCGTGCGGGTGGAGATCAACGCACCGGCCTAGCCGGCGCCACGTGCCATGGAAGAACTGAAACTGGTGCAGCCCTTCCTGATCAGCCTCGGCATCGGGCTGATGATGGGCCTGGAGCGCGAGCGCCGCCCCAACGCCCGCGCCGGCCTGCGCAGCTTCGCGCTCACCGCCCTGCTCGGCACCACCGCCGCGATGCTGGGCGAGCATGCCGCGAGCATCTGGCCGCTGGTCGCCGGGCTGCTGCTGGTGGGCGCGGTGATGCTGCATGCCCGCGCTCCCGCCACCAATGGCGAGGACCCCGACACCGTCACCCCGCTCGGAGCACTGCTCTGCTATTGCCTGGGCGCACTGCTGTGGTATCAGCACGCCCATCTGGCGGTGGCACTGGCGCTGGCCGCCACCAGCCTCATGTACTTCAAGGCGGAGCTGCACGGCCTCTCGCATCGCCTCACCCACCAGGACCTGATCAGCTTCCTGCAGTTCGCGCTAATCAGCTTCATCGTGCTGCCGCTGCTGCCGAACCAGGGCTACGGCCCCTACGGGGTGCTCAACCCCTTCCGCATGTGGCTGATGGTGGTGCTGATCTCCGGCATGGGCCTGGCCGCCTACACCGCCCTGCGCGTATTCGGCGAAGGCCGCAGCGCGCCACTGCTGGGGCTGTTGGGCGGCGCGGTGTCCAGCACTGTCACCACCATGGTCTATTCGCGCCAGGTTCGGCAGGCGCCGGGCGCGCTGCGCATGGCGCTGACCGTGATCCTGATCGCCAATCTGGTGGTGATGCTGCGACTCGCCATCGTGACCGGGGTGATGGGCCGCGACGTGCTGCCGAAATTGCTACCGGTACTGGGCCTGGGCTTTTCCGCCGGGGTCCTGGTGGCCTGGCGGGCGCTGCGCGATATTCGCAACGAGGCCTCGGGGACGGCCCCTCTGGAAATCGCCAATCCCATCGAATTGCGCGCCGCGCTCAGTTTCGGCGCCCTGTTCGGCCTGGTGCTGATGGCGGTGGCCTGGCTGCACGATCTCGCCGGCGCGCGCGGCGTGTACGCGGTGGCACTGGTCTCCGGCCTCACCGATGTCGATGTCATCACCCTCTCCAGCCTGCAGATGCACGAGACCGGCAGCCTGAGCAGCAGCGAGGTGGTGCGTACCGTGGTGCTGGCCTATTGCTCCAATCTGCTGGCCAAGCTGGCGATCGTCAGCGTCGTCGCCGGCCGCGCCCTGCTGCTGCCGGTACTGCGCGGCTTCGCCGCCACCGCCGCCGGTCTGGGCCTGGGCGTGCTGCTGTTCGCCTGAGGGGCGATGGCGCGCCACAGCGCGCCATGAATTCACCGAAGCGGAAAGGCCCTAGAGCAATTCCGACTGAAATGCCTACATCGCCACACTATGCCTGTCTCCCCTACGAAGTAGGGGAGATGTCGCATCGCGACAGAGGGGTTGCCGCGGACGGCGCAGATCCCTCCGGTTCCTCGGTGAACCGGTCCCCTGCTTGCGAGCGAGTCAGAGCACTGCTCTGACGGGTGGGGGGCAGCGAGCAAAGCGAGCATGCGCGGGAGGCAAGACCTTAGCGGACACATTATCCGCTGCGCTCACTCGCCCCCATCCCGGCCTTCACCCGCAAGCAGGGGAAGGAGACCAGCGACGCCGCCATCCAAACGAAAACTGCCCTAGCCGGCGCAAGGCTGCCCGATGTCCTCGTTCCAGAGCTCGGGATGCGCGCCGATGAACTGCGCGAGCAGGCTCCGGCAGTCCGCCGAGTCGAGGTCGATCACCTCGATGCCGCGCTGGCGCAGCCAGTCGATGCCGCCGGTGAAGGTGCGCGACTCGCCCACCACCACCGCGCCGATGCCGAACTGCACCACCAGCCCGCTGCAATACCAGCAGGGCGCCAGCGTGGTGACCATGATGGTGTCGCGGTAGTCGCGCTGGCGCCCGGCCTTGCGGAAGGCATCGGTCTCGGCATGCACCGAGGGATCGTTCTCCTGCACCCGCCGGTTGTGACCGCGCCCAAGCAGAGTGCCGTCGCGGCGGAACAGCGCCGCGCCAATGGGGATGCCGCCCTCCGCAAGGCCCAGCCTTGCCTCTTCCAGTGCAACCTCGAGCATGGCGGCGAAGTCAGGCGGCTTGGTCATCGCGGTCTCCGGAGGGCAGCGGGCGGTGGTGGCCGGGCAAGGCCACCACCGCGACTCTCTACCGCCGGCATCCAGGCCGCAATGGCCGGGGCGCAGGAACCGACCTCAAGCTCAGGCGGTCACGGTGGTGGTCTTTGTGTTGGCGGTGGCGTTCATCAGCGCCGGAATCCCGCTGCGCGCATTGGCCTGCGCCGCCAGCAGACGCTCCTCGGCGGAGGCGTAGTTGCGGTCCCAGTCCAGCACCTTGGGGGTCATCAGGCGGTGCCACAGCGGCGGCACCATGGCGACCAGGATGGTGGTCAGATAGCCGCTGATCATCATCGGCGCGTCGGGGAAGGGCCTGAGATCCTGATAGGGCACTTCGCCCTGGGCGTGGTGGTGCGAGTGGCGGGTGAGGTTGAACATGGCCCAGGAGCTGATGCGCTTGTTGGTGTTCCAGGAATGCCGTGGCTGCACCGGCACCGCCGGGTTGCGCACCATGCCGTAGTGCTCCATGTAGTTGACGATCTCCAGCAGCGCCTTGCCCCACAGCGCGCAGAGCACGAAGTAGAGCACCGCCGGCCAGCCACCCATGAACGCCGCGGCGACCACCAGCATCAGGCTCATCAGGTGCCCACGGATCACCGCGTTGTGCCAGGAGAACAAGGCCTGGCCCTTGCGCTTGAGCCGCTTCTTCTCGATGTTCCAGGCGCTGACATTGCCCTTGATGGTGGAGGCGAGGATGTGGTGGTAGACGTTGCGACCACGCGGCGCGGTGGCCGGATCGTCGATCGAGGACACATAGCGGTGATGGCCGTAGACGTGCTCGATGGAAAAGATGGTGTCGAAGCTGAAGGCCAGCATCCAGCGACCGACGAACATCGACACCGGGTCCCAGGTGCGATGGGTGAGCTCGTGCGCGGGGATGGTGCCGATCATGCCGATCATCAGGCCGGTGAGGACGATCGCCGACACATGGTGACCCAGGGCGGTGGCCTCGCGCGCCGCCAGGGCGTCGTAGCCGGTCCAGTGCTGGACGAGCTGACCGAAGCCGAGCGGGTCGCCGGAGCTGACGCTCCACACCGAGGCGAACACGATCAGCAACAGCAGCGGCAGCGCCATCCACAACTGCACGGTGAGGATGCCGGGGTGCTTGAACCGGGGCGTGCTGGTGTCGTCGCCGCTCAGGCCGTCGCCGAGCATGTAGATGATCAGCGTGGTCACCAGGCCCAGCGTGATGTAGTGGCCACCAGTGACCAGCGCCACGACACTCATCAGGCCGATGACGTGAAACAGGAAGTACTTCAGGTAGTGCAATAGGTTCATGGAAATCTCCGGTAAGAGTCTCTCGGGGAGCAAGTGCGGGGCGCGGCTCAGGCCGCGGCGGCCAGCGAGTCCCGCAGGGTGGTGAAGCGGTCGGCGTGGATGTGCTCGCGGGTCACGCCCAGTTGCATCAGCAGCGCTACCGCGCTGTCGATCATTCCCGGCGGGCCGCAGAGGTAGGCATGCGACCCGGCCTCCAGCACGCCGGCGATCTTCTCGGTGACCAGGCCGCGCTCGCCCTCCCAGGTGGCGTCGCCACCCGCCTCCGACAGCACCGGAATGAAGCGGAAGCGCCCCTGCCACTGGCGGCGCAGCGCCTCGATCTCGTCCAGCGCATAGAGGTCGCGCGGCTGGCGCGCGCCGAACAGCAGGCTGACCGAGCGGCTGACGCCGTTACTGGCGGCGTCCTCCAGCATCGCCAGGATCGGCGCCAGACCACTGCCACCGGCCACCAGCAACAGCGGCGCCTCGGCCGGGCGCAGCCAGAAGTCGCCCAGCGGCCCGACCACCTGCGCGCTCTGGCCGACCAGATTCTGTTCGTTGATCAGCGTCGAGAAACGACCGCCCGGCACCTTGCGCACCAGGAATTCCAGTTGCGAATCCAGGCGCGGTGCCGTCGCGAAGGAGTAGTTGCGGCTGACACCGGGCAGCGCCGCCACCGAAAGCTCCGCGAACTGGCCGGCCTTGTACGCCAGGCTGTCGTCCAGGCGCAGGCGCAGACGGGTGATGTCGTGGGTAAGCCGGGCCTGCTCGACGATCCGCGCGCCGACGGTGCGGCGCGCGGCAACCCGGGAGAGGTCCACCTCGATCCGCACATCGGTCTGCGGCACGCTCTGGCAGGCCAGGATGTAGCCCTGGTCGAGTTCCTCGTCGGAGAGGATGTAGCTGGCCTCGGTCAGCTCCTTGACCCGCCCCTTGAGCAGCTTGCACTTGCAGGTGGCGCAGCCGCCGACCCGGCAACTGTAGGGAATCTCCACGCCCTGTCTCAGCGCGGCTTGCAGCAGCGTCTCCTTGGGAGACACCGAGATGGCCCGGCCGTTGATCTCGGCGCTGACCGGCTTCTTGCTGTTTAGGAATGAAAGCATGCGTTCTCCTTGCACGAGGGAGCCGATGCCGGCTCCGACGCTGCGCAGAGTAGGTAGCGGCTGTCACGCGAACGAGGTTCGCGATTGACATTGACGGGTCATTTATTGACAGTCCGCGACGATCACCCACCGCTCTTCGGATCACCGAGGCCAGTGCAAAGCGCAGACGTCGAATTGCCGGGCTACTACGTACGCCAGATCGCCGATCAGGTCGGCAGTCTCGGCGCCGACGTGCCGCGCTGGCTGGCGCAGAGCGGCCTGAGCGAAGCACAACTCGGCGAGGCAATCGTCAGCCTGTCCTGGCCCGCCTTCCGGCAACTGGTGCTGAACGCGCAGGAGCTCACCCGCGAGCCGGCGCTGGGCCTGCTGGTGGGCGAGCGGCTGCGGGTGAACACCCACGGCATCCTCGGCTACGCGGCGATGAACAGCGCCACCATCCGCCAGGGCCTGGAGCTGGTGGAGCGCTACATCCCGCTGCGCACCGCCCTGGTGGGCATGCAACACGAGCAGAAGGGACAGGAGCTGCGCGTGCAGTTTGTGGAGACCGTGCCGCTCGGCGAGGTGCAGCGGCTGGTGCTGGAGGCGGTAATCCTGGCGGTGAAGAACGTGCTCGATTTCATCACCATGGGCTCCTGCCAGATCCGCTACGCCGCCTTCCCCTTTGAAGACGCCGGCGAGGCCGCGCTGGCCCGCGACCTGTTCAAGTGCGAGGTGCGCTACCAGCAGACCTGGGCCGGCTTCGCGCTGCCGCTGGAGGCCATCGACCAACCCCTGAAGATGGCCGACCCTGCGGCTTTTCAGGACGCCGCGAAAATCTGCCAGCGCGAGCTGGAGCAGCGCACCCAGCAGGAATCACTCACCGCGCGGGTGCGGCGCACGATGCTGGAAAAGCAGAGTGGCTTTCCCTCGCTGCAAGTCATCGCGCGGATGTTCAACCTGAGCCCGCGCACCCTGCACCGGCGCCTGCTCGATGAAGGCAGCTCGTACAAGCAGATCTTGGAAGAGGTGCGGCACATGCTTGCCGTCGAGCACCTGAAGGCCGGCCGGCTCACGCTACAGGAGATCGCCTACGTGCTCGGCTATACCGACATGGCCAACTTCCGCCGCGCGTTCAAGCGCTGGGAAGGCGTCGCGCCTTCGGCATATCGCCCGGCTTGAGTTGTTGGCGCGTGCCAAGCCGCAGCTTGCCTGCTGCGATCAGAACGCACGGCGACTTTTCGCTACGAGCCCGCGGTGCGTTCTAGTTTTTTCTACAGCCTCAACGCCCAGCTTCAGCCGCGGCCCACGAGCGGAGCGAGTGGGACGTCGGATGGAAGCGCTGGTTAGGCAACACGATTTCGCTCCATGCGTCTCCAGACGCTCCTGGCCAAAAGGATTGGA
>SCVA01000005.1 GCA_004297005.1 Nevskiaceae bacterium
TGCTCGGTCTCCGGGGGACGCCGGCGAACTCGGCGCCCTATAGGCGCCTCAAACAGGCGCCGGCTTCCATACCCCCGGAGACCTCCGCTTCTCGGCGCTCCGAAGGGGACCGGTACGTCCGCCGCAGCAACAGCATCACCAGCAACAGCAGGCGCTTGCTTCGCTCGCGCGAAGTCGGCGTAGCCCACGAGCCTGAGTGCTGTTGATGTCGCTTTTGACTTGCCCTCCCTTCGTAAGCGCCGAGAGTGAGCTGGGAGGCTTTGCGGATTGCCTTGAATGGCAATCCGCCCCGGCGAACGCCCGGCCCACGGCCGGGCCGCAGTGGTCGGGGGGTATGGAAGCGCCCGCATGTTCGAGGCGCCTATAGGGCGCCGAGTTCGGGCGCGTCCCCCCGGCGACGAGCATCGCAGGGTACCCCGTAGGGGCGCGACGCAGGGGACTGCTTTCTTTTGCTTACTTTTCTTTGCAGGAGCAAAGAAAAGTGAGTCGCCAAGAGGCGAAATAAAGACCTCAAACCCTACACACCTAAAAGAGCGCGAACGCGCGAACCACACACGAAAACGCGGCTGGGTTTGTCGCGGCAGGGGCTTAGGCGATCGCCTCCGCCAGCGCCAGATCACGCGCCGCGATGTAGCCAAAGGTCATCGCCGGCCCCAGCGTGGAGCCGGCACCGGCGTAGGTCTTGCCCATGACCGCCGCCGAGCAGTTGCCGATGGCGTAGAGGCCGGCGATGACGCTGCCGTCTTCGCGTAGCACCCGCGCGCGCTCGTCGCACCAGAGGCCGCCCTTGGTGCCGATCTCGCCCGGGTAGAGGGCGATGGCGTAGAACGGGCCGGTATCGACCGGACCCAGGCAGGAGTTGGGGCCGACGGTCGGATCGCTGTAGTAGCGGTCGATGCTGGTGTCGCCCTTGCCGAACTCGGGGTCCTTGCCGGCCTTGGCGTACTCGCCGATCTTGCGCGCGGTTTCCTTCAGGCCGGCGGCATCGACGCCGATCTTGGCGGCCAGCGCCTCAATGCTGTCGGCACGGAAGTAGACCTTGTCCAGCCAGTCCTTGGGCAGCGCCGAGTCCGGCTGGATCTGGCTGGGCAGGAACAGGCCGGCCGGGTACTTCTTGCGGAAGTTGGCATCGAACACGAACCAGGCCGGCACGCAGCCGTTGCCCTGGGCGTCGTCCTGATACATGGCGGTCACCACGTCCGGGTAGGCGGCCGCCTCGTTGACGAAACGCCGCCCCTTCTTGTTGACGATCACGCAGCCGGGCGCGCAGCGCTCGACGAACAGCGTGGTCTGCGAGCTGGCCCCTGGCACGTGCACGGTGGGCGAGCCCCAGACCAGATCCATGAAGCCGAGCTTGGCGCCCAGTGCCAGACCGGCGCGGATGCCATCGCCGTTGTTGATGCGCGGCGCGCCGGTCCAGTTGGCGTTGGTGGGATGCGGCAGGTACTGCTCGCGCATCTGCTGGTTGTTCTCGAAGCCACCGGAAGCCAACACCACGCCGCGCTTGGCGCGCAGGCGCAGCGTCTTGCCGCCCCGCTTGACCACCACGCCGACCACGCGGCCGTTCTCCTCGATCAGCCCCTCCATCGCCGACTCCAGCCACAGAGGCACGTCCTGCTTGGCCAAGGCATGGCGCAGGTGCGCGACCAAGGCCTGGCCGAGGGTGAGCCGACGGTCGCGCTTGGTCTTGAGACGCCAGCCGAGATCCAGCCAGTAGCGCAGCATCATCTTCAGCACGATGCCGAACCAGCCCTTGCCCTTGGTGAACAGCACATGGGCCTCGACCTGGTTCATTGCCATGCGCCCCATCACCTGGGTGCCAGCGAAGGCCGGGCGCAGACGATCGAACTCGGCGCCGAGCAGGGCGGCGTTGAATTCCACCGGCTCCATCGAGCGGTAGCCATCCTTGCCACCCGGCTTGTTCGGGTAATAGTCGGGGTAGAGCTTGACGCCACGGAAGACCACACCGAACTTCCTGGCCAGATGGCGCACCATCTCCGGCGCGCTCTTGAGATAGGCCTCGATGCGCGACTCCGGAACCTCACCCTCGGTGAGCAGTTTCACGTAGCCCAACGCCTCAGCGTAGGAGTCGCTGCCGCCGTTCTTGGCGATGTCGTCGTTGCAGGGGATCCAGATGCCGCCGCCGGACACCGCCGTGGTGCCGCCATAGACGGCTTCCTTCTCCAGCACCACCGCCGACAGGCCCTCGCCCTTGGCGCACAGCGCCGCGGTCATGCCGCCGGCGCCGGAGCCGATCACGATGACGTCGAACTGCTGGTCCCAGTTGCCGCTGCCTGTGCTGCCGTCCATGAGATGCCCTCGCCAATATCTGACCCCCCCCCGCGGACGGGGGAGGGTTGGGTGAGGGCGGTGGACGCCCCCTCCTAGCCTCCCCCCGCAAGCAGGGGGAGGAACGGTTCCGAGTTAGATGAAGAAGTCAGTGTTCTCGCGGCCCAGCAGGAAGCCGCCGAAATTCCGGCCGAACTGCTCAGGGTTGTTCGCGTAGTGGCCGCGCGCCGCCATGATGTCGGTCATGTAACGGTAGAGCGGAAAGTCAGTGAAGATGCCGCGACCGCCGCAGACCGAAAACAGCTGGTAGGCGTGCTTGGCGCAACGCTCCACAGTCTGCGAAGCCTGGTGGCGGAACAGCAGGCGCTGCTGAATGTCGTCGAGCGGCTGCTTGTTGCGGATCTTGGTCTGCAAGACGCTGAAGTTGCGGTTGAGCACCAGCTTCATCTCGTCGATGGCGGTGGCGGTCTCGGCGGCGGCCAACTGCGCCGGCGCCTGCTCGGAGGTCTTGTTGCCCATGTCGCCGACCCGCACCTTGGCGAAGTCGAGGAAGGTATCGAGTGCACCCTGGAGTGCGCCGATGGCGGCGGTGGAGACCGCGCGCACGAAGATCTGGCCGAAGGGCAGCTTGTAGAGATCGGCAGTGAAGGTGTCACGGCCCGGGTTGGTGCCCATGAAGCCGTCGCTGGCCTTGTGCGTGCGGTACTCGGGCACGAACACGTCCTTGACCACGATGTCCTTGGAGCCGGTGCCCTTGAGGCCCATCACATGCCAGGTGTCGATCACCTCGAAGTCGCTGCGCGGCAGCAGGAAGGTGCGGTATTCCGGCGGCTGGCCGGGATTGAAGATCAGGCCACCCAGAAACACCCACTGGCAATGGTCGATACCGCTGGAAAATCCCCAGCGGCCGCTGAACTTGAAGCCGCCCTCGACCGGCGTCACCTGGCCCTTGGGCATGTAGGTGGAAGCGATCAGCGTGGAAGTGTCCTTGCCGAAGACGTCCTGCGCGGCGCGCGGGTCGAACAGCGCGATCTGCCAGTTGTGCACGCCGATCACGCCGTAGATCCAGGCGGTGGACATGCAGCCCTCGGCCAGCGCCATCTGCACGTCGTAGAACACCTGCGGGTCCATCTCGTAGCCGCCGTACATCTTTGGCTTGAGCACGTCGAACAGCCCGGCAGCCTGCATCTCGGCGATGGTCTCCTCCGGCACCTTGCGGTCGGTTTCGGTCTTGACCGCGCGCTCCTTGAGCTTGGGGATCAGATCGCGGGCGCGCTGCACCAGCAGCTCGGGCGTCACGGTGGCAAGTTTGGTGGCGCTTTGGGACACGGGAAACTCCTCCAGTTTGACCGGTGTCGGGATAGAACCGGTCAGGCTAATTTCATCGAACGACGTTTTCGCTGATCGGGCCTGGGCCGTCATCGTCCGAAGTGACGACCCATCTCACGGCTACAGTGGGCTCAGGCGCAGCAGTACCTCGCTCTCGCAATCGAGGTTCTGCAAAACCAGGGTGCTGGCGCCCGCATCCGACACTACGCGCGCGCCGCTCAAATCGATGCGGTAGCCGTTGGGGTAGTGCAGCTTGGGCACGTGGATTTCGGTCGGCGCCGAGGCGGGCGCCGCCTGGTAGCGGTAGAGGAACTCGCCGGTGTCGGGATCGAACGACAGTTCCAGCGGCGTACCGGCGGTGGCCTGCGGATAGGCGCGCTCCAGGTAGCGCAGCTTGTCGAGTTTCGCCGTGCTGAGATCGGTATCGTCGGCAAACAGGCTCTGCGCACTGCTGCCCTGCGATTCGGTAGTGGGGTCGTTGAAGTTCTTGTACTGCCAGTACTGCCAGCCGATCAGGCGCTCGTCAGCCTCGGCGGTGACATCGGCGATCACCTGGAGGTCGTCGGTGGCACCAAACTCGGTGAGCAACTCCACCGCCTGCATCTTGTCGGCCTGGGCGCGCGCCTCGGTGAAGGTGGCGTTGCCGAAGCTGTCGCAGGTGTCTTCCAGACCCACCGGCAAGCCATCGAGCAGCCCCAGTTGCAGGGAATTGCCCAGCGTGTTGAGTGGGCAGTAGTAGTGGAAGGAATAGCCCAACTGGCTCTCGCCCGGGATCGCCTCGTAGCCACTGGCGGGCGCGCCGGTGCTGATCATCGGCTGCGGCTCGAACCAGACCAGGTTGTGCGGATCGACGCTGCGGATGCCGGCCCGGGCGTGCTCGTAGAAAGGCTGCGACTCGTCACGCTCGTGGCTCTCGCAGCCCAGGACCGGAATCAGGCAGTTGGGGTACTCCAGCCCAGCCCAGGGCTCGTTGAGCAGGTCGTATCCCATGGAGTAGGGCTGGTCCTTCCATTTGCTGGCCACCGCGATCCAGGCGTCGCGGAAACCGTCACGGATCGGGCCCGACCAAGGCTGATCGGCCGCCCAGAGGTTGTCGAAGGCCTGCGACAACTGCGGCGTGAAGTAGTTGAAAGGGAAGCCAAAGGTCGGCGCACCCAGCAGGGTGGTGAGATTGCCCTTGAGCGGCTCCACCGCCCAATCCGGCAGGCCCTCTCCCTGGTAGGCGTGGCCCAGCAGGTCCTGGTGAAAGTCGAACAGCATCCAGATTTTGCGCGCCGCCAGCAGTTGCACGATGCGATCCCAGGCCGCGAGGTATTCGGCATTTACCTGACCGGCGGCGTCGGGCGAGACGCCAACCCAGAGCGTGCCGATTCGGGCGTTGTTGAACCCGTGCTCGGCCAGCCAATCGGCATCGGCGGCCATGAAGCCCTCTGGCGTGTCCGGCGGCACGTAGGGATCGAGCTTCCACACCGCGTTGACGCCGTGCAGCAGCACCACGCGGTCGTGCTGGTCGACCAGCCAGCGTCCGCGCCTTTGCAGGCGCGGCGTGGCCCCCGGCGCCGGCGCGGCGCAGGCGGCTTGTTCCGGCACGGAGGACAAGGCCGGGGAGCCACTCTCCCGCGAGCAGGCGGACAGCAACAGCAGCGTCAGCAGCGCGCACAGGGCGCGGCGACCGTGGGGCATGGCGTCTCCTCCAGAGCAGCGGCGTTTTAGTTATGGCCGCACCCTGAGCCAGCCCCGGCCGACCTGCCTCCTCCGGATAGACGAGCGGCGATCAGCAATCGGTGAAGGCTGTCATCCCTTGTTCACTCAAACGGGTGATGCGGTAGCCCCCGCCGCTGCCAAGACTGCCGCGAAAACTTATCAGGCATTGCGGGAGCAAGGCATGGCAACCACCAAAGACTACGGCCTCGGCGAATTCACCTTCCCGCGCGGCTGGTTCATGATCGGCGAATCGGCAAAGATCACCAGCACCCCGCAGGGCGTGCGCTTCTTCGGCCAGGACTTCGCGCTCTATCGCGGCAAGCAGAGCGGCAAGGTGTATCTGCTCGACGCCTACTGCCCGCACATGGGCACCCACCTGGCCAAGAACAGCACCTCCTACGTCGCGCAGGACGGCGCGGTGGAAGGTGATTCCATCCGCTGCCCCTACCACGCCTGGCGCTTCGGACCGGACGGCAAGTGCAACCACATCCCCTACTCCAAGGGTCCGATCCCGCCCCAGGCGCGGGTGAAGTCCTGGCGGGTCGAGGAGCGCATGGGCGCGGTATTCGTCTGGCACGATCCGGAAGGCCTGGAGCCGGACTACGAGGTGCCGATGATTCCGGTACACGGCAGGGCCAACTGGGTGCCCCTGGCCTTTGACGACCTCGGCATCGTCAACTGCCACACCCAGGAGATCGTTGACAACATCACCGATGTGGCCCACTTCGGCCCGGTGCACGGCTCGCTGACCAAGTATTTCGAGAACGAGTTCCAGGGCCACGTCGCCACCCAGCGCATGGGCGGCGGCCACCGCACCCTGACCACCGCCGACGGCCCGCTGCTGGAAACCGAGGCGGTCTACACCGGCCCCAGCGTGCTGATCACCAAGATGTTCGGCACCCACAATTCCTACATCTACATCGCCCACACGCCGGTCGATGACGGCAGCGCCTACGTCTGGCATGGCCTGATGGTGGAGAGCCCGACCGGCCAGGCCAACTACAGCGAGCAGGATGTCGAGATCGCCCGCCAGTACCAGGCGATGGCGCTGGCCGCCTTCGCGCAGGACTTCGAGGTATGGAAGCACAAGAAGCCCTGCATCAAGGGCCTGTTCGTGCAGGGCGACGGCGCCTTTTTGAAGCAACGCGCCTGGTACAAGCAGTTCTACAACCCGCGCGTCCAGCGTGAGGAACTGCTGAAGAACGTCGAAGGTGTCTGGCTCGCCAACGGCATGCCGGGCATGCCGCAGGTACAGGCAGCCTAGTCGAGTCGTGCCGGCCGCGCCGTCCGATCCGGCGGCGCGGCCTCGACACATTTCACGCAGTTCAGCGCCCGGCCCAGCGCCCGCGCGCGGCCTTCCGGCCTGACTACCCAGGGCCGGTTCTGCCAGGGTGGTTGATGCCGGACATGCTGGTCGTGTCCGCACTCCAGTTCCGCCACCCAATGCCGCTCCTCATCCTGATGGAAGCCGACGATGCGGCGCCGGGAGTCGGTCGTCATGGTCGGAGTCGGATCAGGTTGGGGATGCGCGCCGCTCAGCGCGCCGCGATCTCCAGCGCATCCAGTTCGTCGGCCAGGTGATCCAGCAGACGCTGCATGCCGGGCAGGGTCTTGCGGCAGCCGATCAGACCGAAATCGACGCTGTCGTGGCGGCTGATGAGGGTGATGTTGAGCGCCAGGCCGCTGATGGCCACCGACACCGGATACAGCCCGCTCAGCTCGCAGCCCTGCCAGTACATCGGCTGCTTGGGGCCGCGCACGTGCGAGATCACCACGTTGACGGCGGTGGTATGGCCGAGACCGAACAGGAAGTTCGCCGCGCCGGGCAGCAGCAGGGCCGCCTCGTAGGCCAGCAATTGCACCGGACTGAGCTTGCGCATGCGCGCCTTGTTGTAGTCCATGCAGCACTTGACCGCCCGCATGCGCGCGCCGGCATCGGCGAGATGGCTGGCCAGACTGACCAGTGCGAAGGCGATCTCGTTGCCGGTTTCGCCGTCGTCGCGCCGCAGCGATACCGGCACGGCGGCGATCAGCGGCCGGTCCGGCAGCTCCTTGAGCTCGTCCAGGTAGCGGCGCAGGGCGCCGCCACACATCGCCAGCACCACGTCGTTGGCGGTGGCTCCGAACGCCGTGGCGATGTGCTTGATCCGCGCGGCGGAGTACGACTGCGCGACGAAACGCCGCGAGCCGCTGATGGGCTGATTGAGGATGCAGCGCGGCGCCTGCAGACCGTGCACGAAATCCGGGTGATGGGCCCGCAGATCGTGCCAGGCCTCGCCGATCGCGCCGGCCAGTTGCGGCAGGGCATGCCGCCCCTCGCCGATCAGGCCGCGCAGCGCCTTGAGCCCGCCCACCGAGGCCTTGGGGACCGGCAGGCCGGACAGCCGGCTCTTGCGCGTGGGCACTTCCCACGGCGGCGGCATCTGCATCGAAGCCTCGCGATCGGGCGACATCGACTTCAGCATCAACCGCATGCCGGCCACGCCATCGACCAGAGCGTGGTGAATCTTCGAGTAGGTGGCGATACGTCCGTCTTCCAAGCCCTCGATCATGTACATGCGCCACAGCGGGTAGGCACGGTCGAGATGCGCGGCGTGCACGCGCGAGACCATCGCCAGCAGCTCACGGATACGGCCCGGCTTGGGCAACGCCAGGTGCACGAAATGATGGGCGAGGTCGAACTCCTCGTCCTCCTCCCAGAACTTCAGGCCAAAGCGATTGACCAGGCGGCGGTTGAACGGCGGCGCGGCCCGCCTGGACTCGCGCAAGCGCCCGGCGACGTCGGCGACGAAACCGGAAGGCGCGTCGTGCGGCGGGTGGTAGAGCGCGAGCACGCCGACGTGCAGGGGCTGGTTGCGCTGTTCGAACAGGAGGAACAGCAGGTCCAGAGGCATGAGTGGCTTCATGAGCGCGACTCCGTGGATGCGCCGACGGATTGTGCAGCGCCGACGTGGCGCTGACCATTGCCCCGCCCGACTTGGATCAGGCCGGGGCGCGCGGCGCGCGGATCAGCAGGGTCATCACTCCGGCGGCCAGCGCCACGCCGAGAAACACCGTGAACGGTTGGGCATATCCGCCGCTGCGGTCGTAGGCCAGGCCGACATAGCTGATCGCCGCCAGGCTGCAGACCATGTTGATGGGATTCATCAGGCCCATGACAGTGCCGAACGAGCGCGGGCCGAAACGCTCGGCGATGATCGCCGCCCAGACCGGCAGCTCACCGCCTAGCGCGAATCCGGCGAGACCGCAGACCATCAACAGCCAGCCAAAGTCCGGCTGCACGATCAGCGTCACCAGTTGCAGCAAGGTAAACGCCACTACCGCGAGCAGCAGCCAGCGTTTGTCGACACGCTCGGCCAGGGCGCCGAACAGCAGCTTGCCGAGAATGGAGCACACCGACAGGCTGGAAACCAGCAGCGCGGCCTTCTTGGCGTCGATACCGGCATCGGCCGCGTAGGGCACCAGGGAGGCCAGCACCGACTGGGTGACGGCGAAGGTAAGCCCGACGGAAAGTCCGATGCACCAGAAATCGCGCTGCCGCAGCAATCGACCGACCGTCCACTCCGGCCCGACCGGACTCGCCTTCGGGACGACGGCCTGGTCAGGACTCTGTGCCGCACCGTCCGGCAGCAGCCCCAGATCCTGCGGGCGGTCGCGCACCACCCATAGCGCCAGCGCGCCGACGATCAACAGCACCAGGCCGGCCTGGAGCATCAGCGCCTGGCGCCAGCCGTAGGCTTCGATGTTGTAGGCGATCAGCGGCACCAGCAGGGTGCCGCCGACCGAGGTGCCGACTGCCACCACGCCCAGGGCACGGCCGCGTCGCCGCTCGAACCAGCGCGAGGCCAGGGTATTGGCGGTCAGCGGACCGATCATCGCCGCGCCCGAGCCCAGCACCAGCAGGGTCGCCAGCGCCATCCAGCCCAGGCTGGGCGCCAGCGCGATGGCGACCAGGCCGGTGGCCATCCAGGCGGCGCCGAACAGCATCACGGCGCGGGCCGAGCGGCGGTCAAGCAGGCGGCCGATCAGCGGGGCCGACAGGCCCATGCCGACGATGAACAGGGCCAGCCCCTTGTTGGCATCGCCACGGGAAATGCCGAACTCCTGCTCCAGCGGCTTCACGAACAGGCCGAAGGCGTAGGTGGTGCTGCCGATGGCGAACATCTCGCCGACGAACACCGCCAGCACCAGCCACCAGCCGTAGTAGAGACCTGTTGCCGCTTGCGGGGCGATGCCCATGCCGTGACTCCTGCTGGTGTGCCTGCAGGCCGCCAGGCGGCCGGCGCCGGATCGCTCAGCGCCTGAGCGCCTTCTGCATCCACTCCGGCATGTTGTGCTCGTAGCTCTTGCGCTCGACGCGCTCGCTGATCCGCCAGCCCTGCGCGGTGCGACGGTAGCGGTCGAGGTACCAGAGGCCGAGGAACATGGTCTCGGTCCTACCCTCCGGCGTCGGCACCACCATCGGATTGAAGCAGGCGACCTTGCCGCTGGCCTCGTCGCCGTTCAATTCGAACAGCGTGTTGCCGATGAAATGCATGTAGCCCGGGAAATGTTGCAAGGCCTGCGGCAGCCAGGCCTTGATGGTCGGGTAGTCGCCCTGGATGCCGCCCATCGCCGTGTAGTCGATGTGCGCGTCCGGCGTGAACACGCCGTCGAGTTTCCCCCAGTCGCGCTCGTCGATGGCGTAGGCGTAGGCGGTGACCAGGTGCAGCAGCTCGGCGCGGTCGGAGAGCTCTTGCAGGTCCATGACTCAGGCCGGAGCCTTGAGCAGCACCATATCGCTCTTGCCCCAGAAGGCGCGCATCGAGGTGAACTTGCCTTCCTCGTTGAAGGTCATCACGTCGATCACCTGGATGATCGCCTCGCCGGTCGGCATGTTGAGCTGCACGTCGAAGGCCATCGCCGCGGAATTGCCATGCGAAGCGCGGATCGGTGCGGCCAGCTTGAGCTTGGCACCGGTGGCGACTGCCATCTTGTAGAAGGCGGCGACCTCGGCCTTGCCGTTCTTCAGCGGGCTTCCTACCGGATCTTCCACCGTGGCGTCATCGGCGTAGAGCGCGGCAATGGCATCGGGATCGGCACGGTTGAAGCAGTCGATATAGGCCTGCATGGCCGCCTTCATTACTTGTTCGCTGGGCATTACGGGTCTCCTCCCGCCAGCCACCGGATTGCGGCTGTTAGCCCGACGATGTTCCGCTCTGAACCAATCGCCAGAATCGTCCGGACGGGTGATTGGGCCGATGTTTTTCTTGACGCGGAGGGTGCTCAGGGCATATTGATAATCCGTTCTCAAAATTGATCCCGGCGGATGCGTCCGCTAGGACGTGTATGCCCAGCCAGAGGCAGTAGCAGGAGGAGAGTCAGGCTATGCCGTCGCCAGCAAAAGTCACCAATATCCAGGTCGCGGCCCGGAAGATGGCCCCTGTCAGCAATGCAACGGAGCCCGCCGTGAGCCTCGACGACTATGACCGTCTACTGGGTGCGCTGTACCAGGGTTCGCTGGAGTCGCCGCCCTGGCAGGGCGCGCTGCAACTGCTGCGCGACCAACTGAAGTCCGCCCACGTCACCTTGATGCTGCGCCCGCCCTCGCCGGAAAGCACCGGCGTGATGATCAACACCGGCGTGGTGACCCAGCAGGGCGTGGATTCCTACGAAACCCACTTCTTCGCGCTCGATCCCTTTGTGCGGCTGTCGGAAGGCCAGGTGGTCACCGCCGAGGAACTGATCGGCAAGCAGTGGCTGCAGAGCACCGTGTATCAGGAATACCTGAAGCCGCTGGACGTGCGTCACCTGCTCGGCGCCGACATCTACACCAAGGACGGCATCGAATGCCGCCTGCGCATCACCCGCGGCCACGATGCCGCGCCGTTCTCGGAGGCCGACAAGAGCCTGGTCAAGCGCCTGCTGCCGCACCTCAAGCGCTCGATCCAGATCCACGCGCAGCTCGACTTCCTCGAGTGCGAGCGCGCGCTGTTCGCCGGTGCGGTCAACCGCCTGCTGCTGGGCATGGTCAGCTTCGATCAGAACGGCACGATCATCGAGACCAATCCCGAAGCCCGCCGCATCCTCAGCGAAAAGGACGGCATCTGGCTCGCCGGCAACAATCTCTGCCTGGACAACAGCCAGGAAAGCCGCGACCTACAGCGCCTGCTGCGTCAGGCCTTGAGTGGCGCCAGCATCAATGACGAAGGCCCGGGCATGGTCGAAGCCATGGCGGTCACCCGCCCTTCCGGCCGCGCCAAGTTGGGCGTGCTGGTGAAGGCGGTGCCGATGGGACAGTTCTCCGAGAGCAAGCAGCGCCCGGCGGTGGTGGTGTTCCTGCGCGATCCGGAATCCAACGCCGCACAACCCTCGCAGGAGCTGGTGCGCCGCCTGTTCGGCCTGACCCGCATGGAAGCGCAACTGGCACTGCTGCTTACCGAGGGCCTGACCCTCGACGAAGCGGCGGAGAAGATGAACGTGCGGCGCAATACCGCCCGCACGCATCTGCGCTCGATCTTCTGCAAGACCGGCGTGACCCGGCAGACCATGCTGGTGCGCCTGCTGCTCAACAGCGTGATCTCGCTGGGATGAGCGGCGAAATCTGCGGCGGCGCGCCGGCGCAAATCGGCGCACCCGCTACACGAACGCGCTGATCCGCTCCTCGCGCATCTGCTGGGAGCGCAGCATCTGCGCGAACGCCGGGGCTGGCACCGGCTTGCACAGGTAGTAGCCCTGGAACTCGTCGCAGCGGGTGCTGCGCAGGAACTCGAAGTGCGCTGCCGTCTCGATGCCCTCGGCGAGCACCCGCAAGCCCAGGCTGTGCGCCAGGGAAATCACCGCGCGGACAATGGTGGCCGATTCGGGATCGCGTGGCGCGGCCAGCAGGAAGCTACGGTCGATCTTCAGGCAGTGCACGCGGAAACGCTGCAGATAGCTCAGGCTGGAATAGCCGGTGCCGAAATCGTCCATCGAGATCAGCACGCCCAGTTCGCGCAGACGCGCCAGCATCGCCGCGGCCTTCTCGCCGTCCTGCATCACCGCGCTTTCGGTGATCTCCAGTTCCAGGCATTCCGGCGCCAAACCGGTCTCGGCCAGCACCTCGGATACCAGCTCGGCGATGTCGCCGCGCGCCAGTTGCCGGGGCGAGAGATTCACCGACACCGGCAGCGACGGCAGGCCCTGCTGCTGCCAGGCGCGCGCCTGCGCGCAGGCGGTGCGCAGCACCCACTCGCCGATCGGCACAATCAGGCCGGTCTCCTCGGCGAGCGGGATGAAGCGGCCGGGCGGGATCAGACCTTCGGGACTCTGCCAGCGCACCAGGGCCTCGACCCCGACGATGCGGCCGCTGGCCAGCTCGTACTTCGGCTCGTAGTGCAGCACGAACTCCCGGCGCTCCACCGCCTGGTGCAGGCGCATCAGCAGGTCCAGGCCGCCGGTACCCTGCGGTGCCATTTCCGAGGAAAAGAACTGGACGTTGTTGCGGCCGAATTCCTTGGCCCGGTACATGGCGGCATCGGCGCCACGCAGCAGGGACTTGAGGTCGGCGCCGTCCTGCGGCGCCAGGCTGACGCCGATGCTGCAGGTCAGGCTCAACTCGCGGCCGGCGACACGACAGGGCTGGGCGACCGCCAAGCGCAGGCGGCTGGCGATGTGCTCCGCCTGCGCCCGGCACATGGGCGCCGCCAGCAGCACCACGAACTCGTCGCCGCCCAGCCGCGACACCATGTCGCGGTCCCGGACCGCCTGCTGCAGGCGGCGGGCCACGATCTGCAGCAGGTGATCGCCGGCTTCGTGTCCCAGGCTGTCGTTGACCAGCTTGAACTGATCCAGGTCGATGAACACCAGTGCCGGCCCCTCGCCCGCCGAGGGCTGCGCCAGCACATGGCTGACCCGCTCATGCAGCAATAGCCGGTTGGGCAGGCCGGTCACGGCGTCGTGGGTGGCCTGGTGTCGCATCTGCAAGTCATGGCGCTTGCGCTCGGTGATGTCTTCCACCGTGCCTTCGTAGAACAGCAGATGGCCGTCGGCGTCGCGGACCTCGCGGGCGTTTTCGGAAATCCAGATCACGCTGCCGTCGCGACGGTAGATCTCGGATTCGAAGTTGGTGACATAGCCCTGCCGCTCCAGCGCCTCGACGAAGTCGGCGCGGCGACGCGGTTCGACGTAGAGCTGGTGATCGATGTCACGCAGGCTGGCGATCAGTTCGGCCGGCGAGTCGTAGCCGTACATGCGTGCCAGCGCGGGGTTTACGGTGACATAGCCGTCGCGCTGGGTGGACTGGAAAATGCCCTCAATGGCGTTCTCGAAGATGCTGCGGTAGCGACGCTCGGCCTCGGCCAGTGATTGCTCGACCTGGCGACGTCGGGAATTGTCCTGGACGATGGCCTCGACGGCGATCACCGAGCCATCCTCGGAATAGGCCCCGGCGCCGCGCTCCAGCACCCAGCGCAGCTCACCGCTGGCGTGGACGATGCGGTATTCGATTTCGTAACGCTGGCGGCGCTCCAGCGCGCTGGTGATCGCCAGGCTGACCGCCTCGCGGTCGTCGGGATATCGCAGGTCGTGGAAGGTCAGACCGGCGAGCTCGCTCAAGGCCTGCGGCGAGTATCCGGTGAGCGCCAGACAACCCTCGCTGACGAAATCCAGGGCCCAGCGGCCATCGCAACGGGCGCGATACACCATGCCGTCGAGATTGGACAGCAGGGTCGCCAGGGGGTGGCCCCGCTGTCGCGTGCCACTGGCCAGACTGGAAGGGAGTTCTTGCTGAACCCGGAGGGCACGCATGGGACTGACACGGAACAGATTGCCAGCCTTCGCAGCAATGGTCATGCCATCGGTTTCGCCGCCGCCGCCGGCGCGGCCGGCAGGGTCAGATTTGCCAGCCGGACGGCGGCTAGGCGCTCCGGTTCCAGCGCAACTGCCGCTCGCGCACCGCCAAGAACAACGCCATGGCGAAGGCAAAGCTGGTGAAGAGGCTCATCACGAAGTACCACCAGCCGAGCTTCATGCCGCTGCGGCGGGCATCGGCGATGGTCCACATCGGGAGCAGCAAGAGGTTGGCGAAGATCAGGTCCTGGCCACCGGAAGCCGAAGCCGGGTTGACGAACAGCAGCGTGGTCCAGTGCCACCAGCCGGCCTGATCACCGTAGCCGCGCATGTACTGGAAGTTGAAGTACCAGCCGACCAGCAGCGCCGCCAGCGCGATCAGGTAGTAGGCCCATTCGAACAGACAGGCGCCACTGGCCCGGCCGCCAGCCGCGTACAGCGGGCGATTGACCACGAACACCACGGCGACGGTGGCGAGGCCGAGCAGCACATAGAAGATTTCGTTCGGAGACACGGCGACCTCCTGGGCGGAAATCGCTTAGTGGCGCAGCCCCTTGACCCGAACCTTGAAGTCCATCGCCGGGCCAGGAGTCGGCGCGGTCTTGGTCTTCAGCTCGTAGTTGGGCGACTCCAGCTCCAGGTCGAGCTTGTAGAACAAGCGCGCCATCGACAGCGCGATTTGCACTTCCGCCAAGCTCTTGCCGAGACAGGTGTGGGGTCCACGGCCGTAAGGCGAGTAAGCCCCTGACTGGAGATGCTCGGCACGCGGCTTCTGGTAGCGGTCGATGTCGAACTTGCGGGCGTCCGGGTAGTACTCGTCCATGAAGTGCGGGACGCTGGTGCCGATGTAGATCATCTCGCCTTCCTTGATCTGGTGACCTTCAAAGACGAAATCCTTGGTGGCGGTACGCATCTGCGCCACCGCGATCGGGTACAGGCGCATGGTCTCCATGATCGCGCCCTGCAGCGCCGGCAGCTTCTTGAGCAGCCCGTCCTCGTCCACCTCGCCCTCGGCGAACAGCGCATCGACCTCGGCCAGCACCCGTGCCTTCACCTCGGGGTGCTTGAGCACGGTGTAGACGATAGCGGCGGTGGTGTTGGCGACGGTGTCCAGACCGGCGACATAGGGGCCAGTCAAGGTGACAATCAGGTTGTTCTCCGGCATCACTTCCGGTTGCTCGACATGTGCCGCGTAAACATCGTCGATCAGGTTGCGCTCCTCCGGCGTGATCTTTCCGTAGCGCGCCTTGGCGTTGGCGATCATCTGCTCGCCCAGCTCAAACACCCGCGCCTTGGCCTTCTTGTACTGCGGCCGCTTGAGCAGGATCTTCGGGCGCTGGCGGGTAACCAGCACGTTGAGGATGTAGAGGATGGTGGTACGGATGTCCTTCACATATTCCAGGGGCGCGGCACCGGTGAGGATGGTGCCGAGCTGATCGACCACCATGTACTGCATGGCTTCGACCACCGGGATGTCCTTGCCCACCGGCCAGTCGCGCTTCATGGCGCCGTCGGTGATCGCCACCAGTTCGTTGTAGCGGCCCTTGATCGATTCCTTGGAGTAGCCGTTGCGCATGATGTCGCGCAACTGCTTGTGGCTCTCGCCATCTTCGCCGGTGAGGATCTTGGTGGCGCCGTACTCGTTGACCAGACCCTGCCAGAATTCCTTGGAACGCAGGCATTCCTTACCTTCGCGGGTGCCCAGGAAGTTGGCGGCCTCGATGCCCGCCATCAGCACGTACTTCTCGCCCAGCACCGACAGCCGGCATACCGGCCCGTACTTGCGATAACAGTCAACGAAGAACTGCGCTGGGTCCTTGGCCAGACCCAACAGACTGCCGATGAAGGGCAGGCCAGGAACGACCGGGGTTTCGCGCAAGGCGACGGGTTGGGCGATGGATGACATGCGGATGCTCCTCAGGGCCCCGGACGGGCGTGATTCCGGAATTTCGAGGACTCTCTCCCAAAAGTCTCGGAACCGAATACCCGGATTACGGCTTGACGCCATCCAGAACTTGTGTCTGCGCTCTCGGTCAGGCCTCGCGACGCACATCCGCCTCGGCGATGGATTGCTCCACCAGCCCGGAACGCCACAGCCAGGCATAGAGCAGCACGCCCGGCAGGGCCACCAGGGTGGTCAGCAGGTAGAAATCGACGTAGCCGAAGCTCTCGATCAGCGCGCCCGCGCTGGTGCCCGTGAGGAAGCGGCCGACGATGGACGCCGCCGCCGACAGTAGCGCGAACTGGGTGGCGGTGAAGGCCAGATTGCAGAGCGCCGAGAGATAGGCCACCACCACCACGCCGCCGATGCCGCTGGCGATGTTCTCGAAGCCGATGGTGAAGGCCAGAAATTCGTTGCTATGGCCGATGGCCGCCAGCGCCGCGAAGGACAGATTGGACACCGCCATCAGCACCAGACTCAGCAGCACCGCGCGTTTCATGCCCATCCGCGCGTAGAGCACGCCGCCGATGAAAATGCCGACCAGATAGGCGATGAAGCCGAAACCGACATCGTAGGTGGCGATTTCCTCGTTGCTGAAGCCGAGATCGTCGAGCAGCAGGCGCACGGTGAGATTGGCCAAGGTGTCGCCGATCTTGTGCAGCAGCACGAACAGCAGCACCAGCCAGGCGCCGCGGCGGCGGAAGAACTCGATCAGCGGCGTCAGCACCGCGTCCAGCGCCTCGCCCAGGCCGCGCCGGCGCGAGGGCGGCGCGTGGTGGCGCGGCGGCTCGCCCATGAACAGGCCCGCCAGTACCGCCGGCAGGGCAAAGGCGGCGCAGAGCAGGTAGGCCAGCGCCCAGCCGCCGCGATCGGCCACCAACAGCGCCAGGGCACCGGCCGAGACCGAGCCGATGCGCCAGCCGTACTGCGACATGCCCGAACCGATGCCCAACTGGTGTGGCTCCAGCAGCTCGATACGGTAGGCGTCGATGACGATATCGAAGGTCGCGCCGGCGACGCCGACCAGGATCGCCGCCAGCGCCACCGTACCCAGGCTGGCGCCGGGGTCGGCAAAGCCGAGGAAGCTCACTGCCGCCGCCACGCCGGCCGCCGACAGCCACAGCCATGAGCGGCGCTGGCCGTAGCGGCCCAGCAGCGGCAGGCGCGCGCTGTCCACCAGCGGTGCCCACAGGAACTTGAAGTTGTAGACCAGGAAGGCCAGCGAGAAGGCGGTGACGCTCTTCTTGCTGATGCCGTCCTGCGCCAGACGGGTGGTCAGCGTCGCGCCGATCATCGCGTAGGGAAAGCCGGAGGAAATTCCGAGCAGCAGCGCCGCCAGCGGCGCCGATTCGAAGTAGGGACGCAACGATGGCGGCAGCCGCTGGCGCAGGCTCTGGAGTGCGGGGGTCATTGCCCATGCTAGCGCAGCGCCGGAGCCCCGGGCCCATGGTGGAGGTTACAAAGCGGTACATGCGGTAACCGCACGCGGCGGATCGGCTGCGGATACTGGCTATGGGCATCACTACTCGGAGTTCCACCATGACTCGCCATCCCCTAGCGCCCCTGGCGCTGCTCCTGAGTTCGCTCGCGGCTTGCGGCGGCGCCCAGGAAAACGGCAGCGAAGTCGACAGCAAGTCGGCCGAGGCTTCGCTACTGCTGAACCTGACCGAGCTGGGCATGGCGCAGGCCGCCATGGCCCCGAGCAGTTCCTCCACCTCGGCCAAGGCCAGTGAGACCCAGCCCTGCGAATCCGGTGAGCTGGTGGCGACCGCCGGGGTGGAGCCCAGCGCTGGCTCGCCGTATACCGAGCAGGCCTTCGCCGTCATCGGCCTGCAGGCCAACCAGTGCACCTACCACTACAGCTATGCCGACGCGCAGGTGCAGAGTTCCGGCGAGTTGACTCTCGACGGCGACAGTGTCGCCGGCACCGCCAGCGACGACGGCAGCGACTACGCCTATGCCCAGATCGGGGCCGGCGCCGAGGCACCAATGTCGCTGCACGCCCTGGCCCAGACCTTAATTAGCAGTGCCGAACGCTCGGCCAGCCTGAGCGTGGATGTGCTGGAGACCGCCCATCTGCGCTTCGACCGTCGGGCCGGCGCCGCCGACAGCGACCAGCAGTGGCAGGGAATCCAGGCGGGCCACTACACGCTGACCAGTCAGCAGGGCTCGTACAGCGGTTCTTACTCGTACTACATGGGCAGCGCCACCGAGCCGTTCACCCTGCATCAGGACGCGGCCGGCCTCAGCCTGGACGGCAGTCTGGGCTACGAGATCGCCCAGACCCGCCTGCCGCCCGAGTGCCGCAGTGGCGCCTTGCAGGTGGAAACCCCGGTGCCGCTGACCACCAGCGGCGACACCGACCGCCCCTATGTCGCCGGCCAGCTGCGGCTCACCAATGCCTCGGCGGTGGTAACCACCCTCAACTTCAACGGCGATGGCAGCGTCACCGTCAGTTCCAACGGGCAGAGCCAGACCTACAGCTACCGGGTGCTGCGCGCCCTGGCCGGCGATTGCGTCGATGCCCTGCGCACGGCCGTCGAAGCGCGCCTGGCGTCGGCGACTTGAGGGCAGCGCTCAGCTCAGTGCCGGCGCTGGCTTCGCCGCCGCCACGGCATCCAGCAGGCGGCGCAGGCGCCCGGCGGCGGCGGTGTGGTTGCTGAGCGCGTTGCCGCGCCCGAGGACCGGCAGCATCAGCCGCACCACATCGCGGTCGCGTGACACCTGGCGCGCGCCCAGCGCCTGCAAATGGCGGATGAAACGCTCGTTGTCGGCCGAGACGTCGTAGATGAACTGCTTGAGTCCGGCCATGTGGCCGGCCCGGTGCAGGCAGGCGTGCAGCAACTGGCCGACGCCGCGCCCCTGGTACTGGTCGAGGATGGTGATGCCGATCTCGGCGATGCGGGAGTCGCCATCCAGCCGGATGCAGCGCGCCACGCCGACGCCCGGCTCTTCCGGCTGCGCGAGGTTCAGCGCGCCGTAGGCGATGTGCAGACGGCCGTCGGGGCGGGTGAGGAATTCCAACTGCTTGGACGACAGGCCGCTGAGCTGGCCGAAGAAGCGCATCCGCCGGGAGGCTTCGGAGAGCTGCTGGTAGCCGGCCTCGAAGCGCGGCGCGTGCTCGGGCCGGATCGGCGAGACCTGCACGCGCAGGCCGTCGTCGAAGTGGTAGTTGAAGGTGCCCGGAGGCTTGGCAAGCCAGCGTTTGAACATGAACGCCACCCTAGCAAAGCCGGGGCCAGCCCCCCGGGTGTCCAGGACGAACAGCCCTGCGCGGTGGGATCAACGGTGCTTGCATTGATTAAATATTTCAACCATCATTTAAACATGGAATTGAAAACCGCCGTCGCTGCCCTCGCCGCCCTGGCCCAGGAAACCCGGCTGGCCGCCTACCGCCTGCTGGTGCAGGCAGGGCCGGCCGGCCTGGCTGCCGGGCGCATCGCCGAGGCGCTGTCGGTCTCGCCGGCCAGCCTGTCGTTTCACCTCAAGGAAATGGCCTATGCCGGCCTGATCCAGGCCCGGCAGGACGGCCGCTACATCATCTACAGCGCCCACTTCGAGCAGATGACCGCCCTGCTCGCCTACCTCAGCGAAAACTGCTGCGCCGGCGCCGGCCCCGACGCCGCCAACACCGCCTGCTGCCCGCCGAAATCCACCGGAGCCTCGTCATGACCACCACCCCGCCCAGCGCCGGCAAGCGCTTTCACGTCCACGTCTCGGTCGCCGATCTCGCCGGCAACATCCGCTACTACAGCGCCCTGTTCGGCGCCGCGCCGACGGTGGTCAAGCCCGACTACGCCAAGTGGATGCTCGACGACCCGCGCCTCAACTTCGCGATCTCCGCCCGCGGCGCCAAACCCGGCCTCGATCATCTCGGCCTGCAGGTGACGAGCCCCGAGGAACTCGCCGCCCAGCGCCAGCGTCTGCAAGGCGCCGAGTTGGCGCTGGAGGTGGAAGGCGAAACCACCTGCTGCTACGCGCGCTCCGACAAGCACTGGAGCACCGATCCGCAGGGCATCGCCTGGGAGACCTTCCAGACCCTGGGCGAGGCGCCGACTTTCAATGGTGGCGCTACCGAGCCCGCCGCCAGCGCCTGCTGCCCGGCGCCGGCCGAAGCCGTGGTCGCCCCGCCCGGCGGAAGCAAGCCAAAGATCGACAAGGGCGGCTGCGCACCGCGCAGCGGCTGCTGCTGAGCCCCCCTCATCGCCCGACCTTCGCCATGGAACACCGCAAGCTCAACGTCCTGTTTCTCTGCACTGGCAACTCCGCCCGCTCGCTGCTCGCCGAGGCGCTGATCAACGATCCCGCCATCGGCGCCGGCAAGTTCGTCGGCTACTCCGCCGGCAGCCGGCCCAAGGGCCAGCCGCATCCGCTGGCGCTGGAAACCCTGGCCGCCCACGGCGTCAGCACCGCCGGCCTGCGCAGCAAGAGCTGGGACGAGTTCGCGGCGCCCGGCGCGCCGGTGATGGATTTCGTGTTCACCGTCTGCGACAGCGCCGCCGGCGAACAATGCCCCTACTGGCCGGGCCAGCCGGTGACCGCGCACTGGGGCCTGCCCGACCCGCCGGCCGCCGGTGACGAGGCGGCCCAGCGCCGCGCCTTCCGCGATGCCTTCTTCACGCTGAAACGCCGCATCGAGCTGTTCGCCGCCCTGCCCTTCGACAAGCTCGATCAGCTCAAGCTCGGCGAACAGGCGCGGCAGATCGGCCAGCAGCCGGCCTGAAGGCCCGCGCCATGAACCTGTTCGAGCGCGGACTCACGCTCTGGGTGGCGCTGTGCATGCTCGCCGGCACCCTGCTCGGCCAGTGGCTGCCGGGCGCCTTCGCCGCCATCGGCCGGCTGGAGCTGGCCCAGGTCAATCTGCCGGTCGGCGCGCTGATCTGGCTGATGATCGTGCCCATGCTGGTGCGGGTGGATTTTTCCACCTTGGGCCGGCTGCGCCGGCACTGGCGCGGCTTCGGAGTGACGCTGGCGGTCAACTGGCTGCTCAAGCCGCTGCTGATGGCGGCCCTGGCCGGCCTGTTCATCCGCCACTGGTTCGCCGACTGGCTGCCGGCCGGCCAGCACGACAGCTATGTCGCCGGCTTGATCCTGCTCGCCGCCGCGCCCTGTACGGCGATGGTCTTCGTCTGGAGCCGGCTGGTCGGCGGCGACGCCAACTACACGCTCAGCCAGGTCGCGCTCAACGACGCCCTGATGCTGCTACTGTTCGCGCCGCTGGTGGCGCTGCTGCTGGGCGTGGCGGCGGTGCCGGTGCCCTGGGCCACCCTGCTGCTCAGTGTCGCGCTCTACATCCTGCTGCCGCTGGCACTGGCCCAGGCCCTGCGCCGGCACTGGCTGCGGCGCGGCCCGGCGGAGCTGGAACGCCGGCTGGCGCGGCTGGGGCCGGTCTCGATGCTGGCCCTGCTGGCGACGCTGGTGCTGCTGTTCGGCTTCCAGGGCCGAGCTCTGCTGGCGCAGCCGCTGATCGTGCTGCTACTGGCGCTGCCGATCGCCCTGCAGGTCGCGATCTCCTCGGCCGTCGCCTATTTCGCCAACCGCGCGGTCGGCGAGCCGCATGCCATTGCCGGCCCCAGCTGCCTGATCGGCGCCAGCAATTTCTTCGAGCTGGCGGTGGCCACCGCCATCGCCCTCTACGGCCTGAATTCCGGCGCGGCGCTGGCCACCGTGGTCGGCGTGCTGGTGGAGGTGCCGGCGATGCTGGCGGTGGTAGCGGTGGTCAACCGCAGCCGGAACTGGTATCAGCATTCTGCGGTCCCTGGGAATTAAACGAACCGTCCGCGCCCCTTTTTGGGGCAGCGTAAAATCCGCGCCCTTGATCGTGCTTTCCGGCCCACCGCCGACCGATGAATCATCACCAGACTCCCAATCCGCGCCACGCTACGCCGACCGGTTCGCCGGCCCGCGGCGCGCGCCGCCGCAACTCCAGCCTGACCATCCGTGCCGCCACTCGCGAGGACTATCCGGCGGTGCTGGCGCTGCTGAATGCCGCCCATCTGCCGCATAGCGATCTCACCGCCGAACATCTCGATCACTTCCTGCTCGCCGAACGCGACGAGGAACTGGAGGGCGTGGTCGGGCTAGAGGGCGAAGGTGAGGCAAGGCTGCTGCGTTCGCTGGCGGTGGCCGAGCGCGCCCAGGGTCAAGGCCTCGGCCACCAACTGCTGGAAGCGGCGGAAGCCAGCGCCCGCGAGCAGGGTGCCGACCGCCTGTGGCTGTTGACCACCACCGCAGAACCCTTCTTCGCCCGCGCCGGCTACGCCCGTGCCGAACGCGAGACCGCGCCCAAGGCGCTGCGCCTGCTCACCGAGTTCACCAGCGTCTGCCCGTCCACCGCAGCCTGCATGACCAAGCTGCTGTCCTGAGCCTCTCAGGGGTGGCCGTTGAACCAGTTGAGGATTTCCACCGGCGCCATCTGGATCCACTGGTGGCCGACCTTGCAGTTGGCCTGGCTGTCGGCATCGCAGCGGGTGTCACCCAGCAGTTTCGTGCCGCGGCTGTAGTCGACCACGGCATAGGCCTTGCCCCCCAGCAAGGCGGCGTAGGGCAGCATGGTGGAAAGCGGCACGATGTCATCCCCCGCGCCGTGCAGGAAGAGCGTCGGCGGATGATCCGAAGGCAGCGTCGGCACCGCGCAGCCGGGGCCGGAGCAATTGGCGTACGAGGCCGACTGTACCGCCAGCGCCCGGAACCGGCTGGCGTAGTTGATCGCCATGCGACTGCTGTTGTAACCGCCGCTGGAAATGCCCGCCGCGTAGAGCCGGCTGCCGTCCAGCTTGGCGCCGAAGCCGCTGCCCGCCTGACTGGCGTCGATCACCGAGAACAAGGCCTGGAAGAACTGATCGTCCGCCGTGCCCAGGTACTGCTCGGCGGTCGGACCCTTGTTCTGGGTACAGCCACTCGCCGGGCAGGCCGACGTGTTGTTGGTCTGCCAGGCCGTGCTGACGCTGGTCGCCGGCGGCGCCAGAACCGCGTAACCCGCCGCGAGTAGATCGCGCAGGGCCTGCACCTGATAGTAATTGCCGAAAGTCAGCGCCCCGGTGGAGCTGGCCGGCGCCGCCCAGGAAATCAGGCCGCCAGTGCCGTGGAACAGGAGAACCACCGGCCAACCGCCGACGGGCGCGCTCCCGGCCGGCAACTGGTAGCGCACTTCCCGCGAGGGGCTGCCGACCACCAGCGTCTGGTAGTCGCAGGTAATGCGACCGAACAGGTTTTCGCTGCAGACAGAGCCAGTCTGGGCGTTAGCACCCGCGGCGGCGAGCAGGAACAGCAGTGCGAACAGGGAACGCATCGGAGACCTCGATGGTGGAGCGCTCCGAAACCCTAACCCGGCACGACGGCCGGGCGCCAGTCAACGCATCTCGGCGTTGCGCGAGCAGTCCGTGGCGTGACTGCCGCAGTGGCCGGCGTAGAGCCGTTCGATCTCCGCCGCATGCGCCTTGGCGATCGCCGCCCGGCGCGGCTTGTGGGTACTGGTGAGCTGGCCGTTAGCGAGGGTGAACGGCGGCACCCAGGCCAGACGCAGGATCTGGTGGCTGGCCGGGAGGTCGGCAAGCTTTTCCCGGCACAGATTGAACAAGGCCTTTTCCAGCGTTGCGCGGCTCTCGGCGTCGTCGAAGCCAGCCGGCAGGCCCAGGCTCTGGCGCAGCGCCGTGAAGCGGTTGGCATCGGGCACCACCAGGGCGATCAGATAGGGCCGGGACTCACCCAGCACCACCGCCTGCTCGAACAGGGGCTCGGCGGTAAGGCGGGCCTCGATCTCGCAAGGCGCGGCCTTGACCCCGGTGCTCATCACCAGGATTTCCTTGATGCGGCCGGTGAGGTAGAGCTTGTCGCAACACAGACGACTGACCTTGTCGCCGGTGTGCAGCCAGCCGGCCTCGTCGAGCACCGCGCGGGTCGCTGCTTCGTCGTTCCAATAGCCAAGCATCAGCGAAGGGCTGCGCACCCACAGCTCGCCGTCGGGCCCGACACGGGTTTCGACATTGTCCAGCGGCGGACCCGCCGACTCCGGATCGGCGTCACCCGGGCGGTTGACGCTGACCACCGGTCCAGCCTCGGTGAGCCCATAGCCTTGCAGCACCGGCAGGCCCAGCGCCGCGAAGCTGCGCGCGATGTGCGCGGACAGCGGCGCCCCACCGGAGATGGCCATGCGCAACCGACCACCGAGCCCGACGCGGACCGCCTCGAGCACGCCGCCGGTGAGCCGGCGCGAAAAGCGCTGGCGGGCACTGCCCGTGGGGCTCTCGGCCGACTGCACCGCCAGATGGAACAGCGCGCGCTTGTGCAAGGGACCATCATCGACATTGCGCAGCAAGCGCGCGTACAGGCGCTCGTACACACGCGGCACCGCCAGCAAGCCGGTCGGCCGCACCAGGCGCAGGTCCTCACCCAGATGCTCGGGGCCGCGTGAATAGGCGGTCTCGGCGCCGGCGAGCACCGCGCCATGCCAACCGGCGACGCGCTCGAAGGAATGCGACAGAGGCAACAGCGACAGCAGGCAGTCGTCAGCGCGCATGCGCAGCGCGCGACCGCAGGCGAACACGTTGGCCAACAGCGCGCCGTGGGTCAGCATCGCGCCACGTGGGCGGCCAGTGGTACCGGAGGTATAGACCAGGCTGGCCAGCGCCTCGCGACTGGCGACCGGCCGTTGGTAGTCCTGCCCGGCGGCGAGAAAATCCGCCAGGCTGCTGCAACGCTCGGCATCGGCCGGACCGCGCTGGATCACCACCCGGCGCAGCGCCGGCAATGGCGTCAGCGAGCGCACTGCCTCCCAGGCAGCAGCCTCGCGCAGGAACACCAGGCTGGCGCCGGAATCTTCCAGGATATGGGCGACGCTGCCGGCGGTGTCCTGCACATAGACGCCGACCGCGACCAGGCCCAGACGGTGGATAGCCTGCTCCGCGGCAACCCAGTCGGGACCGTTGTCGAGCTGGATGGCCACCCGTGCGCCAGGTTCCAGCGCCAGCGCCGCCAGGCCGCGGGCAAAAGCCTCGACACGGGCATCGAGGCCAGCCCAGTCGAGACCGCGCCAGTCTCGCTCGGCGACATCGAACCAGCGGCAGGCCGCGCCCTTGGGCGTGAGGCGCACACGTGCGTCGAACAGCTCGGCGAGGCTGGCGATGCCGGCTTCGGCAATGCCCGGGAACGGCGGCTCATTCAAGGGCAGACTTTCGCGCGCAATCGCCATCGACAAACTCCTCTAGACACCAAGCCAGCTTTTACGTCGGGCCGCGACGGCCGGGTCCATGGTTTCCATCAGGCCCAGCATCCAGGTGTCGGCGGGAGCCGGCTCCGGGTAGATCGCGGCGCGCATCAACTCGTCGCCGCGGAACCACAACAATTCGGCCGGCACATTGCTCTTCAGCGCGTCGATGCGACGCGAAAACTGACCGGCGGTGAGCTTCAGGTCGTCGAGCGCCAGCAACTGGTCGCCAACGGCCAGCCCGGCCCGCTGAGCGGCGGAGCCGGCGAGCACCTGCGCGACGCTGCCGTCGCTCTTCAACTTCAGTCCCAGGGTCTGCTTCTGCGGGCTGCCGCTGCTGCGGCCACCCGGATCCTGTTCGCCGGCGGCGGCGCGGCGCTCGGCGCGCACGCCGAAATCGGCCAAGCTCTCCGCCAGCGGCAGCTCCTCGGTGCTGCGCAGGGCCGCGTCGAAGAACGCTTGCAGGTTCAGGCCCGAAAGCTCGGCGGCGACCACCTCCAGCGCGCCTTCCGGCGCCGGCTGGTCACCACGGCCATAGCGGCTCCACAAGGTCTGCATGACGGTATCGAGCGTCACCCCCGAATCGCGGCGCAGGCGCAGGTCCAGGCAGAGCGCCACCAGTGCGCCCTTCACGTAGTAGTTGGTGCTGGCGTTGGGGCTGTTGTCGTCGGGCTGGTAGTACTTGATCCAGGCCTCGAAGCTGGCGTCGGCGAGCGTATGCACCTGGCGCGCTGGCGTGCGCTCCAGCCGGGTGGCGGCCTCGGCGAGCAGGTCGAGATAGACCGGCGCCTCGATCAGCCCGGCGCGCAGCAGGAACAGATCGTCGTAGTAACTGGTGACGCCCTCGTAGTGCCAGAGGTCGCGCGAGTAGGCCGGGCCGGAAAGATCGCTCTCGGCGAACGGCGCCGGAGTGATGCGCTTGACGTTCCAGAGGTGGAAATACTCGTGGCTCACCAGCCCGAGGAAGGTCCGGTATTCCTTGCTCAGCGCGTTGTCGCCGGGGCGCGGCAGGTCGTTGCGGGAACAGACCAGGGCGGTGGACTCGCGGTGCTCCAGACCGCCATAGCCGCCGGCGGTGACATTGGTCAGGAACCAGTAGCGCGACATCGCCGGTTCGCCGCTGAACATCGCGCGCTGGGCCGCGCAGATCTTGGTGATGTCTGCCGCCAGCCGTGTCTCGTCGGGCTCGCAGCGGCCGGACAGGGTGAGGGTGTGCGGCTGGCCGCCGGCAACGAAGTCGATGCGCCGGAACGCCGCCATCTCCACTGGGCTGTCGATCAGGGTTTCGTAGTCCGGTGCCGAGTAGCGCCCGAAGCCGGCGGCATCGACGGCCAGCGGCCTCAGCGCGGTGGCGAGCCGCCAGTCGGCGCAGTCGACATCGTCCGGGCGGGCGATCTCTAGCTCGAAGCCGGCGCGCTCGTAGCCCTGCGGACAGTAGACCAGGGAGGAGGCATTGAAGAAGCCGCGCCGCACGTCCAGCCAGGCCTTGCGCACCGAATCGTCCAGCGCGTGCACCCGGTAGTCCAGCTCGATCTCGCCCTCGCCAGCAGCCACCCGGAACCGCGACTTGTCGAGTCGCTCAATCGCCACCGACAGGCCGCCACGGAAAGCCTTGAGGTCGAACACATGCTTGGCGAAGTCGCGCACCAGATAACTGCCACGGATCCAGGCCGGCAGCCGGAATTCGAGCGCGTCCACGCCCGCCGAAACGCGCAGGCGGACCTGGTACTGATGGGCACGTGGATCGGCTCTGACGGCGACCTGCACGACCGGAAGGGAGACGGCCAAAAGTGTGATCGGGTTGGCGAAAAGGTGCGCAGTTTACTCCCGCGCCGTGGCGCCGGGCAGCCCCTTCCATCAGTCCGATGACGGGGCTGTAACCAAACCGTAGCCGGGCCTTCACACGGGCTTTCTAGAGTCCGCCCGCTGCGCCTAGACGCCGCCCAGATCCCAGCACCACCCCAGCAAGGAACCCCCATGTCTCTCGACCGGCACGAACACGATACCGAGAACGTCGACCACGGCGACGTCCTGAATTCCCCCAACTACTTCGGCAATGTCCTGTCGGCGACCATGAACCGTCGCGAAGTGATGCGCGGCGGCCTCTCCGCGGCGGTGGCGGCCAGCTTCGCCGGCAGCGCCCTGAGCGCCTGCGGCGGCGACGGCCCCGGCAGCGGCGCGGTGGTGGGCACCAAGAATGTCGCCCGCAGCAAGGACGACCGGGTGGTGATCCCCTCCGATTACAGCGCCTATGTGCTGTTCGCCACCGGCGACCTGCTCAACGCCGCCGGCGCCGACAAGGAGCTGGACGCCATCACCGGCACCGAGATGGCCAGCCGCGCCGGCGACCATCACGACGGCATGTACTTCTTCGGCCTGAGCGCCGCCGGCGCGCTCGACAAGAACAGCAACGACCGCGGCGTGATCGCGATCAACTTCGAGAACATCAATCAGCAGTTCCTGCACGCCAACGGCCCCACCGCCGACGCCAGCGGCAACCGCACCGTCGCCGATGAAGTGGTGAAGGAGATCAACGCCCACGGCGTTGGCCTGATCGAGGTGAAGAAGAACGCCGGCAAGTTCGAAGTGGTCTCCGGCTCGGCGCTGTCGCGCCGCATCACTCCGGAAACCGAGGCCAAGTTCGCCGGCCCGGTGGCCGGCTCCAAGTGGGTGAAGACCAAGCACTCCACCGACGGCCTGACGAGCCGGGGCACTCTCAACAACTGCGCCTACGGCTACACCCCCTGGGGCACCTACCTGACCTGCGAGGAAAACTGGGCCGGCTACTTCGACAACGCCAGCGACGCGACGCCGGGTGTCGAGTACAGCCGCTACGGCATCAGCAAGGGCCAGAAGGGCAGCTACCGCTGGGCCACCGCCGGCAGCGACGACCGCTTCGCTCGCTGGCAGCTCAACACCGTCGGCGCCGACGCCAGCGCCGACTATCGCAACGAAGCCAACACCTTTGGCTGGGTGGTGGAGATCGACCCGATCAACGCCGCCGCCACCCCGGTCAAGCGCACTACCTTCGGTCGCATGGCCCACGAGTGCGCCTACCCCTCGATCATCACCGCCGGCAAGAAGTTCGCGTTCTACCAGGGTGACGACGCTCGCTTCGAGTACGTCTACAAGTTCGTGCCGAACAAGGCCTGGGACGCGTCCGACGCCAACGGCGGCGTCAGCGCCGGTGACAAGTACCTGAACGACGGCGTGCTCTATGTCGCCAAGTACAACGCCGACGGCACCGGCACCTGGATTCCCTTGGTCGCCGGCACCGGCGCGCTGACCGCCGCCAACGGCTTTGCCGATCAGGCCGAGGTGCTGGTGAAGACCCGCGCCGCCGCCGACGCGGCGGGCGCCACCAAGATGGACCGCCCGGAGTGGTGCTCGGTGGACCACACCACCGGCGACGTCTACATCACGCTCACCAACAACACCAGCCGCACCGCGACTCAGGTGGATGCCGCCAATCCGCGCGCCAACAACACTTTCGGCCACATCATGCGCATGCGCGAGGCCGGCAATGATCCGGCGGCGACCAGCTTTACCTGGACCATCTTCGTCTTCGGCTCGCCCTCCACCAACGCCGCCAGCAATCTGTCGGAGCTGACCGCCGACAACGACTTCGCATCTCCGGACGGCCTCTGGAACGATCCCCGCGGCTTGATGTGGATTCAGACCGACAATGGCCACACCAACGACATGGGCAAGCTCTGCAACAACCAGATGCTGGTCACCATTCCGCCGAGCAGCTTCGAGGTCAAACCGGTGATCAAGCGCTTCCTGGTTGGCCCCAGCGAGTGCGAGATCACCGGCATCGACATGACGCCGGACGGCAAGACCATGTTCATGAACATCCAGCACCCTGGCGAAGAGACCAAGGCCGCGGACGTCAACACCCCGGCGAACTACACCAGCGCCTGGCCCTACGACCGCAGCGATGCCACCAAGGCCGGCACCAAGGTCAGCCGCCCACGCTCGGCGACCCTGGTCATCACCAAGAAAGACGGTGGCGTCATCGGTTTCTGAACACCAACGACTACACCCCGTGGTCCCTGGAGCCCGCTCGCGCGGGCTCTTTTTTTTGGGGGGGTGTCGCACAAAAAAAGAGCCGCGATTCGCTCACGGCCCCAGAAAGACCACCCAAGGAATTCTTATAACGCAGCCTCCAGGGTCAGGCCGACACCTCGGCCACGGCCGTCGATACCGGAGGCGTGCTCGCGATAGCTCTTGTCGAGCAGGTTTTCGCCCACCAGTTGCAGACGCAAGCGCTCGCTGGGACTCCAGCGCAGCGCGAGATCGACCACCGCGAAGCCCGGCGTGCCGCCGTCGGCGATGCGGGAATCGGTCTGGTCCAGGCCGTCGAGGCGGTGCTGGCTGTCGTTGAACCAGACGCTGGGCGCGACCACCAGCTTGGGCAGCGCCTGCCAATCGAGCCCGAGCACGCCGTTGAGCGGCGGTATGCGGTTGCCAGGCTCTTTGCCGCCGTTGGCCAGTTCCTTCTCGGCCCAGGTGTAGTTGAGCGTGGCACGCGCGGTGATCCGGGCCGGCAGGCGTTGGCGCAGCGAGCCCTCAAAACCATAGTAGGTCGCGCTGGGCAGGTTCTCGGCCTGGTAGCAGCCAGCGGCGTCGGTGCAGCCCTGCTCGCCCTGCGGCACCACGCGGCTGGGGTTGTCGGTGGAGATCTGGTCGCGGTAGCCGAAGTAGAAGACGCTGAACTCGCCGACCGTGCCGCCCGACCGGTACTTGAGGCCGGTGTCGAGCGACAGCAGGCTCTCGGGCTTGAGGCTGGTGTTGGCGACGAAGGGCCGCGCCGGACTGCCGCCACGGTCGCCGACCAGCGCTAGGTCGAAGATGTTCGGCGCGCGGTAGCCACGCCCCAGGTTGCTGGTCCAGGCGAGGGCCGGTGAGATCGCGTAGCGCAGGCCGAGCTGGGCGCTGTAGTCGGTGTTGTCCACCTCGCCGGCGATGGCGCGGTCAGACTCCGGTGCGGCCGGCAACGTGGTGGCGGTGTAGTTGAGGCGACCGCCGAGGTTGGCCTGCCAGGCCGGCGCGTAGGCCCAGAGGTCTTCCAGATAGACGCCGTAGTTGTCAGTGCTAGCCCCGTTCGGGAAGCGGCTCTTGAAGCTGGTGCTGCCCGCACTCTCGGTGTAGGTCGCGCCGCTGTCGCCGCTGCGCTGCTTGGCGCTGTCCACCGTGTCGCGGTACAGCTCGGTGCCGTAGCGCAGCGTGTGCCGCGGATTCAGCGCGGTCTGCGCCGCGACGGTGAGGCCATCCAGCGTCGAGCGGTTCTGCTCGCGGTCGTAGCGGCTCGGGTTGGCCGAGGGGTTGTCGAAGCGGTCGTCGTTGATGATCTGCCGACCCAGATGCACATCGAGGCTATCGACGAAACCCAGCGGCGCGCTGTGTCGCCAGCGCAAGTGATAGAAGGCGCGGTTGTTGTCGTAGAGCGCCTCAATGCGCGAGGCCGGCGGCGGATTGGAGCCCGGCACCATCTCGTTGTAGCGGAACATCTGCGGCACCTCGAAGTACTGCACCGCGAAGCTGAGTTCGTCCGCCGGCGTCGCCGCCCAGATCGCCTTGAAGTCGTAGGCGCGCGAGGTGAACTCGCCCGGCCCGACGGTGTCGCCCAGGCTGTTGTTGCCGGCGCCGTCGGCGCTCTGGCCGATGCCGCCGATCTTGCGGTCACCGTAGTTGGCGATGGTGTAGCCGGCGGTGAGCGAGAACCTCTCGTTGCCGGCGGCGAGCTTCACCCGGCCGACTTTCGCGGAGTCGGCGCTGCCGTAGTGCAGACGGGTTTCGGCGGCGGTACCGATCTGGCTGCCACTGAAGCGGGTTTCCGGCGTGCGCACCTGGATCACGCCGCCCATCGCGTCGGAACCGTAGAGCGTGGAGCTCGGGCCGCGCACCACTTCGATCTGGTCGATGTTCCAGGGATCGAGCAGGGCGATGTACTGGCTGGGCGCCGAGCGGAAGAAGGCGTTGTTGAGGCGGAAGCCATCGACCAGATGCAGCACGCCCGAGCCCTTGAGGCCACGGACGATGGCCATGCCCTGCCCAGGCCCGGTCTGCTGGAAGTACACGCCAGACTCGCCGCGCAGCAGCTCGCCCATCACCTGCGGACTCCGATTGCCGATGTCTTCGGCGCTGAGCACGGTCACCGGCTGCGTCACCTCGAAGCTGCCAGCGCTGCCGCGGGTGGCGGTGACCTGCACGGGATCGAGCTGCACCGGCGCCGACTTGTGCTGGCGGCTGTCCTCGCCATCCTCGGCGAAGGCATCCATCGGGCTCGCCACCACGAAGGCGGCGGCGAGCAGCTGTCTGGGCAGGCGGCTGGAAATGGCCATGGGCATTCTTCGTATTACAGGGTTTTGGAAACGCTGAGCAGCACCCGGCGACCCTGCATGCGGGTGTAGGCGGCGCCGTTGATCTCCTCCGAATACTCGCTTTCGGAAACCGCGTCGCGCGCATCGGTGAGGTTGCTGCCATCCAGCGACAGGCTGATGCCCTTGGCGCCGTTCCAGCCCAGGTGCGCGTCCAGCGTCTGGTAGCTGTGCAGCGGACCGGTGTTCTTCTTGTTGAGGAAGCGGCCACCGGTGAAGCTGTCGATCAGCGCGGCGTTGAAGCCGGTGGCCGGCAGATACAGCAGGCCCAGGCCGGCGGTGACATGCGGCGACATTTCCGGGCGATTGCCGGAGACATCGCTGCCATCGTCGGTACGCGCGAACACGAAGCGCTGCTCGTGGTAGGCGTAGTTCACCGCCAGATCGAGGTCCTTGACCAGGGTGTAGCGGGTCTCGGCTTCACCGCCGGCAAAGCGCAGGCGGCCACCGCCGGTTTCCTCGCCGGTGGCGGTGTAGTGCTTGGCGTTGTCGAAATTGACGTAGAAACCGGAGAGGTCGTACTTCAGGCGGCCACCGAACCAGGTGCCCTTTAAGCCGGCTTCATAGGTGCGCGCGGTTTCCGCCGGCAGAATCTCTTCATCGGGCTCCATCGCCGGCGCGAACTCGAAGGCCAGCGGCTTGAAGCTATTGCGGTAGTCGGCGTAGACCACCACGGTGTTGGCGTCGGCGGCATAGGCCTGCCAACTGGCGCCGAGCGTGCCGCTGAAGCGGGTCTGATGATGCGTGTCGCTGCCGCTGTCCAGCACGCCGTTGGGGTCTTCGGTGACTTCCAGCTTCTCGTGGGTGTTGTTCAGACGCAGGCCGGCGACTAGCTCCACGGTCGGCAGCGGCTTCCAGTTGCCCTGCAGGTAGGCGCCGAGAAAATCCCGGCGGTCCTTGATGGCGAAAGCCTCGTCCACCGGATTGTCGGTGGAGGCTTCGGCGACCGTGCCGTCCTGGCTGACCCGGTAGGCGTAGTTGCCGGTGCGGACATCGGCATTGCCGTGCAGTACGTCGACACCATAGGTCAGGCCCACCGGCCCCAGCGCCTTGCTGAAGTGCGCGTCGTAGTAGACGTCGAGCACGTTGCGGCTCTGGTTGAAGCCGTCGGCGTCGGTAGTGGCCGGCAATGAGGATTCTGGCGCGCTCAGGCCACTGCTGGCCAGAAAGCCGCGAATGTAGGAGGTGTCGGTGTGGGTGACGGCCAGCGTCGTGCCCAGTGCGCCGAGCAGGGTCTCGTCGCGGTCGTAGCCCAGCGTCAACTGCCGGCGCCCTTCGTTGATGTGGGCGTCGGAGGGGTTCTGGTTGTCGTCCGGCGAAGTCTCCGGCCACAGGCGCTGCACGCCGCCGATACTGCGGCGGCGGGTGAGGCCGGCGGGGATCTGGTGCTGCTGCAAGAGCTCGACGTCGGCGCGCACCCGACCGCCGGCGGCGGCGGTCGCGAAGCGGTACATCAGGTGGCCACGGTTCACCGCGGTGCGATCGTCGCTGTAGCGGTCGCGGCTGCCGTCGGCCTCAATCGACTGCTTGTAGACGCCGCTGGACAGCACCGTGGCTCCGGAGGCGCCGACGCTCAGCGGATCACCCAGCGTGGCAGTGACGCGGTTTTCCGATTCACCGGCCGGATAGTGGATGACCTGGATGACGCCGACGAAACTGGTGGCGCCGTACATGACCGGCGCCGCGCCGCGCATCACCTCGATCTGCTTGATGTTGTGCAGATCGAGCATCGACAGCGTCGGGTTGAAGGCCCCGCCCGCCGGCACGCCATCGACCACCAGCAGGAAGGCATCGAACTCCCGAAAGCCGTAGAAGGCCGGCACGCTGCCGGCCGGGCCGGCGTCGCCACCCGGCGCGATCTCGACGCCGGAAACCAACGACAGCGCCGTGCGCAGGTCGCTGGCACCGCGAGCACGCAGCTCTTCGCCAGACACCACCGACACCGTGGCCGGTACCAGATTCACCGACTCCGGTAGTCGGGTAGCGGTGGCTTGCACCGGCGTCAACGGCACCGGATCGGCATTGGCGAGGACGGGAGCGGACAACAGAGCCGCAGCGGCGGCAAGAAAACTTGGCCTGAACATGGGGAGCCTGAAGAGAGTTGATTAACGGTTCAGGTCAAAATTAGCCCGCGCCGCGT
Source organism: Nevskiaceae bacterium (assembly GCA_004297005.1). Classification (GTDB taxonomy): domain Bacteria; phylum Pseudomonadota; class Gammaproteobacteria; order Nevskiales; family Nevskiaceae; genus Stagnimonas. The sequence continues at coordinate 33,801 of SCVA01000005.1, forward strand.
CAATCCATCGTTAATTCCCGCCAGTCCAATTCAGGGACCGCGCAAAAAAATGGGATTGCCGATCACGGTGCGGGTCTGCAGGTCGCGCAGCTCGATGCGCCAGAACGTGCCTAAGGGACCTTCGTTGACCGGCAAGCGCGTCGCCGGCAACTGATGGACGAAGGGATCGGTGATTACCGGCAGGGTCAGCACTGGAACGCCGTTGGCGTAGTAGCTGAGCCACTGCCCGGCGCCGCCGGTGACGGTGGTGGTGAGCGTCGCGCTCTCGCCCTCGGCGAGCACCAGGCTGTCGCCGTAGATGCCCTGCTGCTGCGCAGGCCCGCTGGCCTCGAACAGCACTTCCGGCGAGCCGGCCGCGCCCCGGGTGCGGATGTAGGCATGGCCGGCCCGGATCGCCGCCTGCAAGGCCGGCCGCGACAGTTCGCTGGCGTAGACCGCGGTGAGGCTGGAGCCATAGCCCTTGCGGGCACGCTGGTCTTCGGCGTCGACGCCCTTGCTGTCGGAGCCGCTGACGGCGGTGATCCTGTAGCCCTGCCGGAGCAGGCCCTCCCACTTCTGGATAGCGGTGCCGACGAAGGGATTTTCGATGGAGCCCACCGGCAGCGGAATACCGAGATCGTCCGGCGTCGCCAGCATCGGCCCGTTGACCACTTCGATGGTGTCGACTTGCGTCCAGTCGATCGCGTCATCGAGCTCGAAGTAGCAGCCACGGCAGAAATTGCTGAACAGCGGCGGCGGAAAGGTGGTGGGATGGTTGACGCCGAACAGCGCGCCATCGGCCTTGCTCAGACGCTGGATCTCGCCGGCGCCGACGTCCTCGAACCCATGCCGGTATTCGAGCACCGAGGGCGTCTCGCCGAAGGCCATCATGTGGCCGTGGTAGGTAATGATCTCGCGGCCCGGCCAGATCAGGAGGTCGGGATTGGCGCGCTGTACCGCGCCCAGCGTGCGCCAGTGCTGACCGGTGACGTACTCGGTGACCATCAGGAAGTCGAGCTGCGCCGCGCGCGCCTGGGCGATGAAGTCGGGCCAGTCCGGCGCGTTCGGATTGGAGTGGTAGGCGTGCATGTGGAAGTCGCCGCGATACCAGCCGGGCAGACGGCGGGCGACATGCTCGCGGTCCACCGGGTCCGGCGCCGGGCTGGCACCGGCGGAGACGCTCTTGCACTCCACCTTGACCCGGTAGTCGGCGCCGGCCGGCGCCACCGCGGCGATGCCGAGATCGGCATACCAGGTGCCGGGCTCGACGGCGCCGGGCACAAAGCCGCGGTCGGCGCTGTCGCGCTGGACGTAGATCGGCGCCTGCTGCTGGTCGATACGACCCTGACGCGAGCCGCCCCAGCCACGGAAACCCTGGGCGCTGCGGTAGCCGTGCTGATCCCAGAGACCGAGATCGAAGGTGGTAGCGGTGAGCGGCGTCGACGGCGGATTGCCGGGCTTGTCGCTCCACTCGTAGCTCAGCTCCACGCGCCCGGTACCGGCGGCGACCGTGAACGGCAGCAGGCGGTAGCTCTTGGCCTCGGCGGCGCTGGCGCTGCCGGTGAATTCCAGGGCCGGCGCGCCCGGCGCGCAGACCGCCTGCCCCGGCGGCGGCGGCGGGGCCACCTCGGAGACCGGAGCCTGCGAACGACCACAGCCGGCCAGCAGGAACAGGCAGCAGGGGAATGCGATCAGAGCTTTCATCGGCGCAGTCTAGTCAACGCCCACGGCCGGCAAATGACACCGAAGCCCGGTGAAAACGGCTAGGCTTGCAAGCCATGACCACAGGCATCGACCCCAACGCGCCCCTGTCCTTGCGCGGGCACCTCACCAAACTGTTCGCCGGCCTCGTTGTGAAGTCGGCGCTGCACGACCCCGACATGACGCGCAAGCGCCAACGGGTGGACAAGCTCGCCAAGCTCACCTGGCCCGCCAGCGGCGCCACCTACACCGCCGGCCAGCTCGGCGAGGTGCCGGTGGAGTGGGTGGCGCATCCGGCCAGCGGCGCGCGCGGCTTTCTGCTCTACCTACACGGCGGCGCCTATGTCACCGGCTCGCCGCGCAGCCACCGCGCGCTCACCTCGCGGCTGGCCAAGAGCGCGCGCGTCTGCGTGGCCGCGCCGGACTACCGGCTGGCTCCCGAGCACCCCTACCCCGCCGCCGTCGATGACGCGCTGGCTGCCTACCGCGGCCTGCTCGACCAGGACGTTTCGGCCAACAAGATCATCATCGCCGGCGACTCCGCCGGCGGCGGCCTGGCGCTGGCGCTGGCGCTACGCCTGAAGACCGAGCCGCTGCCGCAACCGGCCGGCATCGTCTGCCTTTCCCCCTGGACCGACCTGACCATGTCCGGCGAGTCGGTGACTACACGCGCCAGGCAGGAGGTGATGCTGTCGCGCCAGCTGGGCGTGGATAGCGCCGCCCAGTATCTGGCCGGGCAGGATCTCAAGCAGCCGCTAGCCTCGCCGCTGTACGCCGATCTCAGCGGCCTGGCGCCGCTGCTGATCCAGGTCGGCGGCCGGGAGATCCTGCACGACGACTCCACCCGCCTGGCGCAACGCGCCAGTGCCCAGGGCGTACCGGTGACCCTGCAGATCTGGCCGCAGCTCTGGCATGTGTGGCAGCTGCACGGCGGACTGATGCCGGAGTCCGATGCGGCCATCGCGGCCATCGCCGACTTCATCCACGCCCGGCTGACGGGCCGCTAGTGGAGCTGGCGCCGTCGTGAGCAGCGAGCCCACTGTCGCGCCGAAACGCGGCGACGAGCGCGGCCAACTGCCGGCTGACGCTCCCAACCGCATCGGCAAGTACGAGATTCGCGGTGTGCTCGGCAAGGGCGCCAGCGGCCTGGTCTACAAGGGCTTCGATCCCTTCGTGCAGCGCGAGGTGGCGGTGAAGATCGCCCTGCACCTGAGCGAAGACCGGCAGGGCGGCAACTTCGAGATGCAGGCGCGCAACTTCTTCGTGGAAGCGCGCGCCGCCGGCATGCTCAACCACCCCAACATCATCGCGCTCTACGACGCCGGCATGGAGGCCGACCTCTGCTACATCGTCATGGAGTACGTCGACGGCGACACCCTGCTGCCCTGGTGCCGGCGCAACGGCCCGCGCATGTCGCTGGACAAGGTGCTCGACGTCGGCATCAAGTGCGCGCGCGGCCTCGACTACTCGCATTCCAAGGGCGTGCTGCACCGGGACATCAAGCCCAGCAACATCATGATCACCAAGGACGGCGTCCCGAAGATCATGGACTTCTCGATCGCCGAACTGAACGAACCGCGCGAGGGCACCAGCAGCACCGCGGTGGGGTCGCCGCTGTACATGTCGCCCGAGCAGGTGATGCGTCAGCCGGTGGGCGCCACCTCCGACCTCTACGCGCTGGGCGCGGTGCTCTACCAGTTGCTCACCGGCGAGCCGCCCTACTACTCACCACATCTACCCGGTCTGTTCGCGGCGATCCGCAACCAACCGGTGCCGGCGCTCGACAAGAAGCGCCCCGAGCTCTCCCGCGACCTCTGCCAGATCATCGCCAAGCTGCTCGCCAAGAAGCCCGGCGAGCGCTACCAGAAGGGGCTCGACCTCGCCTCCGACCTGATGCGCGAGCAGGAACGCCTGCGCGAGAGCGATGCCCACTCCAGTCGCCGCGAGAACCGCGACTCGCTGCGCGGCCTGGCCTTCTTCAATGCCTTCACCGAAGAGGAAATCGACGGCATCCTCAGCGCCAGCCAGCTCAAGACCTTCGCCGCCAACAGCATGATGGTGGAAGAGGGCGACATCGAGAGCGCCTTCTACATCATCGCCATGGGCCAGGCGCTGGTCCGCAAGGGCGGCAAGCCGATCCACGTGCTCGGCAAGGGCGATTGCTTCGGCGAAATTGCGCTGCTCTCCGGCATGCGCCGGACGGCATCGGTGCAGGCGGTTTCCACCGTGCTGGCGCTGCGCATCAATGCCACCCTGCTCGACAACGTCGCGCCGGAAAGCCAGTTGCGCTTCTACAAGACCTTCACCCAGACGCTGATCTACCGGCTGACGATGTCCAACGCACGGCTGTCCGCCGCCACGCCTACACCGCCGATCACCTGAGCGCGCCGCCGCTACCGCGCGGCAGTCTCCGGCCACAGCCAGGCAGCGCCACGCACGCCGCTGGAGTCGCCGTGCAGCGCCGGCTTCAGTTGGGTGTCGACGCGGTCGCTGAATACCCAGGCGCCCCAGCGCCGCGGAATGCTCTGGTAGAGCGCGGCCACTTTCGACAGGCCGCCGCCGAGCACGATCACCTCCGGATCGAGCAGATTGATGACGCTGGCCAGCGCCCGCGCCAGCCGGTCCTGGTAGCGCTCCCAGCTCTCTGCGCAGGCGCCATCACCGGCCGCCGCACCTTGCAGGATTTCCTCGCTGCGCAGCGTGCCACCGAAGCGCTGCGCATGGTCGCGGGCGAAGCCGGTGCCGGACAGCCAGGCCTCGATGCTGCCGCGCTGGCCGTCCCAGTGTTCCGGCCCCGGCACCTCGCCCCAGTCGGCGCGCGGCCAGGGCAGCGGGTTGTGCCCCCACTCGCCGGCGATGGCATTGGGGCCTGCGAGCAAACGGCCGTGGATGACGATGCCGCCACCGGCGCCGGTGCCGAGGATCGCCGCGAACACCGTGCTCGCACCCGCCGCCGCGCCGTCGGCGGCTTCCGACACCGCCAGGCAGTCGGCATCGTTGGCCATGCGCACCACCCGCCCCAGCGCGGCCTCGATGTCCTGCTTGAGCGGGCGGCCGTTGAGGCAGATGGAATTGGCGTTCTTCATCAGGCCGGTGGCCGGCGAGATCGTCCCCGGATGGCCGATGCCCACCGGCAGACCGACCTGGCCCGCGGCGGCTTCCATGCGCCGCACCAGCTCGGCGATGGTGGCGATCTGGCCCTGGTAGTCCTCGTGCGGCGTCGCCAGCCGCTCGCGCGCCAGGATCGCCGAGCCTGGCCCCATCAATACCGCTTCGGTCTTGGTGCCGCCGAGATCGATGCCGATGCGCATGGCTCTATTTTGCCTCCACACCGGAGAACACCAGGGCACCATCGTCCAGCTTGCCGAAGCGCAGGCCCAGCAGATCGAAGAGGTAGTTCTGGTGGAGCTTCCAGGGCGCTTTCGAGCCCTGCTTGGGGAAAGCGTCGATGGCGCGCTGCACATAGCCGGAAGAGAAATCCAGCAGCGGCAGCTCCCGCACCGAAGGGTCGTTGCGGCGCGGCGTGCACTGGCGATAGCCGTGGCGCTCCATGTGGTTCAGCAGCCGGCAGAGATAGGCCGAGCTGAGATCGACCTTCAGCGTCCAGGAGGCATTGGTGTAGCCGATCGCCAGCGCCATGTTGGGGACGTCGCTGATCATCATGCCCTTGTAGCTGAGCTTCTTGGACAACTCGATGGGCTCGCCATCGACCACGAAGCGCACGCCGCCGAGCGCCAGCATCTTCAGCCCGGTGGCGCTCACCACCACGTCGGCCGCCAGCTCCTGGCCGGACTTCAGGCGGATGCCCTGCTCGGTGAAAGTCTCGATATAGTCGGTGACGATCTCCGCCTTGCCCGAGCGCAGCGCCTGGAACAGATCACCGTCCGGCACCAGGCAGACGCGCTGATCCCAGGGGTTGTAGCTGGGCGCAAAGTGCTTGTCGACGTCGAAACCCTTGGGCAGCTGCTGGCGCACGCCGGCGCGGATCAGCTTCTTCGCCAGCTCCGGCGCCCGGCGGCAGAGATTGAAGAAGAACATCTGCATCAGCACGTTCTTCCAGCGGGTGATGGCGTAGGCGAGTTTGGCCGGCAGGACGCGGCGCAGGCCGTTGGCGATGGCGTCCTGCCCTGGCAAGGCCAGGATGTAGGTCGGCGAGCGCTGCAGCATGGTGACCTTGGCGGCGTCCTGCGCCATCGACGGCACCAGGGTCACCGCGGTGGCGCCGCTGCCGATCACCACCACCCGCTTGCCGCGGTAGTCGAGATCGGTGGGCCACTGCTGCGGATGCACGAAGCGGCCACGGTACTGCTCCAGGCCCGGATAGCCGGGCGTGTAGCCCGAGGCGTAGTCGTAGTAGCCGGCGCAGAGGTAGAGGAACCGGCAGCTCAGTTGCACCGGCTCGCGCTGCGGCCCGCGCTCCACCTTCACCGTCCAGCGCGCCTCCGGAGTCGACCACTCGGCGCCCACCACGCGATGCTGGTAACGGATGTGGCTATCCACGCCGTGCTCGCGGGCGGCATCGCGCATGTAGGCGAGGATCGAGGGGCCGTCGGCAATCGCCTTGGCCGCCTTCCAGGGGCGGAAGGAATAGCCCAGCGTGTACATGTCGGAGTCGGAGCGGATGCCGGGGTAGCGGAACAGATCCCAGGTGCCGCCCAGCGTGTCGCGGCTTTCGAGAATGGCGTAGCTCCGGCCGGGACAGTGCTGCTGCAAATGCACGGCGGCGCCGATGCCGGACAGGCCGGCACCGACGATCAGCACATCAACGTGTTCCAGGGGCATGCGGCACTGCTCCGAGTCGGGGAGCGGCCACTGTACGGGCGACGGGCTCGCCATGGCAGTCGCCGGCGCGCCAACCATGAGCGTGGCGGCGGCCAAGGCCGAGGCCGGGCGCGACGCTGACTGGACGGCGGGTCCGTTCTGCCCAAGTATTGCTCGCCACCCAAGCTGGCTGTGCAGGCTCGACACCCCTTCGAGGCAATCGCTGCGCAGCTGCGGCCCAACGGCGACCAGGAATAGGAGACAGCCATGTTCGATCACCTCGGTTTTGGCGTCAGCAATCTCGGCGAGAGCAAGGCGTTTTTCCTCAAGGCGCTGCAACCGCTGGGCGTCACCGTGGCGATGGAAGGGCCTTATGGAGTCGGCCTTGGACAAAACGGCAAACCCTCGCTCTGGCTCTACGAGAGCACCGAGCGCCCGGCGCATCTGCATCTCGCCTTTGCGGCGGCGACTCGGCAGCAAGTCGATGCCTTCTACCAGGCCGCCATCGCCGCAGGCGGCAAGGACAACGGCCCGCCCGGCCTGCGCCCGCACTACCACGCCAACTACTACGGCGCCTTTGTGATCGGCCCCGATGGACACAACATCGAGGCGGTCTGCCACAAGCCGGCGGCATAGGGCGCACTGGTCGCGGCAGGCGTTAGCATTCGCGGCCTCCGCTCAAGCTCCACGCCGTCACCACGCCACCATGCCCTCACCCTCCTCCGCCCGCGCTGCCGGTCTACGCAAGTTGCCGGCGCGCTACGCCGGCCTAGTCATGCCGCTGTTCCTCTCGCTGTTCATGACCTGCATCGTCTCGCTGGTCAGCACGCTGCGCGGCATCGGCCTGGCCGAGCACTTCCTGTCGATCTGGCTCAGCTCCTGGGGGTTGTCCTGGTTGATCGCCTTCCCCACCCTGCTGATGGTGCTGCCGCTGGTACGCCGGCTGACCAGCCTGGTGGTCGAGAAGGTTTGATGAGCGGGCCGGGGCGGTAGCGATCAGGAACGCCCTAGCTCACCGCACATCAAACAAATCAACAGGACGGTCATGGAACCGCTTGTCACTTCGGCAGAAAAAGCTCCCTCCGCACCGGCGGTGCTCACGGTCTCGGCGCTGCCGGCCGGCGCGCTGGACGCACTACTGACGCCGCTAGGCCTGCGCCGGCAGCCGGTAGCGGACGGCGCCGAGATTCCCGGCAGCTACTGGGGCGAATCCGAGGCCGGACTGATCGGCAACTGCCTGTACCTGCGCGCCGATACGCCGGTGCACTCGGCCCTGCACGAGGCCTGCCACTGGCTGTTGGCCGACGAGCAGCGGCGCGCCGGCCTGCACACCGACGCCGGTGGCACCGACACCGAGGAGAACGCGGTCTGCTACCTGCAATGCCTGCTGGCCGAACGCCTGGACGGCTATTCGCGGGCACGCTGCTTCGCCGACATGGACGCCTGGGGCTACCACTTCATCCTCGGCAGCGCCGCCGCCTGGTTTGCCGGCGATAGCGCCGACGCCCAGGCGCTACTGCGTGAGCGCGGCTGGCTGCCGGCGGTGGACGCGGCGAGCTAGGGCCTGTCACCCATTGCGGGATCGCTGCGTTGCCGGTCAAAAGCGCGTCAGGCAAGGCGCCTGCCGACGCGAAGGCTGGTTGCCTTCGCTAGGCGGGCAACGCGGCATGACGCGCTTTTGGCCAGCAACCCTTCGGGGCGGGCTCGCGACACGGTGTCCGAGCGTAGCGAGGTGGGTGCGGGAGCGAGCCCTGCCGGCGCCTCCCGCACCCCTTGCTACGCAAACACCGTGTCGGCGCCGGACGGTTTTGGAGCATTGCCGCGTCAGCAAGAGTTTCAATAGACCCGCTATTGCGCACTCTTGCTTCCTTGCACTGCCCCAAGCACTTGGCCTCGGCGCGGCTTGCCTGCGGCCAGCCGCGTTAAGCCGAGTGCGCCTTCCGCCGCAGCGACCCGGCAATGGGTGACAGGCCCTAGAGCTTGCCGAGCTGCAAACCCAGGCCGATGAGCAGCCCGTTGCTGACGCTGTTGAGATTGGCCTCGGCACGCAGCTCCAGGCCGAGATGACGCCCGTGCGGCGCCCAGACCAGCTCCAGCGGCACGCCGATCGCCTGCTCTTGGACCGGCGCGCTGCTGGAGTTGTCCTGACGCCGCTCCAGCTCGTAGCGGGAAACCCCGAGCGCCGCCCAGACCCGCCCGCAGTGAGTGGCCGGCCGAGCAGCACGCCCAACTCGCGGCCATGCCGCAACCCGCTCAGCCCGCTGGCGTAGCGCGCACGCAGACCGACCAGCCCAGGCTCGCCGCGCAGATAGGCGCCCCAGCCCTGCACCGTCAGATTGGCCTCTTCCACCACCTGATAGCCAGCCATGCCGGACAGCCAGAACGCAGGCTCGGCAGCCGGCGTCCTCGACGTGGTCGGCGCCGTACCCGAAGGCAATCGCTTGACCGGCAGGCTGCCCACTTCGGCGGCGCCCGCCTGCGCCATCAGCAGCCAGGCCGCCAGCAGCGCGCTCCATTTCTTGTTCATGATTTCCCCAACTCGCTTGTCGTCGTCGCGGCGCATCCCGGCGCCGCTCTGAATCCGCTCCACGGCCGCCGCCCGGGCCTTGGCCGAGCAAGATCAACGTGGCTCGCCATCCTCGGAGGACTGCCGCTACAACTCGGTGACCGTCACCTCGACACTCATGCCCAGCGGATCGCTGGGCTGGCCGACGAAGCTGCCGGCCAGCGGCACCGCCTGTTCGGGATCGCGGGTCACCGCCACTTCGATGAGGTTGTTGCCGGCGACCAGGCCATTGGTCGGGTCGTAGGCGACCCAGCCCTCGCCCGGCAGGTAGACCTGCAGCCAGGCATGGGTTTCGCCCCCGCCGAGCAGATTGCCGCTGGCCCCGGCCTGGCCGGCGTCGTAGAGATAGCCGGAGACGAAGCGCGCCGCGAGACCCAGGCTGCGTGCTGCCTCCATCATCAGCAGGGCGAAGTCGCGGCAGGTGCCCGCGCGCTCGCTGAGTGTCGCCGACGGCGGCCAGGTGCCGGGCTCGTCGCGGCGCTGGTAGCGAAACTCCTCGCGGATCGCGGTGTTGATCGCCGCCAGGCTCGCCAGGGTGCCGCTGCCATTCGCCTTGACATGGCGACGCGCCCACAGCGCCAGCCGGTTGCCGGGATCGGGCGAGTGCCGCCGAAGATAAGGCGCAAGGTCGATCCGCTCGGAGTCCGAGTACGCCACCGGCAGGGTCGCCGCCTGCGGATCCAGGATCAGTTGCTCTGGGTCCGCCGGGTAGTGCTCGACCTCCAGTACCGACTCCAGCACCAGCTCGGTGGCCGGCTCGCGGAAGTCCAGCCAGAGCACCGAGTTGCCGAACACATCGCTGGTCCAGCGGGTTTCGGCGGCCGGCGAAACCGACAACTGCGCATCGAGCACGCGCAGCTCGTGGGTATCCCGAGGGCGGCAGAGAAAGCGGTGCGGGTCCAGCCGCACCGGATTGGCGTAGCGGTAGCTGGTGCGATGCCGGACTTGCAGGCGAATCATGGCGTGTCGGTTCCGTGGACGGCGGCGTAGAGTGTGCCGCATGACTGAACCGCCACCGGCTGACACGCACCTCAATCTGCTGGGCGGCCGCCTGCTGCCCTGCTCCTACGCGCCGCTCACCGGCTTCTACCGCGACGGCTGCTGCAAGACCAATGGCAACGACCAGGGCCGGCATCTGGTCTGCGCGCGGATGACTATCGAGTTCCTGCGCTTCAGCCTGGAACGCGGCAACGATCTGGTGACGCCGCGCGCCGAGCACCTGTTCCCGGGCCTGAAACCCGGCGACTGGTGGTGCCTGTGCGCGCTGCGCTGGAGCGAGGCCCTGGAAGCCGGCGTGGCGCCGCCAGTGAAGCTCTCCGCCACCCACGCGGCGGTGACCCGCTATGTCTCCAGGGCGGCGCTGCTGCGCCACGCGGTGGACCCGCCGGAGACGGTGTGATGGGCCTGAGCGAAGCCATCCGCCGCGCCGCCGAGTGCGGCTGTGAGCTGGAACCGATCCCCGGCCAGCGGCGCTATCTGATCCGCGCCATCGGCTACGACGCCGACCCTTACGAGATCGACGAAGACCGGCTGCTCGGCTTGTCCAGCGAGGACTTTCTGAACGAGTGGATACCGCCGCACGCCGGCTGACTTAGCGGCGGCCGCTGCGCAGGCCCCGCGAGGAGCCTGCGCGCGACATAGCGCCTCTTCAGCGCGCCTTGGCCTGGTTGGCCACGGCCTCGGCGGCGCGCTTGGCGGCCTCCGGATCGCCGAGGTAGCGGTAGCTCTTCACCTTCAGCTCGCCGTCGAGCTCGAACAGCAGCGGGATGGCGGTCGGGATGTTGAGTTCGAGGATCTCGGACTCGCTGACGTTGTTCAGGTACTTGTAGAGCGCACGCAGCGAATTGCCGTGCGCGGTCACCAAGAGCGTCTGGCCGGCCTTGAGCTGCGGCGCGATCTGGTCGTGCCAGTAGGGCAGCACGCGCACCAGGGTGGTGGCCAGCGACTCGGTGCCCGGCAGCACCGCCGCGTCGAGCTTGGCGTAGCGGGGATCGTTGGCCGGGTGGCCGGGATCATCAGACGCCATCGCCGGCGGCGGCACGTCGTAGCTGCGGCGCCAGATCTTCACCTGCGCCTCGCCGTGCTTGGCGGTGGTCTCGGCCTTGTCCAGCCCCTGGAGGGCGCCGTAGTGGCGCTCGTTGAGGCGCCAGGTCTTGTGCACCGGAATCCACAACTGATCCATCACGTCGAGCGCGGTGAAGTTGGTGCGGATGGCGCGCTTCAAGACGCTAGTGTGCGCGCAATCGAACTTCAGGCCCTCGGCCTTCATCAGCTCGCCGGCCCGGATCGCCTCCTGGCGACCGGCCTCGGTGATGTCCACGTCCACCCAGCCGGTGAAGCGGTTATCGAGATTCCATTGCGACTGGCCGTGACGAAGGAGAACGAGCTTGCGAGTGGTCATAGCGATTGCGGATTGCGGATTGCGGATTGCGGAAGGGGATTATCCCAGAACCGGGCAGGCGGTCTTGGCGCGCAGCTCCTCGGCGCTCACCCCTGGGGCCAACTCGACCAGCTTCAGCCCCTCCGGGGTCACGTCGAGCACGCCCAGCTCGGTGATGATGCGGTCCACCACCTTCACCCCGGTCAGCGGCAAGTTGCAGGCGGGCAGAATCTTGGCCTCGCCCTTGGCGGTGTGCTCCATCAGCACCACCACCCGCTGCACGCCGGCCACCAGATCCATCGCGCCGCCCATGCCCTTCACCATCTTGCCGGGGATCATCCAGTTGGCGAGATCGCCGGCGGCACTCACCTGCATGGCGCCGAGGATAGAGAGATTGATGTGGCCACCGCGGATCATCGCGAAGCTGTCGGCACTGCTGAAGAAGGCGGAGCCCGGCAGGGTGGTGATGGTCTGCTTGCCGGCGTTGATGAGGTCGGCATCGACCTCGGCCTCGGTGGGGAAAGGGCCGATGCCGAGCAGGCCGTTCTCGCTTTGCAGCCAGACATCCATGCCGGTAGGAATGTAGTTGGCGACCAGGGTCGGCAGGCCGATGCCCAGGTTCACGTAAAAGCCGTCCTGCAGTTCCTGGGCGGCACGTTGCGCCATCTGTTCCTTGGTCCAGGCCATTACTTGCTCACAGTGCGCTGTTCAATGCGCTTCTCGGGCGTGGCGTTGACCACGATGCGGTCGACGTAGATGCCGGGCGTGTGGATCTGGTCCGGGTCCAGCGCGCCGGTCTCGACCAGCTCCTCGACTTCGGCGACACAGACCTTGCCGGCCGCTGCGATCATCGGATTGAAGTTGCGCGCGGTCTTGCGGAACACCAGGTTGCCGCTCTTGTCGGCCTTCCAGGCCTTGACCAGCGAGACGTCGGCCTTCAGCGCCCGCTCCATCACATAGGTTTCACCGTCGAACTCGCGCAGCTCCTTGCCCTCGGCGACCACGGTGCCGACGCCGGTCTTGGTGAAGAAGGCGGGGATGCCGGCGCCGCCGGCGCGCAGCTTCTCGGCCAGCGTGCCCTGCGGCGTGAACTCCAGCTCCAGCTCGCCGGCGAGAAACTGCCGCTCGAACTCCTTGTTCTCGCCGACGTAGCTGGAAATCATCTTTTTGATCTGCCGGGTGGTCAGCAGCAGGCCCAGGCCGAAGCCATCGACGCCAGCGTTGTTGCTGATCGCGGTCAGGCTCTTCACGCCGCTGTCGCGCAGGGCCGCGATCAGCGCCTCGGGAATGCCGCAGAGGCCGAAGCCACCGACCGCCAGGGTCTGGCCGTCCGCCACCAGGCCGGCCAGCGCCGCCTGGGCGCTGGGGTAGAGCTTATTCATGAGTCTCCTCGTCCATGCTCGTCGCCGCGCATTCTAGCGGCGACGCAGGTTCGGCTAGTTCGCCGCGATGCGGGCCAAGCGGCTGGCCGGCGGCCGGCCCAGCTCGGCGCTGATCCAGCGCGCCACCTCGCAGACTGCGTCGAGATCGACGCCGGTCGCGAAACCCAGACCGTGCAACAGGTAGATCAGATCCTCGGTGGCGACATTGCCAGTCGCCCCCTTCGCGTAGGGGCAGCCGCCCAGGCCGCCGACGCTGGCGTCGACCACGCGCACCCCGGCTTCCAGGCAGGCGTAGACGTTGGCGAGCGCGGTGCCGCGGGTATCGTGGAAGTGCACGGCGAGCTGCGCCATCGGCACTTCGGCGGCGACTGCCTTCAGCATCGCCGCCGCCTGGCGCGGCGTGCCGACGCCGATGGTGTCGCCCAGCGAGACCTCGTAGCAGCCCATCGCCGCCACCGCCTTGGCCACCCGCACCACCTCCGCCAGCTCGACGACACCCTGGTAGGGGCAGCCGAGCACGGTGGAGACGTAGGCGCGCACTTTCAGCCCCTGCGCCAAGGCCTGCTCGGCCACCGGCGCCAGGCGCGCCAGGGATTCGTCGATGCCGGCGTTGATGTTCTTGCGGTTGAAAGCCTCGGAGGCCGCGGTAAACAACGCGATCTCCTGCACGCCGGCCGCCAGCGCCCGTTCCAGGCCCTGCAGATTGGGCACCAGCACCGGATAGCTCACGCCGGGCTGCCGCCGCAGGCCGGCCAGCACTTCGCCAGCATCGGCCATCTGCGGCACCCACTTGGGGCTGACGAAGCTGGTCGCCTCCACCACCGGCAGGCCGCAGGCGGCGAGCTTCTCGATCAGCGCGATCTTGGTGGCGGCGGGGACCAGCTGCTTCTCGTTCTGCAGGCCGTCGCGGGGACCGACCTCGACGATCTTGATGAATTCAGGCGTGCTCATCCCGCGAGTGTAAAGCTCAGAGCTTGTGAAGAAATCGTAGCGAGCATGCCCTGCTGCAAGGAGCCGAACCGACTAAAGGTTCGGCCAGCACAGCAACCGCAGCGCACTCGTGTGCGTGAGGATTGCGAGCAGCGCATGGTGTTTGGCACTGGGAACGTACTGCCGGTGGCAGTACGGCTTAAGCCAAACACGCAGCAGGACAGCGCAGTAGATTTATTCACAAGCTCAGCGCGGGGCGTAGACGCCCCGCTTCACCGGCAACCACCAGGTGAAACCGAACAGCAGCGTGCCGATCACCAGCCGCAGCGGCGAGGGATTCAGGTGCTTGAGCACCTTGAACGCCACCGGAATTTCCAGCGCGTGGGCACCGAGCAGCACCGCCGACAGCAGCACCAGGAAGTGTTTCGGATGGCCCATCAGGATGAGTGCGAAGCCGGCGGCGTAGACCGCCAGGAGGGTGAGGTTCTGGGCGATCCAGAAAGGTTTGCTGTTCATGCGGGCGTAGGGTCGTGTGGGGAGGGAAGGATCAGGACGCGGACTCGGCTTCCAGCGGCACGAACAGCCGCATGAAGGCAATGAAGGCAAGCTTGTTGCCGCTGCCCATCTCGAACTCCCGGGCGATGGTGAGGCCGGGGCTGCGCAGCTTGGCGAGCATTTCCTTGAACACCTGCGCCGGCACCCGCACCACCAGATCGGCGTCCGGCGCCGCCGCGCCGGGCGGCAGGATTTCGCTGGCGCCGCGGCGGACGATGTAGGTCCAGCTCTCGGCGACATCGGTGAACTCGAAGCGCACGGTGGTGACGCGTTCGCCGGCCGCCTCGGCGTCGAGGTTGACCGCCATGCCGTCGAAGAAGGTCGACAGCGGCATGTTGGCCAGCATCTCCGGCGTCGGCGTCACCGCGCGATCCGGCAAGGGGTAGTCGCCGCGCAGCTCGTGCCAGGCCACCAGATACCAGTGCCGGGCATTGGGATTGCTCTCGGCCTCGCCCAGCGCCTTGAGCGCCGCCAGTCGCGCCTCCTTCACCTGGGCCGCCTCGGGCCTCAGGCGCAGGGCCGCGCCGCTCAGCTCCAGCACCCATTGCCAGTCGCGGTTGGCGGCGGCGGCGGCAATCGCCGTGTCCATCGCGGCGGCGCCACCCGCCAGCGCCTGCAGACGCTCGGCCTGCTGGGTCGGCGGCAGCGGATGCAATTGCTCCGGCCGGCCGTCGAACCAGCCGAGATTGCCGCCATAGAGGCTCTTCGCGCTCCAGCCCGGCTTGCCGTAGAACTCCTGAAGAAATGGCGAGGCGGCGAGATGCGCCGGCAGCTTGATGCGCTCGGCGAGCTCGTCCGGCAACAGGCCGATGTTCATCAACCGGATGGTCTGGTCGTGGACGTAGCGGATGGCGTCACGGTAGTCGGTGAGCGTGTCGTAGATCGTCTGCTCGCCAGACAGCGGCCGGGTATGGCTGGGCACCAGCACCGCCGGGCGCAGCGCACGCATGCGGTCCAGGCTCGCCGCCCACTTCTTGGGATCGCGGAAGCCGGTGCCCCGAATGGTGTAGAGGTTGGGGAAGGCGTGGTAGAGGTTGTCGCCGGGCAGCAGGATCTTGCGCTCCGGCAGCCAGACGAAAATCTGGTCGTCGGTCTCGCCCGGTGCGTGCACCAACTGGAAGTGGATGCCGGCGACGCTGTCGTCCAGCGTGTCGCGGAAGGTCTTGGTCGGCCGCAGGATGTTGACCGTGCTGCCCTCGTGGATGTCCAGCGCGCCGCCGATGCCGACATTCAGCAGCTCGTCCGGGCTCAGGCCCCAGCCGTACATGCGCAGCGAGCGCTGGGTGATGATCGGCTGCAGCTCGGAGCTGATCTTGTCCATGTTGCGCGCGACGTCTTCCTGGGCATAGATCGGCACCGTCGCGCCCGCCGGAATGAAGGCCGAGGCGCCGCCAATGTGGTCCGGGTGCGAGTGGGTGTAGACGACGGCCTTGACCGGCTTGTCCGAGACTTTCGCGAATTCCGCCGCCACCGCCTTGGCCGACTCCACCGACTCCATGGTGTCCACCACAATGGCGCCGTCCTCGCCTTCGATGAGGATGGAGTTGGCGATGCCGAAGCCCACCGCCACCCAGACGCCGGGCGCTGCCTCGATCACTGAGCGGCGGAATTCCTGGCTGTGCTCGGCCAGGGCCTGGGGCGTAGCCACCGGCGGCGCGGCGGCCGGCTTGGGCTTGCCACAGGCGGTCAGACTCAACAGGGCCACGGCGGCGGCCACTCCTAGCTTCATGCTGTCTCCTCAGCGGCTGGATTCTTGGTTTGCGGCTCGCAGTGTGCCGCAAGACGGCGGTGCTCGCCGCGCCTCAGGGCGCGCCGGTGGCAGCAAGCACGGCGTCCGGATTCACCGGGCAGCCCAGCCGCTCGAACTCCGCCCGGCCGTAGTGCCGGCCTTCGGGGTAGTAGGCGCCCAGCACCTCGCGCTCGTGCGCGCCGGAAGGGCCGGGAATGTTCTGGATCGCCTCGGCGAATTCGCCGCGCGGCAGCATGTGCCGATAGATCAGCAGGCTGTTGCTGAACGGGCCCCAGTTGAGCCAGTTCACGCCGCACTCGGCGATGGCATTGGCCGGCCGGTCCTGCGCGCGGCTGACCAGGATGATCGCGCGCTCGCCCTGCACGCGCTGCACCTGCTCGTCGTAGAGGCAGTCGATGTAGCGCTGGCTGTTGACCTCGTTGCTGCACAGGCTCCAGTAGCGCAGCTGGCCGTCGCCCATCACCGGCTCGCCGTCGCGGGTCTGCGGCGTGGTCGGCATGCGCGCCACCAGCACCCCGACCTCGCCCAAGCTCTGGCTGAGGCTGGCGGTCATGTAGCTGTTGTGGACATTGCTGGCGAAGCCGCCGCTGTTGCTGGTGCTCTGCCCCAGCGCGCCGGACAGCAGCGGGCCGAGCAGCGGCACTGCGTCCAGACGGTGCGACTGCGAGCTGAGCAGATCGAAGAACTTCAGCCAGCGCAGCTCCGGAAACGCCGCGAGATTGGGCTGGATCTCGACGGGGGGATCGAGGCCATTGAGCAGCGCCGCCGCCGGCACCGTCGGCAGCCGCTCGAGCGCCGAGCAGGCTTCGCTGCCGCGCAACACCGCGCCGCCAGCCAGCGGCAGCGCCACCTGCGGCAGACCGACCCCGCCACTGAGGTCATAACCGGCGTCCTCGACATAAACGCGGTAGATCACCACCGCCAGCGGCGAGGGCAGGCGCTGCTCGCCCGCGGCGAGAAAGCTGTAGAGCGTGTTGGGCTCGCGCTGCGCGGGGTTCTGCGGCGGTACGGCGGCGATCACCCGCACGCGGTAGTCGCGCGCGCCGGCGTCGCGGCGGGCGCCGACCGCGAACGGCTGTACCGAGCCCGGCTGCGGCGCGATCTCGACATCGGCCAGCGCGTCGCTCGGCTCCAGGCGCGGGTTGTAGAGATTGAAGGAGGCATAGCGGGCGTGCGGGTAGCGGCCTACCAGCCACAGTTCGCCGCCCGGCGGGATCGGCAGCGCAGCGACCCAATAGGTCGCGGCGCGATCGGGGTAGAGGATGTTGAGCAGGTTGGCATCGCTGCGCAGCAACCAGACGCAGTCGCGCGGCAGCTCGGCAGCACTGGCCTGCGGTGCGTGCGAGCTGGCGCCAGCAGCCGTAGCGGGATCGGCGGATTGCACACAGGCCGCCAGTAGTCCAGACAGCACGGCCACGCCCAGCAACCAGGCTCCACGCATTTCTCTCTCCTCCCGCTTGTTATCTTGCCAGTCTAGGGCCTGCTGACCCTGCGGGGGGCGTGGCGACGAGACTCAGCCTCCGCTGGCGGCGTGTCGGTTCTTGACCCGCACGTAGTGCTCGGCGGAGTACTTCAGCGAGGCGCGTTCGTCCTCGCTCAAGGGCCGCACCTTGGCCAGCGGATTGCCACGGTAGAGATGACCCGACTCCAGGCGCTTACCCGGCGGCACCAGCGAGCCGGCGGCGAGCAGCACCTCGTCCTCGATCACCGCCTGGTCCATGACGATGCTGCCCATGCCGATCAGCACGCGGTTGCCGATGGTGCAGGCGTGCAGGATCACGCCATGTCCGACGGTCACGTCTTCGCCGATCTCCAGCCCGATGCCGCCGGGCGTGTAGGGGCCGTCGTGGGTGACGTGCAGGCAGGCGTTGTCCTGCACATTGCTGCGCGCGCCGATGCGGATGCGGTTGACGTCGCCGCGCACGGTGGCCAGCGGCCAGATGCTGCTGTCCTCGCCCAACTGCACGTCGCCGATCAGCTGCGCGGACTCATCCACCCAGGCGCCCTCGGCCAGTTGCGGGCGGATGCCCTCGAAGGCGCGGATCAAGGCCGCGGCTCCGCGGCGGGCAAGGTCGGCGGCAGCGGGTCCGGCTTCAGGCCGCTCTTGCGCAGCACGAAGTCCTTCACATAGGTCATCACGTCCGACTGCCCTTGCAGCGGCTGACTCAGGGTGGCGACGATCCAGCCGTGGGTCATCTTCGGGTAGATCACCGTCTCCACCGGCCCGCCGGCGGCGCGGACCTTGGCGGCGAAGTTGCGGGTGTTCTTTGGCCACACCGACTCGTCGTTCTCGCCGTGCAGCAGCAGCAGCGGCGGATTGCGGCCGTCGACATGGTTGATCGGCTGGGTATCGGCGTAGCGCTCCGGCGGGCCGAACATGTCCTTGAGGTCGGGATCAGTGATCGGCATGAAGTCGTAGGGTCCAGCCAGACCGATCATCCCGGACAGCCAGAGCCGCGAACCGCCCACCGCCGACAGATAGGACTCGTCGGCGGCCAGCATCGCCGCGTTGTAGGCACCCGCGGAGTGCCCCATCACGAATACCCGGCCAACGTCGCCACCATACCGGGCGGCGTTTTCGTGGGCCCAGCGGACCGCCTGCGCGGAATCCTCGACAAAGGCCGGGAACTTCACCTGCGGATACAGTCGGTAGTCGGGCAACACCGCGACGAAGCCCTGCTTGGCTAGGGCGGCGCCGACGAATTCGTACAGGTCCTTGCTGCCCTCGCTCCAGCGGCCGCCGTAGAAAAACACCACCACCGGCGCATTCTGGCTGCCGTAGGGGGTGTAAACGTCCAGCTTCAGATTCTGCGCAGGGGCATAGACGATGTTGGTGGAACGGCTATAACCGTTCGTCGGTGTGAGGCCATTGAGCAATTGCTGACCGGAGCAGCCTCCGAGCAGGCCAGTCAGGGCCGAAAGCAGGCCAATACGCATCCAAAATCTCCGAAACACAGGCGATCTCTCCAGCAACGGGGCTCAACAGCGGCAACACCAACTATGCCTGCTTACGCTTGGCAATGGCGGGCGGAGGCAAAAAAAGAAGGCCCTCCTTGTGGGAGGGCCTAAGCGGAACGGTCAAACCGTCTGGGAAGGACGGTAGGGATGAATTGCCTTGGGGAGGGCGTCAAGACCGTTCCGAAGGGAACGTTGATAGTTGAGCGCATCGCACACTGTCTCGTGCTTTTACGATGCTGCTCAGAGCCAAATGGTCGCAGAAAAGTTCATTCAATGACAAATCCTTCTGTCTGCCGCCCAACGGCGGCGGCCGGGTCAGTGCAAGCTGAAGCCCGAAAGGCAATTTTCAATGGCTTGTTTCTGTTTATTTTTCATACGCTTATATGCAGACCTGAAACCTGTCACGAAATTCACATTTAGCTCCGCAGGTCGATAAAAATTTTTGCACACACCGTTCATAATTACTGAATTCAAGCTCCGGCAGGCCCGCCTGCCTTGCAAGCAGGCCCGGCCGTCTCCATCGTTTTCTTCCTTACTTTCATCACCCGTGAGCGCCTGCCGTGCCCATCGCACAAGAATTCCCCGCCTTTGACCGCCTGCGCCCGGAGAACGCCACTCAGGAGCTGGACGCGGTTCTGTCCCGTAACCGGCAGGAACTGAACCAACTGCTTAGCCGGCGGGAACATCGCTGGGAAACCCTGGTGGAGCCGCTGGAAGAAATGGGTGATCGCTTGTCGCGCGTCTGGGGGCCGATCTCCCACCTGTTCGGGGTCTGGAGCACGCCGGAATGGCGGGCTGCTTACAACGCCGGCCTCCCCAAGGTCACCGAGTACGGCGTCGAGGTCTCGCAGAACGAGGCGCTGTTCCAGGCCTATCGCTCGCTGGCCGACAGTCCGGCATTCGCGAACTACTCCCCAACCCGCCGCAAGCTGGTGGAAGACGCCCTGCGCGACTTCAAGCTATCTGGCATCGCCTTGCCGCCAGAGCAAAAGGAGCGCTTCAAGGCCATCAGCCTGCGTCTGTCGGAGCTGCAGGCCAAGTTCGAGGAAAACGTCATGGACTGCGTCCAGGCCTGGCAGTGCCTGGTCGCCGAGGAGTCCGAGCTGAATGGCATGACCGAAGACGCCAAGTCCGCCGCCCGCGCCAAGGCGCGCGACAAGGGGCTGGACGGCTGGCTGCTGACACTCGACTTCCCCAGCTATGACGCAGTGACCACCCGGTGCCGCAACCGGGCTCTGCGCCAGAAGCTCTACGAGGCCTACGCCACCCGTGCCAGCGAGGTCGGCCCGCACGAGCCCTGCCACGACAACAGCGCGTTGATGAGCGAGATTCTGGCACTGCGGCGGGAAGAGGCAGAGCTGCTCGGCTATCCGGACTACGCGGCGCTGTCGCTGGCCACCAAGATGGCGGACTCGCCGGAGGAGGTCGAGCAGTTTCTGCACGAACTGGCGCGCAAGGCGCGCCCGCGCGCCCTGCAGGAGCTGGACGAACTGCGGCAGCTCGCGGCGGCCGACGGCGTCAACGAGCTGCAGGCCTGGGATACCGCCTATTACTCGGAGCAGCTCAGGGAAAAGACCCTGGGCCTGTCCGACGAGGCGCTGCGCCCCTACTTTCCTTTCCCGCAGGTGCTGCGCGGCATGTTCGATCTGGTCGAACGCCTGTTCGGCGTCCGCATCGCGCCGCTGGAAGGCGTGTCGACCTGGCACCCGGATGTCAGCGTCTACTCCCTGGCCCATGCCGATGGCGAGTGGATTGGCGCTTTCTACCTGGACCCCTATTCGCGTCCGGAAACGAAGCGTGGTGGCGCCTGGATGGACGAGTGCATCGGCCGGCGTCGGCTGGCAGTCGGCGGTCTGCAGCTACCGGTGGCCTATCTGGTCTGCAACTTCACCCCGCCCCAGCCCGGCCAGCCAGCGCTGCTGACCCATGACGAAGTGCTGACCCTGTTCCACGAATTCGGCCACGGCCTGCACCACCTGCTGACCCGCGTCGAGGAAGGCGCCCTGGCCGGCATCCGCGGCGTCGAATGGGACGCGGTCGAGTTGCCCAGCCAGTTCATGGAGAACTGGTGCTACGAGCCCAGCACCCTCAAGCTTTTTGCCCGCCACTGGCAAACTGGCGAACCCATGCCGGACGCGATGATCGAGCAACTGCGGGCGGATCGTCGCTTCCAGTCGGGTCTGGCCACGCTGCGGCAAGTGGAGTTCGCGCTGTTTGACCTGAGCCTGCATCGTGACGCGCAGACGCCCAGCAGCCAGCGTCTGCTGGAACTGCTGAATACCATCCGCGACGAGGTTTCAGTGTTGAAACCACCGGCCTTGAATCGCATGCCCTGGAGTTTCGGCCATATCTTTGCCGGCGGTTATGCAGCGGGTTATTACAGCTATAAATGGGCCGAAGTTCTCTCCTCCGACGCTTTCGCGGCATTCGAGGAGGCCGGCTTTACCCAGGAAGTTGGGCATCGTTTCCGCGATGCCATCCTCGCCGCCGGCGGTTCACGGCCGGCCATGGGCAATTTCGTCGAATTCCGAGGCCGAAAACCGGTGGTGGAACCGCTATTGCGGCATTCCGGCCTTTTGGAACCCAGCGAATAGCCCGTTTGTAAACTCCCGTTTCAATTTCATTCAAATTGCCGCAAAATGAGGCGTCGCAAGCCGCGGCGCTCACCAAATTATTGAATTCGGCCATGAACGAACTCGAAAAACTCTCTCTTGAAGAATTACTGAGCCTGCAGCAGCGGGTTGCCACGGAAATCGACAGCCGCCGTTCGGCCGAGAAAGCCAAGGCCCAGCAGGAAATCCTGGCTCTAGCCAGTCGTTACGGCCTCGCCGTCCAGTTCGCGGGGGGCAGCGCTGCCACCAAAGCCGCCAAGCCCAAGAGCAGCGGCACCGTGGCGCCCAAGTACCGCCACCCGCAGGACGCGTCGCTGACCTGGACCGGCCGCGGCCGCTCGCCGGTCTGGGTCGCCGAGTGGAAGACCAAGCATGGCTCGCTGGACGGCATCACCATCAAATAGGCGAGTGAACCCTTGGCGACCCTGGCTCGCGAGCACGGCGATGCCACCGGTCGGACTTGGTTCTTCCGCAAGCAGGCAATAAAAAACCGCGCCTAGGCGCGGTTTTTTATTGGTCGGGATTCCGAAGCCCGGATCAATTGCGCTTCATCGAATCAAAGAAGTCAGCATTGGTCTTGGTGTGGCGCAAACGATCAAACAGCAACTCCATCGCAGCCAGTTCGTCCATGGAATGCAGGAGCTTGCGAAGTATCCAGACCTTGTTGAGATCCTGCGGATTCATCATCAATTCTTCCTTGCGGGTGCCGGAACGATTGATATTGATGGCCGGGAACACCCGCTTTTCGGCGATGCGGCGCTCCAGGTGGATCTCCATATTGCCGGTGCCCTTGAACTCCTCGTAAATCACCTCGTCCATCTTGCTGCCGGTATCAACCAAGGCGGTAGCGATGATGGTGAGGCTGCCGCCTTCTTCGATATTGCGGGCGGCGCCGAAGAAGCGCTTGGGCTTTTGCAGGGCGTTGGCATCGACACCGCCGGACAGCACCTTGCCGGAGCTGGGCGCCACGGTGTTGTAGGCGCGCGCCAGGCGGGTGATGGAGTCGAGCAGGATCACCACATCGCGCTTGTGCTCGACCAGGCGCTTGGCCTTTTCGATCACCATCTCGGCGACCTGTACATGGCGGGATGCCGGCTCGTCGAAAGTACTAGCCACCACCTCGCCGCGCACCGTGCGCTGCATGTCGGTGACTTCTTCCGGACGCTCGTCGATCAACAGCACGATCAGGTAGGCGTCGGGATAGTTGGCCGCCAGCGACTGCGCGATGTTCTGCATCAGGATGGTCTTGCCGGCCTTGGGCGGCGAGACGATCAGGCCGCGCTGGCCCTTGCCGAACGGCGCCACGATGTCGACCACACGGGCGGTGATGTCCTCGGTGGTGCCGTTGCCGCGCTCCATCTTGTACTGCTCATTGGCGAACAGTGGCGTCAGGTTCTCGAAGCTGACCTTCTTGCGGCTGGCTTCCGGCGGCTCGTAGTTGATCGAGTCCACCCGCAGCAGCGCGAAGTAGCGTTCGCCGTCCTTGGGCGAGCGCACCCGGCCGTGGATGGTGTCGCCGGTGCGCAGGTTGAAGCGGCGCACCTGGCTGGGCGAGACGAACACGTCGTCCGGGCCGGCCTGGTAGCTGGAATCCGGGGTGCGCAGGAAGCCGTACTGGCCATCCGGCATCACCTCCATCACGCCGTCGGCCATGATGTGGTCACCGCGCTTCGCCGCCGCCTTGAGCAGGGCGAAGATCAGATCCTGCTTCTTGGTGCGGGCGATGTTTTCCAGCCCCAGTTGCTCGGCCATCTCCAGCAACTCCGCCGCCGACTTCTTCTTGAGATCGGCGATGTGCAGGATCTTTGGCGGCTCCAAGCTAACCGGCTGCCCGGCATGACCAGGCACATGGCCATTGCCATTGCCATTGCCATTGGGTCGCGGCTGACGTCGCGGCTGGTCGTCGTAGTCACCCGGCTCGTCGCTCATCTGCGGCGGCGGTGGGATCGGTGCGTCGTAGCCGGGCGGGATGGCTCCCGGCGGCAGCGGCTGGCCGTTTTCATCAAGGAAAACTGGCGCCTGCGCTGCGGCGGCGGCTTGCTGGGCCAGCAACTGCGCCTGTGCCTCTTCCTCGGCGAGGAAATCCTCGACGTCCATGGGCAGGCCTTGCTGCTGATGCGAACCTGAGCCTTGGCCAGGTCCGCGGCCCTTGTTGCGATGCCCGTGGAAGCGACGACGATTTTTCATCGAGGAAGACGGCGGTTTCGGAGGTTGTTTAGACAAGGTGTGGGGTCACGAAAGCGGCAAGCTGGGCCTTGGCGACCGCGCCTACCTGGGTGCCGGCGGGAGCGCCGTTCTTGAACAAAATCAGGGTGGGAATGCCGCGAATGCCAAACTTCGGCGGCGTTCCCGGGTTTTCGTCGACGTTGAGCTTGACCACCTTCAGCTTGCCGGCGTTTTCGGCGGCGACCTGCTCCAGGATCGGCGCGATCATGCGGCAGGGGCCGCACCATTCGGCCCAGAAATCGACCAGAACCGGCAGGTCGGACTTCAGGACGTCCTGCTCGAAGGAGGTGTCGGTAACAGCGCTGATGTGTTCGCTCATGGGAAAAACTCCGGTGGATGGGGCGCGCGGGGAGAGGGGTTTTAAGGCGCAAACCCAGAGTGGGGATCGCGCGCTTCAAACGCAACGCTAGCCAGCGCGAATCGCGATTGAATCTTTCAGCGAGTGGGATTGATTGGCTTGATGGGCTCGGTGCCACAGCGGGCGTCGGTTTGGGACTTGCCACGCGAGAGCCGTATAGTTACGAAGTATTTGAATTGATCCCGAAGCCATTTGCAAGCCGCCAGACGGCTTTGCCGAAGCCTCATACCCGCCCATGCGCCCCTGCTGTCGGCCGGCGCAGCACTCCAACTCGATGAAACCCGATCACTTAAGCGACGTCACCTTCGCCTCACTCGACCTCCATCCGCTCCTGCTCTCGGGCCTGGAAAAACTCGGCTACGGCCATTGCACACCGATCCAGGCCGCCTGCCTGCCACGCGCCCTCGCTGGCCATGATCTCGCCGGCCAGGCACAGACCGGCACCGGCAAGACCGCGGCCTTCCTGCTGGCCACCATGCAACACCTGCTGACCAACGCCCCGCGTTCGCCGGAAGGCGTGGTCGCTCCCGGCGCCTTCATGCTCGCCCCAACCCGCGAGCTCGCAGTGCAGATTTACAACGACGCCAAGGCTCTGGGCGCCGACACCGGGCTGTCGATGACGGTCTGCTACGGCGGCGCCGGCTATGAGCAGCAGCGCGCCGAGATCGAACGCGGCGTCGACATCCTGATCGGCACCCCCGGCCGACTGATCGACTTCTACAAGCAGAAGCTCTACACCCTGGACTACGTCGAGATCATGGTGCTGGACGAGGCCGACCGCATGTTCGATCTCGGCTTTATCGACGACATCCGCTATCTGCTGCGCAAGATGCCTCCGCCGGCCGAACGCAAGAGCTACCTGTTCTCGGCCACACTCAGCCACCGGGTACTGGAACTGGCCTTCGAGCACATGAAACCGGACGTGCAGAAGATCGAAATCGAGCCCGAGCAGGTCACCGCCGAGCGCGTGAAACAGGCGCTGCTACACATCTCCAATAGCGACAAGCTGCAGGCCCTGATCGGCCTGCTGCGCCAGCACGATCCGGTGCGTACCCTGGTGTTCGTCAACACCAAGCGCGACTGCGAGCAGGTGGAGAACGCGCTCAACCTCAATGGCTTCCAGGCCGCCACGCTGTCCGGCGACGTCGCTCAGACCCGGCGCCTGAAGCTGCTTCAGGACTTCAAGGACGGCAAGCTACCGATCCTGGTCGCCACCGATGTCGCCGCCCGCGGCCTGCACATTGGCGGCGTCACCCACGTCATCAACTTCGATCTGCCGCAGGACGCCGCCGACTACGTGCATCGCATCGGCCGCACCGCGCGCGCCGGCGCTCAGGGCGATGCGATTTCGTTCTGCTGCGAGAGCTATGTCTACTCGTTGCCGGATATCGAGACCTACATCGGCATGCGCATTCCGCCGCTGCCGGAGAGTGTCGAGCAGCTCAAGGCCGGCGTGCCTGATTACGTCGCTCCACCGCGCCCCAGCCGCGACTTCCGTGGCGGCCCGCGCCGTGGCGGTAGTGGCGGCCGTCCGGGCGGCGGTCGCGGCGGCCCGCGCCGCCGCTAGCGCAACGCCCGCGGCGCCGCGCTAGAGCGGAAGCAAATCCGGCAGTCGGTTGACTGCCGGAAACTCGGTGATATCGCGCGGCGGCTGACCGCTATCGGGATGGGCGATGGCCAACACCTGGCCGATGCCAAATTCGCGCGCGGCGCGCAGCACCGGCAGGCTGTCATCGACGAACAGCGCCTGCTCGCGCGGGAATGGGTAGCGCGCCATCAGGCCGCTCCAGAACTCCGGCGTCTCCTTGGGCGCGCCGAAGTCGTGCGAGCAGACGATGTGGTCGAAATAGCCGCTTAGGCCGGTGTGCTCCAGTTTCAGCGACCAACTGTCGCGGTGGGCGTTGGTGGCCAGCCAGACCTGCTTACCGGAGCCGCGCAACGCACGCAGAAAGTCCTCGGTGCCCTCCAGCGCACGGATGCGCTCGCGGGTGGCGCGCTTGAGCGCGGCCATGTTGAGGCCAGTGAGACGGCTCCAGTGATCGGTGCAATACCAAGGCAGCGTGTGCTGCAAACCGGTGAAGTGCGGCTCCAGCGCGGCGCGCGCGGCCTCCACGCTCAAGCCCTGCGCGGCGGCATAGGCCTGCGGCACATGTTCGCGCCAGAAGTAGTTGTCGTAGGCGAGATCGAGCAGGGTGCCATCCATATCCAGCAGCACCCAGTCAACCCTCATCCAGTCCACGAGTTTGGCTTTCATCCTGCCTATGATACGGGCATGAATACCCACGACCTGCTGGACGCCGTCACCCGCATTGCGCTGGACGCCGGCCGCGAGATCTCGCGCATCTACGAATCCGACTTCGCGGTACAGAGCAAGGGCGACGATTCGCCGCTCACCGAGGCCGACCTCGCCGCCCAGCGCTGCATCGCCGCCGGACTCGCGGCGCTGACGCCGGAGGTGCCGCTGATCTCCGAGGAGAGTCCGCTGGCCCCGCATGCCGAACGCCGGCTGTGGCCACGCTACTGGCTGATCGACCCGCTGGATGGCACTCGCGAGTTCATCAAGCGCAATGGCGAGTTCACCGTCAACATCGCGCTGATCGAAGCCGGCCAGCCGGTGCTGGGCGTGGTGCACGCACCGGCGTTGGATGTCACCTACAGCGCGGCCCGCGGCCTCGGCAGCTACAAGGGCCTGGGCAGCGAACGCGTGGCCCTGCGCACGCGAACGCTACCGGCGCGGCCGGTGTTTCTGGTCAGCCGCTCGCACCGCGACCCGCGTCTGGAGGCCTTCCTGGCGCGCGCCCCGGCGCACGATGCCGACAGCGTCGGCTCCTCGCTGAAGTTCTGCCGCGTCGCCGAAGGCATCGCCGACCTGTATCCGCGCCTGGGACCGACCAGCGAATGGGATACCGCCGCCGCCCAGTGCGTGCTGGAAGTGGCGGGCGGCGCGGTGCTGCGCCTGCCCGACCTGCAACCTCTGGACTACAACGGCAAGGACTCGATCCTCAATCCGGAGTTCATCGCCGTCGGCGACCGCAGCGCCGACTGGCGCGCCCTGTTCGGATGAACCGCCGGCAGGCCGGCACCGCCTACCGCGAGCGCATTGAGGCGCTGCTGGCGGAGCTGGGACTGCCGGCCAGCCTGCTCGCCGGACGCCCGCTGCGCCTGATTCCAGAGGCGCAGCGACTAGCGCCAGTCGGCCTCGGCACCGATGGCCGTGACAAGCTGCTGACCCCCGGCGCCGCCCAAGCCTGGCTCGCGCTGCGCGACGCGGCGGCGCGCGATGGCGTCGGCTTGCTGCTGATCTCCGGCTTCCGCAGCGTGGACTACCAGGCCGCCTTGATCCGCGCCAAGCTGGCGCGCGGCCTGAGCGCGGAGGAAGTGCTGCGCATCAATGCCCCGCCGGGCTACAGCGAGCACCACAGCGGCCGCGCGGTGGACATCGGCTGCGCCGGAGTGGCGGCGCTGGACGAGGCTTTCGAAACCACGCCCGCCTACGAGTGGCTATGCCGAAACGCGGCGGAGCACGGCTTCCGGATGTCGTATCCGCGCGGGAACCGCCAGGGCTATCTCTACGAGCCCTGGCACTGGTTCCACCAGGGCGGCTCGGGAACGGGCAAGCCCTAGACGCGGACTTCGGAAAAATCCCGCGCCGCCGGATGTTGCGGAAAGGCCTTGGCCTGGACGTCGCGCAGCAACTGGGTGGTGGCCAGGCCGGCCTCGCGCGCGGCATCGAGTTCCTCACCGATGTCGGAAAGGAACAGCACCTGATCGGCCGGCAAGCCGATCTCGGCGAGGATGTGCCGGTAGGAGGTGGCCTCGCGCTTGCCGCCGACGCGGGTGTCGAAATAGCCGGAGAACAGCGGCGTGAGATCGCCGTATTCGGTGTGGCCGAAGATCAGCTGCTGCGCTTCCACCGAGCCGGAGGAATAGACATAGAGCTTCAGCCCCTGCGCATGCCAGCGACGCAGATGTTCCGGGGTGTCGGGGTAGACGTGGCCCTGCAATTCGCCAGCGGCGTAGCCCTCGGCCCAGATCATGCCCTGCAGCGCCTTGAGCGGAGTCGCCTTGCGGTCCTCGGCGATCCAGCGCTCCAGCACATCGGCGGCATCTTCCAGCGTGAGCTGCCGCCCTTCGGCCTCGGCGACGGCATGGACATGCACCGCGATCTCGGGCCGCCTGGCGTGGGCGCGCAGAAAGCCGCGCAGATGCGCCTTGGCATAGGGAAACAGCGTCTGGTGGACGAAGTCGATCGAGGAGGTGGTGCCTTCGATATCGGTCACGATCGCCCGAATGCTCACGCTCCGGCTCCCGCGTATTCCGGGAAGCTCTTCGCGATCGGGTCGCCGGTGAAATTGCCGACCCAGCCGTCCGGCTTGGTGAAGAAGCGGATCGCCTTGAACAGCGGCTTGGGCCCCATGTCGAACCAGTGGGTAGCGCCCGCCGGCACCTCGATCAGATCACCGGCGGTGCAGAGGATCTGATAGACCTTGCCGCCAGTGCGGATGTAGAACACGCCGGCTCCATCGACGAAGAAGCGGATCTCGAAATCGGCGTGGGTGTGCTCGGCGAGAAACTTGCCGCGCGCCGCCTGGGCCTGCTCGTGCGCCGGATGCATGGACACCACATCCACCGACTGGAAGCCGTACTTGGCGTTGAGCGCGTCCACCGAGGCCTGATAGGCCTTGAGCACCGTCTCCGGTTCGGCGTCGGGGGCCAGTTGCGCATCGGCGCGCCAGCGCTCCATCGGCACGCCGACCGCCGCCAGCTCGCGCTGGATGGTGGCGAAATCGCTGCTGTGCAGCAGCACCTGATCTGGGCGGTTGTCGGGGGTGATGGTCAGGGTGGTCACAGCATTGCCTCCCGCAGATGGCATTCAAGCATGAATTCGATCGCCTCGACCCGGTGCCGCGCCTGCGCCACCGTGGCGCCCCAGGCGTAGAGGCCGTGGCCGGCGATCAGATAGGCCGGCGTCGCCGGCGACTGCACCATGTGGGCATCCACCGCCGCACTCAAGCGGGCGATGTCCTGGTCATTGGCGAACACCGGGATCGCCACCTTGGACTGCGGATCGGGCGCGCCAGGCAGCACCTTCAGCAATTCGTAGTTGCTTAGAACGATTTGCGCATGGCGCCGCGACAGCACCGTGTTGGCGGTGGAGTGCGTGTGCAGCACCGCGCCGGCGTCCGGGTGGCGGCGGTAGATCTGCATGTGCAGCAGCGTCTCGTAACTTGCCTTGCGCCCAGCCTCCAGAGGCCGGCCGTCGAGGTCGGCGATCAGGAAATCGGCTTCCGCGAGTTCGCCCTTGTGATTGCCGCTGGCGGTGATCAGCACCCGCTCCGCATCCAGGCGCACGGAGAAATTGCCGCCCGTTGCCGGCACCCAGCCACGGGCATGGAACAGATTTCCGGCCGCGATCATCTGGTGGGCCAGCTCGGCAATGCGGGTGGTGTCGTTCATAGGGCGCGCAGGATAGGGCGAGGCCGATGGCGCTTCAATGAAGATCGCTCCGGGGGCTGCGTTCAGCGCGGCCGATCCGTGCCCTGTTGCAGGCCGATGAAGGGCAGCGCGCCGCCGGCCATGGTCTGCGGCAGCACGCCGTTCCACTTGTCGATGGCCTTGCTCTGCACCTCGATCTCGCGCAGCTTGAGCAGGTCGGGCGTGATCTCCTGCTTCTGCGCCCGCAGGCCGGCCGCCTCGGCCTCGGCAGTGGCGATGCGCTGCTTGGCCTCGATCTGAATGCGCTCCAGATCGCGCTGCGCCTTCAGCGCCAGCTGCTCGGCCTCCTGCTTGGACTCGATGGCCTGGCGGAACTGGTCGGAGAAGCGGAAGTTGGTGATCGACACCTCGTCCAGCGCCAGGGCGTTCTCGGCACGGGCGTTGATCTTCTCGGTGAGCAGTGCGCGGATGTTGCCGCGTACCTCCTCGCGCCGGGTGATCAGCTCCTCGGCGGTGTACTTGGCGGTGATCGCCTTGAAGGTTTCCTGCACCGCCGGATCGATCACCTTCTGCTCGAAGCCGGGGCCGACGTCACGATAGAGCGTCGCGGTGAGCGCCGGATTGATGCGGTAGTTGAGGGTAATGGCGGTGTGCACTGTCTGCAGGTCGCGGCTGGCGGCCTCGCCCTCGGAGTCGGCTCGCGCCACTCGCACGTCGATCTTCACCACCTGCGACAGCGGATTGACCAGATGCAGGCCCTCATCCAACGGCACCGGATCGACCTTGCCGAACAGCATCACCACGCCACGATGGCCGGCCGGCACCACCGAGAACGGCGAGAAGCGCGCGAAGAACAGGATGGCCGCAATCGCTAGCACGATCCACTTGATGAAGGAGGTACGCATGGGGACAGCTCCAGAAGGGCCAGCGGGATCGAGACGGCGGAAGCGGGCGTCGAACGTCGCCATCGACTAGACCAGAAACACCGCGGCCAGGGCGAGGAAGATGAAGAAGCCCATGCTGTCGGTGCAGGCGGTGAGCAGCACCGAGGAGCCCATCACCGGGTCGCGGCCGAAGCGTTGCAGGGTAAGCGGAATCAGCACGCCGGCAGCGGCCGCCACCCAGAGGTTGAGCAGCACGGCAGCGGCGATCACCAGCGCCAGCGGCCACTGCTGATAGAGCGCCAGCGTCGCCACGCCCAGCACCGAACCCCAGAGCGAGCCGTTGACGGTGGCGATGGTGAATTCCTTGCTAAACATCTTGCGCAACTGGGTGGGGCCGAGCTGATTGAGCGCCAGGCCGCGGATCACCAGCGCCACCGTCTGGTTGCCGGTATTGCCGCCGATCGAGGCCACCATCGGCATCAGCGCGGCGAGCGCCACCAGTTGGACGATGATGCCCTCGAAGGCACCGATCACCCGCGAGGCTACAAAGGCGGTCAACAGGTTGAGCGCCAGCCAGGGCCAGCGGTTCTTGGCACTTTCCATCGCCGGCGCGAACAGGTCCTCTTCCTCGGATAGACCGACCTGGCGCAGGCTCTCGCTCTGGGCGCGCTCCTTGATGGCATCGACCACCGCATCGACGGTGATGCGGCCGACCACCTGCTTGTGCAGGTTCACCACCGGCGCGGAGATGAGGTCGTACTTCTCGAAGGCGGTGACCGCATCGGCGATGGCGTCGCCGGTATAGAAATAGGTGGGCTCGGCGGTCATCACGTCCTTGACCTCGCGCTCCGGCTCCGAGAGCAGCAACTGCTCCAGCGAAAGCACGCCACGCAGGTGCCCGGCGCGGTCCATGACGATCAACTGGTTGATTTCCGGCGGCAGCGATTTCTGCCGACGCAGCAGGCGCAGCACCGCCTCCAGCGAGGCGTCCTCGCGCACCGACAGGAAGTCCAGATCCATCATCGAGCCGACGCTGTTGTCCGGGAAGGACAGCACCGAGCGCACCTCGGCCTGATCGTCACGGTCCAGGCGCGCCAGAACCTCCTGGCTCAGCTCCTCGGGCAGCTCGGTGAGCAGTTCGGCGATGTCGTCGGAATCGAGGTGGCGCACCACCGCGGCGATTTCCTCTGGACGCATGTCGCCCAGCAGGGCGCGCAACACCGCCTCGTTGATCTCCAGCAATACGGCGCCACGCCGTTCCGGCCGCACCAGGCCCCAGGCCGCCTCGCGAGCATCGGGCGGCAGGCTCTCAAGAATGAACGCGACGTCGGCCGGGTGCAGCAGCGCCAGCTTCTGCTCCAGTTGCGCCTGCTGCTGGCGAGCGACCAGTTGCGCCACTACGTCCTGGCGACTGTTGCCCTCGGAACGGCTCACCAGCTCGCGCTCGACGGCCTGGCGCGTCAGCAGATCGATGATCTGCTCGCGCGCCTGCTCGAGGTGGCGGTGATGGAGGCGTTCCTGGGATTCGCTCATGGCCGCGAATGGTAGCCCGGAAAAATGAAAAAGCCCGCATGAAGCGGGCTTTCATCGAAACCAGTCCCCGACTGGGCGAGGACGATCTTGCGCCTTAGCGCGAGATCACTTGATCTTGGCTTCCTTGAACACGACGTGCTTGCGAACCACCGGGTCGTACTTCTTGAACTCGAACTTTTCCGGCGTGTTCTTGCGGTTCTTCTTGGTGGTGTAGTAGTAGCCCGTGTCAGCGGTGGAGACGAGCTTGATCTTCTCGTTGTCCTTCTTCTTGCCTGCCATTGCTCTTCTCCTTAGGCCACTTCGCCGCGGGCGCGGAGGTCAGCGAGCACCGGCTCGATGCCCTGCTTGTCGATGATGCGCAGTCCGTGGTTGGACACGCGCAGCTTCACGAAGCGCTTTTCGCTTTCCACCCAGAACCGGTGCGTGTGCAGGTTGGGCAGGAAGCGGGTCTTCTTCTTGACGTTGGAGTGGGAAACGGTGTTTCCCACCATCGGCTTCTTGCCAGTGACTTGGCAGACTCGGGACATGGCTGAAAGACCTCTACGGGAGGGGTTATCCAGGCTCCCGCAAACGCGGAAACCTGACAAAAAGGGCGCGAAGTATGCCGGCCGGCCAAAGATTAAGCAAGCACCCTGCGGCAAGGCTCACAACAGCCCGCGTTCCGCGAACGACAGCGGCGCGCCCTCGCCGACCACGAAGTGGTCCAGAACCCGCACCTCGATGGTCGCCAGCGCCTGGCGCAGACGCTCGGTGAGCCGGCGGTCGGCCTCGCTGGGATCGGGCGTGCCAGACGGGTGATTGTGGGCAAAGATCACCGACGCCGCACCCAGGCGCAACGCCGCCTTGACCACCTCGCGCGGGTAGACGCTAGCCTCGCTGAGCGTGCCCTCGGCCAGCAGCTCACAGGCCAGCAGGCGGTTCTGGGCATCGAGGAACAGCCCGCAGAACAGTTCGCGGTCGCGGTCGCGCAGACGGCTGGCCAGATAGCGGCGCACCAGCGCCGGCTCGCGCAGCAGGTCGCGCTCGGCCAGGGTCTCGCCGAGATGGCGCCGCGCCAGCTCCAGCACCGCCTGCAGCTGGGCGTACTTGGCCTCGCCCAGGCCCTTGGCGGCGCAGAAGGCGGCGCGCTCGGCGCCCAGCAGGCCACGCAGGCCGCCGAACCGGGCGAGCAGCTCGCGGGCGAGATCGACCGCGCTCAAGCCCGGCAGGCCGGTGCGCAGAAAGATCGCCAGCAGCTCGGCGTCCGACAGGCCGACCGCGCCGCGCGCCAGCAGCTTCTCGCGCGGGCGCTCGCCTTCCGGCCAGTCGCGGATACTCATCCGCCGCTACCCAGGCCGGCCGGCAGCGGGCAGTGCAGGCTGGCGCAGGCCACCCGCAGCAGCTCAGCCTCGCCGACCGTGACCCGGCCGTTGTGGGCCAGGGTGCGCACCAGCGCTTCGACCAGCAGCTGCTTGGCCGGCGCGGCCAGCTCGTCGAGCTGATCGAGGGCAGTGTCCAACTGCGGCCAGCTCGGCCCGCCCAGGTAGCGGCGCGCCAGACGCGGATACAGGTGGTTCCAGCCTTCCTGGAAGGCGCGACGGGCCGCCTCGGGCTCGGGATTGCCCGCATCGGCCATTGCCGCCAGTAACAGGGCGACCGCGTCCTCACAGTGGGCCAGGCGGCGCCGACCGCTGTCGTGCGCCAGTGCCGGTTCCAGTAGATCGGTCAACTGCACCCGCAGCATGCGGCCGAGCACAAACTCGAAGGCGCAGACCCGACCGTCGGCTCGGCTCACCGCGGCGACCAGCTCCATGTAGCGGCGCAGCTCGGCGGCCGGACGCGTCCGCAGGATCGGGAACACCAGCGCCGCCAGCGGCAGCCGCTGGGCGGCATGCAGATTGCCCTGGCGCTGCCGCCAGTACGCGACTTTCGCGGCCAGCGGCGCGCCCAGGCTGGCGCCGATCACCCGCAGCTGCTCGGCAGCGAGCGCCTCGTCGCGGGCATTGAGCAGCAGGGCCAGCAGCAAGGCCGGCGCCTCCTGTGCGTCCTGCACACCAGCGATGAGGTCGGCCGGCAGGGTGGCGTGCAACTGCTCGGCGTAGCGGTAGTCGTCGGCGCCCGGATGCGCCACCTGCGCCACCACTTGCTCCGGGCTCACCGCGCCGCCCGCCGAGCGCAGACGGCTAAGCGGGAGCTCCTCCTCGCCCTCCGGCACGTAGTAGCCAGGGTCGTTGATCTGCTCGGCCAGACCACGCAGGGACTCCGGCTTGAAGCCCGGCTCCAGTCGGCGGATGCGCTCCAGCACCGGCGGATGAGTGGCGAACAGGAAGTGCAGACCGAAGCCATCGCCAAACAGCATGTGGCTGACCTGCTCGCCGCGACGGCTGCTCAGATGCGAACCGAGGTCGTAGCCGGCGATCTTCTTCAGCGCGGCGGCCAGGCCCAGGGTCTGGCGGGTGAACTGCACCGCCGAGGCATCGGCCAGGAATTCCCGCTGGCGGGAGATGCGCGCCTTGATCAGGCGCCCGAACAGCAGGCCGACCGCGCCCGCCACCACCAGGCCAAAGCCCAGCACCGTCAGCGTGCCACCGCGCTTGCCCCGCCGCGGCGTCGCCTCCAACAGCTCGCGACCGATCACGTAGATCACCAGGAGGCCGAATACCAGGCCCATCAGCCGGATGTTGAGCCGCATGTCGCCGTTCAGCACATGGCTGAACTCGTGGGCGATCACGCCCTGCAATTCGTCGCGATTGAGCTTCTCCAGACTGCCGCGGGTCACCGCGATGGCGGCATCAGCCGGCGCATAACCGGCGGCGAAGGCGTTGATACCGGCCTCCTGCTCCAGCACATAGATCTCGGGCACCGGCAGGCCCGAAGCAATGGCGATCTCCTCCACCACATTGCGCAACCGGCGCAGTCGCGGATCGCGGGTCGCCGGGTCCACGCGCACGCCGCCCAAGGCCTGGGCCACCGCGCCGCCGCCAGACTTCAACTGACTGATCTTGAACAGGCTGGCGAGCGTGATCACCAGCAGCACGACCGCCGCGCCGGCGACCACCAGGCCCAGATCGGGCAGGCGCAGGTCGGCGTAGGCTGGGTTCTGGCTGCTGGCGGCGGAAACCGTCAGCGCCAGCACGCTGCCCACCAGCAGGGAAACGATCAGCACCGCCAGGGCAAAGGCGTAGAGCATCCAGCGCGATTGCGCACGGGCGCGAGCCTGGTGCTCGAAGAAGTTCATCGCTGGGACGACGCCGGACCGCGGCTACCGCCTAAAAGCTGACTTTTGGCACCTGCCGCGCCTCGGGCGTCTCCAGCTCCAGTGGCTGCGCGGCGACAAAGCCGAACAGGCCGGCGACGAAGTTGTTGGGGAACACCTCGCGCTTGTTGTTGTAGCTCAGCACGCCGTCGTTGTAGGCCTGGCGGGCGAAGGCGATGCGGTTTTCGGTGGAGGCCAGCTCCTCGCTGAGCTGCTGCATGTTGGCGCTGGCCTTGAGCTCCGGATAGGCCTCGACACTGACGCTGAAGCGCCCCAGCGCGCTGCCCAGCGCGCTTTCGGCGCCGGAAAGCTGCTGCATCGCGACCGGATCGCCAGGGTTGGCGTGGGCCGCCTTGAGTGCGCTCAGCGCGCCGCCACGGGCGGCGATCACCGCCTCCAGTGTGCCGCGCTCGTGGGCCAGATAAGCCTTGGCGGTTTCCACCAGATTGGGAATCAGATCGTAGCGGCGCTGCAACTGCACCTCGATCTGCGAAAAGGCGTTCTTGTAACCGTTGCGCAGCGTCACCAGCCCGTTGTAGACGCCGACCAGGAAAAAGGCCAGAAGACCCAGCACCGCCAGAAAGATGACAGCGGACATCGCACGCTCCCTTTGATCTTGATGTCGAAGCGACCCAGCCCCGAGCATAGCGGGCCTTACAATGCGCGTCATGAGCACTGCCATTCCTCGCAAGCTGCTGCTGGGCGTCACCGGCGGCATCGCCGCCTACAAGGCGGCGGAACTGACGCGGCTGTTCGTCAAGGCCGGCTGGCAGGTACAGGTGGTGATGACCGCCCACGCTGGCGAGTTCGTCACCCCACTGACCTTTCAGGCCCTCACCGGCCGGGAGACGCGCGGCGCGCTGTTTGACTCCCAGCACGAGGCGGCCATGGGCCATATCGAGCTGGCGCGCTGGCCGGACGCGATCCTGATCGCGCCCGCCTCCGCCAACAGCCTGGCGAAGCTGGCCCAGGGCCTGGCCGACGACCTGCTCTCCACCCTATGCCTGGCCAGTGACAAGCCGATCTTCGCCGCCCCAGCGATGAACCGCCTGATGTGGGCCAACGCCGCGACCCAGGCCAACATCGACCTGCTGCGGCAGCGCGGCCTGCGCCTGCTCGGCCCCGGCTCCGGCTCCCAGGCCTGCGGCGAGACGGGCGAAGGCCGTATGTGGGAACCCGAGCAGATCTTCGAGGCAGTGGTCGCGCAGCTTGGCGCCGGCGCGCCGGCCGATCTTGCCGGCCTGCACGCGGTGGTCACCGCCGGCCCTACCCGCGAACCGCTGGACCCGGTGCGCTTCATCACCAACCGCTCCTCCGGCAAGCAGGGCTATGCGGTGGCCGAGGCGCTGGCGGCGCGCGGCGCGCGGGTGACCCTGATCTCCGGCCCAACCCAGTTGCCGACGCCGCGCGGCGTCACCCGCATCGACGTCGAAAGCGCCGAGCAGATGCTGGGCATCAGCCTGGCCGCCGCCGCCGAGGCGCAGATCTTCGTCGGCGCCGCCGCGGTGGCCGACTACCGCGCCAGCGAGGTCGCCAGCGAGAAGATCAAGAAATCTGGCGAATCGCTGACCCTGGTGCTGAGCAAGAACCCCGACATCCTCGCCAGCGTGCGCGCCGCACAGCACAAGCTGTTCATGGTCGGCTTCGCGGCGGAAACCGAGAAGCTCGCCGAGCACGCACGCGGCAAGCTGCAAAACAAAAAGCTCGACCTGATCGCCGCCAACTGGGTCGGCAACGGCAAGGCCTTCGACACCGAGGACAACGCCCTGCAGCTTTACTGGCCGGGCGGCGAGCAGGAAATCCCTGCCGCCAGCAAGGCCGAGGTCGCCCGTCAGCTCGTGGACCGCATCGTCTCGCTCTACCAGGCCCGCTAATCCCCTAACCGCGCGTCCCACGCGCCGACCATGAAGAACATCCAGCTCAAGATTCTCGACCCGCGCGCCGCGCAACCCGCCTACGCCACGCCCGGTTCCGCCGGCCTGGACCTGCGCGCCATCCTCGACGCGCCGCTGGAACTGGCGCCGGGCCAGACCACGCTGATCAAGACCGGGCTGTCGATCTATATCGGCGATGCCGGCCTGGCGGCGGTGATCCTACCGCGCTCCGGCCTGGGCCATAAGAGCGGCATCGTGCTCGGCAATCTGGTCGGCCTGATCGACTCCGACTACCAGGGCGAGCTGATGGTGAGCTGCTGGAACCGCAATCCGCCCGGAACCGCGCCTTTCGTGATCCAGCCCGGCGAGCGCATCGCCCAGCTGGTGCTGGTGCCGGTGGTACAGGCGGCCTTCGAGCTGGTGAGCGAATTCCACGCCGTTTCCGACCGTGGCGCCGGCGGCTTCGGCTCCACCGGCAGCGCCTGAGCGTCACACTCCGTCATCATCCCGTCGCAGAACCTTCATCCCGAGTTGATCCCCGCGGCGTAGAACGCCGGCCATCGTCGTCACACCGCGAGGGAAACCCATGGCCCGGGACGGACTGCTCAACGTCAGCAACATCCGCAAGCAAATGCCCATCGACATCAGCAACGCCCAGAACATCGCCCGGGTCCTGACCGAGGCCCTGCCCTACATCCGGCGCTTTTCCGGCAAGACCTTCGTGGTCAAGTACGGCGGCAACGCCATGAAGGGCGACGACATGATCCAGTCCTTCGCGCGCGACATCGTGCTGATGAAGCGGGTGGGCATGAACCCGGTGGTGGTGCACGGCGGCGGTCCGCAGATCGGCAGCCACCTCGAAAAGCTCGGCAAGAAGAGCGAGTTCATCGAGGGCATGCGGGTCACCGACGGCGAGACGATGGACGTGGTCGAGATGATGCTCGGAGGCCTGGTCAACAAGGCGATCGTCTCCGCCATCAACCAGCAGGGCGGCCAGGCGGTGGGCCTCACCGGCAAGGATGGCGGCCTGATCCGCGCCAGGAAGCTGACCATCAAGGGCCAGGACCTCGGCCAGGTCGGCGAGGTGGAGGCCATTGATCCGCGCGTGGTCACCCATCTGGAGGCCGGCGGCTTCATCCCGGTGATCGCGCCGGTTGGCGTCGGCAGCGAGGGCGAGGCCTACAACATCAATGCCGATCTGGTCGCCGGCAAGCTCGCCAGCGTGCTCAAGGCCGAGAAGCTGATCCTGCTCACCAATGTGATGGGCGTAAAGGACAAGGAGGGCAATGTGCTCACCGGCCTCACCGTGCCGCAGGTGCAGGCGCTGATCGCCGACGGCACCATCTACGGCGGCATGCTGCCGAAGATCCAGTGCGCGCTCGACGCGGTGAACTCCGGGGTGAAGACCGCCGTCATCATCAACGGCGAACTGGACCATTCGGTGCTGCTGGAACTGTTCACCAACGAGGGCATCGGCACCCTCATCAAGGCGCACTGAGGCGCCACCTAGCCTTCAGGCCCGGTGGTAGGGGTGGTTGGCGTTCAGACTCCAAGCCCGGTACAGGGCCTCGGCAACCAGCACCCGCACCAGGGCATGCGGCAGCACCAGCTTCGACAGGCCCCAGCTCTCCTCGGCGCGCGCCAGCACTTCCGGCGCATGACCGTCCGGGCCGCCGATGGCGAGCGCGACATCGCGGCCGTCCTGCTGCCAGCGCTGCAGGCGTAGCGCCAGCTGCTCGGTGGTCCACTGGCCGCCGCGTTCGTCCAGCGTCACCAGCCGCGCCTCGCGCGGCAGCGCCTTCAGTATCTTTTCGCCCTCGTCACGCTTGAGCCGCGCGAGGTCGGGGTTTTTGCCGCGTGGCGTCACCGCGATCTCGCTCAGGGCAAAACCGTATTCCGGCGGCAGGCGGCGGCTGTAGTCGGCAAAAGCCTCTTCCACCCAGCCCGGCATGCGGGTGCCGACGGCGATCAGGCGCAGCTTCATGCCTTTCGCCGCCGGCTGCTGTCAGCGCGCCTTCTTCGCCGCTGGTTTCTTGGCGACTGCTTTCTTGGCGGCCGTCTTCTTCGCGACCAGCTTGCTCAGCGGCTTTGCCACCGGCTTGGCCGTGGCCTTGCGGGGCGCGGCCTTCGTGGGCAGCGCAGCCTTCTTCTTGGCCTGGGCCGGCTTCTTTGTCGCGACGGCCTTCTTGGCGGGAGCGACCTTCTTCACCGCCGCCTTCTTGGCCGCAGTTTTGGCCTTGGCCTTGGCGGGCTTGGGTTCGTCCAGCACCGGCTTTGGCTGGCCCAGATCCCAGAGCTTTTCCAACTGGTAATGCGCGCGCGCCGCGGCCTGCAGGGTGTGGACCACCACGCCGTTGAGGTCCACCAGCGCCCACTCGCCCTGCTCCAGCCCCTGCGAGGACAACGGGCGCACGCCGGCTTCCAGGGCTTTCTCGATCACGCTCTGGGCCAGCGCCTTGACGTGGCGACTGGAGGTGCCGGTGGCGATCACCAGATGATCGGTGACACTGGTCAGGCCGCTGACATCGATCACCTGGATGTCGACGCCCTTGACGTCTTCGAGGGCGCCGACGGCGAGCTTGGTGAGCTGGTTGGTATTCATCAGTGTTTGGATTGGTCGTCCTGGTCGGTGAGGGCTTGCAGATCCTGCGGGGTCAGCGCGTCGAGAATGGCGTCGGGCACCAGTCCGCGCACCGAATGTCCGGTGCGCAGCAGGCGGCGGATGCGAGAAGAGGAGATTTCCAGCAGCGGCAACGGCAGTTCCAGCCAGAGGCCGGCCGGCACCGCGCGCAGCGCTTCGACGCTGTCGGCATGGCGCTCGGCGAGGATGTCCGCTTCTAGCGGCGGCAGCAGCGCCGAACCAGGCCGTGACACCACCGCCAGATGGGCGAGGTCAAGAATCTCGCGCCAGCGGTGCCAGGTGTGGAAGTGCGCGAAGGCATCGGCGCCGAGCAGCAACACCAGCGGCGTGCGCGGCCGCCACTTCTTCAGCTCGGTGAGCGTGTCGATGGTGTAGCTGGGGCCTTCACGCTTGATCTCGCGGTCGTCGGCGATCAGGC
Organism: Nevskiaceae bacterium; assembly: GCA_004297005.1. GTDB lineage: Bacteria > Pseudomonadota > Gammaproteobacteria > Nevskiales > Nevskiaceae > Stagnimonas. The sequence goes on from SCVA01000005.1 coordinate 73,980, forward strand.
CCTTTTCCCTGGCCACCGCGCGACGTACCCATTCCAGCCGCTTCTGCGGCGACACCCGCGAGTCCGGCCGGTGGGCCGGGTGCGCGGTGGGGATCAGTCGCACCTGCGAGAGCTGCAGTCGATCCATCGCCTCCAGCGCCAGGCGCAGATGACCGTTGTGGAAGGGCGCGAAGGCGCCGCCGAAGATACCGATGGGAGCGATAGCCACGCCGCGCGCCTACCGGACCTGCCCGTCGCCCAGCACCACCCACTTCTGCGAAGTGAGTCCTTCCAGCCCCACCGGCCCGCGGGCGTGGAACTTGTCAGTGCTGATGCCGATCTCGGCGCCGAGTCCGTACTCGTAGCCATCGGCGAAACGGGTGGAGGCATTGACCATCACCGAAGCCGAGTCCACCTCGCGCAGGAAACGGCGCGCGCGCGTGTAGTTCTCGGTGACGATGCTGTCGGTGTGCCGGCTGCTGTAGTCGTTGATGTGTCGGATCGCCTCGTCGAGGCCGTCGACGATGCGGATCGCCAGGATCGGCGCCAGATACTCGGTGCGCCAGTCTTCCTCGGTCGCCAGCTTGGCTTCCGGCAGATACTTGCGGGTGCGCTCGCAGCCACGCAACTCCACCTTCAGATCGCGGTAGATGCGGCCCAGCTCGGGCAGCGCGTGCGGCGCCATGCTGGCATCGACCAGCAGGGTTTCCATGGTGTTGCAGGTGCCATAGCGCTGGGTCTTGGCATTGACCGCGATGGCGATGGCCTTCTCAATATCGGCCTCGGCGTCGATATAGACGTGGCAGATGCCGTCCAGATGCTTGATCACTGGCACCCGCGCGTGTTCGGCGACGAAGGCCACCAGACCCTTGCCGCCGCGCGGGATCACCACGTCGACGAACTGCGGCATGGCCAACAGCTCGCCAACCGCGGCGCGGTCGGTGGTGGACAGCACCTGCACCGCATCGCCCGGCAGGCCGGCGCGCTGCAAGGCGCGGCGGATGCACAGGGCGATCGCCTGGTTGGACTGGTGCGCCTCGGAGCCACCACGCAGGATGGTGGCATTGCCGCTCTTCAGGCACAGCGCGGCGGCATCGGCGGTGACGTTGGGCCGCGACTCGTAAATGATGCCGACCACGCCCAGCGGCACCCGCATCTTGCCGACCTGGATGCCGGAGGGGCGCAGGGCGAGATCGGTCATGGTGCCGACCGGATCCGGCAGCGCCGCGACCTGGCGCACGCCGTCGGCCATCGCCTCGATGCGCGCCGGGCTCAGCTCCAGGCGGTCGAGCAGGGCAGCGTCGAGCTGGTTGTCGCGGGCGCGGCGCATGTCCTCGCGATTGGCTTCGAGGATGGCCTCGGCCTCTTCGACCAGGCGCTCGGCGAGGGTGAACAGGGCGGCGTTCTTGGCGCCGGTGTCGGCCTTGGCCAGCTCGCGGCCGGCGGCGCGGGCCTTGGCGCCCACGTCCTGCATGTAGGCCTTCAGGGCCGCTGCGGTATCGGTTTTTGCTTTTGCCACGTCGTGCTCAGGCAGCGACCTTGGTCGCCGGGGACGCGGCCCCACTGGCCGCCAGGACCAATGTTAGCAAGTCCTCCCAGGCGGCCGACTCGCGGCCGGTCTTCACCGCCTGATCGACCCTGGCCAGCAATACCAGGCCAGCGGCCGGCGAATAGCGTGCGCCACGACGTAGCAGGGCCTCGTAAGGCTTGGCGCGGGCACCAAACAACTTGGCCTGGGCGAGCGCGCTGGCGACGTCGCGGCTGCGCGCGTAGGCGGCGTTGACCGCGCCCCAGTTGCGCAGGGCATAGGCCAGGGCGCCGACCAGCTCCAGCGCCGAGACGCCCTCCTCGCGCAGGCGCTCCAGCGAGCGCAGGGCCGACAGGCCGTCGCCGGCCAGCATCTTGTCGACCAGATCGAAGGCCTCATAGCGCGCCGAGTCGGCCACCGCCTGCAGCAGGGCTTCGGCATCCACCGGCGTGTCGGGGAACAGCAGTGCCAGCTTGGCGAGATCCTGCGCACAGGCCAGCAGATTGCCCTCGGTGCGCTCGGCCAAGAGGCGCGCGGCCTCCGGCTCCAGGCGCAGATTGAGGGCGCGGGCGCGCTGTTCGATCCAGGCCAGCAGTTCCTCGGGCTTTACCGGCCAGGCGTAGACGGCAAAGCCGGCCGCCTCCAGAGCCGAGAACCAGCCGGACTCGCGGCCGCGCTTGTCGAGCGCGCCGGCCACCACCACCAGCAGGATGTCCGGCGAGGGCTTCTCAGCGAGTTGTACCAGAGCCTTGGCGCCGTCTTCCGACTTGCCGCCGGCCTCGCTTTCGCCACCCTCCTCGCCTTTGCCACGGCGGTGGCCATTGGGCCCCTTGGGCAGGTGCACCTCGATCATCCGCCGGCTGGCGAACAGCGACAGCGAGGCGCATTCGTCGAATACCTGCTGCCAGCGAAAGCCGGGCTCGACCGTCAACGACACCCGCTCGCTATAGCCCTGGGCACGGGCGGCGGCACGCAGCTCGTCCAGCGCTTCCTGGATCAGCAGCGGCTCCTCGCCGGCGAGCACCACCACCGGCGGCAGGCCTTTCTTCACATGGGCGGCTACTTGGGCGGGGCGCAGTTGCATGCGGCCATTATCGCCTGCCGGCGCTAGAAGAACCGCAGCAGGGCGTCGGCGGTGGCTTCCGGCGCATCGAAATGCAGCATGTGGCCGGCGTCGGGAATGCTGACTTCCCGGCTATCGCGGAAGCAGGCGCGCCGCGCGGCCTTCTCCTCTGCCTTCAGTGCCTGCCCGAAGGCCGAGCCGCCGGCATCGACGAACAAGGTCGGCGCCTGGATCTGACGCCAGATCGCCTCGCTCTCGGCATTGCGGTAGAGCGTCGGCATGTCCAGCCGATGCCGGGGGTCGGCGAGCAGGTGGATACGACCGGCGCCATCGGCCGCACCCCAGCCACGGGCGACAAACAGCGCGCGCTCGGCGCTCAGCTGCGGATGCTGCTTCTGCACCCGTTCCGCCAGCTCCTCGAAGCTCGCATAGGTCTTGCCGCGCGCTGGCGCCTTCAACTGGTCGAGCCAGCGCCCGAAGCGGCGCGGCGCGCTCTCGGCCGGCATGTCGGGCAGGAACAGGCCGTCGAGAATCGCCAGCCGGCTGACCCGCTCCGGCCGCAGCCCGGCGTAGAGGCTGGCGACCTGGGCACCCATGCTGTGCCCGGCCAGACGCACCGGCGCCGCGGGCGAGAGGTAATCGACCAGGGCGTCGAGATCGGCAACGTAGTCCTGGAACCAGTAGCCGTCGGCCGGCCATTCGCTGTAGCCGTAGCCACGCTGATCGAGCGCCACGACGCGGAAGCGCTGCCCTAGCCGCTCGCCGACATCGGCGAAGGTGGCCGTGGTGTCGAGCCAGCCGTGGCAATAGATCAGCAGCGGCTTTTCGGCCAGGCTTTCGGAACCGCCGGAAGCCATGCTCGCCAAGCGCGGCTCCTCGCCCCAGCAGCGCAGATGGAAGCGCAGGCCGCGCAGGCGCACATGCCGGGACTCGCCGCTCATGCGTTCAAACCTGGATCAGCAGCTTGCCGAAGTTCTCGCCGCTGAACAGCTTGTTGAGCGTCTCCGGAAAAGTTTCCAAACCCTGCACGATGTCCTCGCGCGACCTCAGCTTGCCCTCGGCCAGCCAGGCGCCCATGGCCTGGATCGCCTCGCCATAGCGCGGCGCCCAGTCGAACACCACCATGCCCTCCATGCGCGCGCGATTGACCAGCAGCGACATGTAGTTGGACGGCCCCTTCATAGGCGTGGTGTTGTTGTACTGCGAGATCGCGCCGCAGATGACGATGCGCGCCTTCATGCGGATCTGGGTAAGCACCGCGTCGAGGATGTCGCCGCCGACATTGTCGAAGTAGACATCCACGCCCTTGGGCGCCAGCTCGCGCAGCGCCTTCTTGACGTCCTGCGACTTGTAGTCGACGCAGGCATCGAAGCCGAGGTCGCGCACCACGTAGGCGCACTTGTCGGCACCGCCGGCAATGCCGATCACCGTGCAGCCCTTGAGCTTGGCGATCTGCCCGACCACCTGGCCGACCGCGCCAGCGGCACCGGAAACCACCACCACCTCGCCTGGCTTCGGCTGGCCGATCTCCAGCAGGCCGAAGTAGGCGGTGAGACCGGGCATGCCGAGCACGCCCAGGTACTTGGGCAGCGGCGCCAGCCGGGGATCGACCTTGCTCAGGCCTTCCGGCGGCAGGGCGGCGTAGTCCTGCACGCCCCAGTTGCCGACCACATGGTCACCGGCCTTGAACGCCGGGGTCTTGCTGACCAGCACCTCGCCCAGGGTGCCGGCGCGCATCACCTCGCCGATCGCCACCGGGCGGATATAGCTCTTGCCCTCGTTCATCCAGCCACGCATCGCCGGGTCCAGCGAGATATAGAGCGTCTTCACCAGCAGCTCGCCGTCCTTTGGCTCCGGCACCGGCGTCTCGGCATAGGCGAAGTCGCTGCGCTTGACCAGGCCCTGCGGGCGGGCAGCGAGAGTGAACTGGCGATTGATGAGGCTCATGACAACTCTCCCTTCAGATAGGCCTCGAGCAAGCCCAGGCGATCATTGCCCCAGAACATCTCCTCATCGACATAGAAGGTCGGCGCCCCGAAGGCACCACGCCGGATGGCCTCCTCGGTGTTGGCGCGCAGCGCGTCCTTCACCGCCGGCTCCTGGGTGGCGGCCAGCAGGGCAGGGCCGTCGAGGCCGACGCTCCCGGCGATGGCGCTGACCACCTCCGGCTGGCTGGGATCCTGACCGTCGGCCCAGTAAGCCTTGAGCAGGGCCAGGCTGAACTCCACGCCCTTGCCCTGGTTCGCCGCCGCCAGGCAGGCGCGGCTGGCGAGCACGCTGTTGAGCGGGAAGATCTTCGGGAACCGGAACGGGACGCCGTAGAGCTTGGCCCACATCCGGGCGTCACGGAACAGATACTTGCCCTTGCTGGGCAGCGCCGCCGGCATCTTGTTGCCGGTGGCCTCGAACACCTTGCCGAGCAGAAAGGGCTTCCAGTTGATCTGGGCGTCGCAGCGGCGCGCCAGGTCTTCGATCTGCGTGGCGGCCAGATAGCTGTAGGTGCTGGCCGGGTCCCAGAAAAAATCGACGGTCTTGCTCATGATGGTTCTACCTGTGGTCTCCTCACATACCAGCCAGTATCATGACGCAGACGCCAGGCGGCAAGCGGCACGAATCCTGCAAACAGGATCGGGGGCAAACGCAAACAGCCTGCGGCTGACGTTACGGCATCAGGGCCCTACAATCGGCGGCCGCCGCGGGCGGCTTTCGGTAATCTTTCGGTGCAACGATGACGTACTGCGTAGCGGTGAAGGTCGATGACGGGCTGGTGTTCGTGGGTGATACGCGAACCTCCGCCGGCGTTGATGACGTGCGCACCTATAACAAGATGCACGTCTTCGAGACTCCGGGAGAGCGGGTATTCGTGGTGCTGTCGTCCGGCAACCTGGCGACCACCCAGACGGTGCTGACCCATCTGCGCCGCGACATGGCCGAGGATAAGCCGGTCAACCTCAACAAGGTCCGCCACATGTTCGACGCCGCCGACTACCTCGGCGGCCTGTCGGTGCGCTCGCAGAAGGAAGCCGGCGCCCATACCCAGTACGCCAGCAACGTCGATTTCCGCGCTACGCTGATCCTTGGCGGGCAGATCCAGGGCGAAGACCCAGCCCTGTATCTGATCTACCCGGAAGGCAATTGCATCTCCGCCTCGCCGGAAACCCCCTACATCCAGATCGGCGAAAGCAAGTACGGCAAGCCCATCCTCGACCGCGTGATCCGCCCGCCGCTCTCGCTGGAAGACGCCGCGCGCTGCGCCCTGGTGTCGATGGACTCGACGATGAAGTCCAACCTCACGGTCGGGCCGCCGCTGGATCTCGCGATCCTGCCGCGCGACGCCCTGCGCATCACCCACAAAGAACGCTTCGACCTCGACACCCCGTTCTACGCGAATCTGCGCAAGTCCTGGGGAGATCTGCTGATGCGCTCGTTCACCGAGCTGCCACGCTTCGACTGGGAAGCGCAGAGCCAGGCCCAGACGCAACTTCTGTAGCCGCGCCACCCCGGCGCCATCGACTTTGGGCGCGCCCGGCTGCCAAGTACGGCGGATACGGGGTAACCTGCCTGGGCCAGTAAGAAGGCCGTTTTTAAGCGGCCCAGCCAGTGGTATTGGCAAACCCGTGCGCAATGGAGTGCGAAACCGGCCGTGTCCGTCCAACAACAACCACCCTACCCCGGACCTCTGTCCCCGCGCCTAAGAACGCTGGTCGAGGCCCAACTGGCCGAGCACGGCGCGATCATCCAGCGCATGGTGCAGTGCATGGACGCGCAAATCGGCGACTATCGTCAGCTCGCCGACCCGGCCATCAAGATCGACATCCAGGACTCGCTGGACTATGTCCTGCAGCTCTGGCTGCGTGGCCTGCTGGATGATCGCTGGCCCAGCGCGCTCGACCTCGAGCCCCTGGTGGCCTACGGCCGCAGGCGTGTACATCAAGGCATTTCCATGGAAAGCCTGATGCAGGCCGCCCGCTCCGGCGCGCGCCTGCTGTGGGAGGAAACCCTGAAACGGGCCGAATCCGATTCGGCCCTGATGCCGGAGCTCCTGTACCGCCTCTCGCCCCGGCTACTGGCCTATTTCGATCTGGTCGGCCAGACCCTGGCTGACGCCTATGCCGAGGAGCGCCGCGAGCGTCTGTCCTGGCGCGACCGCCTGCGCTACGAGCTCTGCCGGCTGGTGTTCAATAATCCCGAGGACGTCGACGGCTTCCGCAGCCGGATGAGCGCCTTGGGCATGGACAGCAGCGCTCTGCATGTCGGCCTCGCGCTGCGAATGCGGTCCGGCGACGGCCTGGCCTTTCCAGACTCGCGCCTCAACCTCTTGTTCACCGCGATTCGACGGTTGCTGGAGTCCGACAGCGAGGCCCTGCTGCGCACGGTGCGCCACGGCCATCTGCTGATCTGGGCGCCGCTGCTGGCCGGAGAGTCACTGATCGAGGGCGAAGCACGGCTGGCGACGCAGATGCAAGCCCTGCTCCGTGCCAACGCCGGCGTCGCCGCCATCGGCCTGGGGCTGCCCGACTCCGGCCCGCGCGGCTGGCAGCTGAGCGCGGAGCAAGCCCTGAAGGCGCTCGATCTCGGCGCGCGGCTGGAGCCGCAGCAGGTTCTGCACCGCTATTTCGACTTCGCACTGTATGACGCCCTGAGCCAGTCCGACAATGTCTGGCGTTTCCACGAATGCCTGATCGAGCGCCTTTCGCGCGAGGCGCATCTGACCCGCACCTTGGAGGCCTACTTCGAGCACCGCCAGCACCGCAAGGCGGTGGCCGGCGCACTCGACATTCACCCCAACACCCTGAGTTATCGACTGGAACGTATCGAGACCATCCTCGGCGCCCGGCTCGACGATGTGAACTGGCAGTCGCGCCTGCACGCCGCATTGCGCCTACGGCGACTGCATAACAAGACCGACCCGGGCTAGGGCGATTCGTCTCGCGCTAGCCGCAGCATGACCCCTGCCGCAGCGCAGCAAAATCGGTAGCGTCAAAATTTCGTTGTGCCTATCCACAGTGCCGCCCGTCGTTTGACCAGTAGCGGCCGCGAGCCGTCCTTCCCATACTCCAGCCAGCCGTCGGAACCCCATCCGGCGGTCGCAGGCAAAAAATTGCTGCGCTTTGCAAACCGTGCCTCACGGCCGGTTTCAAACAAAACATCTACAGCTAGAGGAGATGGACGATGAGCAAGAAAAGCAGCGGCAGGCTGCGTCTCGGCGTCGGTTGTTCGCTACTGGCGGTTCCGCTGGGCGCGATGGCCTTCCCATTCAGCTACGGCGAGATCAAAGGCAGCTTCGACACCACGATTTCCGCCGGCGTCACCATGCGCACGGAATCTCCCGATCCCAGCCTGGTCGGCATCACCAACGGCGGCACCGCCCGTTCGGTGAATGACGACGACGGCAATATCGGCTTCGACCAGGGCGACCTGGTCTCCGGAGTACTGAAGGCCACCCACGACCTGGAACTGAAGTACCAGGACTACGGCGTCTTCACCCGCGTCAATTACTTCTACGACGCGGTCGCCTCGGACGCCAGCCATCGCGAAGACCGCTTCAATGCCGCCGGCCTGGCGGTGAGTGATCGCCCCGCCTACGAGTACGAGCTGGGCAAGCGCGGCCGCGAGCGGCTCGGCTCGCGCATCGACATGCTCGACCTGTTCGCCTACGGCCGCTTCGACCTCGCCGGCCACAACCTTTCGGCGCGCGTCGGCCGCCAGGTGGTGAGTTGGGGCGAGAGCACCTTCATTGGCAACAGCATCAACTCCATCAATCCGATCGATGTCGCCAAGATTCGCACCCCGGGTGCGGAGCTGAAGGAGGCCCTGATCCCCACCGCCATGCTGTGGAGCTCGCTGCAACTCAGCGACTCGGTCAGCCTGGAAGGCGTCTGGCTCACCGCCTACGACAAGACCGAGATCGACCCGCGCGGCAGCTTCTTCTCCAACAGCGACTTCATCTCCGACGACGGCGACAAGGCCGTCGTCAGTTTCGGTCGCCGCGAGGACGACAACAAGTCGGTGACCACGCCGAATTCCGCCAGCTCGGCCAGCGCCTGGGTGCAGCGCCAGGGCGGACCGGAGGTGGACGACGCGACCAAGCAGTTCGGCGCCGCCATCCGCTACTTCTCCGAGGCGCTGGGCAGCACCGAGTTCGGCCTCTATTACCTGACTTACCACAGCCGCACGCCCCTGGTGTCGGCGATCCGAGGGGTGGCGACCAATGCCAGCAGTGCCACCCCGCTGTGTTCGGCATCCGCGACCACTGCCGGTTGCCGGGCCAGTTACTTCGCCGAGTTCCCCGCCAACATCGATCTCTACGGACTGAGCTTCAACACCGTTGGGCCTTGGGGCGTGGCCTTGCAGGGCGAGTATTCCTACCGCCCGAACCAGCCACTACAGCTGTCCGGCACCGAGGTGCTGCTCACCTCGCTGGGCGTGCCCAGCAGCATCAGCCCCACCCCGCTGGCCGCCGGCACCTACATCCAGGGCTGGCGTGAGGTGGCGATGCATCAGGTGCAGATGACCGCGACCAAGGCCTTTGGCCCTACGCTCGGGGCCCAGCAGTTCCTGACGTTTGGCGAAGTGGGCGTGACCCAGACCGACCTGCCCGAGGAGTTGCGCTTCAACGGCCCCGGCGCCGGCCTGCCGGCCTGCGGCTTCGCTTCGGCGGCGACGCTAGCGGCGGTGTCCAACGGCTCCTGCCAGTCGGAAGGCTTCGCCACCAACACCTCCTGGGGTTATCGCATCGTCAGCCGCTTCGACTTTGAAAGCGTGATCGGCTCGCTGCAGATGTCGCCGCGGCTGGTCTGGGCGCACGACGTCAACGGCGTCGGCCCAAGCTTCAACAAGGACAGCAAGGCAGTCACCCTGGGCCTGGGGCTGAATTACCTGCAGCGCTGGCAGGCGGACATCGGTTACACCACTTTCTTCGGCGGCCGCACCTACGCCGGAACCGATCCGGTGCCGCCGGGGGTCGACATCAACCCCGATCCGGCGGTCACCACCTTGAGCCCGGGCGATTCCAGCCAGTCGCAGTCCTACGCCACCAGCGCGAACCCCAATAAGGACCGTGACTTCCTCGCCATCAGCGTCTCCTACGCGTTCTAACTGGAGAGTATCCCCATGCGCACCTCCGCAAAACTGACCGCGCTGTTCGCGGCAGCCCTGAGTTCGATGACGGCCCTCGCCGCCGTCCCCGCCGCCGAGGCCGACAAGCTCGGCACCACCCTCACCCCCATAGGCGCCGAGAAGGCCGGCAACGCCGCTGGCACCATCCCGGCTTGGACCGGCGGGCTGACCACGGTCGTCGCCGGCTTCAAGACCGGCGGTCACTATCCAGACCCGTTCGCCGACGACAAGCCGCTGTTCACCATCGAGGCCGCCAGCGCCGACAAGTACAAGGACAACCTGTCGCCAGGGCAGATGGCGCTGCTCAAGCGCTATCCCACCTTCAAGATGAAGGTCTATCCGACCCGGCGTAGCGGTGCCTACCCGGCCGGCATTTACGCCGAGACCAAGGCCAATGCCACCAAGGTGAAGCTGGTGCAGGGCGGCAACGGCATCGAGGGCACCACTGGCGGCGTGCCCTTCCCGATTCCGCAAAGCGGCCTGGAAGCGATCTGGAACCATCTCACCGTCTACAAGGGTGACACCTACGCCACCTCCTGGGCACAGGCGCCGGTGACCGCCGGTGGCGACTACAACCTAGTGAAGTTCGATTATGAGTACGACTTCTCCTACGGCAACCAGAAGAAGACGCCCGAGCAGCGCGACCCCAACCTGCTGTTCTACTTCCTGCAGATCATCAAGGAGCCGCCGCGCCTAGCCGGCTCGATCCTGCTGGTGGACGACTTCATCGACCAGGTGAAGACGCCGCGTAAAGCCTGGACTTACAACCCAGGCCAGCGCCGCGTGCGGCTGGCGCCGACCGTGTCCTACGACAACCCCGGTACCGCAGCCGACGGCCTGCGCACCAACGACGACTTCTTCATGTACAACGGCGCCACCGACCGCTACGACTGGAAGCTGGTGGGCAAGAAGGAGATGTACATCCCCTACAACGCGTACAAGGTGAATGGCCCCAGCATCAAGGTGAAGGACGTCCTGATGCCCGGCCACATCAACCCGGAGCATGCCCGCTACGAGTTGCACCGCGTCTGGGTGGTGGAAGCCAATCTGAAGTCAGGCACCTCTCACGTGTACAAGCGCCGCAGCTTCTATCTCGACGAGGACAGCTGGGTGATCCACGCGGTCGACAAGTACGACAACCGCGACCAGCTCTGGCGCGTGGACGAGTTGCACAGCCTCAACTACTACGACGTGCCGTTCGTGGCGCCGGGCCTGGAGCTGCACTACGACCTGCAATCCGGCCGCTACATCGCTATGGGTCTGCGCAACGAGGAGGCCAAGGTGTACGAGCCCATCGTCCGCAGCCCAGCCGACTTCACTCCGGACGCCCTGCGCACCAAGGGCACCCGCTAAGCGGAGCGCCGCCTTACCTGCCCGCCCCCGGCCGCCTTTTGGCCGGGGGCTTCTTTTTGCGCGAATGCTTTAGCCCGCCGCAAACGGCCGGGCGGCCTGTCAGCTGCGGAAATAGGACTCGGCGATGGCGTCGTCGAGCTGACCGAGGCCAACCTGGATCTCGTCCATGAACAGGGCCAAGCCATCCGGCTGCGAGAGCAGCGAACCGATGTTGGCATCGGCGATCAGCGCCTTAGTGCGCTCGATGGCGCGCTCGACCTTACGGCTGGGCGGCAGGAAGGGCATCGTCGAACCGATGGTCGACAGCGCGAAGCTGACGCTGCGCGGGAACTGTCGGTCCTGCAGCAGGAAGCGCAGCACGCCGGGACCATTGACCCGCGCGCGCACATGCCGCCGATACATCTGGTAGGCGGTGAGCGACTTCAGCACACTCATCCACTGGATGTTGTCGAACGGCGTGAGGCTGGCATCGGGCTGGAACAGCCGCGAGGAACGCACATCGAGGATGCGGGTGGTCATGTCCGCCTGCTCGAGATTGGTGCCCATGCGCAGAAACTGGAAGCCGACATCGCGACTCATGTTCGAGGTGAGTACGCCGACCGTGGTCATCGCGCCGTTGATCACCCCTTGCAGGAACTCCTGCCGGCGAGCGCGGGTGACGCTCCGCTCGCCACGTTCCTGCACAAACAGGTAAAGGTCGTTCAGGCGCTCCCAGGCCTCGCGCGGCAGGCAGTCGCGCGACACCCGGGCGATCTCGCGGGCGTAATTGAGGCTGGAGAAGATCGAGCCGGAATTGCGCTCGTCCATCAGGGTAAAGCGCACCACGTTGTCTTCCGTCGCCTGGCCGCCAGCGGTACGGAAGGCGGCGTCGGCACCGGTGATTTCCAACAGCGGCGCCCAACCAACGGTGACGTTGCGCGGCAGGTCCAGCAGCAGATTGGCGTGGACGTTGATCAGGCGCGCGGTGTTCTCGGCGCGCTGCACGTAACGACCGAACCAGTAGAGGTTGTCAGCAACACGCGACAGCATGTCAGTGCCCCCCCGCCTTGGCGGCATCCGCTTTTGGCGGCGCCGCGCTGCTCTGGGCCTGCGCCTGGACCTCGTCCTTGTCGGCCTCGACATCGACGATCCAGGTGTCCTTGGAGCCGCCGCCCTGGGAGCTGTTGACCACCAGCGAGCCCTTCACCATCGCCACCCGGGTCAGCCCGCCGGTGGTCACATATGCAGTGCCATCGGGACGCGAGAGGATGAACGGCCGCAGATCCAGATGTCGTGGCTGCACGCCCTCACTGGTGATGGTCGGCGCGGTGGAAAGGGACAGCGTCGGCTGCGCCATGTAGTTGCGAGGGTTTTTCAGGATCAGGTCGCGGAACTTGTCGAGCTCGGCCTTGCTGGCGCGCGGACCGATCAGCATGCCGTAGCCGCCGGACTCGTTGGCCGGCTTCACCACCAGCTTGTCCAGATTGGCGAGCACATAGCTACGCTGCTTCTCGTCCATGCACAGATAGCTGGGCACGTTGGGCAGGATCGGATCCTCGCCCAGGTAGTACTTGATCATCTGCGGCACGTAGGCGTAGACCACCTTGTCGTCGGCCACGCCAGCGCCAGGCGCATTGGCCAGCGCCACCTTGCCGCGCATCCAGGCCCGCATCAGGCCAGGCGCGCCCAGCATGGAATCGGGGCGGAAGGCCTCGGGGTCGAGGAACAGGTCATCGACCCGCCGGTAGATCACATCCACCCGCTTCAGGCCGTAGATGGTGCGCATGTGCACGCAGTCGTCGTCGCCAACCACCAGGTCGCTGCCTTCGACCAGCTCCACGCCCATCTGCTGGGCAAGATAGGCGTGCTCGAAATAGGCGCTGTTGTAGATGCCCGGTGTCAGCAGCACCACGGTCGGGCTGTCGAGCGGACGCGGCGACAGCGCCGCCAGCATGTCGTAGAGCTGCGCCGGGTAGTCGTCCACCGGGCGGATGGTGGTGGTCTCGAACAGCTCCGGCCAGACCCGCTTGGTGACCAGCCGGTTCTCCAGCATGTAGCTGACGCCGCTGGGCACCCGCAGGTTGTCTTCCAGCACGTAGAGCGTGCCATCGCCGTCGCGGACCAGATCGGTGCCACAGATGTGCGCCCAGATGCCGCCACGCGGCTTCACCCCCACGCACTGGGGGCGGAAGTTGACGCTCTCGGTGAGCACGTCGCCCGGGAACACGCCGTCCTTGACGATCTTCTGCGCGCCATAGACGTCCTGGATGAAATGATTGAGCGCGCGGGTGCGCTGCTTCAGGCCAGCCTCGGCACGCTCCCATTCCTTCGAGGTGATGACCCGCGGGATGATGTCGAACGGCCAAGCGCGGTCGACGTTCTTGCCCTCGGAGTACACCGTGAAGGTCACCCCCATCACCTTGATCGCCAGATCGGCCGCCAACTGGCGCTCGGCCAGCTCCTTCGGGGAGAGGTTGACCAGATAGTCGATCAGCTTGCCGGCTCCCTCCCGTGGCGCGCCGGAGGCGTCAATGAGCTCATCGTAGTATTCGGGGTTGCGGTAATCGCGCCACTCAACGGCCATAGATGCGGTCCGGGGGCCTTTTGTTTGCATGTAGGTTCAAAGCTAGCATGCTCACTCGCAAAACGCAGGCCAGTTAACCGAAAGAGCTAGGCCGGCGCCGGCGGCCGGCGGTGCTAAACTGATCGAAACCGCACTTGCTCACGATGGCTCGTACCGCCCCCGCACTGGAACTCAAAGGCCGCCTGCTCTCCACTACCCGCCTGCGGGTGCTGAAGGCCGACCTTGCCGCCATCGAAGCCCAACTGTCCGAACTCGCCCGGCAGATGCCGCAGGCGATCAAAGGCATGGCCGTCGTGATCGAAAGCGAGGAGCCGCTGGATCTCGACGGACTGCTGGCCTGTCTGCGCCGGCACGGCATCCAGCCATTGGGCGTCAGCGACGGACTCCTCAATAGCGCCGCCTTGGTGATCGGCCTGCCGGTATTGCCGCGCGATAGCCGCACTACCCGCACGGAACCCACACCGGCGGCGGCAACTCCGGCCGCCTCGGCCAAGCGCAGCACCCGCATCGTCACCGAACCGGTACGCTCCGGCCAGCAGATCTACGCCGAGGATGGCGATCTGATCGTGCTGGCGGCGGTGAGCCCCGGCGCCGAGGTGATTGCCGACGGCTGCGTGCACGTTTACGGACCGCTGCGTGGCCGCGCCATCGCCGGCGCTCGCGGCGACCAGAGCGCGCGGGTGTTCGCCCGCCGCTTCGAAGCCGAGCTGGTCGCGGTGGCGGGCATCTATACCGTCGCCGAGCAGATCAAGGGCAGTCCACGCGGCGAGCCCGCCCAGGCGCTGCTGCGTGACGGCAAGCTTTGCATCGAAACCCTGGGCAGTTGATTCGCAACACCCATCAACACTCATTAGGAAACTACCGTGGCCAAGATCATCGTCACCACCTCCGGCAAGGGCGGCGTCGGCAAGACCACCACCAGCGCCAGCTTCTCCACCGGCCTTGCCCAGCGCGGCAAGAAGGTCGCGGTCATCGACTTCGATGTCGGCCTGCGCAATCTCGACCTCATCATGGGCTGCGAGCGCCGCGTGGTGTTCGACTTCGTCAACGTGATCCAGGGCGAGGCCAACCTCAAGCAGGCCCTGATCCGCGACAAGGGCAATGAAAACCTCTACATCCTCGCGGCCAGCCAGACCCGGGACAAGGACGCCCTCTCGCTCGAAGGCGTCGAGAAGGTGCTCAACGATCTTGCCGACCAGGGCTTCGACTATATCGTCTGCGACTCCCCGGCCGGCATCGAGCGCGGTGCCCACCACGCGATGTACTTCGCCGACGAGGCGCTGGTGGTGACCAATCCGGAAGTCAGCTCGGTGCGCGACTCCGACCGCGTGATCGGCCTGCTGTCCAGCAAGACCCGCCGCGCCGAGCGTGGCGAGAAGCTGCGCGAGCATCTGGTGCTGACGCGCTACAACCCGGCGCGGGTCGAGAAGGGCGAGATGCTGTCGGTGAAGGATGTGCAGGACATCCTCGCCATTCCGCTGCTCGGCGTGATTCCGGAAAGCCCCTCAGTGCTGACCAGCTCCAACGCCGGCGCCCCGGTGATCGCCGACCCCTTGAGTGACGCCGGCCAGGCCTATCAGGATCTGGTGGCGCGTTTCCTCGGCGAAGAGCGACCGATGCGCTTCATGACCGTCGAGAAGAAGGGACTCTTCAACAAGCTCTTCGGCGGCTGAGGACATGGCCATGGATTTGATGAGTTTCTTCCGCGCCAAGAAGCCGGCCACCGCCCAACTGGCCCGCGACCGGCTGATGGTCGCGGTCGCCTGGCAGCGCGACAACGATGGCCGACGCAACGCCGGGCCCAGCTACCTGCCGCAGCTGCGCGAGGAGTTGCTGGCGGTGGTGCGCAAGTACGTGCAGGTCGCCGATGGCGCGGTGCAGGTGAACGTGCAACGCGAGGACGGACTGGAAGTGTTGGAGATGAATATCGCCCTACCCGAGGCCAAGACCGGCACCTAAGGCAGCGGACTTTCGCGGCCAGTAAAAAGCCCTCGCATGCGAGGGCTTTTTTGTATCGCCTGGGCATTGCCCGGCGAAACTACTTGCCGCGCAACTCCTTGCGGAGGATCTTGCCGACATTGCTCTTCGGCAAGGCATCGATGAACTCGAAGGCCTTGGGCACCTTGTAGCCGGTCAGCAACTCCTTGCAATGCTCGCGCAGAGCCTCGGCGCTGAGCGCCGGGTCCTTCTTGACCACGAATACCTTCACCGCCTCGCCGGTCTTGGCATCAGGAATGCCGATACAGGCGCACTCCAGCACCCCCGGATGACGGGCGACGACATCCTCGATCTCGTTGGGATACACATTGAAGCCGCTGACTAGGATCATGTCCTTCTTGCGATCAACGATCTTGAAATAGCCAAGCTCGCTCATCACCGCGACGTCGCCGGTCTTCAGATAGCCGTCCGGCGTGAACACCTTGGCGTTCTCCTCCGGCTTGTTCCAGTAGCCACGCATCACCTGCGGCCCTTTTACGCACAGCTCGCCGGGCATGCCAACCGGCACCGGCTGGTGGTCGTCGTCACGCAGGCTGACATCGGTGGAAGGCAGCGGCAGGCCGATGGTGCCGTTCCAATCCGGCTGGTGCAGCGGACCGAAGCAGACGCCCGGCGAGGTCTCGGAAAGGCCATAGCCCTCGGTCAGGCCGCGACCAGTGACCTCGCGCCAACGGGTGGCGACCGCCTGCTGCACGGCGGCACCGCCACCCACGGTGAACTTGAGCGACGAGAAGTCGATCTCGGCGAAGCCCGGCGTATTGAGCAGGCCGTTGAACAAGGTGTTGACGCCGGTGAAGGCGGTGAAGCGGTGCTTGGCCAGTTCCTTGACGAAACCGGGCATGTCGCGCGGATTGGTGATCAGCACGTTCTTGCCGCCGACGCTCAGGAACAGCAGGCAGTTCACAGTGAGCGCGAACACGTGGTAGAGCGGCAGCGCAGTGACCACCAGGTCTTCGCCCTCGACCAGATGCCCGCCCATCCAGGCGCGCATCTGCATGAGGTTGGAAATGATGTTGCCGTGGGTCAGCGTCGCGCCCTTGGAGAGGCCGGTGGTGCCGCCGGTGTACTGCAGGAAGGCGACATCCTCATGGCCCAAGGCCACCCGGTGCATGGGCTGCGCCTTGCCGCGCGCCAGCGCGGTGCGGAAGGGAACCGCACCCGGGATACTCCAGGTCGGCACCATCTTCTTCACGCGCTTGACCACGAAGTTGGTGATCAGGCTCTTGGGGAAACTGGCCATATCACCAACCTGAGTGGTGATGACCACCTCCACCGGAGTACGGGCCAGAACTTCCTGCAGGGTAGTGCAGAAATTCTCGACAATGACAATGCCGCGGGCACCGGCGTCCTTGAGCTGATGCTCCAGTTCGCGTGGCGTGTAGAGCGGGTTGACGTTCACCACCACCATGCCGGCACGCAGGATGCCGAAGATGGCCACCGGGTACTGCAGCAGGTTGGGCATCATCACCGCCACACGGTCGCCCTTGTGGAAGCCCAGTACGTTCTGCAGATAGCTGGCGAAATCCTGCGATAACCGATCAACGTCGTCGAAGCTGAGCTGGTCGCCCATGCACTCATAGGCAGTACGCGAGCGGAATTTCTCGCAACTCTGCTCAACCAGATCCGCCACCGAACTGAATGTTGAGGGATTGATCTCCACCGGCACATCGCTGCCGTACTCGCTCAGCCAGACCTTCTCCGCCTCAGCGGCTCCTCGCTTTGCCATGTTGCTCCCCGTGTACGGGCGTTAGTAAAGAAACTCGTCAGCCCGGCGACCGCCAGGGCTTGCGCGGGGTAGTCGGGCCACCCGCTGTGATTGCGCGGCATTATTAGGAAAATCCGCTTACCGCGCCAGCACTTCCGTGCTCTGGGCCTGCACCCAATCGCGCAGACTCTGCGCGCCGACCGCAGCGGCGGCGGCCTCGGCTTGCTGCAGCCATTGCGCCGCCGGCCGCAGACCTTCGCCACCGGATGGGGCCGCTCCGCGCAGCAGGCACCAGAGGCTGTGCAAGCTGATGCTGCCCGGATCGCGGGCCGGCACCCAGCGATTGCCGGTCTCGGCCAGCACACCGGCCAGCACCAGAGGTTCGGCCAGCAAAGGCAAGGTCTGCTCGGAAACCCCCAGCAGCCGCGACAAGCGCTCCGGAGAAACCGGCGGCTCGCCCGCGACGAAGGCACGCGCCACGGCGGCGACCAGCGCCAGCGAAGCCTGCTCGCGAGCACGGGAACCCTGGGGAGCACAGTCGGCGAACGGGCCGAAACGCTGCGGGCACTGGGCGAAATAGGCGACCTGACAACCGCAAAGCAGGATCAGCCAGCCCATATAGAGCCAGATCAGCACGAAGATGACGATAGCAAAACCCGAATAGATGGCGTTGTAGTTGGTGGCGCCTGCGACGAAAGCGGCGAAGGCATAGCTGGCGCTCTGCCACATCAGCCCAGCGAACAGGCCGCCAGCGAAGGCCGGCCGCATCGCCACCCGGGTGTTGGGGATGAAGGCATAGAGAAAGGTGAACATGCCCACCATCAGCGCGTAGGGCAGCAGCGCCGAGACCAGATACAGCACAAACCCAAAGCCAGGAACCTGCGCCAGCCAGGCCATGACCTGGTTATTGAGCAGGCTGGCAGTCACGCCCAGAGCCGCGAACACCATCACCGGCCCGACCATCAGCACTGCGAGGTATTCGCCAAAACGCTGAGACAACCCCCGGACCCGCTCGACATGCCAAATGTGGTTGAAGGCCTCTTCCACCTTCTGGATCAGCGACATCGCGGAGTACAGCAGGAGCGCCACGCCCAGCGAGCCAAGCACGCCGACCTTGATGTTCTCGACGAAGCGGATGACGTTGCCCGCTACCTCGCGGGCCTGCTCCGGGCCCAGGCCCTTGAGCGACTCCAGCAGGAAGGGCTCCAGGCTGTTATGAACACCCAGGGCCTTCAACAGTGAAAAACCCAGCGCCAGCAGCGGCGTCAGCGACAGCAGAGTGGTGTAGACCAAGCTCATCGCCCGCAGCGACAACTGCCCCTGCCAGAGCACTTCCAGCAGTGCATCGGCTCCACGCGCAAGCGCGAGCCCCTGACGCTCCAGGCGCGTACGGGGCTGGACGCTCCAGAGCTTCAGGCGCAGGGAATGCAGTCGGTCGGCGATCATCAATGCATCCTAGCCGAAGCAAAGATCACACTTAAGTACCTGATCCGTTGAGTGAACTGGTCGCGACGAACGGCGCTTGACAGGGTCTGGGGGCGAAAATATGATGCGCTGCAACAAATGCTGCATTGCAACACGGCAGCGCGCGGTCCCAGTTTCATTCCTTCTATCTAAAACCATTTGCTTGGAGTTAACTCAATGGACGTCCAGTCACTGATCACCGAAGTCACCGGCCGCGCCGAGAAGATCGCCGCGCAGGGCCAGGAAGTTGCCACCATTGGCTTCGACACCCTGAAGACCGCCAACGGCATCGTCGTTGAGACGGTGCAGACCCTGGCCAAGACCAATGGCGATGCCGCCGTTGCCCTGTTCGGCGAAGCCAAGACCAGCTTCGAGAAGGCCAGCAAGGCCGGCGTGCAGGCGGTGATCGCCGACCCGGTGGCCTACCTGCCCGCCACCACCCCGGCGGTCGAAGCCTTCAACGCCTCGCTGAAGACCCTGGGCGCCACCCGCGTCGAGCTGGTCAAGACCTTTGAAGGCGGCTACAGCAACATCAAGGCCAGCATCAACGGCAAGCCGGCGGTGAAGAAGGTGGTCAAGGCTGCCGCCAAGAAGACCGAAGCCGCTGCCAAGACCACCGTGAAGACGGTCAAGGCTGCCGCCAAGAAGGCGAAGGCCTAAGCCAGAAAGCCAACTCGTCGGAGGCTTCCCCTCCCTTGGTCGCCGATGAGAGACGCTCCGCAGGGCCGGCTTACCCCCGGCCCTGTTTTGTTTTTGTTGCCACCACCATCGCCTCACCGAGTCCCACCCCGGAGTCCGCATGCGAACCCGGTTTTGCAGGAGTCGGATCAATGAATACCAAACACACGCTGATTGCCGCCCGCCAAGGTCTGAGCCTGTTGGCGGAGCACGAAACCAATGCTCTGGGCGACCATCTCCAGGCGCTCAATCGCCGCCTCGTCGTCGCCCGCAAGGCGCGCTCGCTGGGCGAATTGCTGCGCGACCAGATCGACTTGCTGCCCGACACCCGGGCGCGCCTCAACCGCGACCACGACCGGCGCCGCCAGTTGCTGTCCGGCCTGAGCCAGGAACTGCGCCGCTCGGTGAGCCGCTAGGGGCTCCCTAGCCAGCGGTCTTGGCGACGCGCCGCCGACGCGGCTTCGTCTTGCCCGCCGGTGCCGTGGGCTTGCCGCGCGCCTTGCGCGGTGGTGGTGACACCGGAGGCTCGGGCTCGGTCACCCGCACTTTCACACTCGACAGCAGGCGCTGCACTGCAGCCGAGCCGGTATCCTTCAGTGAGCCCAGGTTGTCACGCACGAATTCGGCGGCGGGGCTCAGGTTCTCGCTGGCCTGCCCCATCTTGTCGCGCAGGAAGGCGACGATGTCCTCCTGCAGTCCGGCCACGTCCGGCAGGCCAAGGAAGCGGCGCAACTCTTCCGGCTTGACGTCAATCTCGACCTTGATCTGCATGGGCGACTCCTAGGCAGCGGAAACGAATAGGGCAACGACACAGGCGCTGGCGACCATCCACAGCGTCGAGCGCAGGGCCGCCAGATCCGCCAGATAGCAGGCCCCGTAGAGCAGGCGGCAGGCCACCCAGGCCAGCGCCAGCACATCGGCCCTGGCGTTGGCGCCCAGCACCAGATGGTTGACGATCACCGCCGCCGCGAACGCCGGAAAGGCCTCGAAGCTGTTGAGCTGCACCCAGTGCGCGCGCTGCCGCCAACCCTGCAAGCCCTGCAGATATTCGCGCGGATTGGCGTTGTCGTAGCGCCGGCTCGCCTTCGCGGCCAGGGTGTAGGGAAACGGCAGGAAGGCCGCCACCAAGACGCACCAGAAGGCGATGCTCATGGCGAGGTGGTGGTGAGCAAGCGCATAGCTTCGCGGTACTTGGCGGCGGTCTTCTCCACCACCTCGTCAGGCAGGTCCGGACCGGGCGCTTTCTTGTCCCAGTCCAGGGTCTCCAGATAGTCGCGCACGAACTGCTTGTCGAAACTGGGCGGGCTGGTGCCCGGCTGCCAGGTGCTCGCCGGCCAGAAGCGCGAGGAATCGGGGGTGAGCACCTCGTCGATCAGATGCACTCGTCCGTTCTCGTCGGTGCCGAATTCGAACTTGGTGTCGGCAATCAGGATGCCGCGCCGGGCTGCGTATTCCGCGGCCTGCCGGTAGATGGTGAGGGTGTAGTGCTTGAGCTGGGTGGCGAGATCGGCGCCCACCAGTTCCACCACGCGGGCGTAGTCGATGTTCTCGTCGTGCTGGCCGGCCGGTGCCTTCCAGGCCGGCGTGAAGATCGGCTCCGGCAGTTGATCGGCCTGGCGCAGGCCGCGCGGCAGGCTGATGCCGCAGACCGCGCCGGTGGCCTGGTAGTCCTTCCAGCCAGAACCGATCAGGTAACCGCGCGCCACGCATTCCACCGGCAAGGCCTTGAGCTTCTTGACGATCACCGCACGGCCTTCGCATTCGGCGAGTTCGCGCGGGGTGAGCCAGTCTTCCAGGCGCATCTCCGGCGCCATCTGGTTGGGCAAGAGGCCGGCGAAGCGCTGCATCCAGAAAGTGGTCAGCGTGGTCAGCACCTCGCCCTTGCCGGGGATGGGCCGCGGCAGGATCACGTCGAAGGCGGACAACCGGTCGGTGGTCACCAGCAACATGTGCTTGTCGCCGACCGCATAGATGTCGCGCACCTTGCCGGCGTGGATCTTGGGCAGGCTGGTGATGGTGGAGGTGTGCAGGGGCGCGGTCATTCGGATACGGGTCTTAAGGAGTGCGGAATCGGGCGATTGTCGGTGCTAAGCGCCCCGCCGCCAAGCGCGGGGCGAACTTTGGGATAATGCGCCATGGCCAAGCTCTCTCCCGTCATCGCTCCCTCCATCCTCTCCGCCGACCTCGCCCGCCTGGGTGAGGACGTGCAGCGCGTCCTCGGCGACGGCGCCGACTGGGTGCATTTCGACGTGATGGACAACCACTACGTCCCCAACCTCACCTTCGGGCCGGCGATCGCCGAAGCCCTGCGCAAGTACGGCGTCAAGGCGCCGCTGGACGTGCACCTGATGGTGGAGCCGGTCGATGCGCTGGCGCAGTCCTTCGCCAAGGCCGGCGCCAGTCTCATTAGCTTCCACCCCGAAGCCACCCGCCACATCGACCGTAGTCTGCAAGCGATCAAGGCCGCCGGCTGCCTGAGCGGCCTGGTGTTCAACCCGGCGACGCCGCTGGACTGCCTCAAGCACGTGCTCGACAAGGTCGATCTGGTGCTGATCATGTCGGTCAACCCCGGCTTCGGCGGCCAGAGCTTCATCCCCGAGGCGCTCAACAAGCTGCGCGCGGCGCGCGCGCTGATCGATGCCAGCGGCCGCGAGATCCGCCTGGAGATCGACGGCGGCGTGAAGATCGACAACATCCGCGAGATCGCCGCCGCCGGTGCCGACACCTTCGTCGCCGGCTCGGCGATTTTCGGCGCCGGCGACTACGCTGCTACCATCCGCGCCATGCGTGAAGAGATCGCCAAGGCCTGAACATGAACCCGCGCCCGCCCCCGCGTGCCGCGCGCCTTTGCTGGCGATGGTGAACCTGCGTCCGATCCCCAGCTGATCCGATCCGCCCGTTCACCGCGCGCCAATCTGCGCGCCGCCCAGAGAAACATGCCTACCCAACACCTGATCGCCCTCACCCGGGAACTGCCCGGCGACCTCGACACGCCGGTCGGCGCCTACCTCAAGCTCGCCAACGAGCCCTACAGCTACCTGCTGGAATCCATGCAGGGCGGCGAGCAATGGGGCCGCTACTCCTTCATCGGGCTCGCCTGCCGCGAAGTGATCCGCGTCTACAACCGCCGGGTCAGCATCCAGCGCGACGGCGAGACGGTGTTCGAGGACGAGGTCGCTGATCCGCTGGCCTTCATCCGCGAGCAGGTCGCCGCGGTACGCGCGCCGCTGCCCGGCGCGCTGCGCTTCACCGGCGGCTGGGTCGGCTACTTCGGCTTCGAGACCGTGCGCTATGTCGAGCCCAAGCTCGACCACGACCTGCCCGACCCGGTTGGCACGCCGGACATCCTGCTGATGCGCTCCGACGAGGTGGTGGTGTTCGACACCCTGCGCGCCAGCATCACCCTGGTGGTCCATGTAACCGACAGCGCCGAGGCCCGCGCCGCCGGAGAGCGCCGGCTCGACCAATTGCAGGCGCGTCTGGCCACGCCGCTGCTGGCCAGCCGGGCGCCGGTGAACGGACTGGCCGAAGAGTTGCCCTTTGTCTCGACCATGGGCGAGGCCGCGTTCAAGGCCGCCGTGCAGCGGATCAAGGACTACACCGCCGCCGGCGATGTGATGCAGGTGGTGCCGGCGCACCGGCTGTCGGCGCCGTTTTCCACCGACCCGGTGCAGCTCTACCGCGCCATCCGCCGGCTCAACCCCTCGCCCTATCTCTACTGCCTCAATCTCGGCGATCACCAGGTGGTCGGCTCCAGTCCGGAGATTCTGGTGCGGGTGCAGGACGGCCTCGCCACCGTGCGCCCCATCGCCGGCACCCGCAAGCGCGGCGCCACGCCGGAGCAGGACCGTGCACTGGAAGCCGAGCTGCTCGCCGACCCCAAGGAGATCGCCGAGCACCTGATGCTGATCGACCTCGGTCGCAACGACGTCGGCCGCGTCGCCGAGACCGGCAGCGTCAAGCTCACCGACAAGATGGCGATCGAGCGCTACAGCCACGTCATGCACATCGTCAGCAACGTCACCGGCCAGCTCAAGGCCGGCGTCGACGCGCTCGACGCGCTGGCGGCAACCTTCCCGGCCGGCACGCTCAGCGGCGCCCCCAAGGTGCGGGCAATGGAGATCATCCAAGAGCTCGAACCGCACAAGCGCGGCATCTACGGCGGCGCGGTCGGCTATCTCGGCTGGTGCGGCAACATGGACATGGCCATCGCCATCCGCACCGCAGTGATCAAGGACGGCCAGATCCACATCCAGGCCGGCGCCGGCGTGGTCGCCGATTCCGATCCGCAGTCGGAATGGGAAGAGACCATGAACAAGGCGCGGGCGATGATGCGCGCCGCAGCGCAGGCGGCCAGCGCCGGCTAGTCTCGATTTCGGTCGCAGTCGGATCGGGCCACGCCTAATCGCGACTCAGTCGTCGCGCATTTCCAGGTTGCGGTTGATGCCCAGCGCCAGCAGGGTGCCGACCGCGCCGGAGAGCAGGTAGAGCCCGACATAGCCGACGCCGTAGTGGGCGGCGATGAACAAGGCCACCAGCGGCGCGAAGGCGGCGCCCACCAGCCAGGCGAGATCGGAGGTCACCACCGCGCCGCTGTAGCGGTAGCGGCTGGGGAAGGTGGAGTTGATCGCTCCCGCCGCCTGCGCATGCGAGAAGCCCAGCAGTACGAAACCGCCGAGCACGAACAGCAGGGCGCCAAGCACGCTGCCGTGCAGGAAGGCCGGCAGCAGGCCGGCCAGGCTGAACAGCGCGATCAGCCCTGCGCCCACCGCCAGCGTCGCGCGCCGGCCAATGCGGTCGGCGATCTGGCCGGAGAGCAGCATGCTGACCATGCACAGCACCGCGCCGAACATCTGCACGATCAGGCAGTCGATCACCGACTGATCACTGAACAGCGTCACCCAGGACAAGGGGAACACGGTGACCAGGTGGAACAGCGCGAAGCTGGCCAGCGGCGCGAAGGCGCCGAGCAGGATGCTGGCGCGCTGCGTGCGGAACAGGTCCGCCAGCGGCGAGGGCTCCAGCTCGCGGGTCTGGAGCAGGGCGGTGAACTCCGGCGTCACCACCAGCCGCAGGCGGGCGAACAGCGCCACCACGTTGATGGCGAAGGCCACGCAGAAGGGATAGCGCCAGCCCCATTCCAGGAAATCCTTGGGCGACAGTGCCGAGATCAGATAGGCGAACAGGCCGGCGGCGATGAAGAAGCCGATCGGGCCGCCGAGCTGAGGGATCATCGCGTACCAGCCGCGGCGGTTCTCCGGCGCATTGAGCGCCAGCAGCGAAGGCAGGCCGTCCCAGCTACCGGCGATGCCGACGCCCTGCGCCATGCGGAACAGGCCGAGCAGCAGGATCGAGTACTCGCCCAGCGTCGCGTAGCCGGGCAGGAAGGCAATGCCGGCAGTGGCGGTGCCGAGAATGAATAGCGCCACCGTCAGCCGCGTGCCGCGCCCATAGCGGGTGTGCAGCACCCGGAACAGCAGCGAACCCAGCGGGCGGGCGACGAAGGCCAGGGAGAACACCGCGAAGGCGTAGAAGGTGCCGGTCTGGGCGTCCACGAAGGGAAAGAACACCGAGGGGAACACCAGCACGGCGGCGATGCCGAACACGAAGAAGTCGAACATCTCCGACAGCCGGCCGATAACCACGCCGATGGCGATCTCGCCGGGCGCGACACGGTGATCCGCTCCGTGAACGGCAGAGCCCGGAACATCCAGGTTGTGCGAGGCGGCGGTGGACATGGGAACGTACCGGTTACCGGAGGAGGCTGGCGGCATTTTAGGGCCAGCACCAAGGCGGCAGGCGGGGTGGGACAAAACGTCCAATCGCGCCGCGCAGATCCCGCGCCTAAAGTCCCCGGCGGAGCCTCTCCGAGCGCCTGAATTCCGCCATGTCCGCCCGCATCCCCTACAGCCTCCTGCTGCTGCCGCTGACCTTCCTGCTCGCTGGCTGCGACGCGGTGGTGATGTCGCCCTCCGGCGATATCGCCATGCAGCAACGCGACCTGATCGTCGTCTCCACCGTGCTGATGCTGCTGATCGTGGTGCCAGTGATGCTGCTCACCGGCTTCTTCGCCTGGCACTACCGCCAGTCCAACAAGAAGGCGGCCTACGAACCCGAATGGCATCACTCCACGCAGTTGGAGCTGGTGATCTGGTCGGCGCCGCTGTTGATCATCATCGCGCTCGGCGCGGTGACGTGGATCACTACCCACACCCTCGACCCCTACCGCAAGCTCGACCGCCTGGACGCCAGCCGGCCGATCCCGGCGGATGTGCAGCCGCTGAAGGTGCAGGTGGTGGCGCTGGACTGGAAGTGGCTGTTCATCTACCCCGACTACGGCGTCGCCAGCGTCAACGAGATGGCGGCACCGGTGGACGTGCCGATCGAGTTCCAGATCACCGCCTCGACGGTGATGAACGCCTTCTACGTGCCGGCGCTGGCCGGGATGATCTACGCCATGCCGGGCATGCAGACCCAGCTCCACGCCGTCATCAACAAGGCTGGCGACTATGAGGGCTTTTCCGCCAACTACAGCGGCGCCGGCTTCTCGCACATGCGCTTCACCTTCAAGGGCCTGGATGGCGCCGGCTTCGACCAGTGGGTCGCCGGCGTGCGCTCCAGCCCGACCACGCTCGGCCGCGAGGAATACCTGAAGCTGGAGCGGCCCAGCGAGCGCGAGCCGGTGCGTCACTACGGCCAGACCATGGCCGGCCTCTACGACGCCATCCTGAACCTCTGCGTCGAGCCGACCAAGATGTGCATGCGCGACATGATGGCCATCGACGCCAAGGGTGGCCTCGGCCTCGCCGGCGTCTACAACCTGTCGCGCCTGAGCTACGACGCCGAGCGCCGGCGCGGCAGCCTGCCGCAACCGCCCGCCGAATACGTCACCGCGCTGTGCGCGGTTGCCCCCGAGGTCATGCTGTCGCCGGCCGCGCCGCCGAGCTACGGCCTGAGCCGCCTCGCTCCCTGATTCCTGAAGCGCCGAGACGACCATGCAAACCCCGACGCCAGAACGCTCCGAGCTGATGCAGACCCTGTTTGGTCGCCTGAGCCTGGACGCCATCCCCTACCACGAGCCGATCCTGCTCGGCACCTTCGCGGCCACTGCTCTGCTGGGCCTTGCAGTGATCGCCTGGATCACCCGGGCGCGCGCCTGGGGCTGGCTGTGGCGCGACTGGTTCTGCTCGATCGACCACAAGAAGATCGGCGTGATGTACATGATCCTGGCGCTGGTGATGCTGCTGCGCGGCTTCGCCGACGCGATCATGATGCGCCTGCAGCAGGCGATGGCCTTCGGCGACGCCATGGGCTACCTGCCACCGCACCACTACGACCAGATCTTCACCGCCCATGGCGTGATCATGATCTTCTTCGTGGCCATGCCCTTCGTCACCGGCCTGATGAACTACGTGGTGCCGCTGCAGATCGGCGCCCGCGACGTGGCCTTTCCCTTCCTCAACAACTTCAGCTTCTGGATGACCGTGGTCGGCGCGGTGCTGGTGATGGCCTCGCTGTTCATCGGCGAATTCTCCACCGCCGGCTGGCTGGCCTACCCACCGCTATCGGGAGCGGACTACAGCCCCGGCGTGGGCATGGACTACTACATCTGGGCATTACAGATCGCCGGTGTCGGCACCCTGCTGTCGGGCGTCAACCTGATCGTCACCATCGTCAAGATGCGTGCGCCGGGCATGACGCTGATGAAGATGCCGGTGTTCACCTGGACCTCGCTGTGCACCAACGTGCTGATCGTCGCCGCCTTCCCGGTGCTGACGGCGGTGCTGGTGCTGCTGTCGCTGGACCGCTACGCCGACACCAACTTCTTCACGAATGACTTCGGCGGCAACCCGATGATGTACGTGAACCTGATCTGGATCTGGGGCCACCCGGAGGTCTACATCCTGATCCTGCCGCTGTTCGGCGTGTTCTCCGAGGTGGTCTCCACCTTCAGCGGCAAGCGCCTGTTCGGCTACACCTCGATGGTCTACGCGACGGTGGTCATCACCATCCTCTCCTACCTGGTGTGGCTGCACCACTTCTTCACCATGGGCTCCGGGGCGAGCGTCAACTCCTTCTTCGGCATCACCACCATGATCATCTCCATCCCCACCGGGGCGAAGATGTTCAACTGGCTGTTCACCATGTACCGCGGCCGCATCCGCTTCGAGCTGCCGATGCTGTGGACGATGGGCTTCATGTTCACCTTCGTCATCGGCGGCATGACCGGTGTGCTGCTGGCGGTGCCGCCGGCCGACTTCGTGCTGCACAACTCGCTGTTCCTGATCGCGCACTTCCACAACGTCATCATCGGCGGCGTGGTGTTCGGGGTGTTCGCCGGCATTAGCTATTGGTTCCCGAAGGTGTTCGGCTATCACCTCGACAAGTTCTGGGGCAAGGTCAGCTTCTGGTGCTGGCAGATCGGCTTCCTGTTCGCCTTCATGCCGCTCTACGTGCTGGGCCTGATGGGCGTCACCCGCCGCGTCAGCCACTTCGAGGACGCGAGCCTGCAACCCTGGTTCATCACCGCCGCCTTCGGCGCGGTGCTGATCGGCGCCGGCATCCTCGCCTCGCTGATCCAGTTCTACGTCAGCTACAAGCGCCGTGCGTCGCTGCGCGTGGTGGGTGGCGACCCCTGGAATGCCCGCACGCTGGAGTGGTCCACTTCCTCCCCGCCGCCGGAATACAACTTTGCCTTCACGCCGCGCGTGCACGAGGTCGACGCCTGGTGGGACATGAAGCGCAACGGCTACGTGCGCCCCACCAGCGGTTTCCTGGCGATCCACATGCCCAAGGGCACCGCCGCCGGGATCACCCTGGCCGGCATCAGCCTGGTGTTCGGCTTCGCGATGATCTGGCACATCTGGTGGCTCGCGGGGCTGTCCTTCGCCGGTCTGATCGGTGCGGCGATCACCCACAGCTTCAACTACGACCGCGACTACCACATCCCCGCGGATGAGGTGACTCGCACCGAAGATGCCCATACCCGCGAACTCGCGGCCCAGGAGGCCTGATCCATGAGCGCCACCGCACACGCGCCGGGGCTGGCCGGCGACGCCAGCCGTTTCTACCTCAAGGAAGAGCACCACCCGCAGAACGGGACCCTGCTCGGCTTCTGGCTGTACCTGATGAGCGACTGCCTCGTCTTCGCCGTGCTGTTCGCGATGTACGGCGTGGTCGGCCACAACTACGCCGCCGGCCCGGCACCGAAGGATCTGTTCTACCTCGAACTGGTCGCGCTCAACACCGCGATGCTGCTGTTCTCCTCGATCACCTACGGCTTCGCGATGCTGGAGATGGCGCGCAATCGCAAGCGCGCGACGCTGATCTGGCTGGCGATCACCGGCCTGTTCGGCCTCGCCTTCCTCGGCATCGAGCTGTATGAGTTCCACCACCTGATCCACGAAGGTGCGGGACCGCAGCGCAGCGCCTTTCTGTCCGCCTTCTTCACCCTGGTCGGCACCCACGGCCTGCACGTCAGCTTCGGCATTGTCTGGCTGGTGGTGCTGATGGCGCAGGTCAGGAAGCACGGCCTGACGGTGGTCAACCGTCGCCGCCTGTCCTGCCTGTCGCTGTTCTGGCATTTTCTCGACGTCATCTGGATCGGCGTCTTCACCTACGTCTACCTGATGGGAGTGCTGCGATGAGCTCTGCGAATGCCCACAACCACCACGAGGCCCTGGTCCACGGCCACGACGAGCACCACGACGACGGCGCCGCCCATGGCAGCTTCAAGAGCTACATGATCGGCTTCCTGCTGTCGGTGGTGCTGACCGCGATCCCGTTCTGGCTGGTGATGGGCGAGGTGCTGCCCAGCAAGCTGGCCACCACCGCGATCATCCTCGCCTTCGCGCTGGTGCAGATCGTGGTGCACATGGTGTTCTTCCTGCACATGAACACCAGCTCCGAGGGCGGCTGGAACATGCTGGCGCTGATCTTCACCCTGGTGCTGGTGGTCATCACCCTCGCCGGCTCGCTGTGGGTCATGTTCCACATGAACGCCAACATGATGCCGGCCTCGGTGCACGAAATGCGCAACCTGCCCTGATGTCCGGCGACGGCCACGGCAGGCCGCTCCCGGCGGGGCCACTGGCGCTGCTGGTGCTGCTCGCCGTCGCCGCCTTCCTCGGCCTGCTGGCCCTGGGGCAATGGCAGCTCGAACGCCGTGTCTGGAAGCTGGACCTCATCGAGCGGGTCCAGCGGCAACTGGCGGCGGCACCGGTGCCGCCGCCCGCGCCGGCCGACTGGCCCGGCCTGACTCGGCAGGACGAATACCGCCGCGTCGAGATCGAGGGCGAGTTCCTGCACGAGCGCGAAACCTGCACCCAGGCGGTGACCGTGCGTGGCCCTGGCTGCTGGGTGCTGACGCCGCTGCGTACCCCGACAGGCTGGGTGGTTTTGATCAACCGCGGCTATGTCGACGCCGAGCACCGCGATCCCGCGACCCGGCCGGAAGGCCAGTCTCCGGGCCAGGTGCGCTTGACCGGGCTGCTGCGCCTGAGCGAACCCGGCGGCGGCTTTCTACGCAAGAACGTCCCGGCCGAGAATCGCTGGTATTCGCGCGATGTCGCCGCCATTGCCGACGCCCGGGGATTGCGGGACGCGCCCGTGGCCCCCTATTTCATCGACGCGGAAGCCTCGGTGGCCGGCGGTCCGGTCGGTGGCCTGACGGTAGTGAATTTCCGCAACAGCCATCTGGTCTACGCGCTGACCTGGTACGGACTCGCTGCCCTCGTGCTGGGTGGCCTTGGACTGTTGCTGCGGCAGGAATGGCGCCTGCGCCGACGCCCTGCTTGAGTCCGCGAAGCCCGCCCAGGGGCGCTCGCGGCATCGCTGCTAGGATGCGCGCCATGTCCACGGCCCGGCCTTCCTCCCGCCGCTTCTCGCTGCTCGATTCGCTAGGCGAGACCGCCAGTCAGCAGAACGCGATACTGCTGATCCAGTTGCGCTGGCTGGCGGTGTTCGGCCAGGCCTGCACCATCGCCTTCAGCACCCTGCAATTCGGCCTGGAGTTGCCGATGCCGCCGATGTTCGCGGTGATCGGCGGCCTGGTGCTGCTCAACCTGTTCAGCATGCTGCGGCCTCGCCAGGCCGGCGAGGTGCGCAACGGCGACCTGATGCTGGGCCTGTTGCTCGACATCAGCGCCCTCACCGCCCTGCTCTACTTCAGTGGCGGTGCCACCAACCCCTTCGTCTTTCTCTACCTGCTGCAATTGACGCTGGCGGCGATCCTGCTCGAAGCCCGGTCGACCTGGCTGCTGGTCGGCTATGCCTGCCTGTGCTTCGCGCTGCTGACCCGTTTCTACGTTCCCCTGAATCTCGCCAGCAGCGATCCCGGCCGTCTGTTCCAACTGCATGTCTACGGCATGCTGGTCTGCTTTGTGCTCGACGTGCTGCTGCTGGTGCTGTTCCTCGGCCGCATCAATGCCAATCTGCGCCGCCGCGACGCCGGCCTCGCCGACCTGCGCCAGCAGGCAGCGGAGGAAGACCACATCGTGCGCATGGGCCTGCTCGCCTCCGGCGCGGCCCACGAACTGGGCACGCCACTGGCTACCCTGGCGGTGATCCTCGGCGACTGGCGCCACCTGCCGGAGTTCCGCGACCACCCGGAGCGCCTGCAGGAGCTGGAGGAAATGAACACCGCGCTGCAGCGCTGCAAGAGCATCGTCAGCGGCATCCTGCTCTCCGCCGGCGAGGCGCGCGGCGAGGCGGTGAGTCTGACCACCGTCGCCGGCTTCCTCGACGAGCTGGTCGCCGAGTGGCGGCGTCTGCACCCGCAGGTCCCCTTCGATTACCGACTCGTGGAGCCCCTGGACGCGACGGCCTGCCGGCGCGCGCCCATCGTCTCCGATTCGGCGCTGCGACAGGTGATCTTCAGCGTGCTGGAGAACGCGCGCGAAGCCTCGCCGTCGGGCATCGGGCTGACCGTGCGCTGCGTCGACGACTGGCTGAGCCTGACGGTGGCGGACCAGGGCCCTGGCTTCCCGCCGGAGATGCTGGCCAACCTCGGCAAGCCCTACCAGTCCAGCAAGGGACGCGCCGGCGGCGGTCTGGGGCTGTTCCTGGTCGTCAACGTGCTGCGCAAGCTCGGCGGCCGGGTCCACGCCGCCAACGTTCCAAGCGGCGGTGCGGAAGTGAACCTGGAACTGCCGCTGGCCTCGCTGCAACTGGGAGACGGCGATGAACACCGCGGATGAGGCTAGGCGGCTGCTGATCGTCGAGGATGACGAGGCTTTCGCCCGCACGCTGCGGCGCTCCTTCGAGCGGCGCGGCTACCTGGTCAGCAGCGCCGCCAGCCTGGAGGCGGTGACCGCCCTGCTGCCTACCGCCAGACCGACCCACGCGGTCGTCGATCTCAAACTCGGCGGCGAGTCGGGCCTGACCGTGGTCCGTCACCTCCACGAGCAGGATCCCGACCTGCTGATCGTGGTGCTCACCGGCTTCGCCAGCATCGCCACCGCGGTGGAGGCGATCAAGCTGGGGGCCTGCAACTACCTGGTGAAGCCGGCCAACACCGACGACATCGAAGCGGCCTTCGGCGGCGAGTCACTGCCGGAGCCGGCGGAAACACCGGTGACCGCCCGCGCCACTTCGATCAAGACCCTGGAGATGGAGCGCATCCACGAGGTACTGGCGGAGACCGGCTTCAACATCTCGGAAACCGCCCGCCGCCTGGGCATGCACCGCCGCACCCTGGCCCGCAAGCTGGCCAAGCGCTGGGTGCCCTGAAGCCGGCGTTTCCCCGAGCGGCGCGCCGGGTGCATATCCCCGACCGGCGCTGATCGGTAAAATCGCCGCCTTCGCCCCTCCCGGCACCGAGCATTCCATCATGGATCGTTGGCGTCACTGAAACGGCCTCACCGGCGTCCCCCACTCGGGGACGCCCCCATCGGCGCGGCAGCGCGCCCACCGTTTCACTACTACCGATTGGGACCCACATGCTCCTGATGATCGATAACTACGACTCCTTCACCTACAACCTCGTGCAGTACTTCGGCGAGCTCGGGGCGGAGGTCCAGGTACACCGCAACGACCAGATCACGGTCGACGCGGTGGCCGCGCTCAAGCCCAGCCAGATCGTGCTCTCACCCGGCCCTTGCACACCCAATGAGGCGGGCATCTGCCTGGAGCTGATCGAGCGCCTGCAGGGGCAGTTCCCCATCCTCGGCGTCTGCCTGGGCCACCAGAGCATCGGCCAGGCCTTCGGCGGCACCGTGAAGCGGGCACGGCAGGTGATGCACGGCAAGACCTCGCCGGTGTACCACGTCGGCCAAGGCGTGTTCGCCGGCCTGCCCTCGCCGTTCACCGCGACGCGCTACCACTCGCTGATCGTCGATACCGTCGGCCTGCCCGACTGCTTCGAGATCACCGCCTGGACCCAGCACGAAGACGGCACCATCGACGAGATCATGGGCCTGCGCCACAAGACCCTGGCGATCGAGGGCGTGCAGTTTCACCCCGAGTCGATCCTGACCGAGCACGGCCACGCGATGCTCAAGAATTTCCTGGACCAGCACCCATGAGCCTGACTCCGCAGGAGGCGCTGCAACGCGCCATCGAGCACCGCGAGATCTTCCAGGACGAGATGGTGGAGCTGTTCCGCGCAATCATGCGCGGCGAGGTCTCGCCGGTGATGACCGCCGCCATCCTCACCGGCCTCAGGGTGAAGAAGGAAACCGTCGGCGAGATCACCGCCGCTGCCCTGGTGATGCGCGAGTTCGCGTTGAAGGTGCCCTACCAGGCCAGCCCCGGCGAGGCGCTGCTCGACATCGTCGGCACCGGCGGGGACGGCGCCCACAGCTTCAACATCTCCACTGCCTCGATGTTCGTGGCCGCCGCCGGCGGCGCCACCATCGCCAAGCACGGCAACCGCAGCGTGTCCTCCAAGTCCGGCAGCGCCGACGTGCTCGAAGCCCTGGGCGCGGCCATCGACCTGCAACCGGCGCAGGTGGCGGAAAGCCTGGCGGCGACCGGCATCGGCTTCATGTTCGCGCCCAATCATCATCCGGCGATGAAGGCGGTGGCGGCGGTGCGCAAGGAGATGGGTGTGCGCACCCTCTTCAACATCCTCGGGCCGCTGACCAATCCTGCTGACGCGCCGAACATCCTGATGGGCGTGTTCCATGCCGACCTGGTCGGCATCCAGGTGCGTGTGCTGCAGCGCCTGGGTGCCGCGCGCGCCCTGGTGGTCTGGGGCAAGGATGGCCTGGACGAGATCACCCTCGGCGGCTCGACCCTGGTCGGCGAGCTGCGCGACGGCGTGGTGCGCGAATACGAGATTCATCCGGAGGACTACGGCATCGCCATGTCCGCCACCCGCAACCTGGCGGTGGCCGACGCCGCCGCCTCGAAGGCGCTGCTGCTGGCTGCGCTCGACAACAGCCCCGGCGTGGCGCGCGAGATCGTCGCGCTCAACGCCGGTGCCGCGCTCTACGCCGCCGGGGTGGCCAGTGACATCGCCGACGGCATCGCCCGCGCCCGCGCCGTGCTGGCCAGCGGCGCCGCGCGCGCCAAGCTGGACGCCTTCGTCGCCGGCACCCGCAAGATCAAGGGCCTGTAGCCGCCATGAGCGACATCCTCGACAAGATTCTCGCCACCAAGCACGAAGAAATCGCGCGCCTGCGCAAGCGCTATTCGCTGTCGGCGCTGGACGCATTGGGCGCAGAGCAGTCGGCACCGCGCGGCTTCATCGCCGCGCTCGCCGCCAAGGTCGCCGCCGGCGAGGCCGGGGTGATCGCCGAGATCAAGAAGGCCAGCCCCAGCAAGGGTCTGATCCGCGCCGACTTCGACCCGGCCTGGATCGCGCGCGAATACGCCGCTGGTGGCGCCGCCTGCCTGTCGGTGCTCACCGACGAGCAGTACTTCCAGGGCCACAACGCCTTTCTGGTGCAGGCGCGCGCCGCCTGCGCGCTGCCGGCGATTCGCAAGGATTTTCTGATCGACAGCCTGCAGATCGCCGAGGCGCGCGCCATCGGCGCCGACTGCGTGCTGCTAATCGTCGCCGCGCTGAGCATCCGCCAACTGGAAGACCTGGCCGCCGAAGCCAGCGGCCGCGGCATGGACGTGCTGATCGAGATTCACGACGGCGCCGAGCTGGACGTGGTGCTAGGCGCCAGGCTGCCCGCCAACTGCCTGCTGGGCATCAACAACCGCAATCTCCGCACCTTCGCGGTGGGCCTGGAAACCACCCTGGACCTGCTGCCCCGCCTGCCGGCGGGCATGGACGTGGTCACCGAGTCCGGCATCGCCAGCAATGCCGATGTGCGACGCATGCGCGCCGCGGGTGTGCAGCGCTTCCTGGTGGGCGAATCGCTGATGCGCCAGGACTCGCCCGGCGCAGCCCTGAAGGCCCTAACGGCCTAGCCGCGCGGGGCGCACCGGATTGGTGGTCTGCACGCCCAGCACCACGATGCTGCGGCCCTGGACCGTGACCGTGCCGTCGTCCTGCAGCTTCTTCAGCACCCGGCCAGCCATCTCGCGCGAGCAGCCGACGATGCGCGCCAGCTCCTGGCGGCTGATCCGCACCAGAGTGCCCTTGGCATGCGGCTGGGCGTCGGGCTGGCGGCAGAGGTTGAGAATCTCGTGGGCGACCCGGCCCTGCACGTCGAGAAAGGCCAGGTCGCTGAGCCGTTGCGTGGTGGCCCGCAGACGCTTGGCCAACTGACCGGCCAGCTCCAGCAGTATCTCCGGCTGCTCGCGGATGAACCGACGGAAAGCCTCAAAGCCGATCTCGGCGATCAACGCATGACTGCGGGTGCGAACTTCGGCGGAGCGGGTTTTCTGCTCCGGAAACAGGCACATCTCGCCGAAGAATTCGCCAGGATTGAGATACGCCAGCACCATTTCGCGTTCTTCGTCGTCGTGTACGGAGACGCTGACGGAGCCTTCCAGGATCAGGTACACCGTCTGCGGATCGTCGCCGGCGCGGATGATCGAGTGCTTGGGTGCGTAGGAGCGCTTAGTGGCCTGGGAGATGAAGGCCTGAAAAGCCGGCTTGTCGAACATGGTCATCCCAAAAAAGTGCGGTTGGAGCACTACTTCCTTGTATTTTTGCGACCATACCATAGCTTCTGGGCACTGCCAGAAGAACCCGGCCAACGAGGAACAAACGTGCAGGCACGCATCAAGTGGGTGGAAAACATGGCCTTTGTCGCTGAGAGCGGCTCCGGCCACGCGGTGGTGATCGACGGTCCGCCGGAGATTGGTGGTCGCAACCTCGGCGCCCGCCCGATGGAGTTGCTGCTAATGGGCGTCGGCGCCTGCTCCAGCGTCGACGTGGTGATGATCCTAAAAAAAGCCCGCCAGCCGGTCAGCGACTGCTACTGCGAGCTCAATGCCGAGCGCGCCGAAACCGAGCCGAAAGTGTTTACCAGCATCCATTTGCGCTTCGTGGTCAGCGGCAGCGGCCTGAATCCCGCACAAGTCGAGCGGGCGGTGAAGCTTTCCGCCGAGAAATACTGCTCGGCCAGCATCATGCTCGCCAATGCTGGCGTGAGAATCAGCCACGATTTCGAGATTCGCGAGCCTTCCTGAGCGTTTGCAGACCGACCAGCCGTCCACGTCATGAAAGCTTCACGCGCAAAGGGCGGAAATTTGGGGGATAATAGTGATCTCCGCTGTAGCAATGGCGGAGCCTGTCCCCGCGCCTAGACCCGCGGGGATTTTCGTTTGCCGCCTTCACGGGGGATACCGCCTTGGCCAAGATCAAACCCACCAGCAATCCCAAGCTGAAGCTGCTTGGTTTCAACAACCTGACCAAGACGCTGTCGTTCAACATCTACGACATCTGCTACGCCCGCACCAAGGAGCACCAGCAGGAGTACGTCGAGTACATCGACGAGGCCTACAACGCCGAGCGCCTGACCGCGATCCTCACCGAGGTGGCGCACATCATTGGCGCCAACATCCTCAACGTCGCCCGTCAGGACTACGACCCGCAGGGCGCCTCGGTGACCATGCTGATCTCGGAAGGCCATCTCGACGGCCTGCCGACGCCGATCCCCGGCCCCTCCTCGGGCGGCAAGAAGAAGAGCGTGGTCAGCCACCTGGACAAGAGCCACATCACCGTCCACACCTACCCGGAAAACCATCCGGACGCGGGCATCAGCACCTTCCGCGCAGACATCGACGTCTCCACCTGCGGCAAGATCAGCCCGCTGAAGGCGCTCAACTACTTGATCAAGTCCTTCGAGAGCGACATCGTGGTGATGGACTACCGCGTACGCGGCTTCACCCGCAACGTGCGCGGCATGAAGCACTTCATCGACCACAACGTCGATTCGATCCAGAACTTCATCGCCCGCGACATCCGTGACAAGTACGACATGGTCGACGTCAACGTCTATCAGGAGAACCTGTTCCACACCAAGATGAAGCTCAAGGAACTGGACCTCGACACCTATCTGTTCGGCGAGGGCGTGAGCGAGCTGCCGCCGCGCGAGGCCAAGCGCATCCGTGACCGCGTCAACCACGAGATCATGGAAATCTTCTACGGCAAGAACATCCAGGCCTGAAGTGCCTTGTAGGTCATAAATTGTCGAGCTTTAATTGTGTCCTAGAATTTTAATTGGGACCTGAAATTTCAGAGACCGAGCAAGTTCATGTTGCTCTGGATGGCTGCGCGCCCCGAGGTGAACGAAGATCACTGCACGCGCAGGCATTCGGAGCAGCATTCTGGAAGTCGCTCTCCCGACGGCATTGCTGGCGCTTCAGTCCGGAAGTTCGTGGCGCAGCGCTTCGGCGTGCAGTAGCCCGGCAATAGCGCGCACACCGCACTTGGACAACAAAAAGGCTCCGTTACCGGAGCCTAGTTGCGACCTCCTAAAGGGAGGGCGGTCGGTCGCTACAGGTATTGCGTCCCTGCGGTTCGTTTTCCTTGTTATCCCGAACCCATGCTAACGGGATGAGGGCACGCAGAACTAGAGCCTCGTCACGATTCTCGCAGGCTGTATTGGACGCCTAACGCCGGGACTTGTGGGTATGTAGGGTTGCCGCCACGAACCTTCCACCAGGCCCAGAGATCCGTGACAACGTCGCCGTCGCAGCCTTGATAGGGACACATCTGCAGATTCCTCACCTGCCGATAGCTGCCCTGGGGATAGGCGCGCTCGCAGTGCAAGCACCAGTTCCATGCCTTCCGAGTCGCGTCGAAGGTCTTGTAGTACTCCATGGTGTTGGGGGAGTTCAGGACGAGACCAGTGCCACCTCCGAAGGCCTCCCGGAGCACAACCTCATCAATGACGGGCATCGGCTCAGACTCGCCTTCCTCAAGATCCTCCTCGTCTAATCCATCCGTCACTGGATCGATCATCTCCCGGGTTCTACCCCGTTAGCGCGGACACTTCAAAGAAGGCCGAAGATGGCCACAAGGAGTGTTTATGTCGAAGCGAAGGAAGTACAGCGTTGAGTTCAAGCGTGGTGCTGTGGAGCAGA
>SCVA01000037.1 GCA_004297005.1 Nevskiaceae bacterium
GGCTGCGGTGCGGTGGCGACCGACATGCCCAGCAGCCGCATCGACTGGACCTTGGACGGGCAGACCCATCAGCTCACGCTGTATCACGGCTGCCAGGGAGCGCCCGCCGAACTACGTGCCCTGCCGGCGGCCATCGACGCCGCTGGCAACAGCCAGCGCTGGATCAGCGAAGGCCTGGACCGCTAGGGCCTGTCCTCCTAGGACTTTGCCGCCGCGTCGCGGGCTGCCTGCCAACTGCGGTAGTGATCGGCCAGAGTCTCACGCAGCGGGCGGTAGTGGATGCCCAGTTCTTCGATGCCGCGCCGGTTGTCGACCTGGAAGCGGATGCCGACGTGGTTGTCCTGGTATTTGCGCGACAGGCCAAACAGCGGCCCGAGCAGACGCAGCAGCCAGCCGGGGATTCGCGTCCTCGGCAGCAGCCAGGGGCGCCTGTGGTACTCGCGGCATATCCGCGCGATGTCCAGGAAGTGCGCCATCTCCCGCTCCGCCACGATGTAGCGACCGTGGGCGGCGGGATTGTGGGCCGCCGCCAGATGCGCGGCGGCCACCTCGCGCACGTCCACCGTCGCGACGCTGATGTCGGGCACGCCGAAGAACAGCTTGCCGCCGAGAATCTCGTCGAGTAGGAACAAGCTGCCGGAATCCGAGGCCGTGGACAGGCTGGGCCCCAGGACCAGGCCGGGGTTGATGCACACCAGATCCCAGCGCGACTGCTCGGCACACATGGCCCAGGCGAGTTTTTCCGCCTGCACCTTCGAGTAGTGGTAGGGGTTGTAGTCCACCGTGCTGCTTTCGTTGAAGTAGCGCTCTGACAGCACCTGGTCTTCCATCGCCAGCACGTCGCTGTAGTCGCCGAAGATCGCGCCGACCGTCGAGGTCATCACCACCCGCCGTACCGAGGGGCAGCGATTGACGCTGTCGAGCACGTTGCGGGTGCCGCTCAATGCCGGCTCCAGCATTTGCGAGCGGCCGTCACGGATCTTCTCTGGCATCAGGAACGGCGAGGCGACGTGATGCACCACCTCGCAGCCGGCCATCGCGGCGTCGAAGCTCCCGGGCTTGAGCAGGTCGGCCTCGAACAGCCGCAGCATCCCCGGATACTGGGCTTGCAGTGCCAGCAGCGGCGCCAGCTTGTCCTGCCGGCGCAGGTCGCGGACGCTGGCATGCACCTGCTCTCCCGCCGCGAGCAGATGGGCGATGACATGGCTGGCAATGAAGCCGCTGCCGCCGGTGACCAACGAGGTTGTCATGCCTGCTCCTGTCTGGCGATCTGCAAGAGCAGGATCGTATCCGCGACGGCGCGGGGCGCAGGTTAGAAATTCATCCTTGAGCGTCGAGCGAGCTCAGCGGTCGCCGCAGAGTTCGTAGACCCTGACTTCCACCGGCTCGCTATTGCCGCTGAGGGTGATCACCGCCTCCAGCGAATCGAAGCCTGCCAGCGGAAACATCTGGTAATAGCTTTCGCTACCGGCACCGGGAATCTCGCCGTAGCCGGCCATGCCGCCACCGCTGAGCACGTCCACCGGCAGGTTGCCGTTGTAGCTGTTGAAGCGGACGCTGGTGTTGACGAAGTTGCCGGGCGGAAAGCGCATCAGCGCGCCGGCATCGACATTGGCCGGGAAGCTCAGGCCCTCGGGCGCGTAGCCGCGCAGGGTCACGGCGCCGCCGCCGCTGCCGATGATCAGGCTGGCATAGCTGCCCGGATCGTTGTCAATCGCCGCCTCGGGGCGATCCCAACTGCAGTTGGTGCAGACGACGTTGTGGTCGCCGCCCTGAAAACTGCCGGTGCAATAGCCGCCATCGCCGCCGCCGCAGGCGGCCAACAACAGCGCCAGGGCCGCGCAGGGCAGCCCGATGTTCTTGCTGTGCATCTTCCCTTCCCCAATTGATTCTGATGGTCGTGTGTCAACGCGCTTCCCGGCGCGGGGTTTACGGCCTGTCATCGACCTGTTCCAGGCCGCACAATAGCCAGCATGACCTGGACCCTGCATTCCCAACTCGCGGCCGACACCCTGCTGGTTGGCGACTTTCCGCTTTGCCGACTGCTGCTGATGAACGAGTCGCGCTACCCCTGGTGCATCCTGGTACCGCGCCGCAGCGGCGCCAAGGAGCTGCACCGGCTCGACGACGCCGACCAGTTGCAGCTGCTGCGCGAATCCACCGCCCTGGCGCGGGCGATGGAAGCGGCCTTCGCGCCGCACAAGATGAACGTCGCCGCGCTCGGCAACATGGTGCCGCAGCTGCATGTGCACCACATCGCGCGCTATCGCGGCGATCCGGCCTGGCCGGCGCCGGTCTGGGGCAAGTTTCCGGCGCAGGCCTACGAGCCAGCGGCGGCGGCCGAGCGCATCTCCCGGCTGCGGCAGTTGCTGCCGGGCCTGCTGTACGAGGCCTAACCCGCAGGGACGTGGCTGGTGGTGACCTCGGCGATCAGCCGGCCGTCGCTGCCGACCACGGTAGTGCGCACCACGCTCAGGCGCTTGCCCTTCTTCACGTAGACCGCGGTGGCTTCGAAATGGCCGCTGTTCTGGTTGCCGAGCAGACTTGCGTTGAGGTTGATCGCCAGCGGAAAGCCGGCCTGCCCGGTCTGGATCTCGCTGCCGCCG
This sequence comes from Nevskiaceae bacterium, assembly GCA_004297005.1. Lineage (GTDB taxonomy): Bacteria > Pseudomonadota > Gammaproteobacteria > Nevskiales > Nevskiaceae > Stagnimonas. The sequence continues at coordinate 2,607 of SCVA01000037.1, forward strand.
AAGGCCAGCACGGTGGCGCAGACATCGGCAAACCATAACGTGGCGCCGGCGTGCACGGTGCCAAAGGGGTTGAGGATGCCGGCCTGCACCGGCATGCGTCCCACCACCTTGTCGGGGCTCTGCTCCAGCAGCTCGAATTCGATCCTGCCTTCCACCTTCATTCGCTCTTCTCCAAGGCGGTGCACCGGCGCGGCTCAGTCGACGCTCAGGACCGCGTCCAGCGCACGCAGTAGCTGCTGCAGATCGGCGGCGCTGGTGTAGTGCACAAACGACAGCCGCACCACGCCGCGCGCCGGGTCCAGGCCCAGAGCCTGGAGCAGGCGCAGCGCGTAGAAATGACCGCTGGCGGCCATCACCCCGCGCGCCGCCAGCGCGCGCACCAGCGCGTCCGGCTCCTGCTTGAGCGGCACGAAGGAGACGGTAGCGGCGCGCTCGCCGGCGGCGCTGGGCCCGATCAGGCGCAGGTTCTTGCGCTGCGCCAGGTAGTCGAGCAGCTGCTCCAGCAGCGCCAGCTCGGCGCCACGCAGCAGCTGGCGCACCCGGCCCGGCCGGCTGCTCGGCGCGGCACCGGCGTGATGATGGGCGTCGAGCGCGTCGAAGTATTCGGCGATGCCGCGTGCCGCCGCGATCTGCGCGTGGTCGGGGCCGGCCGGCAGCAGGCGCTTGCGCAGCACGCCCTCGTTGAAGAAATGCCCTTCGTTGGGCAGACGCTGCACCAGCGCCGGGTTCAGCGCCATCAAGCCCAGGTGCGGGCCGAAAGTCTTGTACAGCGAGAACAGGTAGATGTCGGCGCCGAGTGAGCCCAGCTCGGGGAAGCCGTGCGGCGCATAGGAGACGCCATCCACCACGCTGAGCACGCCGGCGGCGCGCAGGCGCGCGGTGATTGTCGCTACCGGATTGATCGCGCCGACGATGTTGGAGCAATGGGTGAAGGCCACCAGCCGGGTGCGCTCGCTGATTAGCGGCCAGAGTGTTTCGGCGTGCAGTGCGCCGCTGTCGGGGTCGACCTGCCACTCGCGCACCCGCACGCCGCGCGACGCCAGGCGACGCCAGGCGCCGCTGTTGGCCTCGTGATCCTGGTTGGTGACCACGACTTCGTCGCCGGCCTGCAACCACTGGCCGAAGGCCTGCGCCAGCACATAGCTGTTCTGCGAGGTGGAAGGGCCCAGGTGCAGCCAGTCCGCCGGCACGCCCAGGTACTCGGCCAGCCGCGTGTAGCTGGCGTCCATCCACTCGCCAGCCTCGGTGGAGACGGCGGTGGGGTAGTAGGGTTGCAGCTTGAGCCGCCGGTAGTACTCGCTAAGGCGCGCGATCACTGGCGCGCAGGCATAGGAGCCGCCGGCATTCTCGAAGAAGGCCTGGCCTTGCAGGCTGGGTTCGGCGAACGCCGGAAACTGGGCGCGGACGAAGGCGAGATCGAGCGGGGTGGTCAAGGCGGTCTCCGGCGGCGAGATACCCCGGCACTGTAGCGAGACTCGCCCTCGATTGGCGCGTTCTCCCGCCCGGCGATGCCCGCCGGGTGGGACCGACGCCGGGTTCAGCGGGCCAGCCGCAGCACCAGCTTGTCGTTGACGAACAGCGGGCCGATCAGCAGGAACAGCAGGTCGCCGAAAAAGGATGGCTTGTGACCTTCCAGCTTGTGGCCGTAGAGCTGCACAACCCAAGCGACGAGCCAGGCCGTGGCGCAGAGGCCGAGCAGCGGCCAGCCGGCCGACTGCATCGCCAGGATGCCGGCGACGGTGGCGGCGAACCACAGGGCCATCAGCAGCGCGCCCTTGAGCGACAGGCGCAGATAGAACGCGAAGATCGGCAGTGCCGCCAGGGTGCTGGCGTTGACATAGGGCGCGATCGCTTCCGGCAGGCCCAGCCAGCGGCCCACCGGCACCAGCCAGAGCATGGCCAGCGTGGTGAAGGTGATCAGTGGCACGCAGATGAAATGGATCAGCTCGTTCACCGGATTACTGTGGTGGGAGCGGTACTCGTCGAGATAGCTTTGCAGGCTGCGCATGGCGGACTCCGGTCGGTTAAGGTGCGGCCATTGTTGCCAGCCCCGGCTCCCGACTCTGTCAACTTGCCGACACTCTGCCGCCGCCCATGAGTACACCCGAGCTGCACCAGGCCATCGCCGCCAGCGAATGGTTCCGCGAGCTGCCGACGGAGCTGGTGAGCCAGTTGGCGGCGCTGGCGCAGCGGCGTCAGCTCGCCGATGGCGCCTTGCTGTTCGCCAAGGGCGATGCCGCCGACGGTCTGTACGGCCTGCTTTCCGGCCGCGTCCGCATCAGCGCCACCACCAGCGATGGTCGCGATCTGGTGGTGAACCTGTTCGAGCCCGGCGACTGGTTCGGCGAGATCTCCATGTTCGACGGCCTGCCGCGTACCCACAACGCCCGCGCGGTCGGCGCCAGCGAGCTGCTGCTGATTCCGCGTGCGCGTTTCCACGCTCTGCTGGCGGCGCAGCCGGTGCTGTATCCGCACTTCATGCGCATGCTCTGCCGCAAGCTGCGGCGCAGCTTCGCCTGGATCGAGTACGCCGCCTTTCTGCCGATGTCGGCGCGGCTGGCTGCGCGCCTGCTGGAGCTGGCGCAGGACTACGGCGAAACCCAGGCCGACGGCAGTGTGCTGATCGCCCTGCACCTGCCGCAGGAGGAGCTAGGCCGCATGCTCAGCACCTCGCGGCAGACGGTGAGCAAGGAGCTCAACGCCCTGGAGGCGCGCGGCTGGATCCGCCTCGACTACGGCCGCGTGTTGATCCGCCAGCCGGAGGCGCTGGACGCCCTGGTGCGCGGCGCTGCTTAGCCTTTAGGCCCTTCACGCCTGGAGAGTTCCCTCCCCCGCGAGCGGGGGAGGGCTAGGGTGGGGGCGTTCCCGCCACGGCCGACGCCCCCATCCCGGCCTTCCCCCGCTACGCAGGGGAAGGAGACCAGCCAGCCGCTCCGCAGAGTCGCGCAGTACCGCTTCCGCGCGCGGAGTCTCAGACCCCGAACACCGTGCGCAGATGGCCGTTCAGGAACTTGCCCTGCGGGTCCAGCGCCGCGCGCACCTCGGTGAACTCCTTCCAGCGCGGATACAGCGCCGACAACTGGCGCGCGCCGAGGTTGTGCAGCTTGCCCCAGTGCGGGCGGCCGCCGTGCTTCCAGAAGATCGGCTCCACCGCCGCGAAGTAGTTGTGGTGGTCCATCGTGTAGTGCTGGTGGACGGAGATCGCGCAACGCGGCCCACCCTCGAACATGCTCAGCGGGATCGCCTCCTCGTGTACGTAGCGGTACTCGATGGGGAACCAGGTCGGCAACTGCTTGTCGTGGATCAGCTTCAGGATCTCGCGCAGGCAGGCCGGGCCCTGCTCGGCCGGCACCGAGTACTCCATCTCGTTGAAGCGGATGTTGCGGACGTTGGCGAAGATTTCATAAGAGTCGCCGACGCGGTCCTCGAAGCTGGCGGTCTTGCCGATCAGGTTGAGGATGGCGCTGCGCGCCGCCGGCCAGTCGCTGCCGTACTTGTCGAGCTTCTCGATCGCCTTGACGTACTCGTTGCCGCCCTCCTCGGCCGGGTCCAGCGGCGGCGTCAGCGGGTCGGCGGTCTCGTTGAGCGCGATGGCCGCCGCGTAGTCGGAGTGGGTGATGACCTGCATCTCCCAGTGCTGGTTTTCGCGGGTGAGTTGCGGCACCTGCTCCAGCAGCTCCTCGGTCTTGGCGATCCACATCTTCTCGCGCAGGCGGAAGGCCTTGCGGTTCTGCATCCGCACCCGGCTGATGACGCCCAGCGCGCCCAGCGAAACCTGCGCGGCGCGGAAGATTTCCGGGCTGTGCTCGGCGTCGCAGTCGATCACCTCGCCCTTGGCGGTGACCAGGCGCAGGCCGATCACCTGGCCCGAGTAGGAGCCGAAATTGACGCCGGTGCCGTGGGTGGCGGTGGAGATCGCGCCGGCCAGGGTCTGGTAGTCGATGTCGGCCATGTTGGGCAGCGCCAGGCCGGCGGCCTTGAGCGGCGCGCCCATCTGCGTCATCGGCGTGCCGGCGGCCCATTCCGACTGCAGCTTGCCGGCGTCGTGGCCGAGCATGCCGTGCAGATGCGCCAGCGACACCAGGGTGCCGTCGGTGGGCACCAGGCCGCTGAAGGAATGCGAGGAGCCGACCGGCCGAATTGCCGAGGGCGCGTTGCGGATGATCTGCGCGAGTTCGTCCTCGCTCTTCGGCGCCAGCCGCGCGAGCGGGATGCAGGACTGACCGCCGGACCAGTTGCGCCAGGGGATGATGCGCGGCGCGGCGGCGCGGGCAATGGCGGAAAAGCCGCCGCCGGCGCCGGCGAGGCCGGCCACGGCGAGCTGCTGGATGAGCTGACGTCGGGTGAGTTTCATGGGTTCGTTCTCGCGGAGGCGATCAGTTGAGCTTGGCGCCGGACATGAACTCGATCAGCGCCTGGAATTCTTCTTCCGAGCACTGGATGCACATGCCCATCGGCGGCATGCCCAGATAGCCGTTGATGGTGTGGTCGAGCAGGGTGTCCTTGCCCTGAGCGATGCGCGGCGCCCAGGACTCGGCGTTGCCGGACAGCGGCGCGCCGGAGGCGGGGCTGGTATGGCAGCTCTTGCAACTGGTGTCGTAGATCTGCGCCAGCGCCGGGTCGGCCGGCGCGATCGCGGCGGCGCTGCTGGCGGCCGCGGTGGCGGCGGCCACCTTCTCGCTCTTGTCGCTGCCGCAGGCGGCGAGGCCCAGGCTGAAGGCCAGCGCCAGGGCGCCGATCAGGGTTCCGGTGGTGTTCTGCATGAGGTTCTCTTTGAGGCGGTACGGATGGGGAAGGGTTGGGGAAAGGGTTCTTCAGGGCAGGCTGCCGCCCTCGGCAGCCAGCCGCTTCAGCAGGCTTTGCACCTTGCTGCGCTGGCTGCGGGTATAGGGACTGGCGCCGACCAGCTCCAGCAGCCAGAGTCCTTCGGTGGCCAGGTACACCAGCGCCGCGCGCTCGAAGGGCACGCCCTCGCTCAGCGCCGGCATGCGCTCCTTGAAGTAGGCGCGCACCGGCTCCAGCAGTTTCGGATCGCCCGGCACCACCGCCAGCAGTGCGCTGCTGAACGGGTCCAGGTCCGGGCGCTCGGCGGTGGAGGCCTGCACATAGGCGCACAGACCGCGGCCGGGCTGCTCGGGCAGCCGCCGCTGCGCCTGCTCCCAGCTTTGCTGAGTGTGCTCGATGGCGCGCGTCACCAGGGCCTGCAACAGGCTTTCCTTGGTGGGGAAGTGGTACATCAGCCCGCCCTTGCTCACTTTCGCGGCGCGCGCCACCGCGTCCAGCGTCAGCCGCGCCGCGCCCTGTTCGGTGACCACCGCGATGGCGGCCTCGAGCATGGCATCGCGGGAGCTGGGGCGGCCTCGGGTGGCGGGTTTGGCGGGCATGGCGGTGGCTGGCGGAAGTGGCCGGCGACGCGGGGAAGCGCGCCGCGCCGGCTTAGGATGCAGTAGCAATTAGTGTACCGGCTGGTCGGCTAATTAAGTAGCAGTCGCCGACCGCTGTCGCCAGCGCCGGCGGGGAGGGACAATGTCGGCATGCACGAGATCACCGGCATCGACCATCTCTACATCGCCGTCCGCGACCTGGACCGCTCCTGCGTCTGGTACGACCGGGCGATGACCGCCCTGGGCTTCCGCCGCAACGAGTTCCTGATCGGAGAGGAACGGCATGTGCAGTACTACAACCGCCACTTCGGCTATGTGCTGCGGCCGGCGCGTGGCGGGCCGGAGCACGATCCCTACGCGCCCGGCCTGCACCATCTCTGCCTGCGCCTCGATACGGTGCAGGAGCTGCGCGCGGCGGTGGCCGCGCTGCTCGCCGTCGGCATCGAGGCCAGCGAGCCGGTCTGCTACCCCGACTACGCGCCGGACTACTGGGCCAGCCATCTGCGCGACCCCGATGGCCTGCGCCTGGAGCTCACCAACTACCGGCAGGAGCGGCGCGAGCGCCACGACCGTTGGCACACGCTGGCAGCGCCGGTGCTGCCGCTCAGCCGCGCCTTCGCCGAGCACTTCGCGGCGGAGTGGATCGCCGCCTGGAACAGTCACGATCTGTCACGCATCCTCAGCCACTACCACGAGGACTTCGAGATGAGCTCGCCGCGCATCGTCGATCTCGCCGGCGAGCCCAGCGGTCGCCTGCGCGGCAAGGCGGCGGTCGGCGCCTACTGGGCCAAGGCGCTGGCGCTGATGCCGGAGCTGCACTTCACGCTGATCGACTGCTATCTCGGTGCCGACAGCGTAAGCCTGCACTACCAGGGCGCGCGCGGGCCGGCGGTGGAAACCTTCCACTTCGACGCCCAGGGCCTGGTAGTGCGCGCGGCGGCGCATTACCGCTAGCGATGAAGTTCCGCCGCCTGCCGCCGCTGCATACCCTCGAAGCCTTCGAGCAGGCCGCGCGCACCGGCAGCTTCAAGACCGCGGCGGCGGCGCTGCACCTCACGCCCTCGGCGGTCAGCCATCAGATCAAGGCGCTGGAGGCGCACCTGGGCTTCGCGCTGTTCCGCCGCGGCAACCGCAGCCTGGAACTGAGCGAGGGCGGCAAGGCCTATCTGCAAGTGGTGGAGGACAGCCTGCGCCGTCTGCGTGAAGGCAGCGCGCGAGTCGCCGAGCGCCACGCCCGGGCGCGGCTGAAGCTGAGCATGGGCGACTACATCGCCAACGAGATCGTGGTGCCGGCGCTGCCGGCGTTCCAGGAGCGGCATCCGCAGATCGAACTGGTGATCGGCACCAGCCTGCGCGCAGTGGACCTGCTGCACGAGGACATCGACATCGCGCTGCGTTTCGGCGACGGCCACTGGCCGAAACTGGCCTGCCACCGCCTGCTGGCGGTGGACGCGGTGGCGGTCTGCGACGCCGCCACCGCCGAGCACCTGCGGCCGCTGGGGCCGGCGGCGCTCGGCGAGGTGGCGCTGATCCACTCCAGCGCCATCCCCGAGGGTTGGCCGGACTGGTCACGGGCGGTGGGCCAAGCGCTGGGCAAGCCCCGGCGCGAACTCTGGCTCGACAGCTACGCCAGCATCATGCGCGCCGCGGCCGAAGGCGGCGGCCTGGCGTTGGGCATGGTGCCGATCATCAATCCCTGGCTGCGTAGTGGCCGCCTGGTCAGCCCCTGGCCGCAACTGCGCGCGCCCATCCCGCAAGGCTATTACCTGCTGCACCGGCAGGAAGACGGCGGGCGGCCGGAAGTCGCCGCTTTCCATCGCTGGCTGGTGGAACTGCTGTCCGGCGAGGCCATGCAAGCCGTGCTCGCCTGAGCCGCATTCATCCGAAACGGCTGTCGATTTCGTTTGTCGCCGCGCTGGGCTCTGCCGAGACTGGGGTCCCCACTTTCCGGAGGCTTTCCATGGCCAGTCCCGCCGAGCTGTTCGCCCGCGCCCGCCGTTATCCGATGGGTGCGCGGCTGTTCTCCCGCATCGTCACCGCCCGCGCGCCTTACTTCGCCTCGATCTCGCCCCTGTTCCGCGAGCTCAGGCCCAATCACTGCGAGATTGCGGTGCGCAATCGCCGCGGAGTCCACAACCATCTGGGCACCGTCAATGCGATGGCGATGTGCTCGATGTGCGAGCTGGCCGCCGGCACCATGCTGGAAACCTCGCTGCCGCGGAACCTGCGCTGGATCCCGCGCGGCATGACCACCCGCTACCTCAAGAAGGCCGACACCGACCTCGTTGCCACCGCGCGGCTGGAGCAGCCGGTGAGTCCGGATTTCAGCGGTGATCTGCTGGTGCCGGTGCGGGTGCGCAACACCGCCGGCGAGGTGGTGATGGAGGCCGACATCGCCATGTATCTGAGCCCGCGCAAGCCGGCCTGAGTTCGGCCATGCACTGGCTCGCGCGGCTGGCGGTGGCGCTGGAAATGCCCGGCGGCGAACGCCGCGCGCGACGTCAGCGCGAAGGCTGGCCGGCGCTGAGCCGCGCGGACCTCCGCTTCCACCGCGGCGGCAAGGCGCAACTGCGCTACCGCGAGCGCGGCCAGGGCCGGCCCATCGTCTTCGTCGCCGATCCGCCGGTGACGCTGGAGCGCTACGACGAACTGCTGGCGCTCTACGCGCCGCATTTCCGGGTGCTGGTGTTCGAGCTGCCCGGCATGGGCTTTTCCACGCCGGGGCGGGGCTACGACTGCCGCTTCGGCGCCACCAACGACGTGGTCGCGGAGTTCCTGCGCGCCGTGGTGGGCGAGCCGGCAGTGCTGGCGTTTTCCTGTGTCGCCGGCTTCGCCGCGGTGGATATCGCCCATCGCTATCCGGACCTGGTCAGCCATCTCCTGCTGATCCAGACGCCGTCCTGGTCCGAGGCGCTGCGCTGGAAGCGCAGCCGCGATCCGCAAGGCCTGCTTGGCCGCCCGCTGCTGGGCCAGTTGCTGATGAACCGCCTGAAGCGGACCCGCGCGCCGCTATGGTTCCGCCTGGCGCTGGGTGGCGAAACCGCGCAATACCGGCCGTTCTGCGACTGCGCCCAGGAGGCCATCCGCCACGGCGCCGGCTGGTCGCTGGCCAGTGCCTTCCAGCACTACCTCACCGAGGCGGCGCCAGCCTTGCCACCGGCGACGCAGCCCGCCCTGGTGATCTGGGGCCTGCGGGATCTCTCCCACCAGCCCACCGACAAAGCCTCCAGCGCCGAACTGGCACTACGGGTGGAGTGCGAGCACTACTCGGACCTCGGCCACTTCCCGGAGCTGGAAGACCCACCTCGGATACTGGCCCGCCTGCGGCGCTTCCTGACGACCTCCGCCTGAGTGCGCCGGAGCTGAACCTGACGACCGACCTCTGGTACCGGGCGCCGGCCTGCGTTTCAATGCGAGCTGAATCGGTAGGCACGGTTATTGGGAGTCAGACCCGAGCCCGACCCCGGGCGGCATGGAACGCAGGCGGTGACCATGATGCAGCGCAGAACTTTTCTTCAGTTGGCCGGCTATTCGGCTCTCTACGGCAGTCTGCTGGCCGACCTCGGTCGCAGCGCCCTGGCGATGGAGCCGGGCGAGATCGCCGGCTCCGATCTCGACCTGCACCTGTTGCGGCGGATCAGCTTCGGCCCGACGCCGGCCAGCCTGGCGCGGGTGCGTGACCTCGGCCGCGCCGCCTACATCGAGGAGCAGCTCGGCGCCAGCGATCTGCTCGCAGAAACCCTCACCGCTGCGCTCTATCCGCTGATCAACACCACCGGCTCGGCCATCTACCTGAGCACCGGCGCCGGCTTCGTGGTGAACATCCACCAGCTGGAGCTGCAGAGCGCGATGCTGCACCGCGCGCTGTTGTCCAGCGCCCAGTTGCACGAGGTGATGGTCGATTTCTGGAACGACCACTTCAACACCTACATCCGCAAGAACCCGGTGCCGATGAAGATCGACTTCGATCGCAACGTCATCCGCGCCAATGCCCTCGGCAATTTCAAGACCCTGCTGAAGGCCTCGGTGCGCAGCGCCGAGATGCTGCACTACCTCGACAACTGGCTGAACCGCAGCGGCCAGATCAACGAGAACTACGCCCGCGAGCTGCTGGAGCTGCACACGCTGGGCAAGGGCGGCGGCTATACCGAAGCCGACATGAAGGCGCTGTCGCTGATCCTGAGCGGGCTGGGTTTTGTCAGCGACCTGCCGCTCAGCGCGCTCGCCTACGGTACGGTGCAGTTCAACGCCAGCCAGCACGATGGCAGCGCCAAGAGTTTCCTGGGCGTGGAGTTCCCCGCCGGTGGCGGCGAGGCCGAGATCGACCGCGCGCTGGATCTGATCCTCGCGCACCCCGGCACCGCCCATTTCATCGCTACCAAGCTCTGCCGCCGCTTCGTCGCTGATACGCCGCCGCCGGCGCTGGTGGAGCGCGTCGCCGCCAGCTTCACCGCCACCGGCGGCGACATCAAGGCGATGCTGCGGCTGATCCTCAACTCGGCGGAATTCGAGGCCAGCGCCGGCGCCAAGCTGAAGCGCCCGCTGGAGGCGATGGTCGGCGCACTGCGCGCCTGCGGCATCAACCAGGTCGATCAGATCGCCAACACCAATCTGTTCGGCATTCCGGTCGCGGCGCCCAATGGCCTGCTGTTCAACTCGCTGGTGCAGGCCGGCCACGAGCCCTTCGGTTGGGTGCCGCCCAATGGCTACCCGGACAGCGCCGACTACTGGGCCAACAGCAACACCATGCTCTACCAGCAGAAATTCCTGGTCGGGCTGGTGGAAGGGATCAGCTTCGGCTATCTGCTGTCCGACCCGGTCAGCTTCCTGACCCTGGGCAACAGCGTTGCCACCGGCGTCACCCGCGCCAAGACGCCCCGGCAGGCGGTCAACAACGCGGTTGCCAATCTGCTGTTCACTCCCTTGCCGGAAGCCGCCAGCGCGGCGGCGCTGGCCTTCGTCGCCCAGGACGCCGATCCCGACGCCGAGATGACCAACACCGAGCTGGAAATGCGGGTGAAGGGTCTGGTGTTCGTGCTGCTGGCCTCGCCCTGGTTCCTGCTGAGGTAGCCGCCCATGCTCTCTCGACGCGCCCTGCTCACCCTGCTGGCCGCCAGCGGCACCGCGGCCTGCGGTTCCCGTCCCGGCGAAACCACCGCTCCCACCGTCGCGCCCCAGGCGGCCGGCAGTAGTGGTGCGACCAGTTCCGGCGTTACCTCGACCACCTCCACCGGCGGCGGGACCACCGCCGGCAGCGCTGCCGGCGCCAGTCCGCACACGCTGGTGGTGGTGTTCCAGCGCTTCGCCGCGGACTGGCTCAATCTGTTGGTGCCCTACGGCGATCCCGACTACGCCGCGCTGCGCCCCAACATCAAGGTCGGCAACCCGCTCGATCTCGACGGCTACTTCGGCCTCAATCCCGGCCTCGCCGATCTCAAGCCGCTGTACGACAACGGCCGTCTGGGCTTTGTCGCCGCCACCGGCTGGGTGCCGCAGGAGGCGCGCGACCGCTCGCACTTCTTCGCCCAGTCGATCGCCGAGGCTGGCGCCCGCAGTGGCGCCTATGGCGGCTGGCTGGCACGGGTGATGCTGCGCGACAGCCACGAAAGCACCTGGGCGGCGCTGGCCGCCGAGAGCGCGGTTCCGGCCAGCTTCCAGGGCTATGCCGGGGCCATCGCGGTGCGCAACTTCGCCGACTACCAGCACGGCTCGGTGATGGGCGATGCCGCCACCGCGCTGATCGAAACCATCGCCGGCCTGGCTGGCACGCCGGGCGAGCGCATCCGCCAGCTCGCCGAGGGCATGCGCCTGTTGCAGGCATCGCCGCCGCCGGAGCCGACGGTGAGCTATCCGGCCACCAGCCTGGGACAAGGACTCAAGGTCGCCGCGCAGGCGATCCGCGGCGGCCTGGCGCCGCGAGTGATCTCGGTCAGCTCCGAGGACGACTGGGATACCCACGTCAACCAAGTCAGCCGCCACGCGGCGGCGCTACCGAACTTCGCCGGTGCGCTGCGCGCCTTCCATGACGATCTCGGCGAGCTGATGGACGGCGTGACTCTGGTGACCATGACCGAGTTCGGCCGCAAGGCCAAGGAGAACCTCGGCGGCACCGACCACGGCACAGCCTCGTCGATGCTGCTGATGGGCGCCGGCGTCCTCGGTGGCCGCGTCCACGGCCAGTGGCCGGGGCTGTCGAGCAGCGCGCTTTACCAGGGCGAGGATCTGGAACCGACCACCGACTTCCGCTCGGTGCTGGGCGAGCTGCTGGCCGGGCGCATGGGCGTGAGCAGCGAGCTGCTGGAGGAAATCTTCCCCGGCGGCTACGCCGCGCCGGCCAATTGGCGGGGCATCCTGCGCTGAGGCTGGGGCTCGGCTAACCTCCGGCATCTTCTGATTCCGGAGTGTTTGCCGCCATGACCAGCCCCGCCTCGCTGACCACGCTCGCCGAGCGTTCCGGTTACCGCCAGACCGGTCGTTACGACGAGGTTGGCCCGCTGTGCCGCGCCTTCGCGCAGTGCTGGCCGCAGGCCGCGCGCGCCTTCGACTTCGGCCACACTCCCGAGGGCCGCGCCCTGCACGCGCTGGTGGTTTCCAGCAGCGGTGCGTTGACGCCAGAGGCCGCCCGCGAACGCGGCCTGCCGGTGCTGCTGGTGCAGGGCGGCATCCACCCCGGCGAGTGCGACGGCAAGGACGCCGGCTTCGCCGAACTGCGCGAGCTGCTGGAGACCGACAGCCCGCTGCTGCGGGCCAGCCTGCTGCTGTTCGTGCCGGTACTCAACGCCGACGGCCACGAGCGCTTCAAGGCCTGGAACCGCCCCAACCAGAACGGCCCGGAGGAGATGGGCTGGCGCACCACCGCCCACAACCTCAATCTCAACCGCGACTACACCAAGGCGGCGGCGCCGGAGATGCAGGCCCTGCTGCGCCTGCTCAACCATTGGGACCCGGTGGTCTATATGGACCTGCACGCCACCAATGGCGCGCAGTTCGAGCACGACATCTCGATCCAGGTCGAACCCATCGAGGTCGGCGAGCCCGGCCTGCACGCCACCGGCGTGGCGCTGCGCGACGGCATTCTCGACCGCCTGGCCGCCAAGGGCTCGTTGCCGCTGCCTTTCTACCCCTCGCTGGTGCAGGCTGACGACCCGGCTTCGGGTTTTGTCGTCGACGCCTACGCGCCGCGTTTCTCCACCGGCTACTGGGCCTGGCGCAACCGCTGGACGGTGCTGGTGGAAACCCATTCCTGGAAGGACTACGGCACCCGCGTGCGGATCACCCGCAACAGTATCCGCGCGCTCTGCGAGCTGGCGGCGGTCAATGGCCGCGACTGGCTGGCGCGCGCCCAGGCCGCTGACATCGCCGCCAGTCGTCTGGCTGGCGAGCGGGTGGTGCTGGACTACCAGAACGGCACGCACACCACGCTCATCGACTTCCGCGGCTATGCCTACACGCGCACGCCCTCGGCGATCTCCGGCGCGCTTGCCACCCGCTACGACGACCAGCAGCCGGCGATCTGGCGGGTGCCGCTCAAGGACGTGGTCGAGCCGCGCCTGGTCGAGCGTGCGCCCACCGGCGGCTACCTGGTGCCGGCCGCCTACGCCGACTGGCTGGCGACGCAACTGGAGCTGCACGGCCTGGATTACCGTCGGCTGACGGAAGGACAGGCCTCGCTCGGTGTGGAGACCTTCCGCGCCAATCGCTACACGCTGTCCACGAAGACCTACGAGGGGCGCACCAAGCTGGATCTGGAGGGGGTCTGGCAGGCCGAGACCCGCGAGCTGCCGGCCGGCTCTCTGTTCGTGCCCATCGCCCAGCCAGGCGCGCGCCTGCTGATGTGCCTGCTGGAGCCGATGAGCCCGGATTCCTACGCCGCCTGGGGCTATTTCAACGGCTGCTACGAGCAGGTCGAGTACATGGAGGGCTATGTCGCCGAGCAGGTGGCCGAGCAGATGCTCGACGAGGACCCGCTGCTGGGTGCCGAGTTCAAGCGCCGCCTGGACTCCGACCCCGCCTTTGCCGCCGATCCGGAAGCGCGGCTGGAATTCTTCTACCGACGGCACCCGTCCTGGGACGAGCGCTACGGGCTGTACCCGATCTATCGCTGCGCGCAGGTGCTGAGCTAGGACTCCGCTGCTTGCGCCTGCAGGCCCTGCCACATCAACTGCACCATCAGTTCCACCACTACCTCCTTGGGCAACTGCGGCTGCGTCAGCCACCACTTGGCCAACTGCTCGCCGGCTCCGGACAGGGCGTGGGCGTAGGCGAGCAACGCGGTGCGGTCGTTGTTGCGGGTGACGCCGGCGAACAACTGGGCAATGCCATCAACGGTGGAAAAGCGCAGCCTCGCGGCTTCCTCGGCCGCCGGCCCGGCTACCGCCACGCCGCCGGCGAACAACAGTCGCCAGGACAGGCGGTTCTGCTCGACGAAATTGAAGTAGCCGCTGACGCCGGCCCGAAGCCGGTCCTCCAGTCGGCTGAAATTCCCGGCATGGGCCAGCTGGCCGTCGAGGTCGGTGCGCGCGCGCCGCAGGCAGGCGAGGTAGATGCCGTCCTTGGAGCCGAAGTGGTTGTAGACGATGGGGCGGGTGACGCCGGCGGCGCTGGCGATGTCCTCCATCGAGGTGCCCTGGTAGCCGTGGGCGATGAACAGTTCCAGGGCGACGTTCAGCAACTGCTCGATGCGATGCGCCTTGGGCAGGCGTACCAGCTTGCCGGCCTTCTTGTCGGACATGGATTGCAGGGTATCGGGCATGGGGAGACACAGCGTCGGGAGTTGATATGCAGTTAGCGCGCGCGTGGCCTCCCGGTTGACCCGCGGCGTTGTTCTCCTGGGGCTGGAGCCTACGTCAGGTTTCGGCTGGCTGTCTTGGTCCTCGTCCGATGGGTAGGGATGGGCCGACCAGCGCTTGTCGTCCGATGGAGCGGGCGCCTAGACTCGCGCCAAACTCAAATACCCACCGCCCTCCTGGGGGAGAACCCATGCGCTTAGCGCTCAGTGCCGGCCTTGTCGCCGCCAGTCTGGTGGCTTTTGCCGCCGCCACCCGACCAGACGGTCATGTTGCCGCAGGGACCTATGTGCCGGTGCCGGAAAACTACTGGCCGGCCGCCGGTCAATACCCGGTTCCGGCGACGCCCTACCGCCACACCCTGCGCTCGGTGACGCTGGAAGACCTCGACGCCCGCCAGTTGCTGCCGCTGGGTATCTACCAGGGCACGCCGGAGCTCAACGCCAATCGCGCCTGGTACGAGCAGAACTTCTACGCCACGCTGGCCGCCAAGAAGGTCTGGCCGGACGGCGGCCAGCACTGGTTCGCGAAATGGCAGGGCGAGCGGCCCTGGGGCTTCGCGCCGATCCCGCAGGCGGCACCGCCGCCCTGCGACCAGCCGCAGCCGACCGGCTACGACGCCGAGTCCTGCCGCTACGTGATGTCTCTCTTTACCGAGCTGGCGGCGACCGACCCGGCCAAGGCGCAGGCGGCGCGCGAGCGCGTGCGCCGTGGCCGTGATGTCTGGTTCAAGGGCACCTTCGGCAATCAGGACGAGATCTACCTGCACTTCTCGCGCACCACGCCGAACGGCATCAAGGACATCTGGTACCCCTGGCTGGACACCCGCGAGCGCAAGCAGCGCTTCACGAAGTACGGCGTCATCAACGACCCCGACTGCAGCGAGGGCGATGCCTCCACCAACTATTGGGACAAGTGCCCGGACCCGCACTCCTCCGGCGTGCTCGGCTACCGCAAGTACTACGCCGACCCGCTCAAGGACGAGAGCGGCAAGGTCGTGTTCGATCCGCAGACCGCGCCCTACGAGGCCGAAGAGCTCAAGCACAACAAGCGCTTCGTGATCGGCCATCCCTGCGTGCAGTGCCACGTCGGCTTCGACCCGACCAATCCGCCGGCGAATCCCAACGAACCGAAGTGGGAGAACTTGAGCGCCACCATCGGCAACCAGCACATCAACCAGCCGACCATGTTCTTCCAGGGCGCGCCGGAAGATTCGCTGGCACGCATTGCGCTGCAGGCCGGCCGGCCCGGAACCATCGACACCTCGCTGGTGGCGAACGACTTCCAGAACAATCCGGGCACGCAGAACAACATCATGGATTTCCAGAACCGGCGGGTGTTCAAGAACCGGATGAAGGATCCGGTGACCGGCGAGATCCGCGAAGGCCTGACCCAGCACGTGCTCAAGGGTGGCGAGGACTCGGTGGGCGACCACCTCGCGCTGATCCGCGTCTACGTCAACATCGGCATGTGCACCGAGGAATGCTGGACGCCGAACTTCCCGACGCCGGGCAGCTTCTTCGGCGACAAGGCCAAGCAGAAGCCCTTCCGCATCGCCCAGTGCGCCAAGGACTGCGAACCCTGGAACTACGCCGACGCGAAGATGGACGACCTCGCGGCCTTCCTGGTCACCGGTGGGCCGACCTATCTGCTGCAGGCGCAGGAGGTCGATGGCAAGCCGGGCAGCCAGTTTGTCGATCTCGCCCAGGTGCCGGCCGGCCGCAAGGTCTTCGCGCGCGAATGCGCCGCCTGCCACTCGACCAAGGTCGCGCCGGAGAACGTCCGCAGCGACCGCGAGGCGCTGGCGCGCTTCTACGAGGGCCATGTGTTCGGCAAGGAGGACTACTGGCAGTACGAGTTCGAGGCCGCCGAGCGCGACAACCCCGAGTTCGTCGCCAAGTACCTCGCCAAGGACGCCAAGACCGGCGCGCTGCGGCCCAAGCAGTTCACCGCCGACGCTACCCACGGTGGCGGCGTGTTCGGCCAGGACTGGCTCGGCAACGACGAGCCGACGCCGTTCAACATCGTCGGCACCAATGCCTGCCGCGCGCTGCACGACAATCACAACGAGGGCCATATCTGGGAGGAGTTCTCCTCGCTGGAGTACAAGGAGCGGCCCTCGCCGGGCAGCATGCCCAGGGTGGTCAATCGCATGATTCCGCTGCTGGGCGGCATGAAATTCGGAGAGCAGGAGATCAGCGGCGGCCCCGGCTATCTGCGCAACATCTCGCTGCTGTCGGTCTGGGCGACCGCGCCCTTCCTGCACAACAACGCCATCGGCGAGATGCAGCGCCTGCCGGACGGCACGCCCGATCCCTCGGTGGCGGCGCGCATCCAGGCCTTCGAGCAGGCCTTCGACGAGCTGCTGCGCTCCGACAATCCGAATGATCCGAACGCCCGGCCGCAGAAGATCAGCGTCACGCCCATCGACTTCTGGCTGGCGCCACGCGAGGACGGCCAGGGCCTGATCAAGCTGCCGGTTTCCAAGGGCACGCCGATTGCCAACTTCGCCAGCGCCAATCCGCACGCCCCGCTGTTCATGAAGTGCGACGATCCGGTGGAGAACAAGGGCCACCAGTTCGGCGTCTCGCTGTCGGCCGAGGACAAGCTGGCGCTGCGTGAATTCCTGAAATTGATGTGAGGACCTCGCTGCGCCGTGGTTTTTGTTCCTCCCCCCGCGAGCGGGGGGAGGTTAGGTGGGGGGCGGTTCTCGCCAGCCGGGAACGCCCCCACCCCAACCCTCCCCCGCGAGCGGGGGAGGGAGCAAAGGCGGGGCGCTGAATCGCGATGCGTGGTGTCGCCCTTTCGATCTTGGTGTTTGCGGCGCTCGCCACTGGCGCTTACGTCTGGTCGCAGGCGCATCGCAGCGGCCCGGCGATTGCTGAGCTGGCCAAGCGGCCCTCGGTGACCGATCCGACCGCGACCTCATCGAAAGTGCTCTCGCGCGAAGACCTGCCACCGACGGGCACGCGCTCGCTCTTCGACCACCTGGTGGCCCAGGCCGACGGTGTGCCCTGGCCGTTCGAGAAGCTCGCCGCGCTGGTGGCGAAGCAGGACCCGAGCGGTGCCGCGCCGATGACACTGCTGATCCCGGACGGCCGCTCGCTGCTGAAGGGGCAGGCCGACGACGCCCATCCGCGCCTGCTGCTGGCGGCCGACTTCCAGGCGCCGGGCAACCCGGCCGCGCTGGGGCTTAGCACCCGCGGCCAGCTGTTCCTGGGCTTCACCGAGCAGGCCAACGAGATCGAGGTGATCAGCTACAACGAGGCGGCCGGCCGCTTCGAGTTCCAGCTGGTGCAGGACTACACCGCCAATGGCGCGCGCCGGCTGGTGTACGCCCAGCGCGCGATCTGCGAGTCCTGCCACCAGGGCGGCACGCCGATCTTCTCGGTGCGGCCCTGGAACGAGACCAACGGACAGCCGGAGACCGCGGCGCGGATCACTGCGGCGCTGGGCAGCGACCGCTACCTCGGCTTCCCGACCGCCGTGCCGTTGTCGGTGCCCGAGCGTTACGACGAGCTGACCGACATCGGCAACTTCGTCGTCGCGGCGCAGAAGCTCTGGCTGGATCGCTGCGGCGACGCCGCCTGCCGGCGGCAGATGCTGAAGCTGGCGCTGGATTACGCGCGCGCCCCCGGTGATTTCAAGGCCGACGGTGCCGGCGTGGCCGAGCTGCGGCGTCTGCAGGCCGCTGCCGGCGACAAGCCCATCGCGGTGCCGCAGTCCGACATCCCCAACCGCGATCCCATTGGCGAGGCCAAGGGCATCAAGGGCTTCTTCCGCACGCTGTTCAAGCCGAGGGTGAAGCTGGGCGATGGCGCGAAGACCAATGCCGATCTCGAAGCCTTCGACCGGCTGCCCAAGCTGCCGCCGGCCGAGGACCCGCTGAGTCCGCGGGAACCGAAGCGCCTACTCGGCGCGGGTGACATCGATGGTGTTTATGGACTGGCCAGCCTGTTCAGCGCGGATGACGTGAAGCGTCTGGAGGCGGCGGCGGGCTACGACTGGAGCCGGGTCGGCGCTGCGGTCGAGCGGCTGCCCGAAGACCTTTTCGCCGCGCAGCCTTTCTCGCGGGTACGCCTGCTGCAGGCGCTGCTGACTCCGGGGGTGATCGCGACCTCGGCCGCCGCCGCGCCCGACTATTGCTGCCTCGACACCGCCGAGATGTCGCCGCCCATCGCCAGCGGCGAGCCGCCGGTGCAACTCGCCGCCGGGTCGCCCATCGAGCCCTTCGCCCACCACTGCTTCGCCTGCCATCGCGGCAATCCCAGCAAGCGGCTCGACTTCATGTCCGGCGCGACCGAGGCCGAGGTGACCGAGCACATCAAGGCCAAGCCCGAGATCCGCGATGCGCTGGATTGGGAGCGCTATCGAGGCACCGACAAGGCCGCCAAGCTGATGCCGCCGGCCGATGCCCCCCAGCACGCGGCACTCGAAGCGGCCTTGAAGCAGAATCCGCAGCTGCTGGAACAGATGCGGGCGGTGGTGCCTGGGTTGTTCGATTTCTGAGGATGTCGAGTATGAACTTGCGAGCGCCTCCTCTCCCTAACCCTCTCCCACAAGGGGAGAGGGGACTGAAGCCTCTCTCCCCTTGTGGGAGAGAGTTTGGAGAGAGGGGTAAGCGCGCTGCAGGCGCGTGCTTCGGCGCACTACTGCTGACGTTAGCGCTGCCCGCTCACGCCGAGCCTGCCTTTGCCCGCCTCTACAAGCAGCAGTTTGGCTACACGCCCTCCTGCAACGCCTGCCACAAGGACGGTGGCGGCACGCCCAACAACGCCTATGGACAGCAGTTCAAGGATGCTGGCGAGAGCCTGGCGGCCTTCGCCAAGATCGCCGCGCTCGATGCCGATGGCGACGGCGCCAGGAATGCCGACGAGGCCGCCGCCAAGGCCAATCCGGGCGATGCCAAGTCCACGCCGGCCAGCAAGGGCGAATGGCTGGATACCGCCAGCCTGATCCCGCGCGAGGTGCAGGCG
>SCVA01000038.1 GCA_004297005.1 Nevskiaceae bacterium
TACGAGGGCAGGTAGCAGAGTGCGGCGACGTCGCGGCGGAACCAGGTGTTCTGGCTGTTGAACGGGCACCAGAGGCCGGACTCCAGCGAGATCGCCGCCGCCTGGCGGTCGAAGTTCACCGGCAGCGGCCGGGTCAGGCGGTAGACCGCGTCGACATCGGGGTTGTCGTCGGCCAGGCCCTGCACCAGCGCCGGGCGCTCCAGCTCCCATTGCTCGCTGGCCTTGCTCGCCAGGTCTTCCGCCAGCTTTTCCAGCGGGTAGCCGCGCGGCCAAACCGGTTCGCTGGGCGAGAAGTAGCGGTAGGCATTGAGCCAGCGCGACTCGCTGCGCAGGCGCCGCGCGCGCAGCTCGTCGCCGCGCACCAGGCTGAAGAAATTGTCGAGCGGATAGTTGTCGTCGTCGGTTTCCAGCAGCCAGTCGCAGCCGCGCTGCAGTGCCAGCAGGTAGCCGAGGTTCTTGCGGGCGTAGTGGCCCACCGGCAGCGCCTGGCTGAATTCCGGCAGCACCTGGTTCTGCCGCGCGAGGTCGTAGTAGTCCGCGCCTTCCAGCTCGAATACCGGCGGCGACTTGCGGTCGCCGATCACCACGAACTCGGCCCGGCTGGCCTGCGCCTGCGCGGCCAGCGCCTGCATCACCGGGTTGGGCGCCTGTATGGTGGTGACCACCAGTCCGATCTTCATGTCCGCGCTTCCTTTAATTTTTGGTGTTGAGGGAGTTGTAGAGCTGTTCCAGGCGGTCCAGCCAGGCCTGATTCCGGTAATGCGCATCGACGCGCGCGCGGCCGGCTTGGCTCAGCACTGGCCAGCGTTCGGCTTCTTCGAGCAGCTTGGCGATGGCGGCGGCGAGTGCCGCCGGCTCGCCAGGTGGCACCAGGCCAGCGGCGGCCTCGCCCAGGGTTTCCGGGATGCCGCCGACTGCGCTGGCGATCACCGGCAGGCCGCAGGCCAGCGCTTCCAGCAGGGCCACGCCCTGGGTCTCGGTGTTGCCTTCGGCGTCGATCACCACCGGTGCCACGTAGAGGTCGGCGGCGTCCATCAGGGCCTGCACCGCCTCGCGCGGCTGGGCGCCGAGAAAGCGCACCCGTTCGCCCAAGCCCAGTTCCCGCGCCTGCGCTTCCAGCGCGGCGCGCAGCGGGCCTTCGCCGACCACTTGCAGACGCAGCGGGCGTTGCGCCAGCGCCGGCTCGGCCAGGGCCGAGAGCAGGTATTTCAGGCCCTTGAACTCCACCAGCCGGCCGACGCTGAGCAGCTCCACCGGCCGCTCGCGCGGCGCCGTGCGCGGCCGCCAGGGGTAGCGCTCCGGAGCGATGCCATTGGGGATCAGCCGGAGCTTGGCGGCCGGTGCGCCCAGGGCGAGCAGGCGCGCGCGCATGAACTCCGAGCACACCACCAGTGCGGCGGCACGGGCGAACAGCGGTGCGTAGAAATTGGCCGGGCGCCCTTGCAGATAGCCGTGCACGTCGTGGCCGTGAAAGGTCACAACCAACGGCGCGCGGAGCAGTCCGGCGCTGTAGAGCGGCAGCAGCCGCTGGCCGTTCTGGCCGGAATGCGCGTGCAGCAACTGGTAGTTCTGGCTCTGCGTCCAGAACGGCAGCGCGGCGTAGAAGCGGCTCCAGAACTCCTCGGCTGGCCCGGCGCGCCAGAGCGCGCGCAGCCGCGCCGGATGGCCGAGCAGTTGCCGCCAGGCCCGGCGCAGGGCATCGCGCCAGACCGCGCTGCGGCCGTGGGGCGGCACCGGCAGGTAGTGGGTCCGGGCGCGCAGGCCGAGACGCGCGATCTCCGGATGTTCGGCGCTCTCCCTGCCCGGGCGGCGGGCGTGGATATCGACCGCATGGCCGCGCGCCAGCAGGCCGCTGAGATGATCGAGCACGAAGGTCTGCGACACCGCCGGGAACTCCGTGACCACCAGCGCGATCCGCATCAGTGCTGATCCTTGGCCGGCGGCTTGCGCAGCACCGACAGCGCGAAGTGGTAGTAGAGCAGGATGCAGATGGCGACCACGCCGACCCGGCGCGAAAAGGGTAGATGCCCGGTCTTCTCGCGGCCGGCGAGCATCCGCCACCAGTAGCGCGGCCGCGGTCGCAGCATCACCCGCAGATCCTTGACCACCTCCCAGGTGCCGCGTCCGCGCAGCTCGAATTCGCGCCGGCGGAAGCCGCCCGCCACCCGCCGGTTCTTGCGCAGCAGGGCATCGAGACTCTCGCGCGCCGGATGCAGCACCAGCGCTTCGGCGGAATAGATCAGCCGGTGCCCGCCTTCCCCGGCACGGCGGCACAGCTCGAAGTCGCCGCTGGATTGCAGGTCGGCATTGAACGGCCCCACCGAGTCGAACACCCTGCGACGTACGAACAGGTTGGCGGTCACCGAGGTGCCCTGGCTGACGTAGCGCTCTTGGGGGAAGGCGAACACGCTGTCGTAGTCGGCGACCAGGCCCGGCTGCTCGACCAGGATGCCGATGCGCCCGCCGACCAGTCCGGCCTCGCTGGCGTGCAGCGCCGCCCAGCCGGCGGCGAGCCAGTCCGGCGAGGGCTGGCAGTCGGCGTCAGTGAAGGCCAGCACCTCACCGCGCGCCAGCGCCAGGCCGGCGTTGCGGGCGGCGTAGGAGTGACCGCGCGGCTCCTGCAGCAGGGTCACGCCGGCCGGCAGCCGGAACTCCGCCGGCGGCGGCCGGTGGTCGTTGTTGATGGCGATGATCTCGTAGTCCTCGCGCGGCCAGGTCTGGCGGGCGAGGGCTTCGAGACAGAGCGTGAGACGGCCCCAGTCGCGATAGACCGGGATCAGCACCGAGATGCGGGGAGCGGGCGCGGGTTGTGACATGGGCTAACGGATGTGGTGTTCGACCCGGCGGTCGCTGAGCCGGCTGTGCAGCATGCGCCAGGCGATCTGGTAGTGCAGGAACAGCCGCAGCAGCATCACCGGCAGGCGTTGCGCCGGCGTGTAGACCTCGCTGCCCCGGCCGCCGGCGAGGATGTAGTACCACTCGCGCGGGCGCGGCCGGAAGGCGTGCAGCAGCAGGCTGTAGAAACGCCGCCTGCTGCCCGCCGACTCGCGCAGCAGGCGGTCGTACTGGCCGCTGGCGATGCGGCGGTTCTTGTCGAGAATCTCGGGCAGTGTTTCGCGCGCCGGATGGCGCACCAGGGCGGCGTCGGCATAGCCGATGCGGTGGCCTAGCTGGCCTAGGCGGGTGCAGAACTCGGAGTCGCCGCAGGACTTCAACGTACCGTCGAAGCCGCCGCGCGCCTTGTAGGCCTCGTGGCGCACGAACAGATTGGCGGTCACCGAATAGCCGCCCAGCTCCACCAGTTGCCGCTGCTGGAACTCGAACAGGCTCTCGTAGCGCACGGCGGTGTTCTGCTGGCCGGCGATGATGTCGATGCGGCCACCGACCAGATCCCACTCCGGATGCGCGGCGAGCGCGGCGAGGCCGGCTTGCAGCCACTGCGGCGCCGGCTGGCAGTCGGCGTCGGTGAAGGCCAGCACCGCGCCGCGCGCCAGGCCGGCACCGGCGTTGCGGGCGGCGTAGGAATAACCCGCCGGCGCATGCACATAGCGCACGCCCTCGGGCAGCGGCGGCGGGTTCGATGTGGCGTCGTTGTCGGCGACGATGATCTCGAACTCGCTGGCCGGCAGCGTCTGCCGGAGCAGGCCTTCCAGGCACAGCGCCAGCCGCGGCCAGTCGCGGTAGGTGGGCACGATCACCGAGACGCGGAGGCTCATGGCGCTGACGCCTCCACCACCTGCTGGCGCAGCAGACTGAGATAGCGCTGCGCCTGCTCGGGCGAGGCGTAGCGGCGCAGCGCGGTTTCGCGCGCCTGCGCGCCCATCGTCGCCCACTGCTCCCGGGCCGCCAGTGCGCGCCGCAAAGCCGCGGTGAGCGCGGCGGCATCCGGCTGCTGGTAGTGCCAGCCGGTCTCGCCGTCGTCGATGGTCTCGGCCGGAGCGCCCAGGGCGTGCACCAGCACCGGCTTGCGCATCAGCATCGCCTCGACGATGGCCAAGCCGAACGGCTCGGCGTCGATGCGGGTGCTGGCGGCGAGGTCGGCCGTGGCCCAGTAGCGCTCGGGGTCGGTGACGGTATCGACCCAGTGCAGGCGGTCGGCGATGCCCAGCGCCTGCGCTCGAGCCCGTAGCGCCTGCGCGTAGTCGGAAGCCAGCGGGCCGCCGACCAGCAGCAGGTGCAGGCGCGGCTCCTCGGCGGCCAGGGCCGCGACCGCCTCCAGCAGCAGTACGCCCCCCTTGCTGGGATCGAGGCGGGCGATCTGCGCCAGCAGCAGAGCGTCTTCGGGAATACCCAGTCGCGTGCGCGGGATGGCGTTGACGCGGGTCGGGTCGAAGCGCCCGGCGTCGACCGCCGGTGTCACTACCGAGAGCAGCCGCACCCGCGCCAGATGCCGGGCGCTGTAGTCGCTATTGGCCAGCACCCGGATGCGCCAGCGCCGCGACATCGCGTCGTAGATGCGCTGGTTGAGCGCGAACGGGTAGGGCGAGGGCGTGTTGGGCATTTCCAGCACCAGGCCTATCCCCAGTTCGCGGCAGATCGGCCCGGCCAGCGGCATCAGATCGGGCCAGGGCAGGCAGAGCAGGTCCGGGCGCTCGGCGGCGAGCACCTCGCGCAGCGCCGCGCGCAAGCGCCACAGGATGGCGGCGCGGCCCAGCAGCCCGCGTGGCGAGAAGCGATGGCTCAGGTAGCGCGCGTGCAGCTCGCCGTCGGGCTGCACACCACGCACTGGCCAGCCGCGCGCGCGCGCCGCTGTGCTTAGCGGACCTTCGGTCAGGCTCAGCAGCGAGACGCGCTGCCCGAGGTCGGTCAGCAGACGGCCGTTGTTGAGCACCGCGCTGGCGACGCCGCCGGGCTCGTCGCCCCAGACCAGCCAGGCGATGCGCAGGGCCGTTGGCGCGCTCATCGCCAGGGCTCCGCGCGCAGGCAGCGCTCATAGGCCGGCAGGCTGACCGCGAGGCTGTAGTGCTCGATGGCGCGCTGGCGCGCCGCCGCTCCCATCGCTGTCCAGCGTGGCCGTTCCGCCAGGGCACGCTCGATGCCGGCGGCGAGGGTCGCGGGCTCGGCGTCGGCCAGCTGCCAGCCGGTGACGCCGTCCAGTACGGTTTCCGCGGGGCCGCCGAGTGCGCGGGCCAGCACCGGTTTCTGCATCAGCATGGCTTCGACGATGGCCAGGCCGAAGCCTTCGGCGTCGGGCCGGCAACTGAGGATGAGGTCCATCATCGCCTGCGCCGGTGCCGGGTCGTCCACCGCCGGGATGAAGTGC
Organism: Nevskiaceae bacterium; assembly: GCA_004297005.1. GTDB lineage: Bacteria > Pseudomonadota > Gammaproteobacteria > Nevskiales > Nevskiaceae > Stagnimonas. The sequence continues at coordinate 5,264 of SCVA01000038.1, forward strand.
ACGCAGGCTTCGAGTTGGAGCTGCTGCCCCAGGGCGCGCAGCGTCTCGGCATAGGGGGAGTCCAGCGGTCCGCCGACGAAGACCAGGTGCAGGCGCGGCTCCTTGCGGCGGGCGAGGGCGAGGGCCTGGATCAGCGCCTCGCCGCATTTCTGCGGCGACAGCCGCGCCACCGAGCCGAGCAGGATGGCGTCCTCCGGCAGCTGCCAGTCGGCGCGTCGCCAGGGCTGCACGCGGGCCGGGTCGAAGTGCGCTGGGTCGGACGGCGGATAGACCACCGCCAGTCCGCGCGGCTGGCCCAGCCGCTCGCCGCTGAAGCGACTGTTGGCGATGGGCTTGACCCGATACCGGGCCAGCAGCGCGGCGTAGATGCGCTGGTTGAGGCGGAAGCGGTAGACCGAGGGCACCTCCGGCATCTCCCACAGCAGGCGGATGCCCAACTGCCGGCAGGGGCCGCCAACCATCGGCAGGAAGTCCGGCCAATAGACGCTGACCACCGCCGGCCGCAAGCGCCGCAGGGCCTCGGTGAGCGCCGGCCGATAGGCACGCAACTGGCGCAGCGCGGCGAGCTGGCCCAGACGACCGCTGGCGCCGGTTTGCGCATAGCGCGCGTGTTGCTGACCGTCTTCGTGCAGGCAGTGCACGTCATGGCCGAGAGATCGCAGCGCCTCGGCCAGCGGACCGGCGTCGAGGCAGAGCAGCTGCACCGGCCAGCCGCGTTCGCGCAGGCCGCCGGCCAAGTTGAGCAGCGCGCGGCGCACGCCGCCGATGGGTTCGTCGCCCCACAAGACCCAGCAGATCGACCGCCGCTCCGCGACGCCCACGGGCAGGCCCGGCGCGGCGACGCGGTCTGGCGGTGCTAGGGCGGGCATGGGGCGGTGCGGCAGTGGGGGGCGCCGACAGACAACGCTCAAGCCCCGGACTTGGCTGACCGCGTACCGGCAACTCGCTGGTACAGCGCCAGGCTCTGCTCGGCGGTGGCGCGCCAGCCGTAGCAGCTGGCGAGCTGCCGTGCCCGCTCGCCCATCGCCGCCAGTCGTTCGGCGGGCAGCGCCAGGGCCAGGCTCAGGGCGGCGCCGACCGCGGTCGGGTCGGCGGGCACCCACCAGCCGCAATCCCGGTCGCGCAGCTCCGACCAGGGCATGCCCTGGCAGGTGAGCGCCGGCAGGCCGGCGGCCAGCGCCTCGGCCACCGCGAAGCCGAAGTTTTCCTGCAAGCTGGGTTGCAGGAACAGCTGGCTCTCCGCCAGCAGCCGCTGCTTGGCCTCGCCGCTCACCAGGCCGAGAAAGCGCACCTGCTCCTGCAGGCCGCGCTCCGCGACCAGGGCGCGCAGTTGCTGCTCATACGCGGGCTCACCCTCGCCGGCGATCAGCAGCCGCCAGCCCGGCGGACGCAATTCCGCCCACAGGCGCAGCAGCAGATCGACCTGCTTCTTCGGATGCAGGCGTCCCAGGAACAGCGCCTGCCGCTGCCGCTGCGCCTCCGGCGTCGGCGCCGGAAGGTCGATGCCGTGGGGAATGCGGACGATCTCGACCTCGGCGCTCAGACGTGGGCGGAGGTCCTGGGCTTCGTCCTCGGAGGTCACCACCACGGCGGCGGCGGTTTCCAGCAGGCGTCGCTGGTAGAGCCACCAGGCCAGGGCTTTCTTGTGGCGGCTCTGCTGCAAGGACCAGGTTTGCAGCATGCCGCAGGGCTGGGCGACCAGGGTAATGTTCTGGCGGCGCGCCGCAGCCATCGCCGCCGCGTTTTCCGGCAGCCAGACGCCGTGGTCGTGCAGTAGCTCGATGTGCTGCTCACGAATGTGGGTTTCCAGCGCGGCGCGGAACTGCCGGTAGCGCTGCCATGGCCCAGCAGCCCGCGGCACCGCGACGCCCCGCACACTTGCCGGCAGGGGCAGCTCCGCCGCGGCAGGCCGACGGCTGTAGGCCAGGCTGACCGCATGGCCGAGCGAGGCCAGTTCGGCGGCCAGGCGCACCGCGGCCAGCGGCTGACCGCCCGAGGCCAGCTCCAGATCGGGAACCGTCAGCAGGATGTTCACTGCGGGCTGCTGGCTGTGTTCGCCAGGCGGCGGTCGCGGATGTAGCGGGCCGGGTTGCCGGCGTGTACCTGCCAGGCGGGTACATCGCGCATCGCCACCGCGCGCGCACCCAGCACCGCGCCCTCGCCGATGGTCACGGTCGGGCCGACGAAGGCATCGGCGCAGATCCAGCAGTCGTCGCTCAGGGTGATTGGCGCGCGGATCAGGCGAAAGGCGGGATCGGAATCGTCGTGCGTACCGCCGCAGAGATGGGCGCTCTGGGAGACCGTGACGCGAGCACCGACCCGCAGCGGCCCCAGGTTGTAGAGCCGTGTGTCGGGACCGATGGTGGTCTCGTCACCGATCACCAGCAGGCTGGGCAGGAAGATGCGGGCGCTGGGATAAACCTGCACCCGCCTGCCGATGCGGGCGCCGAACAAGCGCAGCAGCAGGTTGCGCCAGCCGTAGAGGTGGCGCGGGCTGAGCCGGAACAGCGGCGAGCAGAGCGCCCACAGCACCCGCTCGACCTGCTCCCGACGGCTGTACTTGGTGCTGCCGCGATTGCGGCTGATGTTGAGCTGAGGGTTCACTGTGGGTTGGCGGCTTGCACGACGCTTGTCGGCGAAGGAGGCGGGATGCCGGACGTCAGTGGTTTCCTGCCTCGAGTTGCGGACTGCATGGCAAGCGTGAACCAGATCCAGTGGTAGTAGCCGATCCCGCCAAGGGCAAAGAAGGATGCTTCTCCGATGTTCGAGAACAGACTGGCGCCGGCGGCGGCAAGGATGCGCGGGTCGGAGTTCCGTCCCATCCGTTTCAGCATCGCCAACAAGAAGCCGACGAACAGGGCGAATCCAACCAGCCCTCCTTCCTGAAGAACTGCAGTGAGGAGGAAGCCCTTTTCAGTGGAGAAATAAAGGGTGCCGGTTTTTCTAGCGTTCTCGTAATCTTCCGGCGCCAACGCGGGAAGACCGAAGCCGGAGCCAAACAGCGGATAGTTCAGGAATACGCCGATCTGCCTTCCATACATGCCAAGCCGGGTCTGCATCGACAAATCCAGCGCGCTTTCCTCGGCGTTGTACTTGTTGACGATAGAGTCCAGCACATTGGGATCGGCGATAACGAACGCGGTTCCAGCTATCAGGCAGAGAATCGTGGTCGCGACCAGTTTTCCCCCGTGGAATCGCAATGCATCGCTGACGGTGCGATGAACTACGACAGCCAATGCGATGCCCAAAACGAACGAGAGCGCGGCGGTTCTGCTGCGGGTCCAATAGAGTGCCAATAGACAGGCCAGCAGAATCCCAGCGGCACGCGTGTAGTGGAGCCCGCCTTTGGCCTCTTGCCGCAGCAAGTAGTGGCAGACCAGATATGCGCACAACGAGGCGATCATCGGCCCGAGGTTCTGGGGGTGGGCGAATATGCCGCGCAGCAAGGCGTTGAAACCCATACGGGCGCCAGGAAGCCCTTGGACAGCGAGGCTGACTAGGGTCGTCGACAAGATCGTTGTGATGAATAGCTTGACGACCCAATTCCAATCTTCGGCGCTTAACTTCTGCAGACAAACGTGGATCGCTGATACAGCGATAGCCCAAGCCATCACCCGGGAGAAAGAAGTTCGCGGAAACTCGCTAGTCAGTATCGAAAGGACTAGCAGTAACGCCACATATACCGCGATCAGGGTGATATATGAGTAGTCGTCCTCTCCATTCTGGCGTTTGCGCATGATGGCCACCAGAAGACACCAGCTCACCAACAACCATCGCAGCGTTTGGGTGAGGTCATCTGGAGGGATCGGCAGGCGGTTTCCGAGCCACGGATGTAAAGCGCCGCCAAGGCTGCTCGGTAGCCAGCACATCACGACGACGGACGCCGTCGAGCGAGGAGACAGGATGGCTAGCGGGAACAGCGGAAGCAGTCCGACCCAGTTCGAGAGTGGATATAGGTAGGCGATGAGGCAGAACCAGGCCAATCCCGCGAGGCCCAGGAAATGGGGGTTCGTCAGGAGTTCCCGTCGGCTAGGGGCTACACTGAACAAAGACATCCTTCTTTAGTCCCTTTAGGGAATTGACGGGTATGCGTTGGGTAGGTTCCCCGGCTGCCGGGTCGGGCCTTTCGGCGCCGGCGGAACTGCATGCTCAAAGGCTAACATTTCCCAATGAGCGCTCATCGACACCCAGCGGGACACTCGGCGTGAAAGTCACTTTCTTCGCCCGGCGTCTGGCGCCGTACACCATCAGTTTTCTGCGCGCCCTGGCCGCGCGCGGCCATCGCCTGGAACTGATCTATGAGCCCGCGGCCGGTGAGGCGCCATTCCAAGCCTTCGATCTTTCCTGCTGCGAGCGGGCGGTGGCCGATGGCGACCGCAGCTATCGCCGCGCCTGGCTGCGACGTGGCCCCGAGCAACTGCCGGACGCCGCCTTCATCGCCGGTTGGGTCGAGCCTCTGGAGCGGGCGGCCGGACGCCTGCTGCGGCGCCACGGCCGGCCGGTGGTCTGCGGCATCGACAATCCCTGGACCGGTTCCTGGCGCCAGCAGCTGGCTCGGCTGGTGGCGCCATTCCGACTCTGGCCAATGGCGCGGGCGGCCTGGGTGGCGGGCGAGCCACAGGCCGAGTTCGCCCGCCGCCTGGGGTACCGGTGGGTGGAGACCGGCCTGTACTGCGCCGATGTCGATGCCTACCGCTGCGACTTGCCCCTGACTCAGCGGCCACGCGCCTTCCTGTTCACCGGTCGGCTGATCGCCGACAAGGGGGTCGATCTGCTGGTGGAGGCCTATCGGACTTACCGTCGGCAGGTGGTCGACCCCATGGAGCTGCTGGTGGCCGGCACCGGTCCGATGGCCGCGCTCACCAAGGGTGTCGAGGGGCTGCGGCCCCTGGGTTTCGTGCAGCCTTCGGACTTGCCAGGCTGGATGGCCCGTTGCCAGGCACTGGTGCTGCCCAGTCGCGACGAGCATTGGGGGGTGGTGATTCACGAGGCCGCCGCCGCCGGGTTGCCGGTGCTGGCCAGCGAGGCCTGCATGGCGGCCACCGCCTTTGTCCGGCACGGCGAGAGCGGGTACCTATATCCACCGAGCGCGCCGGCCCTGACTGCCGCCCTGCTTGGCTTCCACCGTCTGACCCCAGAGCAAAAGTGCCTTATGTCTCGGCAAAGTAAAGACTTGGCATTAACATGGGTACCGAGTCAGCAGGCGGAGGTATTCGAGCGCCTGTTGCAGCGGATGGCGCCCGCCTAGCGCCGGATCGCAGCTTGCAGTTGCGGCGGCCAGAGGCAACTTCCCGGGATATTTGCGCAGTTCACATGTGGAGCATCAGACAGTGATTGTCATTCGTCGTCGGCGCGCCGTTTCCTCTCGGGCTTCCATCCTGGCTGTCGTCCTGGCCCTGCCCAGTTTCCCAGGCTTCGCGCAGGATGCGCGGCTCTATCAGTTGGGCGGCGGGTTTCTGGGCGGCGTCGCGGTGGAGGCGGGCGCTGTGCAGGTGGACAACTACTTCTATGAATCCGATAACGGCGTGTCCGCCTCCGGATACCGCGTGCGGCCGTCGGCTTCGCTGACGCGCACCGATTCGGTAGGCAGCCTGCGACTGGATGGTTTTGGCGAGTATTCCGACTACGATCTGCGTGGCTCGCTGGACAGCAATTTCGATTACGGCGGCACTCTCCGCTACGACTGGCGGCCGCTGACCAAGCACAATTTTGATCTCAACGGCGGTTACCAGCGTGGCCACGATCCGGCCGGTCTGGTCCGCACCGAAGAGGGGACGCCGCTGTTCGACCAGGGCGAGGTCGACGAATGGGATCAGACCCGCTTGTCGCTCACCTACGGCTACGGGTCTCCTTCCTCCCTGGCCCGCAACGAGTTGAGTGTCGGCGTCCGCAACCGTGAATACGTCACCAACCGGGACGCCACCCGCTTCCTGAATTACGACACCCAACAGCTGGGCTACCTGCTGTCGTATGCCTACTCCCCCAAGACCGCCATCTTGTTCGTGATGGCGCACAACTCCACCGATTACGAGATTCCGGTGCGCGCCAGCGGCAACCGCAACTTGAACGAGTTCGGGGTGCGCACCGGATTCCGCTGGGTGGCCACCGCCAAGACCTCGGGCGACGTCCAGGTGGGCGTTCGCAGTGTGTCCCTGGACGACCGCACCCGCCCCTCGCGGCAGACCTTCGCCTGGCGCGCCAATTTTGAATGGGCCCCCACGGCGCGTTCGACGCTGCGCCTGTCCACCGGCGAGTCGACCTCCGAGACCTACCGCAACGACACCCTCTACATTGACAACAAAAATTACGCGCTCAATTGGCGGCAGGTGTGGACCAGCCGCTTCAGCACCTCTCTGGGAGCCAACTACACGCAGAGCGAGTTCGTCGGTTCCGGCCGCGAGGACGAGACGATCAATGCCAGCGCTGGATTCGACTATCAGGTACTGGCGCCGGTGACCGTGTTTGGCGACTACAGCTCGCGCAATCGCGAATCCACTGTTAATGGGCTGGACTACGATGCGCCGCAGATTCGACTGGGAGTGCGCTGGACGCCTTGAGCGGCCGTCAACGTGAAGATGATCTTGAAGTCCCTACTCAGTCTGCTACTCCTGGGCGGGCTCGCCGCCTGTGCCTCCGCACCACCGCCGCGCCTGGCCGACAATGCTTCGCGTACCCAGTTCGTGGCCGCGAGCTATCGCCTCGGTGTGGGTGACCGTATACGGATCGATGTGTTCCGTGAAGCCGATCTTTCGGGCGAAGCCTCGGTAGAGTCCACCGGCTACATCAACTACCCGCTGCTCGGTTATGTGCCCGCGGTTGGTCTGACCACCCGCGAACTGGAACTGGATCTCACGCAACGGCTGCGTGGCGGTTATCTGCGCAACCCCGATGTCAGGGCCTACGTGGTGCGTTACCGGCCGGTGTTTGTCTCCGGAGCGGTGCGCAACACTGGCGCCTATCCGTTCACCGAAGGCTTGAACGTGGAAAAGGCACTGACCCTGGCTAGTGGCATGACCCCGCTGGGCTCGCCGCGGCGCATCTACGTTCTGCGCGAGGGCGCGCCAGCCAGTGCCCGCGAGAAAGTGGGACTCGACGCGCCCCTGTATCCGGGCGACACCGTGTTTGTTGAAGAGGGCGTGTTTTGAATCCCACTCCAGGAACGTTGATATCAGCGGCCGATGCCGGGCGAGCGCCGGTTTCTGAAGTTGTCGCGCTTTGGCGATTTTTTCGGCGCTATCGAAACGGAATTTTGCTGATTACTTTGGCAGCTTCGCTAATTGGGCTATTGGTCGCTATATCCCTGCCACCTATCTATCAGTCAACCGTGACCCTGTTGATTGAGCCAAAGTCGCAGCAGGTGGTTGACGTTCAGGAAGTTTACGACCCGACTCAAGGAGCTACCAGCGAGTATTACGCCACTCAGTACGAACTTCTTCGATCTCGGGATTTGGCCACTCGGGTGGTGGCCAAATTGCAGCTTGACGAAAACGAAACCTTTTTGGCGGACGTGGCCAGTGAGAGCTTTCTTACCAGCGTGCAGCGCGAGTTTGACTGGAAATCATTGCTTCCGGGCCTGCCTGAGCCGGAAGCCGATCGAGTTGAATCGCAGGCGCAGAAGCGTGATCGTGCAATTGCATTGGTAATGGCGCAGACCTTGGTGCGTTCCGTGCCGCGCACTCGTTTGGTGAATGTTAGCTTCGAATCGGGAACTCCGGAGATTGCGAAGTCCGTGGCCTTGGCGATTGCTGATATCTATATCGAAAGTGGTTTGGAGTCTCGTCTGGAGGCTTCGCAGCGTGCCAGCCGCTGGCTCACCGAGAAGCTGAGTGGACTTAGTGAGGATCTGAAGAAATCCGAGAAGGCCTTGCAGGCTTTCCGCGACAGCAATCAGTTGGTGGTGGTGGGCGGCAACCGCGGTCTTGTCGACCAGGAAGTGATGGAGAATTCCTCTCGACTGCGCGAGGCGCAGCGCACCAAGGCGGCGCTGGCCAGCACATATGCTCGAATCCGTGCCGCCGGCGGCGACGCTGATCGGCTGGAGCAGATCACCGCGCTTTTGCAGGACGCGGGCGTGCAGAAGGCGCGCTCCGGAGTGCTGGACGCACAGCAGGCCCTCAAGGGCGTCGAGGAGCGCTACGGTGCCCGGCACCCTCAGATGGCCTCTGCGGTCGCCAGTCTGCAGGCGGCTCGCAGGGCTTTTCACGAGCAGTTGCTGAATGCCGCTGAGGGAGTGCGCAATCAGTACGAGATTGCGGTAGACACTGAACGACAACTCTCCGAAGCGGTCGGCACGGCGACCGGCAGGATTCGCGAACTGGATCGTAAGCAGTATGAGCTAGGCGTGCTGGAGCGCGAGGTGCAGACCAACCGTCAGCTATACGACATGTTCTTGCAGCGCTTTAAGGAAAACGACAGCACAACTAACTACGAACCGTTGAATGCAAGGATTACCGATACAGCCCAGCTTCCCAAGAAGCCGACCTCGCCGAACCGTATTCAGATCATCGCTGTCGCTGGCTTGGTTGGTTTTCTGCTCGGCTTGATCATGGCCTCCTTGCGGCACGTGCTCAGCGAGGGCCTGCGTAGCGTTGAGGATCTCGAGGCCGTGGCCCAGGTACCTCTGTTCGGCGTGGTCCCGCGGGTGGCTTTCAAGCGCTCCGCCGGTGTCATCAACCAGTTCCGCGACGATCCGCGCACGCCGTTTGCCGAAGGCGTGCGCTCGGTGCGCACGGCGGTGCGGCTGGCGGAGGTGGCTGGCCGCAAGCAGTGCTTTGTCATCACCTCCGCCGTGCCGGGCGAGGGCAAGAGCAGTCTGGCGACCTGCCTGGGCCTGACCATGGCGGCCGGCGAGAAGACCCTGCTGATCGAAGGCGATCTGCGGGCGCCGACGCTGCGCAAGATTCTCGGCCTGCCCAAGCAGCAGCGTGGCCTGATGGAGGTGCTGCTCGGCACCGCGACGCTGGACGAGGCGATCTATGTCGATGCCGCTTCCGGCCTGCATGTGCTGGCGGTGATCCAGCGGCCGCCGAATCCGGCCGAGACGGTCAGCTCCATGGCCTTCGCCGCCTTGTTGCAGCAACTGCGTGAGCGCTACGAGCGCATCATCATCGACTCGCCGCCGGTGCAGGCCGCGAGCGATGCTCTGGTGCTTTCGCGTTTGTCCGACGCGGTGCTGTTCGTGGCGCGTGCCGATGTCACCAGCATGGCCACCGTGCGGCGGGCGGTGCACCAGCTCAACAACATCCAGGCGCCGCTGGTGGGTTGCGTGCTCAACCGCGTGGATGTGCGCCGCAATCCGGATGCCTACGGCCACTACCAGTACGCCTACCGGTATTACGGTTAGCCCATGGTGGGCCCGGGGCGTTGGCTGACGATCGGTCTTGCTCTGCTGCTGCTGGTCGGTGGTCTGCTGAAGCTGGTTTCCAGTCTCTACTACGAGGTCGCGCACCACAGCCGCTGGCTGGGTGATCTGCGTCGCGCCAGCGTCGCTGCCGAAGTGGCCGCAACCGTACTTCCCGGGGCGGATGCCGCGCGTGCCTTGGGTGGCCGCCTGGCTTCCATACAAGGGGATTCCAAGGGGCTACTGGAGGCGTATCGGCCGGTCCTGCGGCATGCGCCTGCGGATGCCTACCGCTGGGTGGAGCTGGCGCGCTCGCTGGCGGTGACCGACGATTTTGGTCCGGAGTTCGACCGCGCCGCGGAAAGGGCGCACCAGTTGGCGCCCTGGTCGCCAGCGGTGCACTCGGTGCTGGCCGACATTCTCTGGCGGTATAGCGGACGCCTCTCGGAAACCCAGCGTCAGTGGCTCTACCCGAGCTTGCGCTACACCATCCACAACCAAGCCGAGCGCCACCGGCTGCTGGACTCGGTGGCCCGCTCGCGCCGGCAACACGCCTTCTGCGCCGAGTACGGCTATGCGCTGAAACGGCGCAACTGGTGCGACACCATTGATGCCGAGCTGGCGCGCTGCGCCAGCGGGCGCAAGCTCAATCGCCATCAGCTGCGCTGGTGCCAGCGTATGCAGGCCCTGCCGCCATGAAGCACGAGGAGGGATATTCCCTGCGTGACCGTCTGGCCTACCTGGTCCTGTTGCTGGTGGTGATGGCACTGCCCTGGCCCTGGGGGGGCGTCGGCGATGCGGCGCAGGGTGGGGTGCTGGCGCTGACCGGGGTTGGCCTGCTGCTGTCCCTGACCGCCGCGGAAGGCGGGCGTTGGCCCGCGGGCGCCGGCTTCCGGATCGCGGTCGCGGCGTGGTTGCTGTGGTTGTCGTGGCTGGCGCTGAGCGTGGTGCCCTTGCCGCAGTCCTGGCTGCTGCGTCTCTCGCCCTCGGCGGTGGCAGTGCACGATGGAGTGCGCCTGCTGGGCATGGAGCCGCGCTATACGCTGTCCACCGAGCCGGGCGCGACCTGGCATTACCTGATTGCCAGCCTGGGGCTGGTCGGGCTCTACCTGTTGGCCGCGCGCACGGTGTGCGACAACAGTCGGCGCAAGGGCTTGCTGGCGGTGATGGCGCTCACCGCCGGCGTGCAGGCCTTCTATGGCCTGGGCATGACGCTTACCGATACCGAGATCGGCTATCTGGTACGCAAGACCTATGGCCGTGGCTGGGCCACCGGCACTTTCGTCAACCGCAACCACTTTGCCCATCTGCTGGCACTGGGCGCGGTGGCGGCGCTGGGACTGCTGCTGGCGCAGCGCGCCGGCGATGAAGTCCGCGACGGCTGGCGCGGTGCCTTCCTGCGCTTTTCGGCCTGGATCATGAGCCCGGCGGCGGTGTGGCGCGTGCTGCTGCTGGTGATGCTGGCAGCGGTGGTGCTGAGCCAGTCGCGCATGGGCAATGTCGCGCTGATGGTGGCGCTGACGTTCGCGGTGCTGCTCTGGGTGCTGCTGCACAACCGTAGGCGCTTCGTGCCGGCGCTGCTGCTGCTGGCCAGCTTTGCGGTCGCCGACATCTGGATACTCGACAACTACTACGGCCTGGAAAAGGTGGTGGAGCGCATCGACGACACCGAGCTGGAGACCGAGCAGCGCGCCTTGGCGCTGCGCGACCTGCAACCCCTGATCGGGCAGTACCTGCGCACCGGCTCCGGCGGCGGCAGCTTCCAGAGTTTGTTCCTGGGTGTGCAGAGCCCGGAGCTGCGTGGGCTCTACGATCATGCCCACAACGAGTACGCGGAGTTCCTGATTGAGCACGGCCTGTTTGGCCTGCTCTGGCTGCTGGCGATGGGAGGCATGCATTTCCGTCACGCGGTCTGGCTGTTGATTGGTCGCCGCAGCGGCGGCGCACGGGCGCTGGCCCTGGCCGGGGCCGCCGCCCTGGTCGCGGTGGCGCTGCATTCCCTGAGCGATTTCGTACTGCACATCCCGGCCCTGCGCGGCTGGCTGGCGGTGCTGATGGGCGCCCTGATCGCCGCCGGCCTGCGCCATCGCCCCGATGCCCGACAGCGCGACGCGATGCGCCATAATGCTGACAACAGACTCATTCCCACCGCACCGGTAGCTTGAACGTGAGCCAGAATCGATCCCACCGCATTCTCTTCACGGCGCTGACGCTGGCCGTGGCCTTGCCTGCCACCGCCTTGGCGCAGAGCAGCCTGCTGTCCACGCCCTGGTACATCGGCGGCAATGTCGGCGTGGTGGTTCCGGAGTCGCTGCGCGGAGTTTCCACCGGTGGCCAGGGACGCCTGCTGGTGGGTATTCCGCTGCGGCCGCAGGCCTTTCTGGAAGTCTCCGGTTTCGGGATCAGTGCCGAGGGCAAGGACGGCGCGCCCAAGGAAACCACGCTGGGCGGCGGCCTCGACCTGCGGCTGGAGAGCCTGGGCGAGAAGTTCAACTTCCTGTTTCTGGTTGGCGCCGGCTATTCCCAGGCCAAGCGCGACGAGGTCAAGGTCAATGCGCCTTACGTGAATGTCGGCTGGGGCGTGGAAACCGATCTGCTGCCCAGCCTCTCGCTGCGCACCGAACTGCGCGGCCTGGCCCGCTTCGGCGACGAATTCATCGCCGGCCGTGGTGTGACTTACGACGCCATGGCGTCGGTGGGTCTGGTCAAGCGTTTTGGTCGCCGTCCGACCGAGAGCAACCGCGCCGCGCCACCGCCGGTCGCGCCGCCACCCGTGGCTCCGGCCTTGCAGTCGCCCGCGTTGCCGCCGCAACCGCCGGTGCCTGCCCCGGCGGTTGCGGCGCCGGCTATCGACTACCTTTCCGGCTGTCCGGCGGCTCCGGCGAATGCCAAGACCGACGCCAGTGGCTGTCTGGTGGCGCAGAACTATGTGCTGCCGCGCTCGCGCTTGCTGCAAGGCGAGGGCGGTTCCCTGAGCGACGAGGCCGACGCCGTGCTGGCGCCGTTTGCCGCTGCGCTACGCCGGCAGCCCGGCCTGGGCCTGGAGTTGGTGGTGCACACCGACACACTCGGACAGCAATCCTACAACCTCGACCTGACCATCAAGATGGCCGAGCGCCTACGGGATCGCCTGGTGGAGCTGGGTGCGCCAGCCGGTCAGATCGAGACCATCGGCGCTGGCGAGTCCGAGCCGATTGCCAATGAAATCGACGAGGCGGGGCGCGACCGGAACCGCCGCGTCGAGCTCAACCTGCGTCCGCGCTAAAGCGCGGTCCTCCCGGCGTCCCGCGACGCCGGGAGGAGGCAGCGCGTCCTGTTCAGGGCAGGCTCTGTGCTCGAGCCAACTCCCGCCTCGCTGGGCTGGGGTAGTCCGCCTCGGATTCGGCTGGAGCCTTCATTTGCCGAGGCATAACCCTGGCTACCGATGGCGCTCAGCTTGTTGACGGGAGTGATTATCATTAAGCCTCGATGCGGCAGGCCGCGCGGACTGAGCGACCTGTCCTTTTCCCCACCCAAAGCGGCCCCAAGCCACTGAAACCCGATGACCCATCTCAAACTACTGGTGGCCTTGGCTGCCATGTTCGCCGGCACCGCCGCCCAGGCGGCCGCCAACTGTCCTGACGTGCCGCAGGAACGCTGGATGCATGTGCTCGACATGCAGAAGAAGATCGTCAACGAGTACGGCTTCGCCATCAAGAAATTCCAGACCGATGGCCACTGCTACGAAATCTATGGCTGGGGCCTCAGCGCCGACGGCAAGAAATTCGAGAAGATCGAGGTGTACTTCAATCCGGTCACTGGCGAGATCGTCAAGAAGAAAGTCGAGGACTAGGCAGTGGCGCGTGAGCCGGCGGAGCTGGTGGTCTGGGACCCCTGGGTCCGGGTTTTCCACTGGAGCACGGCCGGCCTGTTCCTGCTCGACTATTGGTTGCTGGAGGGCGGCGAAACCCCGCACGAGTATGTTGGCTACGCGATTGCCGCCCTGCTGGTATCGAGGCTGATCTGGGGGGGAGTTGGCTCGCGCAACGCCCGTTTCAGCAGTTTCTGGCCGACGCCGACACGCCTGCGTCGCCACCTCAGGCAACTGCGCCAGCGTCGGTTCGACCCGGCCGAGGGACACAACCCTCTCGGTGCGCTGATGATCCTGCTGATGCTGCTACTGCTGGCCCTGACCGTGGTCAGTGGCTGGATGCAGGGGCTGGATCGGTTCTGGGGCGAGGACTGGGTGGCCTTGCTGCACGAGTACTCCGCACACAGCCTGATGGGGGCTGTGGGTCTGCACGTCAGCGCGGTGCTGGTCATGTCCCGCTACAGCGGGCTGCGGCTGGTGCGCACGATGATTACCGGGCGTCGATCCGCAGGCGCTGGTCGCGAGCGCGCGCCTTCTCGCTGAACGCCCCGCTCCGCCCCAAGCGGAAAACCCGTCTTTGCAGCCGCGCTTGTTGAGCGCGCCCGAGGTGTGCTTGGTTGACTTGCTGTTGATAACAATTATCATTTAGAAACGCAAAGCAACCCAACGAGCCGAGAAAGCGCGTGACCACAATGAAAAAGCAGCCGTCCAGAAGCATCCAGCGTCCTCTCAGCCTGCGCGCGGAAGCGCCGGCCCCGGTCCTTTCCGCCCGCAAGACCAGCCTGGCCCTGGGCATATCGACCGCCCTGCTGCTGCCGCTGGCCTCGGTCGCCGCCGATCCCAAGCCCGAGGACGCTACGCGTCTGGACGCGGTCAAGGTGGAAGACACCGCCATCGACCCCAACCCGAACGCCGAACTGGGCGCGCCCTACAAGGCCAAGACCTCGGGCGACGAGCGCCACACCCGGCCGCTGGCCGAGCTGCCGCAGAACATCTCGGTACTGACCAAGGCGCAGATCGATGACTCCGGCTACACCGACCTGCGCCAGATCCTCGACGCCCAGCCCGGTATCACCCTCGGCACCGGCGAAAACGGCAATGCCTTCGGCGACCGTTACATCATCCGTGGACAGGAGGCCCGCAGCGATGTGTTCGTTGACGGTCTGCGTGATCCCGGCATGACCATCCGCGAGAGCTTCGCGGTCGATCAGGTGGAAATCTCCAAGGGCCCGAACTCCAGCTTCGCCGGCCGCGGCACCTCCGGTGGCGCGATCAACGCGATCACCAAGCAGGCGACTCGCGACTACGACTTCGCCAAGCTGTCCACCGGCTTCGGCACCGATCAGTACACCCGCCTGACTTTCGACGCCAATCAGACCCTGGGCGAGAAATTCGCGGTGCGTGCCAACGCGCTCTACGGCTACGAACAGGTGCCCGACCGCGCGCCAGCCGATCGCGAACGCAAGGGCCTGGCTCTTTCCGGCCTCTATCTGCCCACCGACAAGCTTGACGTGGTGGTGGACTACTACGGTCTGCGTGCCGACGACAATCCCGACCTCGGTGGCTATCTGATTGGCACCGTGCCGGATCGCAAGCCGGCCGAGAACGTTCCGGTGTATGCGCAGAATCCGGACTTCCTCAAGTCCAAGGTCGATACCCTGACTGCGCGGGTCAAGTACCAGATCAGCCCGAAGCTGCGTCTGACCAATCTCACCCGCAAGGGCTGGTCCGACAACGGCTACGTGGCCACCGGCGCGCGTAGCGCAACCACCAATGCCAATGACCCCAATGGCATTTACAGCACCGCCACCCTCAGCACGCACCAGGGCTGGCAGGATGTCGACTACCTCGCCAACCAGACCAATCTGTTCCTCAACCAGAACCTGTTCGGGATGGAGCACGAGTTCATCTTTGGCCTGGAATACACGGATCACAAGGTCCTCAACGGCGTCTACAGCGTCGGCAACTCCGGGCAGAACTGCACCACTGGCACCTCCACTACGCCGAACTCCTGGTGTGCGATCGGTCCGAATGGCCAGCCGGTCAATGGCCTCAACACTCTGATGAACCGCCAGATCAGCAAGGGCGCCTGGGATCAGGACTGGGCCATCGACACGATTGCGCTGGCGATCATGGACACGGTCGACCTCACAGACCGGATCACGGCGTTCGCCGGAGTGCGGCGCGACCAGTTTGACTACGAGCTGAAGACCCTGTGGAACCACGATGGTGATTCCGGTGCCGGCGCCACGCCGACCGTCCTCGGTGACTTCAAGGATTCGGCCGGAGTCTGGAACGGTCACTTCGGCTTGACCTACAAGATCCGCCCGGATGCGAACGTCTACGCGACGTACTCGACTTCCAGTGACATCAATGGTGGCGAATCCGACGTCGGCACCAGCTCCGGCTACGGCGGTCTGGCGGTTAACTATGTCTGCACCGATCGCACCAACGCCGACCCGACTCTGCGTGGCTGCGATCCGAACGGCAGCATCGAGGCCAAGCCCGAAAATTCCCAGAACCTGGAAGTTGGTACCAAGTGGAATCTCTTTGATGAAAAGCTGCTGCTCACCGGCTCGGTGTTCCAGATCACCAAGACCCACGTGATGGAGGGGAGTGGCTACGATTCCGGCGGCTCGTTCAATTCCGGGAAGAACCGTGTGCGCGGCGTGGAGCTGGGCGTTTCCGGCAACATCACCGACAAGCTGATGGCGCAGGCTGGCGTTGCTTTCATGGAGGCCGAGGTGTTGCAGTCCGCGACGGCCAACAATGTCGGCAAGACCTTGAGCAACTTCGCCGACCAGAGCGCCTCCGCCCAGCTCAAGTACGAGCTGAGCGAGAAGTTCGACCTTGGTGGCGCGGTGAAGTACGAGAGCAAGCGGTACGCCGGCCAGCCGGACACCGCCGCCGCCTACGGCGCTGACGGGCAGTACAGCCAGCCGATCCCGGCCTACACGGTGCTTGACCTGTTTGCCGCCTACCACCACAGCAAGGATCTGAATCTGCGTCTGAACGTGGGCAATGTCACCGACGAGGACTACTACCTCGCCGGCTACCGCTCGGGCTCCTTCCTGTACTTCGGCGACGCCCGTAATGTACGGTTGACCCTCGACTACGAGTTCAACTAAGCCGACGCTGTTCTTGCCGAGGTGAAAGCCGGGCTCCAGGCCCGGCTTTTTCATGCACGCGATGCCGCCATCCAGTTCCAGCAACCCGGTGCCTCGTCAGATTCCTCCGGGGATTCACGCCGCCCGCGACTACGAGCGCGCGGCGCGAAGCTGCATCCCCGAGCCGACCTATGCCTATCTCGCCGGTGGTGCCGGTGAGGATGTGACGCTGGAGGCCAATCGCGCCGCCTACGCCGACTGGTCGGTCTACCCACGTCTGTTGCGCGACCTGCGAACCGGGCACAGCCGCCTGAAACTGCAGGGCCAGGAGTTGCCGCATCCGATCCTGCTGGCGCCGCTCGCATACCAGCAGCTCGTGCATCCGGGCGGGGAACTGGAGACCGCGCGGGGCGCTGATGCGGCCGGGGCCGGCCTGCTGTGCAGCAGCTTGTCGTCCTTCAGTTTGGAACAGATCGCCGAGGTGGCCAGCCCGCGGCGCTGGTTCCAGTTGTATCTCCAGCCTCGCCGGGAAGACAGTCTGGACCTGCTGCGTCGCGCCGAGGCCGCCGGTTACCAGGCCATTGTTCTGACGCTGGATGCCGCTGTGCAGCAACCCAGCCGGCGCGCCCTGGAAGCCGGGTTCCGGCTGCCTGCGGACTGTGTCGCCGCCAATCTTCGCGGTTATGCGCCGCCCGCGCCGGCCGGTCTCGCCCCGGATCAGAGCCGCGTCTTCCAGGGCCTGATGAACGAAGCGCCGCGCTGGGCGGATCTCGACTGGCTGCTGGCCGACAGTCGCCTGCCGATCTGGGTCAAGGGCGTATCTCACCCCGAAGACGCCCGCGCCTTGAAGGCGAGGGGAGTGGCGGGGTTGGTGGTTTCCAATCACGGCGGGCGCAGCCTCGATGGCGCGCCTGCCAGCCTGCGCGCGCTGCCGGCAGTACGTGCGGCGGTGGGGCCGGACTATCCGCTGCTGTTCGATGGCGGCATCCGCAGCGGCGGCGACGCATTCAAGGCGCTGGCCCTGGGCGCCAACGCGGTGCTCATCGGGCGCTTGCAGGTCTATGCCCTGGCCGTGGCCGGCGCACTCGGCGTCGCGCATCTGATCAAGCTGCTGCGCGAGGAGCTGGAGGTCTGCATGGCCATGGCCGGCTGCGCCAGCCTGGCCGAGTTGGGGCCGGCCTGTCTTTGTCCGGCGACCAGCGGCCCAACGGGAAATTTCACGGAGGCGGCATGCTGACCTGTATCGAGCGCGTACTGAGCAAGGAGGAAGTCGGGCAGTTCCGCAGCCAGTTGAGTCGCGCCGACTGGCAGGACGGCCGTAGTACCGCCGGCAGCCTGGCCAAGACCGCCAAGCACAACCAGCAGCTCGCGGATGGCTCCGCTCTGGCGCAGCAACTGGGCCAACTGATCTTGCGCAAGCTTGGCCAGCACCCGCTGTTCATTTCGGCGGCCCTGCCCAGCAAGATCTACCCGCCCAAATTCAACCGCTACGCCGACGGTGGCAACTACGGTACGCACGTTGATAGCGCGCTGATGCAGTTGCCGGACAGCCAGGCGGTACTGCGCAGCGATCTGTCGGTCACGCTGTTTCTGGCCGAACCGGAGGAGTATGAAGGCGGCGAGCTGGAGATCGAAGGCGCCTTCGGTGCCCAGGCGGTCAAGCTGGAAGCGGGTGATCTGGTGCTGTATCCCTCCAGCAGCCTGCACCGGGTAGCGCCGGTCACGGCGGGCGCGCGCATCGCCTCCTTCTTCTGGATCGAAAGCCTGGTGGCCGACGAGGCCCAGCGCAGCCTGCTGTTCGATCTCGACCAGACCATCCAGCGCCTGACGCCGGCACTGCCGGCCGGCCAGGCCGAGCTGCTGCGCCTGACCGGCATCTATCACAACCTGCTGCGTCTCTGGGCGCGCCCGTGAAAGGGGGGGAAGGCGGGCAACTGTTAATGCAAATGGTTTTCATCTAAGATTCTGCGCCTTCCTGCGGGGCCCGCAGTCCGGTGCAAGCAAGCGCATGTCTGTCTACTTCCCAACGTCTTCCTACGAGCCGGCCTCCCGCCTTTCGGCCCGGCAGAAGCTGTTGGTCTGGAGCCTGATCGCCGCCGCACATGGCTTGCTGCTCGCGCTGTTTCTGCAGCGACCGCAGATGGCGGTCAGCCTGGGGCCGGCGCAGACGGTGATGGTGCGGCTCATCAGCGAAGCCGCGCCGGAAAGCCCGCCGCCGCCCCTGCCTCAGCCGACGCCACCACCGCCGCGACCCGAGCCCAAGGTGCTGAGCTCGACCCAGCCCAGCGTGTCGCCGATGACGGCGCCGCCGCCCGAGGAAAAGCCCGCGGAGCCAGCACCGACCGCGCCGCCGACCACGGCTGCGGCACCAGCGCCTGCCGCGGCTGCCGCCGAGTCGGCCGCGCCGACGGTGGTGCCTCCCGATTTCCGCGCGGCTTACCTCAACAATCCCGGCCCGCAATACCCCTATGCCTCCAGGCGTCGGCGCGAGGAGGGCGAGGTGTTGCTCAAGGTACTGGTCAGCGAGGCGGGTCAGGCCGAGCAAGTCAGGGTGGAGCAGAGCAGCGGCTATCCGCTGCTGGACGAGGCGGCGGTCGACGTGGTGCGGAAGCGCTGGCGGTTCGTGCCGGCGCAGCAGGACGGCGCGGTGGTATCGGCCTGGGTGCTGGTGCCGATGAATTTTGGGTTGAAGAAGCGTTAGAACGAGGACGTGTCAATGGACAGCATGCAGAGCATCGGCTTCGGCCATTTCATCGTGCAGGCGGATGGCCTGGCCAAGACCATCCTGGTGCTGATGGCCCTGGCCTCGGTAACCAGTTGGTATCTGATTCTGACCAAGGCCGTGGCCTATGTTCGGTCGCGGCGGCGCAGCGCGGTGTTTCTCGATTTCTTCTGGAACGCCCCTTCGCTGGACGCGGTGGCGGCGCAGTTGGACCAGAAGCATCCGGACGAGCCGTTCTCGCATCTCGCCTATCACGGCATTGCCGCCAGCCGGCACCACGAGCGTCACGGCATCAATCGGCTCAACGAGGCCGGCAGTTCCGGCGACTTCATCACCCGCACCCTGCGCAAGACCATCGACGAGGAGACCGCCAACATGGAATCCGGCCTCACGGTGCTGGCCTCTATCGGCGCCACCGCACCCTTCGTGGGCCTGCTTGGCACGGTCTGGGGCATCTACCACGCCCTGGTGGCGATCGGCCTGTCCGGCGCCGGCACGCTCGACAAGGTCGCTGGCCCGGTGGGCGAAGCGCTGATCATGACCGCCATCGGCCTGGGCGTGGCGATTCCGGCGGTGCTGGGCTACAACTTCATCGTCCGCGGCAATCGGGTGGTGTTGGCGCAGCTCGATGCCTACGCGCACGACCTCTACACCTTCCTCGCCACCGGCGCCAAGATCGACGCCCAGAGCGGCGGCAATGTCACGCCGCTCAAGCCGCTGCAGCGGGGCTGATCATGGCCTTCGGCAGCTTCAACTCCAATCGCAATTCCGCGCCGATGGCGGAGATCAACGTGATTCCGCTGGTCGACATCATGCTGGTGCTACTGGTGATCTTCATCATCACCGCGCCGCTGCTCAGCCATGCCGTGAAAGTCGATCTGCCCAAGGCCAGCAGCACGCCCAACAGCTTGCAGGCCGACAATGTGCAGTTCGCCATCGATGGCGCCGGGCAGCTCTACTGGAACGGTGAGGAGATCAGCAAACCGCAGTTGATCGAGCGGCTGCGCCAGGCCGGTGCCATGCAGCCGGCGCCGGAACTGCACCTGCGCATCGACCGTCAGGCGCGCTACGAAGTGGTGGCCGAGGTGCTGAGCGAGGCCGGCAAGGCGGGCGTCAGCAAGATCGGCTTTGTCACCGATCCCAGCGGGCAGGCACCGGTGCCGGAGTCTGGTCCGCGCTGAGTGGCTCTGGCCACCGAGGCCCGTGACGCTTTGGTGAAGAAGCTGGTCAAAGACTGGTCAAACACTCGGAAAGACCGTAGATTCAGTTCGTAGCGGCGAACACTGCGGTTGAACTGGCAATGATTCCGGCGATCCTCAAGCTAGATGCGGGCGGCCTCCCGGTGGGATGGATCCACTGGCAGACCGCCGTCACGCTCTACGCCCGCAAGCGGGTCTGCTGGGAGGCCGGCGAGGAGCGATTCGCCGTCGCCGGTGGCATCAACGCTCGCACTGGCGAGCGTTCGTTTTTTGAGCTGGGCTCGATCATCGCAGTCGCCGACCGCTCCAGGCGCTACAGCCAGGGCGAGCCGCTGCTCACCAACCGCACGCTGTTCCAGCGCGACCAGAATCTCTGCCTGTACTGCGGCGACGAGTTCCATAACGGCGAGCTGACCCGCGATCACATCGTGCCGGTCTCGCGCGGTGGTGAGAACACCTGGGAGAACTGCGTCACCGCCTGCCGCGACTGCAACCAGGCCAAGGACGCGCGCACGCCGGAAGAAGCCGGCATGAAGCTGTTAGCGGTGCCCTACACCCCCAATCTGGCCGAGTACCTGATCCTCCAGAACCGGCGCATCCTCGCCGACCAGATGGAGTTTCTGAAATCCTTCGCGCGCAAGAAGGCGCAGGCCGCGCGGCGCTGAAAGCCGGCATCCCGGGGTTTTGACCGCGCCGAAACCGGCGTGCTAAACCGTCAACGATTCTTCATTCGGACGACGGCAAACGCCATGCGCATCCTCGCTGTAGACATCGGTTTCGGTTACTGCAAGGCCACTGATGGCCGACGCTCGCAGGCCTTCAAGTCCATCGTCGGCGAGGCCAATCCGGCGGCGTTCTCCGAAGCTCTGCTGCCCGGCCAGGAGCAGGCGCCAAGGCATTTCGAGATCGGCGGCGAGTCGGTGTTCGTCGGCGAGCTGGCCGAGGCGCAGAGCCGCGGTCGCGGCTTCACGCTTGACCCGGCGCAGTTCCTCAGCCAGTACGCCAAGACCCTGGGCCTGGCGGCGCTGGTGCCGTTCGCCGATCACAGCGATCCGGTGCGGCTGGTCACCGGCCTGCCGATCAGCCTGTTCCGGCGCAACCGCGAGAGCCTGGCCACCAGCCTGCTTGGGCGGCACAACATCGGTGTCTACAACGGCGCCGGCCAGCGCGAGGAGAAAACCCTCTATGTGGAGAAGGTGCGGGTCATCCCGCAGCCCTTCGGCTCGCTCTACAACCTGATGCTCGACAGCTCCGGCCGCGTCAGCCAGCAGCGCTTCACCAGCGAGAAGATCGGTGTGATCGACGTCGGTTTTCGCACCTGTGATTTCGCCATCGCCGACAAGACCCGCTATTCCGAACGCGGCAGCCAGTCCACCGACTCCGGCATCTGCCTCGCCTACGACGCCATCGCCAATGTGCTGAAGGAGAAGAGCGGCGTGCAGGTGGAGCTGTACCGGCTCTACGAAGCGATCAACGCCGGCTCGATCAAGATCCGCGGCCAGCGCTACGAGCTGGGGCCGCTGGTGCAGCGTGCTTTCAGCCAGCTCGCCGGGCGCATCGCCACCGAGGCCAACCGCCTGTGGGCGGAAGACTGGGACATCGACGCCATCGTGCTCTCCGGCGGTGGCGGCGCGGTGCTGGCGCCGTTCCTGCAAGGCCAGGTCGCCGGCGAGGTGCTGCCGGTGCCGGCCGACCAGGATGCCCGTCTCAACAACGTGCTCGGCTACTGGAAGTACGGCAACCACGTCTGGGGTCAGGCGCAGGCGATGACCGGCTAGGGCCTGTTAACGCTACGGGGATCGCTGCGTTGCCGGTCAAAAGTGCGTCAGGCAAGGCGCCTGCCGACGCGGAGGCGGGTTGCCTTCGCTAGGCTGGCAACGCCGCATGACGCGCTTTTGGCCAGCAACCATTCGGGGCGGGACGGTTTTGGGGCATTGCCGCGTCAGCAAGAGTTTCAATAGACCCGCTATTGCGCACTCTTGCTTCCTTGCACTGCCCCAAGCACTTGGCCTCGGCGCGGCTTGCCGGTGGCCAGCCGCGTTAAGCCGAGTGCGCCTTCCGCCGCAGCGACCCCCGTAGCGTTAACAGGCCCTAAAGCCTCATCGCCACCAGCGCGGGCGATAATGTCGGCATGGACATGCTCTCGCTGCTGGTGGTGATTGCCGTCGCGCTGATCGCGGCGGTGCTGGGTGCCTTGCTCTCGGTGCTGCTGGGGCGCGGTCGCGGCAAGGCCGCCGACGAGCTGGCGCCGCTGCTGGCGCGTATCGAGCAGCAGCTCGCAGCGCAGTCGCAGGCCTTGCCGGCCGAGCTGGGCCGCAGCCGCGACAGTCTGCTGGCCGCGCTCTCGCAGCAGCGGCAGGAATTTGGTGGCCAGCTCGCCAACAGCCAGCAGGCGGTGGCGCAGCGCACCGAGGCCATCGCCCAGCTCATCGCCCGGTCCTTCGAGGGTTTCGAGCAGCGTCTGGCCGCGCTGACCGCGCAGACCGATGCCCGCGCCGAGGCGCTGCGGCTGGCGGTGGAAACCCGGCTCAAGGAGTTGCAGGCCAACAACGAGGCCAAGCTCGACGAGATGCGCAAGACCGTCGACGAGAAGCTGCACGCGACACTGGAAGCGCGCCTGGGCGAGAGCTTCAAGCTGGTCAGCGAGCGCCTGGAGCAGGTGCACCGTGGCCTTGGCGAGATGCAGACCCTGGCGACCGGCGTCGGCGATCTCAAGCGCGTGCTCAGCAATGTGAAGACCCGCGGCGGCTGGGGCGAGGTGCAGTTGGAGACGCTGCTCGACCAGTTGCTCACACCCGAGCAGTACGGCCGCAGCGTCGCCACCCGGCCGGGCTCGGATGCGCGGGTGGATTTCGCCATCAAGCTACCCGGCCGTGAGGCGCAGGGCGCGCCGGTCTGGCTACCGGTCGATGCCAAGTTTCCGCGCGAGGACTACGAGCGTCTGGTTGATGCCGCCGAGCGCGGCGATCTCGCCGCCATCGAGGCCGCCGCCAAGGCTCTTGAGATGGCGGTGAAGGTGCAGGCCAAGTCCATCCACGACAAGTACGTGGAGCCGCCGCACACCACCGACTTCGCGCTGATGTTCCTTCCCACCGAGGGCCTCTACGCCGAGGTACTGCGCCGCCCCGGCCTGGCCGACGGACTGCAACGCGACTACCGCGTGACCATCGCTGGCCCGACCACGCTGACCGCCCTGCTCAACAGTCTGCAGATGGGCTTCCGCACCCTCGCCATCGAGAAGCGCAGCAGCGAGGTCTGGAAGGTGCTGGGCGCGGTGAAGACCGAGTTCGGCAAGTTTGGCGAAGTGCTCGACAAGGTCAGCGAGAAGCTGGAGCAGGCGCAGAAGCAGATCGAGCAGACCGGCGTGCGCTCGCGCGCGATCCAGCGTCAGTTGCGCGAGGTGGAGGCCTTGCCGGCCAGCGAGGCAGTGGGGCTACTGGCCGCACCCGCGCCCGAGGATTCCTGAGAAATCGCGACGAACTGGCGAAGCCTTGCGCAAGGCGGGGATTGCAAGCACGGTGTCGGCGAAGTTCTCCGCAGTTCCATCAAAGCGCTTGATGGCGCAGGCAAAAAAGCCGGCCGTACAGACTTATCAACAGACTCATCCAGGCCGATTGGGGACAACTGTCCGGATTCTGCTGAAGCTTTGCTCAGGCCGCGGTCGCCCCACCGCAGGAGGAGCCAGCGCCCGCCGTGCAGCCCAGGCAGTGGCTACCCCAGCGGATTCGGCGCGCCATCAGCGCCTCGAAGTCGAAATCGGCCAGGCTGGATGAGCTCCCGGTCTCGACGGCGAGTCCGAGCTGCTGGTTGAAGTCGCAGTCGTAGAGCCGCCCCTGGTGATCGACGCTGATCAGGCTGCGGCACATCACGCCCTCGGCCGCGGCCGGATTGAAGGCCGACAGCAGTTTGTCCATGTAGCTCTGGTACTGGCCACTCTTGCGCAGGTGCAGCGCAAAGCGGTGGATCGGCATGTTGGTGATGGTGTAAAGGCGGTTGAAGTGCAGCCCGAACTTCTCGCGCAGCTCGCGCTTGTAGTCGGCCTCCAGTCCGGCCTGCGCCGCCGGCAGATAGGGGCCCACCGGGTTGTAGACCAGATTGAGCAGCAGGCCGGAACCCTCGATGCCATAGCCCACGGCATTGAGCCGCTGCATCGCGGTGAGCGACTTGCCGAACACTCCCTTGCCGCGCTGGCTGTCGGTGAAGAACTCCTGCCAGTAGGGCAGGGAAGAAATCACCTCCACGCCCTGCTCGGCGAAGAAGGCCGGCAGATGCGCCTTGCTCTCGCCGGTCTGCGGATGGCCGTCGAGTTGCACGGTGAGGTTGTGGCGGACCATGACCTGCTTGCCGAGCCGCACGGCCGCGCGCACCAGTTCATCGAACTGCGGATGCAGCTCGGGTGCGCCGCCGGTGAGGTCGAGCTTGCTGATCTGCGGATGCCGCGCCAGCAGGCCGAGCACGGCGGCCACGCCCTCCGGCGGTAGCGCTTCGGTGCGGCTGGGACTGCTGTCGACGTGGCAGTGGCGGCAGGCCTGGTTGCAGAGCTTGGTGAGATTGACCTGCAGGGTTTCGATGGAAAGCGGTGGCAGGCGCAGGCCGCGCGCGTTCAGCAGGGACTGAAAGTCGTGGTCTGGCGAGTGGCCGGCAAGCTGCGCCAGGGGGATCGGCGTGTCGTCCATGGCCGCCGCCTCAGCAGCAGGCGCCGCCGACGGGCGCGGCCGTCGTGCCGAGGGAGGGCGCGCAGTCGAACAGGCCATAGTGCCTGGTCTTCTCGCCCATCACCTGGAAGTGCGCGGCATAGCGGCTGCCGCGCAGCATGTCGGCGGTATTGCCGCAGACCAGCATGGGCTTGCCGCTGACGAAGTGATGATGGTCGTCGAGATCGAAGTAGTGCGGGCACTCGGCGATGCTGCCGAGATAAGTGGCGACCTGGCCGTAGTCCTCGCAGCGGTCCTCCAGCGGCAGCTTGAAGGCGCGCACGGTGTTGGAGAAGAAGCGGATGTTGCCGGTGCGTGCCTCCAGCTCGCGGTTGTTGACCGCCAGCGGACCGCTGGCGATCACGCGCGCGTCCGCGCAGCCAACCTGGGCGAGCAGACGCCGGAAATCCTCCAGATAGATCGCGCCGCCCAGGCATTCGCCCAGGAGAACAGGGTCTTCCGCCAGCGCGCGAGGAATGCGGCGGTCGGCGAACACATCGCTGAAGTAGAGCTCGCCACCCGGCTTGAGCACGCGGAAGATTTCCGCGAACAGCCGGGGCTTGTCGGGCGAGAGATTGAGCACGCAGTTGGAGACCACCAGGTCGATGCTGTGGTCGGCGATGCCGGCGCCGGCCAGGTCTTCGATATAGCCCTGGCGGAACTCGACATTGGCATGGCCGAAGCGCTCGGCATGCCAGGCCTGATGGCGGCGGGCCACGGCCAGTTGCTCCTCGGTCATGTCCAGGCCGATGACGCGGCCAGCGGGTCCGACCAGTTGCGAGAGCGTGTAGCAGTCGCGGCCGGAGCCGCAGCCGAGGTCGAGCACCGTCGCGCCGCCCACTGCCGGCGGGATCGGCGAGCCGCAGCCGTAGAAGCGGTCCTTCACCTCCGGATGGATATTGGCCAGCAGCGCCGCGATGTAGGGCGGCATCGCCTCGGCCAGGCAGCAGGCGCTGGTCTTGAGGTCGGCGGAGGAGCTCAGCACCTTGCCGTAGTAGTCCCGCACCGCTTGCTGGGTGGTTTGTGAGGGCAGGGGAATCTGTCCGTCGCTCATGGTGGTTGTGAGTCTCTCAGGCAGTGAAACGCAGTATTGCACTCAGCATCAGCGCGCCGAGCGCTGCCGCCAGCGGCAAGGTGATCAGCCAGGCGGCGAAGATGCCGGCGATGGTCTTCCAGCGTGCCTGGCGCGTCACGGCGCCAATGCCGAACAGCGCCCCGCAACTGACGTGGGTGGTCGACAGCGGCAGGCCCAGCGGCGAGGCCGATAGCACCAGGCCGGCGGTGACCAGATTGGCCGAGAGCCCCTGTCCGGCATTCATCGCGGTGATCTTGTGCGCCATGGTCTCGGCCACCCGGCGTGCGCCGAACAGTCCCCCGGCGGCGATGGCCAGGCCGATGACGGTGAATACGCCGGCGCCGTGCAGGGCCGGGCTCACCATCAAGGCCAGGGCCACCAGCTTGGGCGTGTCGTTGACGCCACGGGCAAAGCTCACCAGTCCGGCGGAAAGATAGTGCGCGCCGTCGATCAGTCGCTGTGCGGAGACGCCCATCAACCGGCCTTGGTAGCGGGTCGCGCAGCTCGCGGTGTCGCCGCTGCCGATCGACAGCCGTGCCAGCGCGCTGCCATCCGCTTGTGGACTCAAGGTTTCGCCCAGGCAGAGGCAACTGTTGCGATGGATGCCCAGTCGTTGACGTATCTGGCTGAGCAGCGGGTAGATCAGCAGCGCGACCGCGACGGCGATCAGGGGACCCAGCGCCAACGGCAGGAAGATCTGCCGGCCGGCGGCGGCCCAGTCGACCAGTGACTGCGGTGCGGCGTAGGCCGCTCCCAGCAGGCTGCCGGCCAGCGCATGGGTGGTGGAGATCGGTGCGCCCAGGCGGGTAGCGAGCAGCACGGTGCCGGCGCAGGCAGCGGTCACTGCCAGCGGAAAGCCGGGTAGCGCCAGGGTGTCGGCGCCCACGAACAGCTTGCCGCTGAAGGTGGCGACCAGATGCGCGCTCAGCCCCAGGGCTGCCAACGAGCCGGCGAAGGTGGCGGCGGTCGCCCAGTTCAGCGCCTTGCGGTAGTCGGCCACGCCGCTGCCAAACAGACTGGCAACACCCTTGAAGTTGTCATTGGCGCCGTTGGCATAGGCCAATAGCAGAACGCAGGCGGCGGCAATCAGCATGGACGGCTTCCTGAGTGTGGGGAGAGCGGCTGCCTGCTCCGCTGGGACGGCAGCTTGCCGATACATGGTCGCCGGTCGCCAGGGCTGTGCGTCCGGATTTCATGCCGCCGCGTCCAGACGCATGGTGCTACAGCACCAGCTTGTCGAGGTGGTTGTACATCTGTACCGAGTGGGCGAGGGTGATGCCGGCCTGCATCACCGCCGCCACATGCACCGCCTCCATCATCTGCTCGGGATTGCTGCCGGTTTCCAGGCATTGGGTGGTGTAGGCGTCGATGCAGTAGGCGCACTTCTGGGCGTGGGCCACGGCCAGCGCGATCAGCGCCTTTTCGCGCTTGCTCAGCGCGCCATCGGTGGCGGTGACGTTGCCGTAGTACTTGAAGAAATCCTCGGCCAGTTTGGGCGCGTGGCGGCCGATCTGGCCGAACTTGGCGAGGTCTTCGGATTCGAAATAGCTGCTCATCGGTTTGGCTCCTGGGGACGGTCGAGTGTAGGTGCGGCGCACCGGTCGTGCCCTGTTAAGCTCGCAGGGGTTCTACGGCAGGAGCGGCGGTATGGATGCATTGCTGAATCTGGTGGCGGTGCACCCGTGGTGGACCTTGCTACTGCTGGGAGGTGTGTTTCTGGTAGTGGCGATCTCGGCCTCGGCGCGGCGTGATGTGCGTGAAGAGGACGATCCGGAGTCCCGGCTGGTGCCTTTCTACAAGCGCTTCAATCGGCGTGATTTCGAGTTGGGTGACCGCCGCAAGCAAGAGTTGCCACGCCCTGGGCAGCCAGAGCGCCGGCTGGGGCCTCGGCGCGACGGCGATTGAGGCGCTAAAATGCCGGCCAACGCGGGTGTAGTTCAATGGTAGAACTGTAGCTTCCCAAGCTACTAGCGTGGGTTCGATTCCCATCACCCGCTCCAGACCTTTCCAAGGCCCTCCCTGCGAGGGCCTTTGCACGACGCGGGATCACCATGCCCCTGCTCACCGTCAACGGACGCCCGGAGCCGCTGCCGGCGCCGGCCACCCTGGCCGGCCTGATCGAAGCCTTGCAGCTGCAAGGCCAGCGGTTGGCCGTCGAACACAACGGCCAGATCGTGCCGCGCAGCCTCTGGTCCGAGACCCGGCTGGCGGAGCAAGACCACATCGAAATCGTCAAAGCGATTGGAGGTGGGTGAGCCGAATAAAACGGTCCAGTGGACCGCTTTATTCGGCGAACGGGCGCACATGGATGTGCGCCCCGGAGTCAGATCAGTGCGCTGTGGTCTCGCCAGGGATGGCAGCGCAAAGGACATGATTCGGAGATGGCAGCAGACCGTTGCTCCGGCAAGTTGCCGATAACACGCAAGGCCAGAATCACCAGAGACCAAGATGAGCACACATAGCATCACCATCGCCGGCAAGACCTATGGCTCGCGGCTGCTGGTTGGCAGCGGCAAGTACAAGGACTTCGCCGAGAACGCCGCCGCCGCCGAGGCCAGCGGCGCCGAGATCGTCACCGTCGCCATCCGCAGGGTGAACCTGGGCCAGGACGCCGGCGCGCCCAATCTGCTGGATTTCATCCGCCCCGAGCGCTACACCCTGCTGCCCAACACCGCCGGCTGCTACACCGCCGAAGACGCGATCCGCACCTGCCGGCTGGCGCGCGAGCTGCTCGACGGCCACCGGCTGGTGAAGCTGGAAGTGTTGGGCGACCCCAAGACGCTCTACCCGGACATTACCGCCACGCTGGAAGCCACCAAGGTGCTGGTGAAGGAGGGCTTCGAGGTGATGGTCTACTGCACCGACGACCCGATCCAGTGCAAGCGTCTGGAGGAGTTGGGCTGCGTGGCGGTGATGCCGTTGGCCGCGCCGATCGGCTCCGGTCTGGGCATCCAGAACCGCTACAACATCCTCAGCATCGTCGAGAACGCCAAGGTGCCGATCATCGTCGATGCCGGCGTCGGCACCGCCAGCGATGCCGCCATCGCCATGGAGCTGGGCTGCGACGGCGTGCTGATGAACACCGCCATCGCCGAGGCCAAGAACCCGCTGCTGATGGCCAGCGCCATGCGCCACGCCATCATCGCCGGCCGCGAAGCCTTTCTCGCCGGCCGCATGCCGCGCCGCCGCTACGCCTCGGCTTCCTCGCCCCTGGACGGTGTCATCGGGTGAGAGCGCGCGCCGGGCAGGAAGAACTGGCCGAGCTGCGGCGGATACCCGGTATCGGCCCCTCGCTGGCGCGCGACCTGCTGTCGCTGGGCGTGCGGCGCGTTGCCGATCTGAAGGGGGCTGACCCGCAGGCGCTGTACGACCGGCTCTGTGAGCGCGACGGCCAGCACCAGGATCGCTGCGTGCTCTACACCTTCCGCTGCGCCGTCTACTTTGCGAGCACCGCCGCGCCCGATCCGGAAAAGCTGAAGTGGTGGCATTGGAAGGACGCGCCCGGCGTCGCCGTAGCGGCGCGCAAGGCGGCTGCGCGGCGTGGCCTGCGGCCGGCGGGAGCCTAGCCATGAGCCTGTACACCCCGCCGTCGTTCGCGCTGAGCGATCAGGAACAGCAGCACCAGCTGATCCGCGACTATCCCTTCGCGACCCTCATCACCAGCCTGGCCGGTGAGGAGCCGCGGATCAGCCATCTGCCGCTGCTGCTGGAAGCCGATGGCAGCCTGAGCGGGCACCTGGCGCGCGCCAATCCGCATTGGCAGGCCTTCGCCGAGGGCGAGACCGTGGCGGTATTCCACGGCCCGCATGCCTATGTCTCGCCGCGCTGGTATGTGAACCCGGCACGCGAGGTGCCGACCTGGAACTACGCGGTAGTGCACGTCCACGGCCGGCCGGAGCTGGACGACGACGCCGGCTTCAAGCTCGATCTGCTGGACCGGACCAGCGCCGCCTTCGAGCCCGCCGTCGGCGGCTGGACCCGCCAGCTCGACGCCGCGCGCCAGAACGCGCTGCTGAACGCCATCGTCGCCTTCCGTCTGCGGCCCAGCCGCATCGAAGGCAAGCGCAAGATCAACCAGAACAAGACCCCGGCCGATCGCGCCCAGGTGGCGGCGCAGTTGCGCGCCAGCGCCCACCCGGAACTGCTGACCATGGCCGCATGGATGGAAGCCCTCGATGTCCGCTGAAACCGAAACTGAAGCTGCAACCGAAATCGCAAGGGCCGCGCCCTACCGGCGCGAGATCAAGTCCTTCGTGCGGCGCGAAGGGCGCATGACCGATTCGCAGAAGGAGTCGCTGGAGCGTCTGTGGCCGCGCTACGGCCTGGACGCACCCGCCGCCGGTGAACGGCTCGACCTCGATGCTGTTTATGGCCGCGTAGCGCCCAAGGTGTTCGAGATCGGCTTCGGTGCCGGCGACGCCCTATTGTTCCGCGCGGAACAGTCGCCGGAGCGCGACTACCTGGGTGTGGAAGTGCACCGACCCGGCGTCGGCCGGGTGCTCAATCGTGCCGACAAGGCGGGGCTGGGCAATCTGCGCGTGGCCTGCCACGACGCGGTGGAGGTGCTGCGCGACTGGCTGGCACCGGAAAGCCTGGACGAGCTGATCCTGGAATTCCCCGACCCCTGGCACAAGACCCGCCACCACAAGCGCCGCATCGTGCAGCCGGCCTTCGCCAGCCTGGTCGCCAGTCGGCTCAAGCCGGGCGGCCTGTTCCGCCTGGCGACCGACTGGGTTCCCTACGCCGAGCACATGCGCGAGGTGCTGGACGCCGCGCCCGAGTTCGAAGGCGGCCCGGTGCCGCGCCCGGACAGCCGGCCGATCACCCGTTTCGAGGCGCGCGGCGAGCGTCTGGGGCATGTGGTCACCGACTTCTGCTACCGGCGGCGCTGACAGCCCGCCGCTGCGCAAGACACACTAGGGCGTGCTGGCAGTAAAAACGTGGCTGCGTTGCCGGTCAAAATCGCGTCAGGCAAGGCGCGAGCTGACGCCAAGGCTGGACGCCTTGGCTAAGCGAGCAACGCGGCATGACGCGATTTTGACCAGCAACCCTTCGGGGCGGGCTCGCGACACGGTGCCCGAGCGTAGCGAGGTGGGTGCGGGAGCGAGCCCTGCCGGCGCCTCCCGCACCCCTTGCTGCGCAAACACCGTGTCGGCGCCGGACGGTTTTGGGCCATTGCGGCGTCAGCCCGTGCTTCAATAGGCCCGCTATTGCGCACACTGGCTTCCTTGCACTGCCCCAAAACCGCCTTCCGCCGCAGCGACGTTTTTACTGCCAGCACGCCCTCCCATGTCCGCCCGCCATCCCATCATCGCTGTCACTGGTTCCTCGGGAGCCGGCACCAGCACGGCCAAGCGGGTGTTCGAGCGCATCTTCGCCGACCTCGACCTCAAGGCCGCCTATGTCGAGGGCGACAGCTTTCACGCCTACGAGCGCGACAACTGGCGGCAGATGCTGGAGCGGGCGCGCATCCGCGGCGAGACGCTGTCGCTGTTCGGCACCCAGGGCAATCTGCTCGGGCGCCTGGAGAACCTGTTCCGCGAGTACGGCGAGACCGGCAGCGGCCAGACCCGCCACTACCTGCACACCGAGGAGGAGGCGCGCGCCGCGCGGCAGAATCCGGGCAGCTTCACGCCCTGGCGGCGTATCGCGCCGGGCACCGACGTGCTGTTCTACGAAGGCCTGCACGGCGGCCTGGTGACCGGCGAGGTGGACATCGCCCAGCATGTGGACCTCTTGGTGGGCATGACGCCGATCATCAATCTGGAGTGGATCCAGAAGATCAATCGCGACACCGCCGAGCGCGGCTACACCTCGCAGGAGGTCACCAGCACCATCCTGCGCCGCATGCCCGACTACGTGAACTACATCCTGCCGCAGTTCTCGCGCACCGACGTCAACTTCCAGCGGGTGCCGCTGGTCGATACCTCCAACCCCTTCGAGCCGCAGGCGATCCCGGCCGCCGACGAGAGCCTGATCGTCATCCACTTCAACAAGGCGGCGCGCTTCGAGGCCAGCTTCGAGGGCATCCTGGCGCTGATCCCCGACGCCTTCATCTCCAGCCCCAGCACCGTGGTGGTGCCGGGCGAGCAGCAGGAGCAGGCGATGGAGCTCTTGCTCGGCGATGCCATCGAGCGGCTCGCCGACCGCCGCCACCGCTAGAGCGAGCCCGCGCATGGACTACCGCCCACTGGGCCGCACTGGCCTCAAGGTTTCGCTGATCGGCCTCGGCACCATGACCTGGGGCGAGCAGAACAGCCAGGCCGAGGCGCATGCGCAGATGGACCGCGCCGTTGCCGAGGGCGTGAACCTGTTCGACGCCGCCGAGATGTACCCGGTGCCGCCGCGCGCCGAAACCCAGGGCCGCACCGAGGACTACATCGGCAGCTGGTTCGCCAAAACTGGCCGACGCCAGGACATCGTGCTCGCCACCAAGGTCACCGGGCCGGGCATGTTCCCCTACCTGCGCGGCGGTTCCTGCCTGGACCGCGCCAGCCTGCTCGCCGCCTGCGACAGCTCGCTCAAACGCCTGCGCACCGACTGGATCGACCTCTATCAGGTGCACTGGCCGCAGCGCCCGACCAATTTCTTCGGCCAGCTCGGCTACACGCCGCAGGATCGCGACGGTCCGTCCATCGAGGAGACCTACGGCGCGCTCGCCGAGCTGGTACGGGCCGGCAAGGTGCGCCACATCGGCATCTCCAACGAGACGCCCTGGGGCCTGTCGGAATACCTGCGCCTGGAGCGTGAGCAGGGTGGGCCGCGAGTCGCCAGCATCCAGAACCCCTACTCGCTGCTCAACCGCAGCTACGAGGTGGGGCTGGCCGAGTTCGCGCATCGCGAGGCGGTGGGCCTGCTCGCCTATTCGCCGCTGGCGATGGGCGTGCTCAGCGGCAAATACCTGGGCGGCGCGAAGCCCGCGGGCGCGCGGCTGACGCTGTTCAGCCGCTTCCAGCGCTACAGCACGCCCGAGGCCGAGGCGGCGACCGCCGAGTACCGGCGGCTGGCGCAGGCCCATGGGCTGGACCTCGCACAGATGGCGCTCGCTTACGTGCACAGCCGGCCGTTCGTCACCAGCACCCTGATCGGCGCCACCAGTCTGGCGCAACTGGAGGCCAATCTCGCCTCCGCGCAGTTGCGCCTGAGCACGGAAGTCCTGGCCGCCATCGAGGCCATTCACCGTCGTCATACCTACCCATGCCCCTGATCCTCACCACGCCGCTGCTGATGCTGGCGGCCTATGCCCTGGGCTCGCTGATGGGCGGGTTGATCGTCGCCCGCCTCAAGGGCGGCGTGAACCTGCGCGCCAGCGGCAGCGGCAACATCGGCGCCACCAATGCCCTGCGCACCCAGGGCAAGGGCTTTGCGCTGGCGGTGCTGCTGATCGATGTCGGCAAGGGCGTGGTCGCGGCGCTGCTGCTGCCGCGCCTGGCCGGGGTGGCGGCGACGCCGGAACTGGCCTATGCCTGCGGCGCGGCGGCGGTGCTCGGCCATTGCTATCCGCTCTGGCATCGTTTCCAGGGCGGCAAGGGCGTGGCGACGGTGGCCGGCGTGTTCGCCGCCCTGCTGCCGGCCAGCTTTCCCTGGATGCTGCTGGCCTTCGTGCTGGTGGTGCTGCTCACTGGCACGGTCAGCCTCGCCACCCTGGGCGCTAGCGTGGTGGCGTTGCTGCACGTCGCCTGCTTCAGCGAGCAGGGACTGTTTTCCGGCGCCGGCGCGTTCACCGCCGCCATGGCCCTGCTGGTGCTGGTCAAGCACCGCGCCAACTGGGCGCGCCTGCGCGCCGGCACCGAGCCGCGCTTCGAACGTGCGCGGCTGCTGGGCCGTGCCCTGGGCCTGAAGTGAGCGCTTGTGAATAAATCTACTGCGCTGCCCGTCCGCGTCGTCATGCGGTACTCCCGGCCCGCGATGCGGGCCAAGACGCGACCGCTCACCCTCACGCACTTCAGTGCGCTGCGGTTTCTGCGTTGCCGAACCTCTAGTCGGTTCGGCTCCTCGCGGCCAGGCATGCTCGCTACGATTTCTTCACAAGCTCCGAGCCCTTGATGAGTGAAGCCAACCTGCTGGATCTGCTCGACGCGCTGGCCGACGGCGAGCGCCATTCCGGCGAGGCCCTGGCCGAGCGTTTCGGCATCAGCCGCGCGGCGCTTGCCAAGCGTGTAGCCAAGCTGCGCGACTGGGGCGTCGCGCTGGATGCCCAGCCCGGTGCCGGCTACCGGCTCGCGCATCCTCTGCAACGCCTGGACGCCGCCCGCATCGCCACCGCGCTGCCGGCCAGCGTGCGTGCGCTGGGCCTGCGGGTGGCAGTCGAAGCCCGCGTGGACTCCACCAATACCCGCCTGCTCGAAGCCGAGCCGGCGCAGGACCCGCAGGCACTGTTCGCCGAAAGCCAGACCGCCGGCCGCGGCCGGCGCGGCCGCGACTGGGTGTCGCCGTTCGGCGCCAATCTCTACCTCTCGCTGGCCTGGAGCTTCCCGGCCTGGCCGGCGCGCCTCACCACCCTGCCGCTGGCGGTGGCGGTGGCGCTGGCCCGTGCCCTGTCGGCGCTGGGCCTGCCGGAAGCCGGCATCAAATGGCCCAACGACCTGCACGCCGACGGCCGCAAGCTGGCCGGCGTGCTGATCGAGCCGCGCGGCGAGGCCGGCGGCCCCTGTAGGGTGGTGGTCGGTGTCGGCCTCAATCTGCAGATGGAAGCGGTGCAGGCGCAGGCCGTCGGCCAGCCCTGGACCAGCCTGGCCGCCGCGCTGGCGGCCCGCAGCCGCGTACTGCCGGCGCGCGAGGCGGTGGCGGTGGCGGTGCTCACCGAGCTGGCGCTGGCCCTGCAGCACTACCAGGAATTCGGCTTTGCGCCCTTCGCTGGCGAGTGGCGTCAGCGCGACCTCTTGCAGGACCGCCCGGTGCGGGTCGAGGCCCAGGGCGGCTACGAGGGCGTGGCGCGCGGCATCGACACCGACGGGGGGCTGATCGTCGAAGTCGGCAGCGAGCGCCGGGTGGTGCATGCCGGCGAAGTCAGCGTGCGGGTCGCGGCATGAAGCTCCTGGTCGATGTCGGCAATACCCGGCTCAAGTGGGCGCTCTGGGATGGCGAGCTCCAGCCCGGCGAGCCGCTGCTCCACCAGGGTGATCCCTGGGCCGCATTCGCCAGCCGCGCCTGGCCGGCGGTGGAGGAAGTCTGGCTCTCCGCCGTGCCGCGTCTGGGTGAGGCGGCACGCTGGCAGTCGGTGGTGCAGGCCAGTTGCGGCATCGCGCCGCAACTGCCACGCAGCCGTGCCGAATGGCAGGGCCTGCGCAACGTCTACCCGCAGCCGGAGCGTCTGGGCATCGACCGCTGGCTGGCGATGGTCGCGGTCTGGCAGCAGCGGCGCGGGCCCTTCGTGGTGCTCAGCGCCGGCACCGCGCTGACCTTCGACCGGGTGGATCGCGAGGGCCGTCACCTCGGCGGCATCATCGCTCCCGGCTATGGCAGCGCCCTGGCCAGCCTGTTGCAGGTGACCGCGACCGCGACGCCGGCCGCCGTCCCTGCCGATCCGCGCGCGTTGGGCACCAACTCCGAGACCGCGATCCGCCAGGGCGCGCTGTTCGCCGCGCTGGGGGCGGTGGAGCACTGCCTGCGTGCCCCGGGTGGAGACCTGGAGGAGGCTCTGGTGCTCACCGGCGGCGACGCCGCGCTGCTGCTGCCGCAGTTGCCGGGCGCCTGGCAGTTGCGCCCGCAACTGGTGCTGGAGGGGTTGCTGGCACTATCAGAGGGCGGCTTGGCGCGGTGAAATAAACGGCCACAGGCTCTACACTGCGCGCTTTCCATCGGGCCGGCTTAGCACAGCGGTAGTGCAACGGTTTTGTAAACCGTAGGTCGGGGGTTCGAATCCCTCAGCCGGCACCAAGCTGGAATCCCGGTCCAGCGCCCCAGGGGCCTCCGGGGTCGATTCGGGCTCCAGCCAGGAGTTAGGCCCGAAAGTTGCCGGCTTGTAGCGGGAATGGAGATTCCCCAGACCCGGCGCAACCGCTCCGGGTAGTACGTAGCAACCGAGGTATGCCGGTTTGGCGACAGCGAATGCCATTGGGTCTGTCAGATTCCCGACTGCGGGATGGGGCGGCCCTCATTTGTCGGCTACTGCCGTGACTTGTCGGCAGTGGGCGGCTGGCCGTTGCCTGAGCCTGGGTCAGGCATGAGCCAGGCCGCCCACCCCCTGCCGACCATCCTGCTGGTCGGCGATGCCGCCGGGGATGTCCGCGACATCCGCCAGATCCTGGCCGGTGTCGATGCCGAATTCAGCCTGCGCAAATCGCTGGATCAGGCTGCCCAGACCTTCCTCGATCAGCAGCCGGCGCTGGTGATCGTCTGTCAGGAGCCCTCCCGTCTGCCCGAGGTCGAGGCTGACGCCGATGCCGACGCCGACGCGCCCGGCTTCTGGGAGGAGTACTTCGGAGAAAGTCCGGTGATCTTTCTGGCTTCCGAGGCGTCGAGCGGCGATCCGGAACGCCTGCAGCGCTTCGACGCGGCCAATCTCGATTACGTGCTGCGGCCCCTGCAGAAGCACAACCTGCTGCCCAAGGTGCGCGCCTACCTCAACGCCTACCGCAGCAAGCTGGGCCTGCAATCGGCGCTGGAACAGCTCTACGAGCGCGGCCGCGAGGTGCAGGAGTTGCAGGAGACCTTCCGCAAGCTGGCCTACCAGGATCCGCTCACCGGTCTGCCCAACCGCCTGCAGTTCATGGACCGGCTGGCCAATGCCATCGCCCGTGCCGACCGCAACCGCAGCCGGCTGGGTGTGCTGTTCATCGACATCGATGGCTTCAAGGGCGTCAACGACCAGTACGGGCATGCCGCCGGCGACGAACTGCTGCGGCAGATCGCCACCCGGCTGACCTCGGCGGTGCGTCGCGCCGATACGGTGTCGCGCCTGGGCGGCGACGAGTTCGCGGTGATGATCGAGCAGCAGGCCGATGCCGCCAGCGCGCTGGCGGTGGGCAACAAGATCTGCCAGATCATGAGCTGGCCGTTCAAGTTGGAAATGGCGCCTGAGCAGCCGCTGAGCCTGGGCTGCAGCGTCGGTGTGGTGCTGTACCCGGAGCACGGCCTGGATTCGGATTCGCTGCTGCGCGCCGCCGACCAGGCCATGTACGAGGCCAAGCGTGGCGGCAAGGGCGTGGCCCGGTTGGCGGAAGCCAGCCGGAGTGACGCCACCCAGGCTGCCGGAGCCCCGCTGGCGCGTATGTCGCGGATCGGTGATCTGCATTGACAGCGGCCATGGGCGCAGGGAGTTGCCGGTGAACGATGTCGACCACTTCCGCGCTGGCGTCTACCGCCACTACAAGGGCGATTTCTATCTGGCCCTCGGCCTGGCTCGCGAGGACGAAACCGACGAGACGGTGGTGGTCTACACCCGGCTGTATCCGCGCGCGGGCCTGCCGATGAATACGCGCCGGCTGCGTGTCTGGAACGAGACGGTCGAGACCCCGGAGGGTCCGTTGCCGCGCTTCCAGTACTTGGGCCAGCAGTCGCCCTAGACGGCCGGCTTCGCGGCGCGTTGCCGTTCCCAGTCGCTGATCTGTTGCACCACCCAGTCGGCGTCGTCCAGCGGCAGGTCGTGGCCGGCACTGGGGTGTACCCGCAACGGCACCTGCCAGAGCGCGGCCAGGGCCTGCGAACAGCGCGGGTCCACCAGCCGGTCGCCGGCACCATTCAGCAGCAGCAGGGGCACCCCAGGCTTGGTGGCCGGCGCGCGGAAGCGGATCGCCGCCCCCAACTGGCGCAGGCCATTGGCGCGCGAGACCGGGTGCGAGCGGCGCCAGGTGCTCCAGTCGTCGAGCACCGCGCCAGTCCGCTCGATGTGCCGGCTGGTCAGGTCCAGCACCGCCTGTTCGGCCGCGCGCGGGTGGGGGCTGCCCAAGGCCAGACGCAGCAGCAGCGGGTAGGCCACCGGGCGCAGCCGGTGGTGGAAGGGGCTGATCGGCCGCAGGCTGGTGTTGACCAGCACGCAGCTCTCGATCTCCTCCGGATGCGCGCTGCTCCAGGCCACCGCCACCATCGCGCCCAGCGACATCGCGAACAGCCGGTAGGGCGGGGCGATGCCCTGGCGGCGCAACTCCTCGCGAAAGTGCTCGGCCATCGCCTCGACGCGCGCCGGGCTCGCCTCCTGGTGGCGCAGGCCGTTGCCGGGCAGGTCGGGCATCAGCAGCCGGGCACCAGGGAACTGCGCCTGGAACCGCGCCGGAAAATCGCCCCAGTGGCGGCGGTCGCGCATCAGTCCACGCAGGAGTATCCAGGGTGCTTCGCTCATCGTGGGGCTGATGAATACCAGTGTTGCAGGGCCTGCTGGCGCCGCGGCTCGCGCGCCGCCCCGGTGGGCAGCCAGCGTGGGTGGCTGCGGGCGGCGCGGGTGAAGAATTCCAGCAGCGCCAGATGCCGGCGCATCACCCTTTGCTGACGGTGGCCGATCAGCGGATTGAAGATGCCCATGCGCGAGAACAGTTGGCGCGGATTCTTCTTCACCCACAACCAGGAGCCCATCTCCAGGGTCAGCGGCAGGAAGATTCGCTGCGGGTTTTTCAGCGCGAGCAGGTAGAGGTAGTCCCAGAGATCGCCGTGGGTGAGGTATTGCAGGCTCTGCGGCTCGAACACGTATTGGTGGTTCACGTTGGCCTGCTCGTAGATGCGATACAGGGCGTGCAGCTCCGGCAGATGTTCGATTGGCTCCGCCGTGTGCGCGTGCGGAAACCACAGGCGGTCGCGGGTGCCGAAGCCGGAGTGGCAGTCCACCGCCAGGCTGAAGCTACGGCTCAGCAGCTCTTCCTCGACCAGGGCGCAGAGCGCAGTGCTCTCCATTTCCATCGCTGCGCCGGCGGCACCGCGATACCAGGGCAGGCCGCGGCTCAGGCGCTGACCGCCGATCAAGAGCGGCACCGGCTGCAAGGCCTCCACCGGCGCGTTGCGCATCAGATCGACGCCATTCGGGTTGGCGCGGGTGCCCAGCCAGAGGCCGCCCGGATTCACCAGCGGCATGAACACCAGGCGCATCTCGCGCAGCTGCTGGTGCAGCAGCTCGTCCCAGGCCAGGCGCTTGACCAGGCTGCGCAGAAAGGCGATCACCACCTCCGCGCCAATGCGCTCCAGGCCATGCACGCCGCCGAAGAAGCCCACCGCCGGCATTTCCAGCGAGGGGTTGCCCAGCGTGATCGCCTGCACTGGGAAGCGCCGGCCGCCAACCCGGGCTTCGCAAAGCGTCCGCGCTTGCAGATGGGCACCGCCCTCGGCGATCAGTTGCTGTAGCTCGCTCAGCTCGGGCAGGGGGCGGTCGTTCACGCGCGGATGGTGGGTCTGAAGACGCGGGAGTCTAGCCCGCGAGCCAGCGGAAATGCGTCGGTCATGGCCGCTGTCATCGGACTGCCACAGAGACTTCACAGAGGCTTGATACGGTGCCGGCCGTGTCCTTCCCAAAGAGGAGTCCCAAGCCATGCGTGAAATCGTCCGCAGCTTTCGCAGCTACCCGGCGCTCAGCCTGGGCAGCGCCGTGCTCTGGGGGGTGATGGAGTTGGTTGCCCTGCAACGCTCGCAGCGGCTCACGCGCGGCCAAGAGGCCGAGACCGCCTGAGTCCGGCCTTAGCCGCCCGCCACCTCGGCGGCCAGCAGCTCGCGCAGCTTTTCTTCGAGGGTTTCCGCATAGCCCTCGCCGTGGCCGTAGTAAATGAACTTCACCTGGCCGTCGGCGCCGACCAGATAGGCGCTGGGTAGCTTGGGCGGCGCATAGCGACGCGCCGCCAGACCGATGAGGTCGGAAATCACCGGGTAGTGCACCGGGTGCAGCTCCAGAAAGCGCCGTGCCCTTGCCGGATCGTCATCGACATTGACGCCGATGATCTCGAAACGCTCGGCCAGGCCCTCGCCATGCAGCTTGGTCCGTAGCGCGTCAAGTTGCGGCATCGAGATCACGCAGGGTCCGCACCAGGTGGCCCAGAAATCGACGATCACCAGCTTGCCGCGCATTTCGCTGAGCCGCAGCCGCTGATCCGCGTGCAGCAGATGCCGGCCGGCGACTTCCGGCGCCGCTTCGCCGGGGTCCAGCGCCCAGGTCGCGGGGGTGATCATCAGACTCAGCGCCAGCCAGGCGCCGAGCAGGCCGCGCCGGCTCACCGCTGCAAGGCGACGCCGAGGGCGACGCGGGTGACGCTGCGGTTGTAGTCGATCAGGCTTTCGCCATAGCCGTTGAACACGCGCAGGAACAGGGCGCCGACCGGACCGACTTCTAGGCTGTAGTCCACCTGTACCGCGCCGCGGCCGGTGGTGGCATTGCCGCGCAGCATCACTTCAATCAGTTGGTTGTTCCAGGGCAGGTCGTGGCGGTAGCGCAGTTCGCCGTAGCCGTAGTAGCTGCCGAGGTCGGGGTTGTCGTCGCGCTTGGGGTCGGTGGCTGGCCGGCCGTCGTCCTCGGGAATGCGCCACCAGGTCTTGAGTTGCAGCGCCTGCCGGCCCTTGGTCCAGTACGGCGCGAAGAACAGGCGGTTGTAGGAGCGCGAGTCGGGCAGATCCTGGCCGTTGGACTCGTGCTCGAAGCCGGCGTCGAGCGACCAGTCCGGCAGCAGCAGCGGCAGCGGCCTGGGCAGGCGCACGAACAGCTCCGGGTTGTAGTCGCTCTCGCGAAAGGCCTTGCTCTTCTTCTCGTTGAAGATTTGAAAGTAGGAGCGCTGCGAATAGCCGAAATAGACCGCGCCGGGGCCAAAGTCCCAGAGCTGGGCCTTGCCGCTGATCTGGAAGATGAACTCGCTCTCGTCGCCGGGGAAGCGCGGGCTGTAACTGAACGGCAGGATGAAATTGGCCTTGTGCAGCGACACCCCCGAGCAGGTGTTGAAGATCGCGCTGACGATCTGGCCGCGCTCCACTGGCGCGCCGTAGTCGCGCAGCGAGCAACCGGTCTGTACCCGCGCCGGCGTCGCCAGCACCGGCGTCGCCTGGCGGTTGGCGGCGGGAACCAGCGGCTTCGGTCCGCTGGGCGGAGTGGCGCCGACGCTGTCGAGCGGCGCGTCGGCGGCGGCCGGAGCGGGGTTGGCCAGAGGTACCTCGCCGGGCGCGCCGGGCAGTTGCACCGGCACCGCCAGCACCGGGGTCGGCGCGCTGGTTGATGGTGGCGAGCCTTCGTCCTGGGCGTACAGGGGCAGGGTGCAGACGGCAAGCAGGGCGAGGCTGGCGGGGCGGAGCATTGCGGGGGCTGATGCGGATACTGGTCACTAGCATACGCAGAGCTGTGACCGCCTGCCGTTAGGGCCTGTCACTCATTAGAACATCGCTGGGGCGGAAGGCGGTTTTGGGGCAGTGCAAGGAAGCCAGTGTGCGCAATAGCGGGCCTATTGAAACACTGGCTGACGCAGCAATGCCCCAAAACCGTCCCGCCCCGAAGGGTTGCTGGCCAAAAGCGCGTCATCCGGCGTTGCCAGCCTAGCGAAGGTAACCAGCCTTCGCGTCGGCAGGCGCCTTGCCTGACGCGCTTTTGGCCGGCAACGCAGCGATGTTCTAATGAGTGACAGGCCCTAAGCGGGCGCCCCGGCCCCGTACAATGCCGCCACTCCCGCCGGCCATCAGGGCTCAATGCTTCAGGAAGCCGCACTGTTTCTCGCCGCCGCCGTCCTCTTCGTGCCGCTGTTCAAGCGGGCGCGGCTGGGCTCGGTGCTGGGCTATCTCGCCGCCGGTCTCGCCATCGGCCCGCACGGCCTGGGCTATGCCCGCGACGCCGAGCAGGTGCTGCACGTCAGCGAGTTCGGCGTGGTGCTGCTGCTGTTCGTGATCGGCCTGGAACTGCAGCCGCGCCGGCTCTGGACCCTGCGCCGCGAAGTCTTCGGCCTGGGCGGTGCCCAGGTGCTGTTCACCGCCCTGCCGCTGGCCGGGCTCGCGCACTACTTCGGCGTGGCCTGGTCGGGTGCGGCGGTGATCGGCCTGGCGCTGGCGATGTCCTCCACCGCCCTGGTGCTGCAACTGCTGGGCGAGCGCGGTGAACTGGCGGCGCGTCATGGCCGGGGTGCCTTCGCCATCCTGCTGTTCCAGGACATTGCGGTGATCCCGCTGCTGGCCTTGATTCCGCTGCTGTCGGCGCCGGCCAGCGCCGGCATCGGTTGGCAGGAGATCGCCAAGGCGCTGGCGGTGGTAGCGGCGGTGATCGCCAGCGGCCGCACCCTGCTGCGGCCGGCGCTGCGCGCGCTGGCCAATGCCCAGGTGCCGGAGATATTCACCGCCGCTGCGTTGCTGCTGGTGATCGGCGTCTCGCTGGCGATGCAGGCGGTGGGCCTGTCGGCCTCGCTGGGTGCCTTCCTGGCCGGCGTGCTGCTCGCCGACTCCGAATACCGCCACGAGCTGCAGGCCGATCTCGAACCGTTCAAGGGCCTGCTGCTGGGGCTGTTCTTCATCGCCGTCGGTATGGGTGCCGACCTCGGTCTGATCGCCAGCGCGCCACTCACCGTGCTGGGCCTGGCGCTGGGCCTGCTGCTACTCAAGAGCCTGGTGCTGTATGCGCTGGGGCGCGGCGCCGGCATGAACCACCACAGCGCCCTGCGCCTGGGCGGCGCGCTGGCGCAGGGCGGTGAATTCGCCTTCGTGCTGTTCGCGGTGGCCGCCGCCGCCGGCCTGCTGGATGCGCCCGAACGCGAGCTGCTGACGGTGGCGGTAACGCTGTCGATGATCGCCACGCCGCCGCTCTATGCCTTGCTGGCGATGTTGGCGCGCCGTCAGCAGCCGGAGCCGGCGCCCTACGACGAGATCCAGGTGGCGGAGACGCCGGTGGTGATCGCCGGCTTCGGGCCGTTCGGGCAGATCATCGGCCGCGTGCTGAGGGTCAAGAAGATTCCCTACACAGTGCTCGACAAGAACGCCGAGCATGTGCAGTTCGTGCGCAGCTTCGGTAACCCGGTGTTCTTCTCCGACGCCGCTCGCCATGAGGTGCTGCGCGCTGCCCATGTGCACCAGGCCAGGCTGTTCGTCATCGCCATCGCCGACGAGGCCGAGAGCTTGCGGGTGGCGCAGGCGGTGCGCGCCTTCGCGCCCAAGCTGCGGGTGATGGCCTCGGCGCGCACCCGCCAGCACGCCCTGCAACTGATCGACACCGGCATCAACCCCGACGATGTCATCCGCCGCGCCTACTTCTCCAGCCTGGAGATGACCCGCCGGGTGCTGCTGGCCCTGGACCTGCCGCCGCGCGAAGTACATCGCGCAGTGGATCTGTTCCACCAGCAGGACCAGCAGACCCTGATGCGCCAGCACGCGGTCTACCAGGACGAGGCCGCGCTGCGCGCCGCTGCCAACCAGTTCACCCGCGAGCTGGAACAGTTGTTCGAGGCCGACAACGAGTCCGAGCGCGCCGCCGCCAAGGCCCAGGCCGCAGCCGCCAGAAGCCAGCCGACGGAGGAGACGCCATGAGCGCGCTCGCGCCCATGCTGCCGCACCTGCTGGTTGCCCTGGTGGCGGTGGGCATGGCCCTGGCCTTCCTGCTCGCCGACGGCCGGGCGCCGACTTCGCGAGCGCTGGCGCTGGCGCTGTCGAGCATGGGCATCGGCATCGTCGTCAACTTCAGCTACATCCGGATGAGCGCGCCCGAAGCAGTGCCGGGCTGGGCCGGCTGGCTGGCCCTGCCGGAGGCGCTGGCGATGGCGGCGTTTCTGGAATGGCTGCTGCGGGTGCGTCGTACCATCCCCAGCGGCAATCTCGACGTGCGCGGCGGCGACGGCGTGATCCGCCTCGGCCAAGTGGCGGCCCTGGTCTACCTGGTGGAGTCGCTGCTGTGGCCGGAGCTGCGGGTGCAGCAGTTTTACGGCGCCGCCCGTCACGGCGCGCTGGGGTTTTCCGGCAGCGGCTTCTGGCGTTTCGCGGTGCCGGTGCTGCTGGTGGCCGCGGCCGGGCTGTTCTCCACCCTGCTGTTGCTCAACCGCCGGCCGGATGTCTCAGAGAAGCTGCGGGTGCT
Source organism: Nevskiaceae bacterium (assembly GCA_004297005.1). GTDB lineage: Bacteria > Pseudomonadota > Gammaproteobacteria > Nevskiales > Nevskiaceae > Stagnimonas. The sequence continues at coordinate 49,189 of SCVA01000038.1, forward strand.
GGGCTTCGTCGCCGCCTCGCCGTTCATGCTCGCCGCCTTCGTGCTGCCCTACGAGTACGCGGCCCTGTCGGTGACTGCCGGGCTGATGACCCTGCTGGCCGGCGCCACCCAGTACCACGTGCTGCAGGGCCAGCGCGGCCAGTTCATGAGCCGCTTCCTGTCGCCGCAGGTGGCCGACATCGTCAACCGTAAGGGCCTGCGCGGGGCCATGCAGGAGGCGCATCTGGAGATCAGCATCGTCTGCTGCGACCTGCGCGGCTTCACCGCCTACGCGCAGGCGCATCCCAGCTCGCGGGTGCTGGAGGTGCTGCGCGACTACTACGCGGCGGTGGGCGCGGTGGTGGCCGAATACGGCGGCACCATCAAGGACTACGCCGGCGACGGCGTGCTGATCCTGGTCGGCGCGCCGCTGGCGATCCCCGACCACGCGCGGGTGAGCCTGGAGATCGCCGAGCGCATCCGCAAGGACTGCCAGGCGCTCACCCAGCGCTGGAGCAGCCGCAAGGGCAGGCTCGGCATTGGCATCGGAGTCGCCACCGGCTATGTCACCGTCGGCGTGATCGGCTCCGCCTCGCGGCTGGAATACACCGCGGTGGGGCCGGCAGTGAACCTCGCCTCGCGGCTCTGCGAGCAGGCTGAGGATCGCGAGGTGCTGGTGTCGCCGCGCACCGCCGAGCTGGCTGGTCGCGAGCTGGAGGCGCAGCCGGCGCGGGCGATGAAAGGCTTCGCCAACCTCAAGCGAATCTACGCGCTGGGCGACTAACTCGGCTAAGCGATGCCGGCGCTCAAGACCGGTCCGCTCCAGCGCGCCAGCCGCACATGGTTGCGGCCGCTGCGCTTGGCCTCGTAGAGCGCCTCGTCGGTGGCGTCGAGCAGATGCTCGGCCTGGGTGTCGGCGTCCACCATCAGGCTCAGGCAGCCGGCGCTGATGGTCAGATGGCCCAGGGCGCTGTCGGCATGGGGCAGGCCCAGCTTTTCGATCCGGGCGCGGGTGGCTTCCGCCAGCCGCGCGGCGGCGTCGGCGTCGGTGTTGTACCAGACCACCGCGAATTCCTCGCCACCGAGACGGGCCGCGAAGTCGAAGCCACGGCGGGCGGCGTGTCGGCGCAGGCTCTGCGCCACGGCGGTGAGCGCGCGGTCACCCTGCGGGTGTCCGTAGCGGTCGTTGTAGCGCTTGAAGTAGTCGACGTCGATCAGCATCAGCGCCAGCGGCTTGCGCTCGCGGCGGGCTTGGCGCAGCAGCTCGTCGAAACGCTGGTTGAAGCCGCGCCGGTTGAGGATGCCGGTCAGCGCATCGTGCTCGGAGCGGTGATGGTTCATCTTGGTGAGCAGATAGTTGACCCGCGCCAGGTATTCCTGGGCGTAGCCTGCGCCTGCCGCCAGCAGGCCGACGGCGGTGAGGTTGTAGAGCGTCTCTGCCAGGTTTTCGACAGTCTGCGGATAGAGCCACTGGAAGAGCAGCACCTGCGCCAGCCAGACCAGCGCCACCAGCAGCGCCGGCAGGAAGCGCAGGCCGGAGAGCAGGAAGATCAGCAGGGTCGCGTAGCTCTCGGTGCTGTAGGGGTAGTTCAGGCCGTCTGCCGCGAATTTGCAGCGGGTCAGCAGGTGCAGGCCGGCACCCAGGATCATCGCGCCGGCCATCAGTTCCGGCAGGCGATGGCCCTCGCGGTCGAGCGAGAAGTACAGCAGGAGGCCGCTCAGGCCCAGAAAGCTGACCAGCAGCACCAGCAGATTCAGCGTCAGCGCCGAGCCGCCTTGAACGGCAAAGACCTCGCTGTTGAGCAGGCCGCTGAGAGCCAGCAGGGGCAGGGTGATGCCCAGGCCGAAACGGACATGGGTGAGGCAGAAGCGGCGATAGAAGCGGCGAAAGTCCGGTTCCAGCTCGCCCTCGAAACGCAGCCAGCCGACGCCACGCCGGAGCTGCTCGACGTAGTCGTGTTCGCTGAGTTGCGTGCTGCTCATTAGAGGGGAGATTGCGAACGGGCAAACCCGGTCAGGGCCCGGAGCGGGGCGGGATTGTCCGGCCCGACCTTGGGTCTGTCCATCACCGCGCGCGGTTAGGCGGGCTGGTGAGTCTGACTCAAAAATAGCGTTCCAGCGTCAGCCGTAGTTCGTCGGCGTCCTTCTCTACGTTGGCGAGGTCGTTTGGGTCGCCACCGGTGAAGACGCGCAGGCGCAGGCCCAGCTTCCAATCGTCGTCCAGGCGTCGGCTGGCTTCCAGCGACCAAGTCTGACCGGCGCCGGTGCTGTCGATCAGCACCCCGCCCAGGGCCTGGCTGTTGGCGACGTCGTTGAGTGACCAGCGCCCTCCGAGGAAGACTTCGTGGTCGTAGCGGGCCGACAGCAGGCCGGCTTGGGTGTCGCGCAGGGCTTCGACGATCAGGCCCAGATCCTGGGCGCCATCGAACAGGCCGGACCAGCTGTACTCGAAGCCGGCCACCGCCGCGTAGCTGCGCTCGCCCCGGGTCTCGCGCACCAGGCCCTCGAATTTCAGCGCCAGGGCCTCGGCGATGTACTGCGCCTCCAGTCCCAGCCGGCGCTCGCGGTCATAGACCGGCACCAGCACCAGATTGGCGTAGGCACGCTGCTCCAGCTCGGCGGCAATCTCGGCGTCGCTGGGCACCAGGCCCAGAGCCTGCAGCAGCGGAGTCAGCAGGTTGGGGCTGGGTGCGGCGGCGGTCACCGAGTCCAGCACTGCGCAGTTGGCTTCGTCCTCGGTGCCGGGAAAACCTGAACCCTGACGCAGGCAGGGCAGGATGTCCGGCTCGCGGCCGATGCCATCGAACCAGGACAGAGCCAGATCCAGATCGCCGAACTGGCCGCTGGCGCGCGCCGCGTAGTCGGCGTGCAGCACGCCGGCATCGGCATGGACGCGGGTTTCCTCCAGCGCCAGCGGAAACGGATAGACCAAGGGTCCGCCCGGACCGGGCAGACGCCGTTCGCGGAAGCCAGGCAGGGCGTAGAGGCTCAGCGCGGTGGTCTCGCCGCCAAACACGAATTCGAGCATCGGCTGGCCGAGCTTGGTCTCGCCATCGAGGTCGTCACCGAGGTCGGACTGGTTGAGGGTATCGACCAAGTGCCGCGCCTCGGTAAGACCCCAGTAGACGCGCCGCGCGCCCAAGCGGGTGGTGAGCGCTCCGGCCCGCGCCTCGTAGTAGGCCTCGCGCAGATCGGCCCGGCTGCGCGCATCCTCTCGGGCGTCGGCGCGGGCGAAGGCTTCCAGCACCAGGGCTTCGCCAGGGCGCGGGCCGTGATCCAGGCGCAGGCCGGCGGCGAGCGCGGCGTCGCCGCGCGCCTGGGCGGTAAAGGCGCGGGTCTCTGCTTCGAGGCGCAGATCAAGGTCGGCGCGAGCGGCGGTCGAGACGAGAGTGAGCGCGGCAAAAACCGCGCGCGACAGCGCCCTCCCGCTGCGTTGAGGAAGGTCAGGGAGAGGGCGCGCGCCGCCGGCGCGCGGGGTGCTTAATCGCGATCCAGCCATAGCAGCAGCGTGGGAGTGAGCACGAATTCGGCGATCAGCGCCAGCGCCAGGATCAGCGAGGTGAGCAGGCCCAGGTGGACGGTGAGCATGAAGTTGGACCAGGCCAGAACCGCGAAGCCCACCACCAGGGTGGCGCTGGTCACCCACAGCGCGGCGCCGACGTCGGCGTAGGCCTCGCGCAGCGCTTCCAGCGACGTGGCACCGCGTCGTCGGGCGGCGCCGTAATGACTGAACACATGCATGGTGTCATCGACGACGATACCCAGGGTTAGACTGGCCACAACCGCCAGACTCATGCCCATCTTGCCGACGGTGAGACCCCAGATGCCGAAGCCGACCAGGATCGGCGTCAGATTGGGTACCAGGCTGATCAGGCCTAGCTTCAGCGAGCGCGACAGCCAGATCAGCAGCGCCGCGATCAGCGCGCAGGAGGTGAGCATGCCGGTGCTCATGCTCTGGAAGTTGCTACGTGCCACCTTGGCGAACAGCGCCGACATGCCGGAGCTGCGCGCCTTCAGGTCCGCCGGCCAGTTCTGGGCGACCCAGGACTGGGCGCGTCGATCGAAAGCCTCCAGCTCGCTGCTGCTGATGGTGTTGAGCAGGACCGTGAGGCGGATTGCGGACTTGTCGAGATCGACCAGGTGGGTGAGGTCCTGGCCGTTGGGTAGGCTCATCTCGTAAAACAGCAGGTGCTGCGCCGCCTCCTCGCGGCTGTCCGGCAGACGGAACTGGGTCGGATCGTCGCCGTGCATGGCCTTGTTGAGGCGTTTGGAAATGTCGTTGAGGCTGGCGACACGGCGCACCTCCGGCTGCTGGCGCAGCCAGTCGGAATAGGCCTCGATGTGCCGCAGGAAGGCGGGTTCGAACACGTCGCCCGGACCGCCGGCCTCCACCGCGTACTCGATGAATTGCATGCCGGCCAGGCGCTCGTTGATGAACTCGGTGTCGGCGCGGAACTGCACGCGCGGGCTGAAGAACTCGACGTAGTTGTCGCCGAAGCGGTTGAGGGCAATGCCGGCCGACAGCGCCGTGATCAGCGCCAGTGCTAGCGGCAGCACCCGGCGGCGATGGGTGATCACCCACTCGATCAGGCGCTTGACGATCTCGACCTGCCGCAAGGCCGAGGGTGAGACCCGCGGCGGCGCGAGCTGCGTCCAAGCCGCGATGAAGCTGATTGACAGCAGCCAAGCCAGGATGGTGCCAAGTGCCACCAGATTGCCGAGGTCGCGGTAGGGCGGCGAGTCGGAGAAGTTCATCGAGAGGAAGCCGAGCGCATTGACCATCGTGGTCAGGAAGATGGTGCGGCCGTTGACCCGCAGGCTGGCGGCCATGGCCGCACGCGGATCGGCGCCGACGGCGCGCTCCGCTGCAAAGGTGGTGAGCAGGTGCACCGCGTCGGCGATGGAGATGGTGAGGATGATCACGCCGGCGGTGAGGCTGGCCGGATTGATCGCGAGCCTGGCCCAGCCGGCCAAGCCGAAGGTCATCGCCACTGCCAGCACCATCGCGCTGAGGGTCGCGAAGGTGGCGGAAGCGCTGCGGAAGAACAGGTACAGGAGCGCCGTCATTACCACGAAGCAGAGCGGGTAGAGCGTCGAAGTGTCGCGCAGCAGTTGCTGCTGCATGGCCTCGTCGAACATCAGGATGCCGCCCAAGGCGATGCGCAGGTCCGGATGCGCGGCCTGGACCTTGGCGACCTCGGCGCGTACCGCGTCGCCGATGCGGCTCAGCTCGCCCTCGGGATCGTTGCGTGGCAGCTCGAAGTAGATGTAGACGCCGGCGATGTCGCCGCGCTCCGACAGCAGGCCACCGCGCAGACGTTCGTCGGCGCGGGCCCGCTGGCCGATGGCGGCGAGATCGGCGCCGACGAGGTCGTCCGGCAGGAGGGGTTCGGCCAAGAGGTCGTCGCCGTCGGAGCGGGCCTCGATGTAATTGCTGATCGAGGAGGCGCCCTTGGCGTAGGGCAGATGACTCCAGGCGTCGGTTAGCTGGCGGATCGCCCGCAGGCGCTCGACCGTGAATACCTGGCCATCGGCCGGCGCCACGGCCATCACCAGGGTGTCGGCGCGCGAGAAGCGCTGCTCCAACGCCTGCAGCGCCAGCAGGTCGGGGTTGTCATCGGCGAAGAACACCCGCGAGTCGCCGTTGTAGCGCAGGCCGCCGATGCCGGCGGCGCAGAGCAGGCCCAGCACCAGCGCCAGCAGGATCACCCGGCGCGGACGGCCGAGCACGAAGTCGAACATGGCTACGGCCTCCCTGGCCGGACGGATCAGCGGGCCGAGCCCAGACGGTTGACCTCGAAGTCGGCGTCCTTGAGTCCGCTGCGGAAGCGGATGTTGCTCCAGCTCAGCACGGTGCTGGCCCCACTGCGAGCATTGCTCATGGTTAGGCGGTCGGCGCGCCAGTAGCGGCCCTCGTACTGCCGGTAGCCCTCCGCCATCAGGGTCTTGATGCGCTGGTTCTGGGCATCGTAGTAGTCGGCCTTGAGCAGGCGCCGCTGGGCCTGGTCCATCCACACCTCCTGGCGCGCGTAGCCGGTGCCGGACTCCTTGGGCACCCGCTCGATTACGTCGCACTGCTCCGCCGCCAGCGGTGCCGGGCAGGTCTCTGCGCGCAGCCACTTGAAACGGTAGCGCTCGACGGTCTGGGCCGAAAAATCGTCGAAGGAGAACTCCGAGCCCATGAACGGCCCGGAGCGGCCGGAAGAGGCGATGCGCTTGGTGCGCCCGGCCGCTGGCAGGTAGATCCACTGCTGGTCGCTGGAGTCTGCGGCAGTGTGGGTGAGCAGGGCGGTACCCTTCACGTCCTTGGGCGCATCGACCATGGTCAGGCTCCTGCTGGCGCTACCCGGCAGGTCAAGCAGGGCGATCTTTAGCGCCCGCCTCGCCTCGCCGCCGCGGCCATTGCGGATGATCATCTCGGCATCGGCACGCAGGTCGCCGAAATTTTCGCCGCGCTTTTCGGCGTCCCTGACAATGGCCAGACCCTTCTCATCCGGGCTTTCCGCTCGGACGGGTAGGGCGGCAAGCAGGCCAGCACAGAAGGCCAGCAAGATCAGCGGTTTCATTAGTCTCCCCGACTCAATTAATTAGTCGTCGAAAAATACCACGGCAACGATGGCCGCCGCCTTGGCCGCATTTACTCACTAGGCCCGTCGTTCCGGTCAACACCGGTGCGCACCTGACCATCCTCGCCCACCCAGGCGCGGAACATCACATAGGAGTTGAACGGCAGGCTGATGCGGCCCTGATGGTCGATGGCGATGCAGCCGCCGCGGCCGCCGTAGCGCAGCACCTCGTCCAGCGCGTGCCGGCAGGCCTGGGCGAGGTCCCAGCCCTGGTAGGCCATGCGCGCGTGCACCTCGTGGCCGAAGCCGACCTTGATGAAGCTCTCGCCGGTGCCGGTGCAGGAGATCGCCGCGCTGCGGTCGTCGGCGAAGGTGCCGACTCCGACCAGTGGGGTGTCGCCGATGCGGCCGGGATGCTTGTTGGTGAGGCCGCCGGTACTGGTCGCCGCCGCCAGACCGCCGCAGGCGTCGCGCGCCACCGCGCCGACGGTGCCGAAGGCGGCATCGGCGCGCTCGCTCTTCTGCGCGCGGTCGAAGTCGGAGTCGTGGTCGAGGGTGATGATGCCCTTGCGCCGCGCGTCCTCCAGCTGCTCCAGGCGCTCGTGGGTGACGAAGTAGGCGGGCTCGACTTCCGGCAGGCCCAGCTCGCGGCCGAGCTGCTCGGCGCCGGCGCCGAAGAACAGCACATGCGGCGAGCGCTCCATCACCGCGCGCGCCAGGCGGATCGGGCTCCGGGTGCGCGTCACACCGGTCACCGCACCGCAGGCGCGGTCGCTGCCGCGCTGGATGGCGGCGTCTAGCTCCGGCAGGCCGTCGCGGTTGAGCACCGCGCCAACGCCTGCGTTGAACAGCGGGCAGTCTTCCAGCAGGCCCACCGCCAGCTCCACCGCGTCCAGCGCGGTGCCGCCTTGCAGCAGCAGTGCCTGGCCGGCGGCGGTGATGCGCGCCAGGGCGGCGCGGTGCTCCGGCTGCGGGCCGGCGTCGGGCGCCAAGTCACCGGCGCCTCCGTGGATGGCGAAACGGATGCGGCTGGGGTCGGCGGAAGCGTTCATCGACTGGGCTCGGGATTCATGAAGTGTTCAGCCGCGCAGTCAAGGCTTGCGCACCTTTTCGCGGCACTACAGTCTAACGGCTGGTCTGCCGTCCCCTCTGGAGCCACCTCATGCGTCTGCCTGTCGCCGCCCTTGCCGCCCTGTCCTTTTCGCTGACTGCCTGCGCCGCCTCGACGGCGACCGTGGTGTCCTCTTCCGGGCCAGGCATCGCCGCCGTGCAGAACGCGCCCGCGCACGGCCCGCAGCCACGCATCGCGGTACAGCCCTTCGAGTTCCGGTCCTCCGAGGGCAGCCCGGGCGTCGGCGCCGGCATGGCCGACATGCTCACCGACTCGCTGGTCAATACCGGCAAGTTCATCGTCGTCGAACGCGACCGCCTGAAAGACCTCACCGCCGAGCAGGATCTCGCCGAGAGCGGCCGCTTCAAGCGGGATACGGTGGCGCCAGTCGGCGAGCTGGAGGGCGCGGAGCTGCTGATCCGTGGCTCGATCACTTCCTTCGAGAAGGAGTGCAGCGGCGGCTCGGCGATCATCGTCTCCGCCAAGGAGGCCTGCATCGGCATCAACCTGCGCATCGTCGATGTGAAGACCGGCCGGGTGGTCAACGCCACCACGGTGGAGGCGACCTCGGCGAATCGCGGCATCGGCCTGGTCTACACCCGCTCCGATCTGCCGATCGGCCTCGGCGCCTTCAGCAAGACGCCGATGGAAAAGGCGATCCGCAACGCCATCGAGGCGGCGGTGCAGCACATCGCCGCGACCAAGCTCTGAGCGCGTAAAAATGCACGGCGCCCTGCGCCGGCTCGGCATCGTCCTGTCGCTGGCGTTGCTGCTGCCAGCCTGCAATTCCACCCAGGTGGTGCGCGGCGAGGGTGACGCCATCGCCGCCATCCGCGCGCTGCCGGAAAACGCCCGGCCGCGCGTCGCCGTGCTGCCGGTGCTGGACCACACGCCGCCTTACGGCGTGCGCTCGCTTGATCTCAATCTGGTGCTGATCAACCTGCGCCGGCCCAAGGCCGAGGAGCTGAGCCGGGAGCAGTTCACCGGCGCGGTGCGCGACATGCTGGTCACCGAGCTGTTCAGCTCGCAGGCCTTCATCGTGCTCGACCGCGACAACCTGCCGGCGGTGCTGGCCGAGCAGGCCTTTGCCGAGAGCCCGCGCTTTGACGCCACCACGGTCGCGCCCGGCGGCGGCCTGGAAGGCGCGCAGTACCTGATCGCCGCCGCCATCACCGGCTTCGACACCGGCAGCGAGGGCGGCGCCGTGCCTATCCCCATTCCGGGCGTCATCAACAGCGATGTCGCCGCGCTCGGCGTGCTCAATCTCGGCTTCAAGAAAGGTTATGTGGCGATGGACGTGCGGGTGCTCGACGCCCGCACCGGCCGGGTGCTGCACAGCGGCGCGGTGGAAGGCAGCAACACCAAGTTCGGCGTCGATCTCGCCGCCGTCGCCGCCGCGCGCGGCCTGGGCGTGACCCAGGTGCCAGAGGTGATCAAGCTGTTCAAGAACACGCCGGTGGAGCAGGCCCTGCAGAAGATGAGTATCGCCGCCGTGGCCGAGATCGCCGCCAGCTTCCAGCGGCCGGCAACGGTGCCCTAGTTTCGTAGAGCTGCGTAGGGTGGGCTTTAGCCCACGCGGATGGTCACCGCCGCCGCGCGGGCACGCTGTGCTTCGCCTAGAGGCGCCTATTTTTGGTGACCACCCTACTGGGCTACCCGACCTGTCCGCGCGCCCACCAGAAGCAGCCACAGGCAGATGCCGATCTCGCCCACCGCGGCCGGCAACATCACCCAACCGGGGAGGCTGCGGTTCGGCAGCAGAATTTGCCCGAACACCTGGGTCACATAAGCCAGGCCGCCAAGGATCAGAAACACGCCCAGCAGCTTCGGCAGAAAGCCGGAGCGGATCACCAGGTATCCGAAGGGCAGCAGCCAGAGTCCCCAGAACAAGGTGGTCACCAGCAGTCCGTGGCGATACGCGCCGAGTGCCAGCATGGCTTGTGACGGCAGCGCATCGGCGGCGAGCGCCGGGCCGTAGCTGCCGGTGAGGATGTCGAGTGCATCGAGCCGGTGGGCGAGGCTGACCAGGGCGATGGGCACGCTCACCACAGCGAGCGCCACCATCAGTACCGCCGCGCTGTGGTTGACCGGCCGCAGCAGCTTGAACAGCGCCAGGGGCAGCAGCAGAAACGCGATCTGCTTGATCAGGAAGGCGGCGATGCCGGCCCGGAACAGCAGTTCCGCGCCCAGGATGTTGCTGACCGTCGCCTGGGGATCGCCGGAAAGGCTGATCCTGGAGGGCACATACATCAGGCTGAACAAGCCCGTCACCACCACCACCAGATACAAGGCGCCTGCCAATCGGCTGGTCGCGTTCTCATCGCTCATCCCAACACTCCTGTGTACGGTCCGGTCTCGAACTTACCGCCAAGCTCGGGCGCGAAGCCAGTCGGGTTGGGGGCAGCGTGCCGACAACCAACTCTGGCACGCCGCTGGCTAGACTTCAGCAGCTCTCCTTCCAATTAATGCTGACGCCCGTGAACCTGATCCTGTTCGCGCTGCTCGCCTACATCCTGCTGCAACTGCTGATCGCCTGGCGCTTTCGCCGCAGGACGGTCAGCGAGTCCGACTATCTGCTTGCCGGGCGCTCGCTGGGGCCGTGGATGGCGACCTTCGCGGTGTTTGCCACCTGGTTCGGCGCCGAGACCTGCATCGGCGCCGCTGGCGAGGCCTATGCGCACGGGCTCTCCGGCGTGGTCGCCGATCCCTTCGGCTACACCTTGGGCTTGCTGGCGGTGGGCCTGCTGTTCGCGGTGTCGCTGTGGAAGCGCGGCGTCACCACGCTCGCCGATCTGTTCCGCCAGCGCTACGGCCTGGGCGTGGAGCGGCTGGCGGCGATCATCATGATTCCCTCCTCGCTGCTCTGGGCGGCGGCGCAGGTGCGCGCCTTCGGGCAGGTGCTGGCCTCGGTCAGCGAGCTGGGCCTGCTGCTGGCGATGACTCTGGCGGCGCTGGTGGTGATCGCTTACACCGCCTTCGGTGGCATGTGGAGCGATGCGGTCACCGATCTGGTGCAGGGGCTGGTGCTGATCGCCGGTCTGCTCGGCTTGGGCGCGGTGTTTCTCTGGCAGGGCGGTGCCGAGCAACTGCTGGCCTTGCCGGCCGAGCGTCTCGATCCGCTGCACGAGCGTAGTGGCTGGGACTTCGCGGAAACCCTGCTGACGCCGGTGTTCAGCACCATCGCCGCGCAGGAGCTGGCATCGCGGGTGCTGGCCATGCGCAGCCCCGGGCTGGCGCGCCGGGCCACTGTCGGCGCCGCCGGTCTGTACTTCCTGATGGCCAGCATCCCGTTGGCCCTGGGCCTGGGCGCGCTGGGGCTGATGGGGGAGGGCCTGGAACCGGAGCAGGTGCTGTCGCGCTACGCGCAGAGCCAGTTGCCGCTGCCGCTCTACGTGCTGTTTCTGGGCGCGCTGGTGTCGGCGATTCTTTCCACGCTGTCTGGCGCCTTGTTGGTGGCCGGCTCGCTGGCCGCACACAACGTCTTGCTGCCGCTCAGGCCGCGCTGGAGCGAGCGCGACAAGCTGCGCGCCAACCGCATCGCGGTGGTGTTGTTCGGTGTCGTCGCCTACGGCATCGCGCTGGCCAGCGACAGCGTCTACGGCCTGGTCGAGGAAGCCGCCGGCCTCGGTTCGGCCGGCATCTTCGTGCTGCTGCTGGCCTCGCTGTGGCGCAGCGATGCCGGTTCCAGGCTCGCCGCCTACGCGGCGCTGCTGAGTGGCACTGGCGTCTTTCTCATCGGCTCCCACGCTTTCGACTGGGAGGCGCCCTATCTCGCCGCCCTGCTGGCCTCGGCGGGCAGCTATGTATTGCTGGCGATGGCTTCCAGGCGAATGAGGCCGCTGTAGCGCGGCGCCGCTTCAGGGTTGCAGGGCGTCGATCACGATCTGCGGACTCAGGATCTGCGGCAGCACCCGCGGCTCGCCGCCCTGCGGATACAGCAGATACAGCGGCACGCCATTGCGGCCGAACTCGGCCAGGGCCTGGGTGATGCGCGGATCGCTGGTGGTCCAGTCCGCCACCAGGGTCACCACGCCGGCCTCGGCGAAGGCCTGGCGCACCCGTTCCGAGGCCAGCGCGCCGCGCTCGTTGACCTTGCAGGTAATGCACCAGTCGGCGGTGAAATCGACGAACACCGTGCGGCCCTCGGCGCGCAGGGCGGCGACGCGCTCCGGGCTCCAGGCTTCCTTGGCCGACGCGGCGCTGGCGGTCGCCGTCTGCACACGCAGCAGCGGCGAGGCCAGCACATGGCCGGCGGCGAGCAGGGCCAGCGCGGCGATCAGGGTGCCAGCGAGCTTGCGGCCGGGGCGGCCCAGCAGCCAGACCGCCAGCGCCACCGCCACCAGCCCGCAGGCGGTCAGGCCCAGGGCATCGGCGCCAGCCTGGCGGGTCAGCACCCACAGCAGCCAGGCGACGGTGAGGTAGAGCGGAAAGGCCATCGCCTGCTTGAAGGTGAGCATCCAAGCGCCGGGACGCGGCAGCATGCGCGCCAGTCGCGGGAAGTAGCCGATCAGCAGGAAGGGCAGGGCCAGGCCGAGGCCCAGCGCCGCGAACACCAGCAGCGCCACCGGCACCGGCTGGGTCACCGCATAGCCCAGGGCCGAACCCATGAACGGCGCGGTGCAGGGGCTGGCCACCACCACCGCCAGCACGCCGGTGAAGAAGCTGCCGGTCAGGCCGGACTTGCTGGCCAGGCCGGAGCCGACGCCCATCCAGGAAGTGCCGATCTCCAGCAGGCCGGACATCGACAGGCCGAGCGCGAACATCAGATAGGCCAGCGCGGCGATGAAGGTCGGCGACTGCAACTGGAAGCCCCAGCCGAGCGCCTCGCCGCCGGCGCGCAGGGCCAACAGCACGCCGGCCGCGAGCACGCAACTGAGCACCGTGCCGGCGGTGTAGGCCAGGGCGCTGGCGCGCTGCTTGGCGCGCGCATGGCCGGCGTGCTGCGCGAGCGAGAGCGCCTTCAGGGAGAGCACCGGAAACACGCAGGGCATCAGGTTGAGGATCAGGCCGCCGAGCAGGGCGAACAGCAGGGCAGGCAGCAGACCCGGCGTCTTGGCCACTGTGTTGCCGGTGGCCGTCGCCGCGCCAGCCGGTGGAGCGCGCTCGGCGAGCACCGGCGCGACCGTGCCGGCGCTGGCACTCAGCTCGTAGGCGCGGCGCTGGCCGCCCTGTTCCAGCACCAGCACGCCTTCGACCTGGGCGGGGGCTTCGAGGAAATAGCTGGACAGCCCCTGGCTCAGGCGCAGGCCCTGCGCATCCACCGCCAGCTTCTGCGGCGCGGCGTGGTTGACCAGGTCGTTGGCGTAGGGGAAGAACTCGATCACCTCGGCCTTTTCCAGGCCGGTGGCGTTCAGAGCCAGTGACAAGGCGCCGTCGGCGACTTGGTAGCGCGCCTGCCAGCCGGCCGGCATCGGCTCCGGCAACGCGGCGCGGGCGCGCTCGAAGGCGGCGGCCTGGGCAGGATCGAGATCGGCGCTGCCGGCGACCACCGGCAGGTTCAGGCCCAGCTCGGCTTCGCCGGGGATGCAGACATCCTTGCAGACCAGCCATTTCGCCAGCACGCGCAGCGGTAGCGGACGGTTCAGCGGCCAGTTGGCGGGCACCGCGATGCTGACCAGATGCAGGGTCTCGTCGTCGTAGCCGTAATTGGTCAGCTCGCCGAGTGGCGCGCGGTGCGGCGCCGGCCACTGTATCGGGCCGGCGCTGACGCCGGCCGGCAGCGTCCAGTTGAGCTTGGTCGATAGTCCGGAGTCGCCGGGATTGCGCCAGTAGGTGTGCCAGCCCGGCTCCGGAGCCAGTTTGAGAGCCACCAGGCTGTCGCCGCCGCGCAGCAGGGCGGTGGTTTCGGCGACCAGTTCGGCCCGCACATGGGGGCGGTTCTCGGGCTCGGCGGCAGGAGCCCGGCTGATGAACGCGGTCAGCAGGGCGGCGAAAAGAAGGCGGATCACGGGAATTCTGTCCATGGGGCGCGATAATGACCCGGTGAATACAAACCGGTTCCAAGTGGCGGTGCTGGCGCGACTCGGCTTGGTGGCGATGCTGCTGACGGCCGGCATCTTAGCTTCCGCGCCCGCGGCTGCGGGTTCGCTGCGCTGCGGCTCGCGGCTGGTCGACGAAAACGCGCTGGCGGCGGAGCTGCTGGCCGCCTGCGGCGAGCCCAGCCTGCGCGACCAGTGGAGCTACCAGCTGCCGCAAGGTGGTTATGTGGCCGAAACTGAGGTCTGGGTCTACGACCTCGGCCCCAGCCAGCTGCTGCGGCTGGTGAAGCTGCGCAACGGCCGCATCGTCGAGGTCGAGACCGATGGCTATGGCTTCGCGACGGACGCGCCGCGGCGTTGCGAGCCGCGCGCGCTCACCGAAGGCTTGTCGAAGTACCGCCTGCTGCGCCGTTGCGGCGAGCCGCTGACCCGACGCTCCGAGAACGTGTTGCGGCCACTCTACAACCGCCCGGAGATTTACCGGCAAAACCGCGATCCCTATGCTTACCGCAATCAGTACGTGACGCCGACGTACCGCGAGGAATGGGTTTACAACTTTGGCTCGCGGGCGGCGATGCGCCTGGTGGTTCTTGAGGACGGGTGGGTGACCTATGTCGAGCAGTTGGACCGCGGTTTCGATCCTCGCTAGCGCCGGCCTGTTGAGTGCCTGTGGTCTGGGCTCCTCGGTGCTACGCGGCGCCGACGGCCAATTGGCGCCTTGTCCGCCGGCGCCGCATTGCGTCTCTTCGCTGGCCAAGGGCGAACAGCAGGTCGCGCCGCTCACCTATGCCGACTCCGCCGTGGCGGCGCGCGAGCGCCTGGCGCGGACCCTGGCTGGCCTGCCCAACTACGCGGTGCTCAGCAACCAGGGCGACTACATTCACGCCAGCTACACCACCGGCATCATGCGTTACGTCGATGACCTGGAGTTCGTGTTTCCGTCGGGAGCGCCGGGCCGTATCGAGGTGCGTTCGTCCAGTCGGCTCGGCTATTACGACTTTGGCGCCAACCGCGCGCATGTGGAGCAGGTTCGCGCCGCCTATGATGCGGCGCGCTGAACGCGGCGCCCTTTTCCCGATACCCAAAAATGAGCCACCGCGCCTTGGCGTGGACTGTCCTTGCCCATGAGCGAACGCAGTTATGACTTTGTCCTGTTCGGCGCCACCGGCTACACCGGCGGCCTGACCGCCGAATACCTGGCGCGTCATGCGCCGCGCGGCGCCCGCTGGGCGCTGGCCGGCCGCAACCGCGACAAGCTGGACGCGGTGCGCGCCGGCCTCGCCCGCATCAATCCGGCTTGTGCGGCGCTGGAGTTGCTGGTGGTGGATGCCCGCGATTCCGCCGGCCTCGCCCGGGTGGCGGCGCAGAGCAAGGTGGTGGTGAGCACGGTTGGACCCTATGCGCTGCATGGCGAGCCGCTGGTGCGCGCCTGCGCCGATGCCGGCAGCCATTACTGCGATCTCACCGGCGAACCGGAATTCGTCGACGCCATGTGGCTGAAGTACCAGGCGGTCGCTGAACGCAGCGGCGCCAAGCTGGTGCATTGCTGCGGTTTCGACTCCATCCCTCACGATCTCGGCGCCTATTACACGCTGCTGCAACTGCCCGAGGGTGTGCCGGTGAAGATCGAGGGCAATGTGCGCTTCGGCGGCCGCTTTTCCGCCGGCACTTATCACTCGCTGATCAATGCCTTCGCCCGCGCCCGTGGCTATCTCAAGATCAACCGCGAGCGCCGGATGCGTGAGACCCGGCCGCTGCTGCGCAAGATCGGTGGCAGTCGCACGCGACCGCGCTACGACCGGACGCTGGCGAGCTGGCTGTTGCCGATGCCGACCATCGACCCGCAGATCGTCAAGCGCAGCGCGGTGGCGCTGGACCGCTACGGGCCGGAGTTCCGCTACGGGCACTATCTACAGGTGAGCAAGCTGCCCAAGGCGCTGGCCCTGGTGGCCGGAGTTGGTGCCTTGTTCGCCGGCGCGCAGTTCCGGCTCAGTCGCGACTTCCTGCTCGCTCGCCAGACCTCCGGCGAGGGGCCTAGCGCCAAGCAGCGCGAGCAGGGCTGGTTCCGGGTGCGCTTCGTCGGCGAGGCCGGTGGCCAGCGGGTGGTGGTGGACGTGAAGGGTGGCGATCCCGGTTACGGCGAAACCGCCAAGATGCTGGCCGAATCGACCCTGGCGCTGGCCTACGACAATCTGCCGGCCCGCGCCGGCCAACTGACGCCCGTCACGGCGATGGGCGACGCTTTGCTGCTGCGGTTACAGAAGGCCGGCATCAGTTTTGACGTGGTGGAACGGACATGAGCTTTGCGCAACTGGCCCTGCTGGGTGGGGCGATCTACGGTTTTCTCGGCGTCGCCCTTGGCGCGTTCGGCGCGCACGGCCTGCGCGAGCGGCTGACGCCGGATCTCTTGGCGGTGTGGAAGACCGCGGTGGAGTATCAGTTCTATCACGCGCTGGCGCTGCTGCTGGTGGGCCTGCTGGCCAGCCAGCGGCCGTCCATCGCGCTGACCAATGCCGGCATCTGCTTCGCGCTGGGCGTGCTGATCTTCAGCGGCAGCCTGTACACGCTGGCCCTGTCCGGGCAGCGCTGGCTGGGCGCGATCACGCCGATCGGCGGCCTGCTGTTCCTGGCCGGCTGGGCTCTGCTGTTCTGGGCGGCGCTGAAGCGCTACTGACGCGCCCGCCGGCTCTAGAAGGAGCCGCGCCCTAGCGAGGACAACTGCTGGCCCATGGTTTTGAGCATGGAACTGGTCATCTGGTCGGCGATGCGCTGGGCGGCGTTCATCACCACCCGCTCGGCCTCCTCGGCGGCGGTCTGACGCACCAGTTGCAGCGCCTGCTCCAGGCGCTCGTTCTGCGCACGCAGAACCGCGTCGAGATTCGCCTGCAGCGAGGTCAGGTGCTGCTCCAGGGTCTGGGCCAGCGCGTTGGTGCGGTTCTTGGCGGCTTCCTGCGCGAGATTGCGCAGGCGCTCTTCGCTGCTGGTCCCGGCATTCAACTGGCCGAGCTGCTGGCGCAGGGTCTGCATTTCCGTCAGCAACTCTTCGCGCAACGCGGCGAAGCGTGCCTCGGCTTCGTCGCGCAGTTGCTCCAGGGAGCCAGCCGTGAGGGTGGGAGCTTCGCTGGAGAGCATGGGCACCGCCGGCAGCTCCGGCAGCGGCTGCGGGCGAGGCTCGTTGTTCTGCGGCATGGCATCGCGCAGGGATTTCATCACCGCCTGCTGGATCGCCACTGCCGGTTCGCGGATCGGCTGCACCTTGGAGGGGGTGATCGGCGCTGGCGCGGCAGCGACCACGGTGCCCGACTTCGCGGGGATGGCGGCCATCAGCCGTTCCATCATGCTCGGCGCCTCGCGCGTCGGCGCGGGCTCCGGCTGCAGCTTGGGCGCCAGGGCAGCGAAGTCGGTTTCCTGATTGGAGAGATTGGCCAGCACACCGGCGATCTGTTCAGCACTGGGCGGCTTCTGCAGCACATCGGTGGCGCCGCGCAACTTGGCCTGGTGGACGAAATCCTCGCCTTCGTTGGACGAGCAGATCACCACCGGCAGGGTGGCGGTGACCGGATCGGTGCGGATGACTTTCAGCGCCTCGAAGCCATCAACGCCGGGCATGACATGATCAAGGAACACCACGTCCGGCAGCGGGCCCGCCAACTGGCGATAGGCGTCCGCCGCGCTGTCCGCAGTGTTGACCTTGTAGTTGAAGCCTTCCAGAAACTTCCGGAGGGCGAAGCGGGCCGACTTGGAGTCGTCCACTACGAGGGCCGTCTTGATCATGGGGAGATTTCTTATGAACCGTTCGTCAAACCTACCACTCCCTATCGGCACGGCCAAGCTGTAAATGAAGCCCTGCCCCGGAGCAGCCGACGAACAGTGGTAGTTGGTGGCTTGGCCGAGGCAAAACATGATGGCCGAGTCATGAAAATTTCGGCCCGAGGTCCGCGCCGGACCCGCCGGCCCTCCTAAGCGGTGGGGGTACTGGCCTACACTCGCGCCCCGATTGGCTCCCTTTCACCCATTCCCGGTCACCGGTTTGAAACTGCCCGCTGTCCAGATTGGCCCACACCGTGTTGATCCGCCGCTGGTGCTGTCGCCGATGGCGGGGGTCACCGACCGGCCGTTCCGCGTGCTGTGCAGGCGCCTGGGGGCCGGGCTGGCGGTGAGCGAGATGGCGCATGCCGACCCGCGCCTGCGCCACACCGAAAAGAGTCGCACCCGTCGTGACCACGCTGGCGAGCCGGGGCCGATCGCGGTGCAGTTGGCCGGCGCCGATCCGCAACTGCTGGCCGAGGCGGCGCGCTGGAACGTTGATCAGGGCGCCGAGATCATCGACATCAACATGGGCTGCCCGGCCAAGAAGGTCTGCGGTGCCCTGTCGGGTTCCGCCCTGCTACGCGATGAAGTGCTGGTGGCGCGCATCCTGGAGGCGGTGGTTTCCGCGGTGGAGGTTCCGGTCACTCTCAAGTTCCGTACCGGCTTTTCGCGACAGAGCCGCAATGCCCTGCGGATCGCCCGCATCGCCGAACAGTCCGGCGTCGCCAGCTTGGCGCTGCATGGGCGTACCCGGGAGGACTTCTACCTGGGTGCGGCGGAATACGAGACCATCGCGGCGGTAAAGCAAGCCGTGCGCATTCCCTTGTTCGCCAACGGCGATGTCGACGGGCCGCAAAAAGCCGCCGAGGTGCTACGCCTGACCGGTGCCGACGGTCTCTACATTGGCCGGGCGGCACAGGGAAACCCTTGGATTTTTCGCGAAATCGCCGGCTACCTGCGGACTGGCCAGCGCCCGCTCCCCCCGTCGGATGCGGAGGTACGTGCGGTATTGCTGAGACATCTCGACGAACTCTATGCGCTCTATGGAGAGGGACGCGGACTGCGCGTCGCCCGCAAGCACATCCAGTGGTATTGCGAGACCCGGCCGGAGGCCGAGCGCTTCTGGCGGGAGGTCTGCACCTTGTCTGACGCGGCCAGCCAGCGTGCGGCGGTGGCGGCGTTCTTCGCGGCCTGAGGCCGGGCATGAAAAAGGGCATGGCGCGGAAAACGCGCCATGCCCCAAGGTAAAGGACAGCGCCTACTTCTTCTTCGCGGTCTTCTTCGCAGCGGTCTTCTTGGCGGCGGGTTTCTTAGCAGCGGCCATGTTGATTCCTCCTTACCTTTCAGTACGTGGCGGACGGTCTCCGCACCACGCGGAGACTACGACCTCCAGCGCTAGGGATCGTGGATCAAGTCTTTGGCAGACACAATGGGTTGTGGTGCCTGGCTAAAAAATATCCGACGAACGGTTGTTTCTACGGGCTTCAGACCAAGCCCTTGTCGCGCAACTCATCCTTGAAATAGGAGTAGGCCATGGGCGCGATGATGAGTCCGGAAAGACCGAATGCCGCCTCCATCGCCAGCATCGCCAGCAAGAGCTCCCAGGCGCGCGCGCGGATGTGGCCGCCGATGATCCTGGCGTTGAGGAAGTACTCGAGCTTGTGGATCAGTACCAGATAAGTCAGCGAGGCGAAGGCCAGCACCAGCGACTGGCTCATGCTCACCACGAAGATCGCGGTGTTGGAGATCAGATTGCCGACGATCGGTAGAAGACCAACCACGAAGGTCAGCGCCACCAGGGTCTTGGTCAGCGGCAGATTGATGTCTAGCGAAGGCAGGATCAGCACCAGATAGGCCCAGGTGAGCAGGGTGTTGATGGTCGAAATCCAGAACTGGGCGAACACCACGCGGCGGAAGGAGTCGGCGAGGCGGCGGCCGTGTCGCACCATGACCGCAGTCAGCGGCGCCGGCTCGCGCGGGCCCACTGCCGCCTGCAGTGCCAGCATGGCGCCAATCACCATGCCGACGATCACATGTGCCAGCCCGCGCAGGAATTCGGTGCTGGCGGTTTGCAGCGATTGTGCGTGCACCCGCAGCCAGTCGGTTGCCGAACGGCGGAGCTCTTCGGCGTTGTCGGGCAGATTGGCCAGAAGCCAGTCCGGAAAGCGGTCGCGCGACTGGTCGATGATTTCCGCCATGCGCTGGAACAGGGCCGGGATGCTCTCGTCGCTGGCGCGGAAGAACGAGGCGATGGCGAAGCCGAGCGCTGCCATGCCGGCGATCACCGCGCTGGCCACCATCAGTACCGCTAGCCAGCGCCGACCTTCTCCGTCCAGGCTGGTGATCGCCAGCCTTGGGGTGAGCAACTGCACCAGCGAATAGACCATCAGCCCTGCCAGCAGAGCGGGGAGCAGATGCATCTTCAGCACAAAGACCAGGGCCAGTACCGCCAGCCCCCAGGCAAACCAGTCGTAACGGGTGACGGTGGCGGGGCTTGGCTGTGCGCTCATGGCTGGAAACGGAGGTTCATGGGGTGGCGAAGGATACGCTCCGGAAACCTGGCGAACGTGGATTCGGCCTCTCGCCGGCATGGGGCACCTGCCGGCAGGTCGCCAGCGTCTCTGACACTAGGACTGCCGCCGGGTTCTTGGAGTGCGGTCGGCATGGCAATTTGGGGCTTGCGCCTCGATTTCTACTTGGGTGTAGAATCGCCACCGCAGCATATTCAAAAAAAGATTTCCGGGAGTTTCATCGACGTCTTCCGGCGTAGATGAAGTAGCGTCACGGTAACGTTTCTGGATGGCTGACAAAACCGCGGTTACTCGCCGCATTTTCAAAAACATCAGTTCAAAAGGAACGTTTCAATGTCCACGACTACCGGCATCGTCAAGTGGTTCAATGACACCAAGGGCTTTGGCTTTATCACCCCGGAAGGCGGCGGTGAAGACCTCTTCGCCCACTTCAAGGAAATCCAGGGCACCGGCTTCAAGACCCTCAAGGAAGGCCAGCGCGTTGAGTACACCGCGCAGCGCGGCCCCAAGGGCATGCAGGCCACCCAGATCAAGCCCCTGTAAGGCTTGCTCCAAAGGCTTTAGCGGTAAGAAAACCCCGGCCTCGCGCCGGGGTTTTTCGTTGGGTCGCGGTTTCGGTGCCGAGCGCTATTTCGGCCAGGACTTGATGAGCGTGCCGGTGCACTCCGCGGCTCCGCAGCGGCAGGCCCAGATCTTCCGCAGCTTCGCGGTGGGTTTCACGCCCAGGTCGATGCCGTAGTCGTAGGCCAGTTCCTCACCGGCCTTCACCTCGCGCAGGGTCTCGATGTAGACGCGGTCGTATTCCGAACCGGGCTGCGTGCTTTCCACCAACAGAGCCTGGCAGTTGGGCGCGCAACTGTGATTGATCCAGCGCGCGGCGTTGCCACTGACGTTGGCGTCGATCAGCCAGTGCTCGTTGAGCGTGAACAGGAAGGTGTGGCCCCCTTCGTGGTTGTCGCCATAGAGCAGGTCGCCTTCCTCGTGGCTGAGGCGCCGTCCCTGGTACTCCAGCAGAGTGGTTCCGGCGGGGAGGTCCTGAACGGCGAACACGCCGGAGCCGTGGATGGGAGAGCGACGGACTGCAATTCTGCGGGCCATACTTTTCGATTGCGGATTGCGGATTGCGGATTGCGGATTGCGGATTGCGGATTGCGGATTGCGGATTGCGGATTGCGGATTGCGGATTGCGGGAGCTGAGTTCGGCTATTCAAGAACCTTGCCGCGACCGGCCTTGAGGTCCGATCGCCGGCTTTTCTCGTCCAGCCGCCGCCGCTTCGCCGCCCGGCTGGGGCGGGTCGGCTTGCGCGGCTTGGGCGCGACGGCGGCGGTGGCGATCAGCTCGGCCAGCCGCGCCAGCGCGTCCTCGCGGTTGCGATCCTGGCTGCGCAGTCTTTGCGCCTTGATGACCAAGACCCCCTCGCGGCTGATACGACGGTCGCCACGCGCCAAGAGCCGCTCCTGCACCTCGCTCGGCAGCGAGCCGGCGCGGATGTCGTAGCGCAACTGCACCGCGCTCTCGGTCTTGTGCAGGTTCTGGCCGCCGGAGCCCTGGGCGCGCAGCGCCTGCCAATCCAGCTCGCGTTCGTAGACGGCCAGCCCGGCGATCTCCAGCACCGGCGTTTCAGTAGGCGCCATAGGCCAGGCCGGCCGCCAGGGTCTGCCCCAGTTCGCGCGCCGCCTCCAGGTGATGGGCCGCGACCTCGCCCTGGGCGATCAGCGGCGGGGCGACGCGCCGCCAGTTGTAGCCCAGGGCGATGCGCTCCAGCGCCCGCACCGCGCCGCTGCCATCGTTGCCGGCGCTGACGAACATCGCCCAGGGCAGACCATCGACCTTGCCCTGCGCCGGGTAATAGGTGCGGTCGAGGAAGTCCTTCACCGCGCCGGATAGATAGCCGAAGTTCTCCGGCGTGCCGATCAGCAGACCTTGCGCCCAGAGCAGATCGTCGAGATTCGCTTCCAGTGCCCGGCGACGGCGCAGCTCCACCTCGTCGCCAAATTCCGCCGCACCGGCCGTCACCGCCTCGGCAAGCGCTTCGGTGCGACCCGACTGGCTGTGCCAGATCAGCAGCAGGTGCTTCTTGGTGGGCGGCGCGGACATGCGCCAGTGTAGCCAGAGCCAAGCCGAGTTCCGGGGCGTCGTGCGAGGATTACCGCAATCCGCAATCCGCAATCCGCAATCCGCAATCCGCAATCCGAGCATCGCCATGCCCCGCGTCACCGCCAACGGAATCGAAATCGAATACGAAAGCCTGGGTCCCGATCACGCGCCGGTGGCGCTACTGATCATGGGCTTGGGCTGCCAACTCATCCATTGGCCTGATGCGCTCTGCGAGCAACTGCTGGCCGCCGGCTATCGCGTCGTGCGGTTCGACAACCGCGACGTCGGCCTGAGCAGCCGCATGGAGCAGGCAGGCATACCCAAGCTGCTGCGCGCCGGCATCGCCGCTCGCCTGCGGCTGCCACTGCGGGCGCCCTACGGCCTGGAAGACCTCGCGACCGACGCCCTGGGCCTGATGGACGCTCTGGGCATTTCCCAGGCCCATGTGGTCGGCCTGTCGATGGGCGGCATGATCGCCCAGTTGCTCGCCGCCCGGCATCCGCAGCGCTTGCGTAGCCTGACGCTGTGGATGACCAACAGCGGTCACCCCGGCCTGCCGCAACCGCACTGGCGCCTGCAGTTGCGCATGATCCGTCGCCCGGATGGCCGCGACCGCGCTGCGCTGGTGCGCCATGGGGTGCAGACTTGGCAACTAATTGGCAGCCCCGGCTATCCGACCCCGGTCGAGCATCTGCAGGCCCAGGTCGAGCGCTACATTGATCGCGCCCACTACCCGCGCGGCACCGCAAGGCAGACTGCCGCCATCCTGGCTGCTCGCCACCGCCGAGCTCTGCTGCGCCAGTTGCGGATGCCCGTGCAGATCATCCACGGCGAGGCCGACCCCCTGGTGCCGGTGGCGGCGGCCTACGATCTCGCCAAGCAGGTGCCCGACTCAACCTTGCACGTCATTCCGGGCATGGGTCACGACATTCCGCCGGTGCTGGTGCCGAAGCTCGCCGGTCTGCTGGTCGAGCATTTCGGCAAGGCCGAAGCCGCGGCTAGTTCGCGCGCGGCTTGAGGATGGTGGACAGCCGGTCCGGCGTGCCGGCGAGGCGCTCCAGGCGCGGATAGCGCGGGCCGTCGCGGTAGTCGATGCGCAGCGTGCGCCAGCGGTCGAGGTTCTTGACGATCAGCTCGATCGGCTGCGCGTTCTTCTGCGCGTCGATCAGCGCCTGCCTGAGGAAGTCGGCGCTGTAGCCGCGGCCGTTCACCGCCAGCAGGGTGTCGCCCTTGGACAGTCCGGCGGCGAAGGCGGGCGAGCCCCAGAGCACGTCCTCCAGCGCGCCGTCCTTGCCCACCACGACGCCCAGCGACCAACTGAAATCCTTGTTCTTGTTGCGGTCTTCGTTGCTCTTCACGAAGGCGGTGGGCTCCGGACCGAAGCTCAGCTTCCAGCCGCTGCGGGCGAGGCCGTCCAGCGGGGCATCCTCGCCGGTGCGCTGGAGCTTTTCCTTCAGGAAGCTGGCCCAGTCGTAGGGCGCGACACGGTTCAGCGCCGCCGCCACGTCGTCGAAGGTATAGGGCAGGGCTTCGACGCGGCCATCTTCGACGCCGAAGAAGCTGGCGGCGAAATCGTCCAGCGATTTCTTTTCGCGGCTCAGCTCGCGCAGGCGGGTGTCGACATCCAGCCAGATCAGCGCGCCCTCGGTGTAGTAGTCCTCGGTGCGCTGCCAGCCCAGCCAGGACAGCGGCCGGCGCGGGGTCAGGATCGGCTGGTTGGTGGTGTCGATCAGTGGCCGCCAGAGCCGCCCGGGCCGCGCCAGCGCCTGGGTGGCGACGATCTGCGCCAGCGCTTCGCGGGCGAAGTCGGCGCTCCACAGGCCGGAGCGCGCCGCCAGCACATTGCCCCAGTAGGTGGTCTGGCCCTCGTAGACCCAGAGCAGGCTGTTCTGCAGTGGCGTGTTGTGGTTGACGACCGCTTGGTCGGCGGGGCGGCGGAACTTGCCGTTCCAGGAGTGCACGTACTCGTGCGGCAGCAGCGAGCGGCCGGCCGCGGCCTTGTCCCAGTCGCTGAAGTAATTGGGCGCCAGCGCGTTTTCGCTGGAGCGGTGATGCTCCAAGCCGATGCCGCTGAAGGCGTCGCTGAGCGCGAACAGAAAGTCATAGCGCTCGAAATGCCGCGAACGAAACAGCGCATCGGCCTCGCGCACCAGGCGCGCATGGGCGGCGAGCTGCTCGGGCTTGGCGTCGAGCTGGTAGGGCGCGTCGGCCAGCACGTTCAGGCGCACTGGCTGCGCGCCGGCGTCCAGGGTGAACTGTCGGAAGTGGCGGCCCGCGAACAGCGGCGAGTCGATCAGGGTCTCCAGATCCACGCCGGCGAAGCGGACGAGGTCGCCCTCGCGGTCCAGCGCCTGTAGCGCGCTGGCCTGCTGCCAGCCGGTTGGCAGGCGGACGCTCGGTTCCACGGGCAGCGCGCGGGCCGCGCCCTCGGGATACAGCAGCACCGCATTCCATTGCAGGCCGATCATCTCCGGCGTGGCGACGATGCGGCCCTGCTCGCGCAGCATCGGCGTTGCGTAATCGAACCGGACCTTCAGTTCGACTACACCTTCCGGCACCTGCAGGCGGAAGCGGTACATGTCCAGCGGATCGCGGGTCCAGGGCAGGGCCTGACCATCGGCCTCGATGCGCAGGCCGGCCAGGGCCTCGATGGGGCCGCGCGGCGCGTGATTGCCGGGCAGCCATTCCGGATAGAGCAGGGACAGAGGCCCTGCCTGCACCGGGATGGTTTCCTCCACCCGGAACAGCCGACGCTGGGTATCGCTGACATCGACCTGCAACCGGATCGGTGTCGGCGCCGCGTGCAGGGGGGCGGCGAAGGCGACGAGCAGGAGGGCGAGGCGGGGCAGGAGAGAGCGGTTCATTCGGTTTGGCTAGCAAGAAAAAAGCCCGGGGTTTCGCCCGGGCTTGATCCTGACCGCGCAAGGCCTTGATCGGTTCAGTGCACTCGACGGCCGCGGCGCAGGGCCAGCAAGCTCAGCAGGCCGAGCAGGCTCAGGCCGCCCAGGCTGCCACCGTAGCGGCCCTGGTCGCCGCCGTCGCCCGAGCCACCACCGCCGGAGGGCGGCGGATCGACGATCAGCTTGGGCAGCTCGTAGCTCCAGATGCCGCGACCATGCGTGGCGGCGAACAGGGTGTCGGGTTCCTCGTCACTGGCCTTGGGCTTCATCCGCAGCATCACCACCGGCACGTTGGGCAACTGGTTGCCCAGCGGCGCCCAGTTGCTGCCCTCGGTGTCGGTGGAAATGAACGGGCCGATGTCGGTGCCGACGATCAACTGGCCACGCCCGCTGGCGTCGCGATGCAGCACCACGGTATTGGTCTGCGCGCGCGGCAGGTTGCCGGAGATGTCGGTGAAGCTCTCGCCCGCGTCGGTGGACTTGAACACCACGCCACTGCCGATCTTCGCGGCGTTGGGGTCCTTGTAGCTGCCGGCCGGCCGGATATTGGAGGCATAGCCGGCGAGCGTCACGTAGATGGTCTTGGGATCGGTTTCGTCCATCTCGATGCTGGCGATGAAGCGGCTGTCCAAGCCCTGCGCCTTGGCGAAGTGCCAGCCCTTGGCGCTGCCCTTCTCCGGTGCCTCGGTACCGCCGACATTGGTGGCGATGCCATTGGCGAAGCCGGTGTCGTTCACCGTTACGCCGCAGTCGCCACAGTAGCCGACATAGGCGTACGGGCCGTGGACGTGCATGGTGGTGGTGGTGCGGATCGCGCCGGTATCGGGATTGGTGCCGAGGTTGAACACCTCCACCCAGGAGCTGCTGGTCACCGTCTCGGCGTTCAGCGTGGCGTAGATCTCCTGCGCGCCGGTGAGCATGTGCTGGGCGTCCAGCGGGTCCATGACGAACCAGTTGGCGAAGTTCACCCGGGTATAGCTGGGGGCGATGCTGGTCGAACTGGCACCACGGTCGGTGGTCCGGCGCAGGCCGCCGTTCTGCGACTCGGTGTAGCTGACATCGCTGTTGTCGGGGTCGACCTCGGCGAAGAAGCCGTCGGCGCCGAAGTCCTGGAACTGCTCGCGGGTATCCGGCTCGATGTGGCCGGAGCCGTTGTCCTGGTGGCCCTGCCAGACGGTGCCGTCCTTGGCCACCGCCAGCCCGTAGGGCAGCAGCGCGTAGAAGCCCTCGTTGGCGCCGGCGCCCCACTTGGTGTTGTCCATCTCCTCGTTGGCGGCCACGCACTGCCTGAACACGCCGCCGTCACCACCGGCGAACAGGCAGACCCCGCCATCGCCATCCGGCAGATAGAGGCCGACGTGCTGGTCGGGATGGGTGGTGGTGGACTCGCCGGGCAGACCCAGCTCGAAGTAGCGGCCGATGACCGTGAAGTCGAGCAGGCCGGCTTGCAGGATGCCGTTGAGCGGCACTCGCGTGAGCGTGTTCTGGAACACCTCCTCCATGCCGAAGGTCATGCGGGTGGGAATGCCGCCGAGCTGGCGCGTCGGGTCCACCGCGATCCATTCGTTGTACCAGGTCTGCACGCCGGGCAGGAAGGATAGCGAGCCCACAGTGGCGATCAGCTCGTCGTCATTGGCCATGCGGAACCAGGTCGCGCCGAAATCGGCGGAGACGAAGATGCCGTGCACGGCGGTCGTGAGCGGCAGGGTCAGCAGGTCGTCGAGGATAGGGTCGAGCAGCGCGTAGCCCTCGTTGAAATTCACCGAGTCCTGGACGATGGCGTAGAGGTAGTTGTGATCCTGGTCCGGGCCGCTGGCGGCGCCCATCTCGATGCGGCCGGTACGCCCGCGCGGCGCGAAGCCCTGCGGCAGCAGCTCGCTAACCGGCTCGTCATCGACGGCGACGAAGCTGTCGCGCGCACCGGTCGCGGAGCGGTAGAGGCCGTTGGCCGGGGCCATCACCGTGCCGTCGGGGAAGGTCGCCTGCCCGGCGCGCCAGCCCACGGCCGCCACCACCGGGCAGCCGCTGGGGTCGCAGACCTCGCCGGTGCTGCCGCCCGGGGCCTTGATGACCACGTCGGTGACCACGTTGGCGAACTGGCAGGGGCTGCTGATGCTCTCGTTGCCGGCACAGTCCGGCGTGGTCGGCAGCCGCACGTTGACGAAGCTGCGGCCGGCGTCCTCGGAGCGGTAGAGGCCGATCGAGGAGGCGATGTAGAGGATCTGCGGATTGCCGGGATCGCGGCGGGCGTTGTAGACCTGAACGCCGTCGGGGAAGCCGGTGGCGCGGGTCCAGCTCTGGCCGAGGTCGGTGCTCCAGTGCGCGCCCAGGCCCATGTAGCCGTTGTTGCCCATCACCGACTCGCCACCGGCCGCCACCAGGGTGCCGCCGCCGGCCGGCGTCCAGATCACCCCGCCGTTGATCTGGCTGGGTAGCTTCTCGCCGACCGAAACCCATTGGTCGCCCAGCGTGCGGATGTCGCCATCGGTCGCCTCGCTCATCCAGAGGCCGCCGGTGCCCACCGCCGCGAACAGGCGCTTGCCTTCCTCGTCGTAGGCAAAGTTGTCGACGCGCGCGCTGTAGATGGAACGCCCGGAGATCAGACCGCCCTGGGCGTAGGGCTGCCAGTCGCCATTGGCCTTGGGCACCAGGGCCTTGAGCGATTCCAGGCTCGCCTTGTCGTGCAGGGCACCGCGAAAGACAGCCGGGTCCGGCGCGGCACCGCGCAACAGCGGGTGCGCGCTTGGCGCCTTCGCCTCCAGCTCGCGCGGCACCAGCTTGCTGCAATAGCGACCGCCCTGCTGCGCCCGGAGGCTGTGGATCGGCTGCGTGCCTTGCGGGCATTGCTGGGGGCGTGGATCGGTGCCGCTGACCAGTAGGGTGGCGAGAGCGGCCAGCGAGGCCGCCAGCAGCGGTGTCTTGGGTAGGGACATATGCGATCTCAGCGGACGCCAGCCAGGCGCCGGCGGCCAGCCAGCGCCGCCAGCATCAGTAGGCCGAGTAGACCGCCGCCCGGGCTGCCGCCGCCGAAGCTGCCTTCGTTGCCTGAGCTGCCGCCGGAACCCGAGCCGCTGCCCGAGCTGGAGCCGCCGGAACTGGAGCCGGAGCTGGTAGAACCACCGCTGCTGGAGCCGGAGCTGGTAGAACCACCGCTGCTGGTGCCGCCGGAGCTGGAGCCGGAACTCGAACCGGAACTCGAACCGGAACTGGTCGAGCCACCCGAGCTGGAACCACCGCTGCTGGAACCGCCCGCCGGGTCGGCAAAGCGGTAACTCCAGACATGGCGGCCGAAGGTGGCTGCGAACAGCTTGTCTTCCTCGGTAGGAGTGGCCTTGGGCTTCATGCGCAGCATGTTCACCGGCACCGCCGGCAGGCCGGTGCCCAGCCCGGTCCAACTGCTGCCGCTGAGGTCGCTGGAGATGAATACGCCGACGTCGGTGGCGACGATCAACTGGTTGCCGCGCAACACCACGCTGGAGGCCTGGGCCTCCGGCAGATCTCCGGAGGCGGCTACGAAGCTTTCGCCGGCGTCGATGGACTTGTAAAGCGCGCCACCACCGAAATTGGTGTTGGGGTCGTTGTAGTGACCCGGCGGACGCAGGTTGGAGAGATAACCGCCGAGGGCGACGTAGATCGTCTTCGGATCGGCCGGGTCGATGGCGATGCTGTTGATGTAGCGGTTGGGCAGACCCGCGCGCGCCGCCAGATGCCAGCCGGCCGAGGTTTCCGGTACCCGTTCCTCGCCGTCCTTCACGTTGGTGGCGAGAAAATTCTGGAAGCCGGTGTCGTTGCCTGAGACGCCGCAGTCGCCGCAGCCACCGACGTACACCGCGGTGCCCAGCACCTCCATGGTGGTGGTGGTGATGGCCGCCTCGGTGTCGGGATTGGTGCCGAAGTTGAACACCTCCACCCAGGTGCTGCCGGTGACGGTCGAGGCGCTCTTGGTCTCGTAGATTTCCTGCGCGCCGGTGACCATGTGCTGCGCGTCCAACGGGTCCATGCGGAACCAGTTGTCGAACATCACCCGGGTATAG
The DNA here is from genome assembly GCA_004297005.1 of Nevskiaceae bacterium. Lineage (GTDB taxonomy): Bacteria > Pseudomonadota > Gammaproteobacteria > Nevskiales > Nevskiaceae > Stagnimonas. Next base: position 78,196 of record SCVA01000038.1, read on the forward strand.
GTGGGCGCTATGTCGGTGGTGCTGGCGCCACGGTCGGTGGTGCGGGTGAGGCCGCCGTTCTGGGTCTCGAAGTAAGCGACATCAGAATTATCGGGGTCGACTTCGGCGTAGAAGCCGTCACCGCCCAGAGCCTGGAACATCTTGAATTCGCGCTTGGGGTCGATCAGGCCGGAGCCGTTGTCCTGCAGGCCGAACCACACGGTCTCGTCCTTGGCGACGCCGATGCCATAGGGCAGCAGGCTATACATGCCGTTGTTGGAGCCAGTGCCCCAGCCGCCGTTGTTCATCTGCGCGTTGGCGCCCACGCACTGCTTGTAGACGCCGCCGTCGTTGCCGGCGAACAGGCAGACACCGCCGTCGTCGGTAGCGAGGTAGATGCCGGCGTGCTGGTCGGGATGGGTGGTGGAGGGGTAGATGCCGGTGAGGTTCCAGTAGGTGCCGATCACCTCGAAGTCGGAGGGGCCGATCTGGCTCAGGCCGTTGAGAGGCACGCCGGGGACGCGGTTCTGCCAGACCTCTTCCAGGCCAAAGCCCAGGCGGGTCGGGGCTCCGAGCAGCAGGTCGGCGCGGGTCGGGTCCACCGCCACCCAGGCGTTGTACCAGGTCTGGATGCCGGCGCCGCTGCCGGCGACCGCGCCCAGCAGCGCGATCTCGGAGCCGGTGATCGGCGCGATGATCTCGGCGGTGTCGGCCATCCGCACCCAGCTATCGCCGAAGTTGGAGGACACGTACAGGCCGTTGAACACCGAGGGGAAGCCGAGGATCAGCACAGGCCCGAGCAGGGCATCGAGCTGCTCGATGCCGGTGATGCCGCCGTTGAACAGGATGGCGTCCTGGACGATGGCGTAGACGTAGTTGTGGTCCTGATCCGGGCCGTGGGCGCCGGTCAGCTCGATACGGCCGATGCGCTCCTGCGGCGCGAAGCCCACCGGCAGCAGCGGACTGGCGGCGGAAACATCGAGCTTGGTGAAGCTGCCGGCCTCACCGGTGGCCGAGCGGTACAGACCGTTGCCGGGGGCTTGCGGCGTGCCGTCCTGGAAAGTCGCGGTGGAGCCGGTTCGGAAGCCGACGCCGGCCAGCACCGGGCAGCCCTTGGGGTCGCAGGTTTCTCCGGTAAGGCCGCCGGGCACCTTCACGATCACGTCGGTGACGTAGTTGGCGTAGAAGCACTTGCTGGAAATGTCCTCGACGCCGGCGCAGTCCTCGGAGGTCGGCAGGGCGACATTGGTGTAGCTGCGACCGGTGTCGGTGGAGCGGAACAGGCCCTTGCTGCTGGCGATGTAGACGTACTGGGGATTGGCCTCGTCCACCGCGACGCGGAATACCAAGGCCGCGTCCGGGAAGCCACTGGCCTGGTGCCAGGTGGCGCCGAGATCGCTGCTCCAGTAGGCGCCCAGACCGAGGTAGCCGCTGGAACCCATCACTGCCTCGCCGCTGGCGGCGATCAGGGTGCCACCCTCCGACGAACTCCAGCCGACGCCACCGACGATCTGGGTGGGCAGGGTCTCGCTCACCGAAACCCAGGTGTCGCCGATGGTGGTGATGTCGCCATCGACGGCGGTGGACATCCAGACGCCTGCGGTGCCGCCGGCCAGGAACAGCCGCTTGGCTGCGGCGTCGTAAGCGAAGTTGTCGACCCGCGCGGCCTGGAAGGCGCCCGAGCCGTCATCGAGATTGCCCTTGCCGTGTTCGCTCCAGACCCCGGCGGAACCGGGAATGTCGGCCTTGCCGGCGATCAGTGCCTTCTGCGCCAGCGCCGAACGGATCGCGCCCTCCGGCACCACGCCCGCTTTGCGGTGGCGGACGTCCTTGGCCTGCATCAGTTGCGCCGGGGTTTCGGCCTTGCGATAGCGGCTAGGATCCTGTCGGCGGCTGTCGCCCTCGGGTTGGCTGAGCAGGGTGGCGGTGACCACGGATAGGCTGCAGGCGGCGGCCCAGATGCTGGGCGGCAGTCGGAAGAAGCGCATGGAGAATGAACTCGTAACAAGTTGTTAACGCGAAGTTAACGCAAACAATGCACCAACCTGGCGCGGAAGTCAGGTCGGGAAGGCAATTTTCGTTACGATTCCCGTCTCCATCCCCCTGCTGTCTGGGTCGCCGCGCATGTCCGAAGACCGCTTCATCACCCTGGAAATCAAGCTGGCCGAGCAGGAAGACAGCCTGCGCATCCTCAACGAGGTGCTGATCCGCCAGACCGAGCAGATCGACCGCCTGGAGGCGCTGTGCCGCCAGCTCAAGGAGCGCCTGGATCGCCTAGGCGACGGCAGCCAGGAAAAGCTCAGCCTGGCCGAGGAAGTGCCGCCCCATTACTGAGCAGGCACCGGGATCAGGTGCGGCGAACTGAGCGCCGGGCTCGCCGCCGGCATGGCGTCTTCGATGGCGCAACCGAGTACTTCCGGCGGCGCTACTGGCTCCGGGGGCGGATTGCCGTAGGGCTTCAGTCCCTCCTGATTGCCGCGCGGGGTGTAGTGGCAGACCCAGATCTCGCCATCGGCGCAGCGGGCACGACCACAGCCGAGTTCGGTGGTGGTCTCCCAGATCATCTGCAGGTACTGCCCGCACTGACGTCCCTCCGGAGCCTGGCAGCGCTGTTCGGCATGGTTGTAATACAGGCCTTCCGAAGACCAGCGCTCGACCACCGCCGCCGGCGTGCGCTTGAAGCCGTCGTAGGCGGTGGTGGACCAGGCCTTGAGCAGGTTCTCGCCGGTGGTCTCGCGGCGCGAGGGGTCGCTGCTGTAGCGCAGCGCGCAGCCTTGCGCCGCCAACTGGCTGGCCCAGGCCTGAGCGCCGACTGCCCGCTCGGCGGACCAGGCCAGTGGGGCGATGCCCAGCTTGGCGCGCAGGGTGTTGTGGCCGGCCAGCATGCCGCGGTATTCCTCGGGCTCGGTCTGCGCCCGGACGGTGGTGGCGAACAGCAGGCTGAGCGCTAACAGAAACCGGAGCATGGCGGCGGGCATACGGGGACTGGGAGGCGCCAGTATTGGCGGCCCTTGGCCGCCCGTCCAACCCCGGGCTGCGTTAGCCTCGCGCCATGAAATCCATCCTTTCCCGCCAGGATTGCCTGGCGCAGGACGCCACCGACCCCCTGGGCTCCTGCCGGGCGCGCTTCCATCTACCAACCGGCCTGATCTATCTCGACGGCAATTCCCTTGGCGTCTTGCCGCGCGCCACGCCCGGCCGGCTCGCCGAAGTGGTCGAGCGCGAGTGGGGCGAAGGCCTGATTGGTAGCTGGAACAGTGCTGTACCCGGTTCCTCCGTGGGTGCCGGCTGGGTCGAGGCACCGCTGCGCGTCGGCGAGCGCCTGGCGCCGCTGCTGGGCGCTGCACCGGGGCAGGTGGCGGTCGCCGACTCCACCTCGGTGAACCTCTACAAGCTGCTGGCCATGGCGCTGGCGCTGCGGCCGGAGCGCCGGGTGATCGTCAGCGAGGCCGACAACTTTCCCACCGACCTCTACATCGCCCAGGGCCTGATCGCGCAACTCGGCGGCCGGCACGAGCTGCGCCTGCTGCCGGCCGGCGCCAGCGTCGCCGACTACGTGGCGGCGCTGGATGCCGAGGTCGCGGTGCTGATGCTCTCGCACGTTAGCTACCGCAGCGGCGCCATGCACGAGATACGCGCGCTTAGCGCCGCCGCCCATGCGGCGGGGGCGCTCACGCTCTGGGATCTCGCGCACTCGGCGGGCGCGGTCCCGCTGGCCCTGGATGCCGACGGCGCCGACTTCGCGGTGGGCTGCGGCTACAAGTACCTCAACGGCGGCCCCGGGGCCCCGGCCTTCCTGTACATCGCCGCCCGTTGGCAGGGACGGGTCGCGAGCCCCCTGAGCGGCTGGTTCGGCCACGCCCAGCCCTTTGCTTTCGAGCCGGACTACCGGCCGGCGCCGGACATCGCGCAGGCGCTTTGCGGCACGCCGCCCATCCTCGGTCTGAGTGCCCTGGAAGTCGGCATCAAGCAGTTCGAGGGCGTGGATATCCAGCAGTTGCGCGCCAAGTCGCTGGCCCTGAGCGAACTGTGCATCGGTCTGGTCGAGTCCCGGCTGGCCGGGCAGGGCTTTGTCCTTGCCAGCCCGCGCGAGGCCGCGCGGCGTGGCAGTCAGGTCTGCTGGCAGCATTTCGCGGCCTGGCCGATCTGTCAGGCGCTGATCGCCCGCGGAGTGGTGGGCGATTTCCGCGCGCCCGACATCCTGCGTTTCGGCTTCGCGCCTCTCTACCTGCGCCACGTCGACGTCTGGGATGCGGTGGAGCAGTTGACGCAGGTGATGGCGGCCGAGGAATGGCGGCAGGAACGCTTCCAGACGCGCGGCAAGGTCACCTAGGGCCTGTTAACACTAAGGGGATCGCGGGGTTGCTGGCCAAAAGCGCGTCAGGCAAGGCGCCGGTTTGGGGCGATTTTCTGATCGGGCGTCGGTGGCCCGGACGTTGGCTCAGACGGCGGGCAGGGGAATGAACTCGGTTTCCCCAGGCACTTCCGCGAACCGCCGTTCCGCCCAGTCCCGACGAGCCTGCTCGATGCGTTCGGGGCGACTGGAAACGAAGTTCCACCAGACCTGCCTGGGCGCATCGACCGGGGCGCCGCCGAGCAGCATGACCCGCGCCGCCGCATCCGCCCGCAGTGACACCGTCGTGCCGGGCTTGAGTACCGCCATCTGCCCTTCCTCGATCCAGCGCTCGCCGATCCGGACCCGGCCGTTGATCGGATAGACCGCCCGTTCCTCGTACTCGTCGGGTACCGGCAGCGAACTGCCTGCCGCCATCTCGGCATGGACGTAGAAGGTTGGCGCCCGCAGTTCCACCGGCGAGCTCAGGCCGTAGGCGCTGCCGGCGATCACCCGCAGCGCCACGCCGTCGCGCCGTACCTGCGGCAGGCTGTCCGCCGGGTGATGCACGAAGCTGGGCCGGCATTCCTCGTCGGCGCTGGGCAGCGCCACCCAGGACTGGATGCCGTGGATCGGCCGGTCGATCCGCCGGTCCTGGTCGGTCGAGCGCTCGGAATGCACGATGCCGCTGCCGGCGGTCATCCAGTTCACCGCCAGGGGCTCGACGTCCTGCACGCTGCCGAGGCTGTCGCGGTGGCGGATGCGGCCCTCGAACAGGTAGGTGACGGTGGCCAGACCGATGTGCGGGTGCGGGCGCACGTCCATGCCGCTGCCGGCCTTGAGGACCGCCGGACCCAGATGATCGAAGAAGATGAAGGGCCCCACCGTCTTGCGATGGCCGATCGGCAGCACCCGGCGGACGGCGAAGCCGCCCAGGTCGCGCGGCCGGCCGGGGATCAGATCGAGGATGGCGTCCATGTTCACTCCCGGGCGGACTTGCAGAGCACGCTGTCGTTCATCGCGAAGGCGCGGCGCCGCGGTGTGCTGCGGATGGTCAGCGAGTCGCCGGACGCCGTGATGAGGTCGGCGGCGTAGCCCGCCGCCATCGAGCCTGGCGGCAGCGGACGGCGGGCCTTCACTCCAATCCACTGATCACGGTCGAGGGCGGAGAGCGCGGTTGGCGGTAGCGGGCTGGCGATCAGGGCAATTCGCATTGCAGTTCCTTCCTTGGGCGTGCGCGATGGTAGCCGCGGAACACCGCCGAAACGAAAACGGGGCCCGCTTGAGGCCCCGTTTCCGTTTGCCGCCGCTTACTCGAAGGCGAAGTGCTCGATCGGTAGCTTGGTCAGCGTCTTGCTGGGCTTGATCATCGAACTGGCATGGCCCTTGGCGCGCGGCAGCAGATGGTCGAAGTAGAAGCGCGCCATCGCCAGCTTGGCCTTGTAGAACTCCGGCTTTTCGCTGCCGCCGTGCGCCAGCTTGTCGTTGGCGACCGAGGCCTGCAGCGCCCAGAAGTAGGCCATCATCACGTAGCCGGAATACATCAGGAAGTGATGGCTGGCGGCGCTCACCACGTCGCGGTCCTTGCGGGCGCTGAGCATGATGCGCATGGTCAGCACGTTCCATTCGGCGGCGTAGCGGCCGAGGTCGGTGGCGTAGCGGCGCAGCTTGGGGTTGCGCAGGTGATCCACCGCGAACTTGGCGATGGTGCCGGTGAACTCGCGCACGCACTTGCCACGGGTGGTCAGCAGCACCTTGCGGCCCAGCAGATCCAGCGCCTGGATGCCGGTGGTGCCTTCATAGAGCGTGGAGATGCGCGCGTCGCGGGCGATCTGCTCCATGCCGTGTTCCTTGATGTAGCCGTGGCCACCGAACACCTGCATGCCGAGGTTGGCCGACTCCAGGCCCATCTCGGTCAGAAAGCCCTTGAGGATGGGGGTGAAGAAGCCCAGCTTGTCGTCCCACTCCTTGTATTTCTTGGGGTCGTTTTCGAGGATGCCGTTGACCATGTGGTCGGAGTACTGCGCCGCGAAGTAGATCATCGCGCGGCCACCTTCGGCGAAGGCCTTCTGGGTCATCAGCATGCGACGCACGTCGGCGTGATAGATGATCGCGTCAGCGACTTTCTCTGGCTCCTTCTTGCCGCTCAGCGCGCGCATCGAGCGGCGCTCCTTGGCATAGGCCAGCGCACCCTGGAAGCTCAGTTCGGCATGCGCCACGCCCTGCACGGCGGTGCCGATGCGGGCGGTGTTCATGAAGGTGAACATGGCTTCCAGGCCCTTGTTCGGCTCGGCGATCAGATAGCCGGTGGACTGCTCGAAGTTGAGCACCGCGGTGGCGGAGGCGCGGATGCCCATCTTGTGCTCCAGCGCCGAGCAGACCACGTTGTTGCTGCCGTCCAGCGAGCCATCGGCCTTGACCTTCATCTTCGGCACGATGAACAGCGAGATGCCGCGGGTGCCGGCCGGCGCGTCGGGCAGGCGTGCGAGCACGATGTGGACGATGTTCTCGGTGAGGTCGTGGTCACCGGAGCTGATGAAGATCTTGGTGCCGGTGATGCGATAGCTGCCGTCCGGGTTGGCCTCGGCCTTGGTCTTCACCTGGCCCAGGTCGGTGCCGCACTGCGGCTCGGTGAGGCACATGGTGCCGCCCCAGCGACCTTCGGTGAGCGCCGGCATGTAGAGATCCTTCAGCGCCTGTGGGGCGTGCTGGAGGATGGTGTTCATCGCGCCCAGTGACAGGCCGGGGTACATGGTGAACGACCAATTGGCGGTGCCCATCATTTCCGACTTGATCAGGCCCAGCGACATCGGCAGGCCCTGGCCGCCGTACTCGGTGGGGTGGGAGAGTCCCTGCCAGCCGCCGGCGACGAACTCTTCATAGGCCTCCTTGAAGCCCTTGGGCGTGGTCACCTGGCCGTCCTTGAGGGTGCAGCCCTGTTCGTCGCCGGAGAGGTTCAGCGGCGACAGGGTCTGCTCGCAGAACTGGGCACAGGCTTCGAGGATGGCGCCGACGGTTTCCGGGTCGGCGTCCTTGCCGTTGGCAAGGCCGGCGTAGTGGGCCGGGTAGTCAAACACCTCGTTCATCAGGAAGCGGGTGTCACGCAGCGGGGCTTTGTAGGCGGGCATGGAAATCACTCCGAAAAATTGGCGGGGCGAAGGATGGGCGAGGTAAGCCGCCTTGCCATTGGCCGCAATGACGCGAGTCTGAGTCGCCGCAGTGCAACAAAACGAGTGCCGGCGGCGGTTTGGCCGCTTGTCAGGCTCGGGCGAGGGGCGGCAGCCGGGGCTTGAAGGCGTCGAGCTCCACCAGGGCGTGCCGGTAGGCACTGTCCAGTAGCCGGTCCAGGGCCTTCCACTGGAACAGGCCGACGCCGGCGGTGGGCATGCGGATCAGGCAATCGGCATGTGCCGCCCGTCCACGGCTGCCACTGACGCTGGAGAGCGTGGCCGAGCGCAGCAGGATGTCGAACAGGCCCGGACGTGGACTCTGGCCGGTCCAATGGAACAGGGCGTCGAAGTCCGGGCCCGATACGCCTTCGGCACGCAACGCGGTGTCGCTGCTGACATCGCAGGCGATCACCGCGCCCCGGCCGAACTGGCGCATCACATCGGCCGGCAGGCTGTTGATGACCGCGCCGTCGGCCAGCAGCTCCTCGTTCCAGACCATCGGTGGGGCGATGCCGGGTACCGCCATGCTGGTGCCCACCCAGTCGCGCAGCTGGCCGCTCTCATGCACCACCGCGACGCCGCGAGTGAGGCTGGTGCTGACGCAGAAGTAGGGCGTGGCGAGATGCTCCAGCCGGCGCTCGCCGAAGATCGTCCCCAGCCGTTGGCGGAACTTGCGGGTACGCAACAGTGCCACCCGCGGCAGCATGTAGTCGTTGAGGAAGTTGCGGTGCACGAAGGTTTCGCGCATCAGCTCGGTGATCTCCTCCACGGTGTGGCCCTCGGCGTGCAGGGCGCCGATGAAGGCGCCCATGCTGGTGCCACCGATCAGGTCGATGGGGATGCCCAGCTCGCGGGCCGCCCGCAGCAGGCCCAGGTGGGCGAAACCACGCGCGCCACCGCCGCCGAGCACGAAGCCCACCGCTTGGCCGATCAGGCTGCGTGCCAGCGCCGGCACGTCCTGCGCGTCGCGCAGGAAGTAATGCGACTCGGCGCCGGCCGCCTGGCACCAGCCCAGCGGTTCGCTGGCGCTCAGCGTGCTCGATGGCCATTGCAGGGCGACCGAGACCACCGCCTCGACATCGGTTTCCGCCAGCAGACGCAGCATTGGCGTCTGCCGCGCGCTGCCGCTGGCCTCGCTGGCCACCACCAGGATGCGGTCGGCCTGGCGCATGCAGCGCCGCGACCAGGGGCCGGGCTGGTCGTCGGCGAGGTAGATCAGATAGGCGTACTCGCTCTCCTGCGCGCTCAGCCAGCGCACCAGGCGGGCATTGTTAGCGGCATCGTCGAAGCGGCTGCGGGCCATGCCCGGGCCCAGGGCCGCCTCCACTGCGGCGGCGTCGATCAGACAGACCCGGCCGATCTGGCCGTAGCAGGCCCGCAGTTGCTCGCCCAGCGCGCGGACATCGACGCCCGGCGTGGCCGGCAGCAGGCAGAGCGTGCGTGGCCCGGGCGGGCCCGGGTCGGGGTTGCGCAGACGGTCGAGCAGACGCGCGATCACCACCTGGGAGATTTTCAGCAGTGCTTCCGGATATTGGCGCAGCAGTTCCATGAGCGCCTCGCGGTCCAGGCTGAGCACGGCGCTGTCGCGCATCGCCCGCACCGTGGCGGTATGGCGCTCGCCGGCCAGCATCACGATCTCGCCGATGGTCTCCAGTGCGCCGATCTCGCCCAGCGCCTGTTCGCCTTCTCCGACGCCGGCATAGGCGCGCAGGCGGCCGACCGCGACCACGTGCAGGGCCTGGACGCTGTCGCCCTGACGGAACAGGGTCTCGCCGGTATGCAGTACCCGCGTCCGGCAACGCTCGGCGAAGGCGGCGATGACCTCGGCGGACAGGTCGCGAAAAGCCTTGGTCTGGGCCAGCAGGTGCGCGGCGGTGCTGCGTTCGTCGGACATGACAATGGGTTCCGTTGTTGCCCGGCAGTCTATCGACGGGCCAGAGCCTTACAACCGCCAGGCCCTGTAGCCGACCCTAGAGCCGGTAGAAGCGTCGGGCGTTGGCGCCGGTGCTGGCCGCCAGTGCGTCCGGGCTCTCGCCTCGCAACTCCGCCAGCGCCTGCGCCACATAGGGCAGATACGCCGGTTCGTTGCGGCGGCCGTCGATGCCGGGTTTGTCACTGTGGAGGCTGGACGGCCGCTGGCCGCGCGGTACGTTCTGCGGCAGCAGATAGGGCGCGTCGGTTTCGATCAGCAGGCGCTCGGCCGGGATGTGTGGCACCACCTCGCGCAGCGGCGCGCCGCGCTTCTTGTCGCAGGCCCAGCCGGTGATGCCGATGTAGCAGTCCAGCTCGGCATAGCTCTCCATCGCCTCACGTGTATCGGTGAAGCAGTGCACGCAGGCATCCACCAACTGCGGCCGGTATTCGCGCAGCATCGGCAGGAAATCGACGTGCGCGCCGCGCTGGTGCAGGAACACCGGCTTGTTCAGCGCGATGGCCAGTTCCAGTTGCGCCGCGAACACCCGTCGCTGCACTTCGCGGGGCGAGAGGTCGCGGTAGTAGTCCAGCCCGCATTCCCCCAGGCTCACCAGCTGCGGCAGCGTCGCCAGCTCGCGGATCAGCTCGGCGTCTTCGATGCTCCAGTCGCTGGCGTGGTGCGGATGCAGGCCGGCGGTGCAGGACAGCCGCGCCGGATCGGCCGCCGCCAGCGCCGCCACCTGCTGGTTGGACTCACGGCAGGAACCGGTCAGCACGATGTGCTCCACGCCCGCCGCCCAGGCGCGTTCGAGCACGGCGGGGTAGTCCGGCGCGAAGCTTTCGTGCGCGAGATTGGCTCCGATATCAATCATTCGGAGCCAATCTCAGGGGCGGAGCCCCAGCCCCGTCGTTGGCATATCGGGGAGCGACATTGAGTCGCTCCCCGCCTGCTGGCCAACGACTTCGCCGGGCATGGACTGCCACTGGCAGTCCATGAAACCCCCGGCTCGCTGGCGCCGATATCGATCATGGGGTCTTGGCTTCGCTGTCGCTGTCGGCCCCCGAGGGGAAGCACTCATGGCTCCACAGGGTCTGCTGCTCGGTGCGCAGTGGCTGGCCCGGCGGCGGAGTCACCTCGAACACGTAGTTGATCTTGAAGCGCAGCAGGCGGTGCTCGCGGTCGGCGCTCAGTTTGTCGGCGTTCCACTGCCGGCACAGGTACTTGCCGAACCAGAGGCGGTGGCGCGCGTAGTCCTTCTCGGCCAGGCGGCCCAGGTAGGTGTGCCAGCGGATGTTGCGGTGGCTCTGCGAGAGCTGCTCGGGCTTGTCGTAATCGGGCGCCTGTCCGGGATGCAGCACATCGACGTTGTCACCATTGGCGAGCAGACCATCGACCACCATCCAGCCGTCGTCCTTGAGCGGGTAGGGCGCGAACATGTTCCAGAACTGTTCCAGCCGGCTGAGCTGGAACAGCGGCCGCAGGCCTTCCTGCACGCCAGCCGGCAACACCTGGATGGTGCTCAGGTTCCAGGCCGCGACCAGCACCAGGGCCAGCGCCGCCAGTCTTTGCCCGCCCGGCCCGGTCTCAAAGCGGGTCTCGCGCTCGGCCAGCAGCGGCGCGCTGAGCTTGGCGAAGGCATCGCGGTGGCGGCCGACGAAGTCGTAGGCGCGCTCGCCAGCGCCGGCCAGTGCCGGCGCTGACAGCGGCCGGTACAGCCAGCCGAACAGCGGCGAAGCCTGCAGCAGGCGCAGGTAGGCCTGCCACTTCAGGTAGGCGCGGTCGTCCTGGTCGATCACCACCCAGGACCAGTTGGCTTCCAGCAGCGCGCGGGCACGCGGATGCGGCTGTGCCGGCTGGATGCTGGCCTGCTGCAGGCCGAGGAACACCCGGAACAGCTGGCTGGTCTTGCGGCAGAAGCCGCAGTCCTGGTCGTAGTAGATCGCCAGCCGCTGCTGCGCGCGCGGTCGACGCGCGCGCCAGTCCCAGAACCAGGCGCCCAGAAAGACGGTGAGCGAGCTCAGGCTCACGAAGGGGAAATGCCCCAGCTCCAGACACAGCAGGAAGCCGACATGCAGGCTCATGAAGGCCAGCATCAGCAAGGCGCGCAGGACGGTGCCGAGGCGGCCGGGCAGCAGCGGTGCGAGCAGGATCGCCGGCGGGCCGAGCAGCTCCAGCCACCAGACGTAGGCGGTGAGTCCCTGCATCAGGCTCGGGAAGTGGAGCAGCCACTGGCCCAGCGGCGTGGCGTAGCGATCCAGGCTCAGCGCGTAGTAGACCGCCGTGTAGTCGGGCAGCCACTCCGGCCCGCTCTTCAAGATGGCGCTGTAGAAGTACACCGACATCACCTGCAGCAGCAGGCCGGCGCTGGCCCAGGACAGGTGGCGCGGGCCTTCCGGTGGCGGCGTGCGCGACAGTGCGGCATCGGCGCTCCAGCGCGCCCCCACCGGCAGCAGGCAGGCCCAGAACAGCAGGCAGGCCATCAACAGGTCGCCGCCGATCAGCACCAGGGGATTGCGGTTGCTTAGCCAGCCCCACATCAAAAAGCTCAGCACCGTCGCCAGCCGCGTGCGCCAGCCCAGCAGCAGCGCCAGCGCCGCCAGCGCCTGCACTGCCAGCAGCAGGCCGGTGATCAGTGGCGTGCCATTGATGAGGTAGATCGACAGGTGCCAGGGCGTGTCGGACTGCACCAGCCAGCTACGTGGCATCACCCCGGCGTCGCTGTAGAGGCTGCTGAGATCGCAGTAATGCCGGAGTACGTCGAACAGCAGCACCGAGGCCAGGGCGGCGCGGAACAGGGCCAGCGTGCGCAGGTCGATGCCGAAGATGGCATGCAGCCGCGGATGGCGGACGGCGAGGCTGTCGAGACTCATGGCAAGAAGCGGAACGGCAATAAAAAGGGGAGCCGGATGGCTCCCCTGCATTCAAGCAAAAATCGGCTCAGCGCGGGGCCAGGTCGCCCATCTGGCCGGTGCCGCCATCAAGCCAGTCGGCGTATTCGGCGCTGCGGCGGTCATCACCAGCCGCGTGCGGATCGGCATAACCGCCGAGCAGGCCGCCGCCGCTGGAACCGCTACCGCCACTGGAACTGCTGCCGCCGCTGGAGCCACCCGCCGAGCTGCCGCCGGAAGAACTGCCCGGCGCCGGGTCGGGCGTGTCCTCGGAGTCGGCGACCTGCGAGACCGCAAAGCCGATGCCAACCGCGCCGACCGCCAGCAGGGTCCAGTCCAGCGCCGAGTAATTGCTGAACATCCCGCCCTCGCTACCACCGCTGCCCTCGTCCTGGTTGGCGCTCAGGCGGCGGGTGAACGGCAGGCCGTTGAGACGCGCGCTCTCGAAGCCATCGCGGTCAAAGGACAGTTGCGCTATGGGGGCGGCGCCGCGCAGTTCCGAGCGGCTGTCGTGATCCAGACGCAGGCCGTAGAAGAACTGGCTGGGCACCTGTTTCGCCTGTCCATAGCCAATCGACAAATAGGCCCGCGCTTCCGGCGCTTCTCCGCGCGGTGCGGCGGCGAACACCACGCCGACACCGCTGGCGAGCAAAGCGAGGGTTTGGACAGTCTTCCGCATGAGATCTCCTTGAGGCCGCCAATGGTTTGTAATCACTAAGATTGTGCCGTGCGGCCACGGCGCTTCTGACTATAGATTCGGGCTCTGGCACTGGCAAGCCGCCGTCCAGCGCTTTTTGTCCTGCGCCCGCAAGCTCTTCAGACTAACGATTCCCAACCTCGAACAACGGCCTGCCATGTCCGATTCCAACGAACTCGATCAACCCCTGCCGGCTCCGGGCCAGAGCCGCGCCGGTCTGGTACGCGGCGCCGCCGGGCGCATCGAGGTTCTGTTCGCCGCGCCCGCGCCGCCAGTGCGCGGCGGCGTGCTGATCTGCCACCCGCATCCGCTTTACGGCGGCGCGCTTAGCAACAAGGTGACCTACGCCCTTGCCGCTACCGCGCTCAAGGCCGGCTTTGCGGCGCTGCGCTTCAATTTTCGCGGCGTCGGCAAGAGCGAGGGCCTGCACGACAACGGCGCCGGCGAGACCGAGGATGCCGTGCTGCTTTCCGAATGGCTGCGAGAGCGGCTGCCGACCGGCGCGCCACTGGTGCTCGCGGGTTTTTCCTTTGGCTCCTACATCGCCTTGAAGGCTGCCAGCCGCGTGCAGCCCGCGGCGCTGATGAGCGTGGCGCCGCCTTTGGGCAAGTACCTGGGCTACCAGGCGCCGCCACATCCGCACTGCCCCTGGCGGGTGCTGCATTCGCGCGATGACGAGGTGGTGTCCTACCAGACCACGCTCGCTGAGTTGCAGCAGTACAGCCCGATGCCGGAGCTGATCAGCGTCGATGGTTGTGGCCATTTCTTTCACGGCCGTCTGAACGAGGTGCAAGAGGCTTTCGGCGGACTGCTCGACGCGGTGTTCGGCGCGCGCGCCTGAGCACGTGTCGCTGTTATCCTCGTCCTGGGTTTCGCACCCATCACCAAACAAAAAAACCTGGAGATTTCGATGCGCGCATTCGCTGCCCTGTCCCTGAGCTTGCTAGCCGGTGCCGCTGGCGCCTCCGACTTCGACCTGCTGCCCGGCGGTAGCCAGGCCGATTTTCGCAGCGCCGCCAAGGACATCGTCTCGACGCTGGACTACAAGGCACTGAATCCCGCCGAGGCCGGCGGTCTCACCGGCTTCAGCCTCGGCGCCTTCGCCACCTACGCGCCGGTGCAGGACAAGGGCGCCTGGCAGCGACTCACCGGCGAAGAAGTCGAGGCCATCGGCATGGTCGGCGTCAGCGCCACCAAGGGGCTGCCTTTCGATATCGACATCGGTGCCTACTACTCGCAGGTGCCGAGTACCGACGCCAAGCTGTTCGGCGGCGAGATCCGCTGGGCGGTGCTGCCGGGCGGCATCGCCACTCCGGCGGTGGCCTTGCGCGCCAGCTACAGCAAGCTGAGCGGCGAGGACGATCTGAGCTTCGACTCCAAGGCGGTGGACGTGTCCATCTCCAAGGGCTTTGCCTTTCTCACTCCCTATGCCGGCGCCGGCTACGTCTGGGGCACGGTCACCCCGGGCAGCGGCCTGGGCCTGAGCGAGGAAGAGGTCAACCAAGCCAAGTTCTTCGCCGGTCTGCGGGTGGCGCTGGGCTTTCTGCAGTTGACGCCGGAGTACAGCCGCAGCGGCGACAGCAACGCCTACAGCCTGCGTCTGGCACTGGGCTTCTAAGCAGCCATTTGCTGACAGCGCGCTGGTTGAGCGGACTCAGCCAGCGCGCAGTTCGTAGAGCGCCTGCTCGCAGAACAGGTTTGGCAGCAGGCGGATGGCCAGCCCGCCGCGATGGCGGCGGTCGAGCAGTGCGCGGCGCGAAACCTTCCAGCCGCGCTCCTGGCACAGGACCTCGAAATCGGCCACCGTGCACAGGTGGATGTTGGGAGTATCGAACCAGCGAGCCGGCAGCGAGGGCGTCACTGGCATGCGCCCGGCCAGCAGCGCCGCGCGCACCCGCCAGTGCCCGAAATTGGGAAAAGTGACGATGGCGGTGCGGCCCACCCGCAGCATTTCCGCCAGCACCGCATCCGGTCGCTGCAGGGCCTGCAAGGCTTGGCTCATCACCACCACGTCGAAGGCGCCGTCGGCGAAGTCGGAAAGCCCTTCGTCCAGGTCCGCCTGGATGACATTGATGCCGCGCGCCACCGCGGCGCGGACATTGTCCGGGTCGATCTCCAGGCCATAGCCGCGCACCTTGTGAGTGGCGGCCAGATGGGCAAGCAGGGTGCCGTCGCCGCAGCCGAGGTCGAGGATGCGACTGCCTTCGGGAATCCAGGGGCTCAGCGCGGCGAGATCGGCGCGCAGCGGGGAAAGGGTGCTCATGCCACCTCCTCAGCAGCCCGCTGCAGATAGGCCCGCAACACGCCGTGGTACTGCGGAATCGGCATCAGGAAGTCGTCATGCCCCAGTTGCGAGTCGATCAGCGCATAGCTGACCTCGCGGCCAGCGGCGACCAGGGCGCGGACGATCTCGCGCGAGCGGGCCGGCGAAAAGCGCCAGTCGCTGGAGAAGGCGATCACCAGGAAGCGGGCGCTGGCTTTGCGATAGGCGGCCAGCAACGAGCCGCCCGCGTCGCGCGCAGGGTCGAAGTAGTCCAGCGCCTTGGTCATCAACAGATAGGTGTTGGCATCGAAGCGGTCGACGAAGCTCTGGCCCTGGTGGCGCAGATAGCTTTCCACCTCGAATTCGACATCGAAGTTGAAGGCCGGCAGCGCCGACTTCAGCTCGGCGCCGAACTTGGCGCGCATCGCTTCGTCGGAAAGATAGGTGATGTGGCCGAGCATGCGCGCCAGCTTCAGGCCGCGTGAAGGCACCGCGCCCTTGGCGGCGTAGTGGCCACCGTGGAAGTCGGGATCGCTGAGGATGGCCTGGCGGGCGATCTCGTTGAAGGCGATGTTCTGCGCCGACAGCTCCGGCGCCGAGGCGATCACCACCGCGTGCCGCACCCGCTGCGGAAACTCGATGCTCCATTGCTGCACCTGCATGCCGCCCAGCGAGCCGCCGATCACCGCCGCCCACTGGCGGATACCCAGGCGGTCGGCCAGGCGCGCCTGCGAGCGCACCCAGTCGCTGACCGTCAGCAGGGGAAAGTCCGGCCCGTAGGGTAGGCCGGTTTCCGGGTTGAGGCTGGTGGGGCCGGTGGAGCCCTTGCAGCCGCCCAGGTTGTTGAGCGCGACGACGAAGAAGCGGTCGGTGTCGATCGGCTTGCCGGGGCCGATGCAGTTGTCCCACCAGCCGGGCTTCTTGTCGTCCGGCGCGTGCAGGCCGGCGGCGTGGTGGTCGCCGGACAACGCGTGACAGATGAGCACTGCGTTACTGGCCTTGGCATTGAGCCGGCCGTAGGTCTCCACCATCAGCTCGTAGTGCGGCAGGCTGCGGCCGCAGTCGAGCTGCAGCGACTGCTCGAAGACGAAACGTTGCGGCGTGACGACGCCGACGCTGCCGGTCTGGTTGGTCACCGCAGGATCAGGGGCAGCGGGATCAGCCGATTCAGCACCTGCAAAGCCAGCATCACCACCAGCGGTGACAGGTCGAGGCCGGAGATCGAGGGGATGAAACGGCGCACCGGCCGCAGCAGTGGCTCGTTCATGCTCCACAGGACGTTGGCCGCCGGGTTGTTCACGCCGGGGCCAAGCCAGGACAGGATGGCCTGCACGAACAGGCTCAGGGTGTAGAGGTTGATGGTCAGCACCAGGCACTTGAGCAGGGCGTACCAGACCAGGCTGGCGCCGCCGATGCCGAGGCCGAACATCCAGCCGATC
The DNA here is from genome assembly GCA_004297005.1 of Nevskiaceae bacterium. Classification (GTDB taxonomy): domain Bacteria; phylum Pseudomonadota; class Gammaproteobacteria; order Nevskiales; family Nevskiaceae; genus Stagnimonas. The sequence goes on from SCVA01000038.1 coordinate 94,880, forward strand.
AGCAGCATGTAGAGCACGGCCACCACCAGCAGTACCGCCAGCGCGGCGGTGTCGAGCTTCTTCCAGCGCGGGATCAGGTTGCGCAGCGGCAGCACCGGCGGGTTGGTGAGCTTCCAGATGATCTGCGACAGCGGGTTGTAGAAGTCCGCGCGCACCCACTGCAGGATCACCCGCAGCAGCAGGGCACCCAGGTACAGGTCGAACAGGGTGGTGACCAGGAAGAACAGCGCGTTGGAAGAGTTCGGGCCCATGGTTCGGTTTCAGGCTCTAGGGAGCGAGGTCGAGGGCATCGCCCAACTGCTTGGCGCGGGCGTCGGCGCGCGCCAGCGCCTCGGCGAAGATGGCGCGCAACCCGGCGGATTCAAGGTGCTGCACCGCCGCCTCGGTGGTGCCGCCCTTGCTGGTGACGTTGGCGCGCAGGGTGCTGACGTCTTGGCCGGCCTCGGCGACCATGCGGGCAGCGCCGACGCAAGTCTGCGCGGCGAGCTGGGCGGCGACCTCGGGCTTCAGGCCCAGGGCGCTGCCGGCCTCGCGCAGGGCCTCGACCAGCAGGAAGAAATAGGCCGGCCCGGAGCCGGACAAGGCCGTGACCGCGTCCAGTTCCTCCTCACGCTCCACCCACACGCAGGCGCCGGCGGCGGCCAGCAGGGTCTGCGCCAGCTCGCGGGCGGCGGTCGGGGTGGCTGGCGGCGCGTATAGACCGGTGATGCCGGCGCCGAACAGCGCCGGTGTATTCGGCATGGTGCGCACATAGCTGAGCTGCGGCCCGAGCAGGCGCTGCAAGGTGGCCAGGCGCACGCCGGCGGCGATCGACAGCGCCAGTGCGCCGGGTTGGGTGGTGATGCCGGAAAGCGCCTCGCGCATCTGCTGCGGCTTCACTGCCAGCACCAGGGCGTCGGCGTCGGCGCCGACTTCGGCGGCGCTCGCCGCCACCCGTACCCCGAACTGCTGGCGCAGCCAGTCGGCGCGCGCCGCCAAGGGCTCGGCCACCGCGATGTGCGTCGCCGGCCAGCCGGTCTTCAGCAGGCCGCCGATCAGGGCGGCCGCCATGTTGCCGCCGCCGATGAAGGCGACGCGGGCGGTGGAGGAAGCAGGCTGGGTCACGTTCGGGTGCGGGGCAGGCTCGGGGGCGGTCCGGAAAGCGCCGCGTATCATACGCGACCCCCGAAGCCAGACTGACCTCGGTACTTGCCGCCACAGGACCCGCACGCGTGAAGCTGAAAGCCCCCCTAAGCCGTTTCGACGCCGCCACCACCAAGCTGCTGGCCGACTACCGCGCCCGCATCGAGGCGGCCCGGGTCTATGACGTCGCCAAGGTGACGCCGCTGGAAGAGGCCAGGAAGCTCTCGGCCCGGCTGGGCAACCGCGTGCTGCTCAAGCGGGAAGACTTGCAGCCGGTGTATTCCTTCAAGCTGCGTGGCGCCTACAACAAGATCGTCCGGCTCACCGACGAGCAGCGCGCCCGCGGCGTGGTCACCGCCAGCGCCGGCAATCACGCACAGGGCGTGGCCCTGGCCGGCAAGCGTCTGGGCATCCCGGCGCTGATCTGCATGCCGCGCACCACGCCGGCGATCAAGGTCGATTCGGTCCGTGCCCTGGGCGGCAAGGTGGTGCTGCACGGCGATGCCTACGACGACGCGCTCGAGCACGCCCAGCAACTGATCGCCGAGCGCGGCCTGACCATGGTCCACCCCTACGACGATCCGGACGTGATTGCTGGCCAGGGCACCATCGCCAAGGAGGTGCTGGAGCAGCTCGGCGAGACCCCGCTGGACGCGATCTTTGTGCCGGTGGGTGGTGGCGGCCTGCTGGCCGGCGTCGCCGCCTGGATCAAGTCGGAAAGCCCGAAGACCCGGGTGATCGCGGTGGAGCCGGAGGATTCCGACTGCTTCGCCCGCGCCCACGAGGCCGGCCGGCGGGTGGAACTGAAGCAGGTCGGCCTGTTCGCCGACGGCGTGGCGGTGAAGCAGGTCGGCGCCGAGACCTGGCGCGTGGCCCGGCATCTGGTCGACGAGGTGGTGCGGGTGGATGTCGATGAAATCTGCGCCGCGATCCGCGATGGCTTCAACGAGAACCGCACGATCTGCGAGCCGGCCGGTGCCCTGGGCGTGGCCGGCCTCAAGAAGTGGGTGGCGCAGCACGGGCTCAGCGGCTTGAATCTGGCGGCGGTGGTGTCCGGCGCCAACATGAACTTCGACCGCCTGCGCCACGTCGCCGAGCGCGCCGAACTGGGCGATCACAGCGAGGCGATCCTGGCGGTGACCATTCCCGAGCAGGCTGGCAGCTTCCGCCGCTTCCTGAAGCAGCTCGGCCGCCGTGTGGTCACCGAGTTCAACTACCGCTACGCCGGATCCAAGGAAGCGCATGTGTTCGTCGGCTTCAAGGTGGCCAGCGACGCCGAGACCGCCGAGCTGGTCGCGCAGTTGCGCGCACTGGACTACCCGGTAGTGGACCTGAGCGAGGACGAGATGGCCAAGACCCATGTCCGCTACATGGTCGGCGGCCGCGCGCCTGGCTTGCTGGACGAGCAACTGTTCCGCTTCGAGTTCCCCGAACGGCCGGGCGCCTGCCTGGATTTCCTCAACGCCATCGGCACCCGCTTCAACATCTCGCTGTTCCACTACCGCAACCACGGCGCCGCCTATGGGCGGGTGCTGGTTGGCCTGCAGGTGCCGCGCGGGCAGGCGCGGGAGTGCCGCGAGGCGCTGTCCGGCTTGGGCTATCCGTACTGGGACGAAAGCGCGAATCCGGCCTACGCCTTGTTCCTCGGTAGCCTGGAGAACTAGGCCGGGCCGGGGCTCAGAACAACTCCGCCGCCGAGTTGAGCAGGGCGGTGGGCGCCTCGTGCTGCTTCACCAGTTGCGCGTAGTCGCAGACCTGGTTCCGGCCGTGAGCCTTGGCGTGGTAGAGCGCCTGGTCGGCGTGACCCACCGCGTCGCTCATCAGCACCTCCGGCTTGAGCTCGACAAAGCCGATGCTGACGGTGACCTGCTCCAACTGCGGGAAGCGGTAGGACGACACCTGGCGCCGGTAGCGCTCCAGCGCGGCCTGCGCCTCGATCAGGGTTTCGGCTTCGAGGATGACGATGAACTCCTCGCCGCCGTAGCGGAACAGAAGGTCGTCGGTGCGGAAACATTGCTGCATCACCCGCGCCACCAGCAGCAGCACCTCGTCGCCGAACAGGTGCCCGAAGCTGTCGTTGACCCGCTTGAAATGGTCGATGTCGATCACCGCCAGCCAGTAGCGTCCTCCATGCTGCGGCGGTCGCTGGCCCTCCGGGCCACGGCGGCTGGAATGGCGGGCGGCGCTGTACATCAGGCGGCTGACGCTGGTTTCCAGCGAGCGGCGGTTGAGCAGGCCGGTGAGGGTGTCGCGTTCGGTGGCGCGGACCAGATCGAGATAGTTCTGGTAGAGCTGCACGATCGCCTTGGTCAGACGGAAATCGTTGTCGTTGTGGCGCGCTACCTCGACCACGATCAGTTCATGCACCACACCGCCATCCATGACCGGATGGATGTACAGCGGGCTGCCGTCGGCGCCGGCCGATTGCAGCGGCAGGGTGGTTTCCACGCAGTGACGCATCGGCTCGCTGAGTTCCACGGTGGCGCTGGAGAACAGCTTCAGCTCGTAGCCGTTGAGGCTGCTGGGCGAGCGCAGGGCCTGGAAGTCTTCCACCCAGACCTGGCCGCCCCGAGCGCGGACATGGCGCAGGAAGCGGGTGGTATTGGCGTCCAGCGCCTCCATCACGGTCTTGAGCAGGCTCAGACGTAGATCGTCGCCATTTTTTTGACGGCTGATCTGGACGATGGATTCGACCAATTCGGAGGTGCGGGTATCGCGCATGGGGGTCTCGGCGGTAACTCCCCCTTAGCGGCAGAACCACCGACGACTTGAGTTGCTGTGTGGGCGGCACTGCTGCGGGGGCTGGCGCGATAAACTGCAAGCCATGAGCCAGGCCAAGAATCTGTATCGAGTGACGTTCCGCCATCAGGACCAGATCTGGGAGATCTATGCCCGCGCCATCAGCCATGGTGGACTGCTGGGCTTCATCGAGGTCGAGAAGCTGGTGTTCGGCGAGCGCAGCAGCATCATCGCCGACCCCGGCGAGGAAAAGCTCAAGTCCGAGTTCGAGAACGTCGAGCGCACCTACATCCCGGTGCATGCCATCGTCCGCATCGACGAGGTGAGCAAGATGAACACGCCGCGCATCTCCGCCGGTGGCGAGTCCGGCAAGGTGATGCCCTTCCCCATGTTCACCCCGGCCGGCAAGAACTGATGCGCTGTCCGCAGCCCTGGCTGGTTTGGGGGGTAATCCAGCACTGCGGTTGCGCCAGGGACGGCAAGGCATGATCCGCTTTGCCATGCTGGGCTCCGGCAGCAAGGGCAATGCGACGCTGGTGGAAGCCGGCGGTGTCCGCGTGCTGGTCGATTGCGGCTTTGCGGTGCGCGAAGTCGAAAGCCGCTGCGCGCGCCTGGGCTTCGATGTCGCCAGCCTCGACGCCATCCTGGTCACCCACGAGCACGGCGACCACCTGGGCGGCGTCGCCCGCCTGGCCCGCGCTTACGACCTGCCCGTCTACCTGAGCCGTGGCACCTATGCCGCCTGGACCGACAAGGACGTGCCCGAGGCCAGCTACATCAGCCCGCACGAGGCCTTTCACATCGGCGCGCTGACCATACGGCCGTTCCCGGTGCCGCATGACGCCCGCGAGCCCTGCCACTTCGCCTTCGAGCACGGCGGCCGCAAGCTGGGCGTGGTCTCCGATCTGGGCTCGATCACCTCGCATGTGCGCTACGTGCTGCGCGACTGCGACGCGCTGCTGCTGGAAACCAATCACGATCCTGAGATGCTCGCCAACGGACCCTATCCGCCGCGCCTGAAGCAGCGGGTAGGCGGCAACCTCGGTCATCTCTCCAACGCCCAGGCGGCCTCGCTGGTGCGCGGTATCGAGCGTGAGCGCCTGCAGCATCTGGTGCTCACCCATTTGTCCGAGAAGAACAATCTGCCGGAGCTGGCACGCGCCACCATCTGCGAGGCCCTGGAAGACGATCCCGCCTGGTGCTTGTGCGCCGATCAGCAACTGGGCCTGTCCTGGCGCGAGATCGTCTGAAGGCCTAGAGCCCGTTCCAGATCAGCGTAGCTCCTAGAACCAGGCTGGCGACACCATCGGCCCAGACCACCCGGAGCAGGGCCGCGTTGCCGCCGCCCTCCAGCCCGGCGATAAGCACATAGCCCAGCATGCTCAACAGCCCCGCGCCGGCCAGCGGCGCACGCCAGGCCGGCACAAAGGCGGCGGCGATCATTGCGCCGCCGAGCAGACCGAACAGCAGGGCGCGATGGCGCAGCAGGATGCGCAGGCTGGGGTCGGTCACCTCCAGCCCGTACAGCGCCCGCAGTTGCGTTTGACCGAGCAGGCCCAGCGCCGGCAGGGCGTTGAGCAGCCCAGCCAGCAGCAGGGCGGTGGCAAGCGCCAACTCGGCCCGGCTCATCCGTGCACCGGCGCGCGGCTGGCCGGGCGGCTGCTGGTAGTCGGGGCCAGCAGCAGGTAGAGCAGGGCGCCGATCGAGCCCAGCGTCAGGGTCATGAGCAGATAGGGCCAGACGGTGCGACCGCTGGCCTGGGCATCGCGCCACATCCAGACCATCACCAGCACGCCCATCAGCACCAGATCGGTGAACACCTGGATGCCGGCGGGGTGCATATGGGCTTTCAGCAGACCGAGGTAGCCGACGGTCTGAAGCACCCACAGCGAGTAGGCGGTGAAGGGCAGCAGGAGCAAGAGAACCAGCGGGCGGGGCAGGGACATGGCGAATCTCCTTCGGGGTTTGGGGTTTGCCCGGCCAGACTCCGCCCGCACCGCGCCCGGCTCAACGACCCGGCAGGTAATGAGGTTTGATGACCCACGAGGTAATACCGGCGGCGACGGTGCGGGCGCAGAATCGCCGCCATGAACAAGTCCGCCGCCACTGCTGTCGACGCCGCCGCCCATGCTCACCCCGCCGCCGACTTCGCCGGCCTGCTGCGCGAGCGGCGGCGCGGGCAGGGCTATAGCCAGATGGCCCTGGCTGGCGATGCCGGCCTGTCGCAGCGGCATCTCAGCTTTCTCGAATCCGCCAAGGCCAGGCCGAGCCGGGCGATGGTGCTGCAACTGGCGGAGGCCTTGGCGCTGCCGTTGCGCGAGCGGAATCGCTGGCTGATCGCCGCCGGCTTCGCGCCGCTGTTCGCCGAGCGCCCGCTGCACAGTCCGGACATGGCGCCGGTGCGGCAGGCGCTCACCCTGCTGCTCAAGCAACAGGAGCCCTATCCCGCGGCGGTGGTGGATGCCGGCTGGAACGTGCTACAGGCCAATGCCGCCACCCAGCGCTTGCTGACGTTGATCGCCCCCGGCGGCGACGTGGCGGCGCTGTGGCGGCGGGTTTGTGGCGAGGCGCCGCCCAATCTCATGAAGCTGACCTTTCACCCCGAAGGCCTGCGCCCCTTCATCAAGAACCTCGACGAGCTGGGCCCGGGCCTGATCACCCGCGCCATCCGCGAGGCCCGCGAGAGCCCGGCGGCGGCCGAGGTGCTGGAGACGGTGCTGGCCTATCCCGGCATCCCGCCGCGCTGGCGCCTGGCCGAGCTGTGGACCCCGCTGGCGCCGGTGCTGCCCACCCGCCTGGGCCTGGGCGAGGTCAGCCTGAGCTTCATCACCATGCTGTGCAGCTTCGGCACACCGCTGGACCTCACGGCGGACAATCTGCGGGTGGAGTGCTTGTTTCCGGCGGATGAGTTTACGGATGCGTTCTTGCGACGAGGCTGAGCGTTAACTGTGCAGCTTGGATGAAGTCCGGGCACCGCTAAGTCGGTCTGGATTGGTCGGGACTATTTATCGGTTCTAGATTCGACAGCACCGTGTCGCAATCTAGGTGGAAATAAGAACGCGCAGCTTGCGACATAGGTGCCTTGTACGAAGCCCGTGGCTGCGCCTGCTTATCAAAAGAAAACCGGAAACGCAGTGAGTGATAGAACCGCTCATCCAAGTAGAGCTGCGCAGGACGATGCGTCTCCGATTTGATTGCTTTCCTTGCGGCCTCATCAATTGCCAGAAGTTGGGCAAACGGTTGCCCCAGACTGTTGAGTGAGATGTGATTGCCGGAAGCAGATAGGTGGTGTGTTGAATGATCTACGTATTCGTTCACGCCTTGAGTAATGGCCGCATAGATTTCCAGGGAGAGAATATCGCGGAAGGCGGTGGCAATTTGGGGTATTAGGCGAACTAGCAATTCCGGACCGTAGGTGTTTTCTGTCCCACTGTCCTTCGATCCTACGAACCAGTTGCTTTTGAGCAGCAGATTGTCGGCAAAGCTCACGAACAAAACGTTTTTTGTTTCAGCAGCTATTTCGTCAATTCGACTTCTAAGTAGCCTTAGTCGATCCGCTGTCAGTTGGCCTTTGGCTATTGCATCTTTGACCCCAATGGCATCGATCAAGGCGAAGGCGGAGTAGGGCCGTAGATACAAATTGTTCAACCAAGTGCTTGTCACGAAGATGTGCGGTTTTTCGTCGTAATTTGGGCACTCAACACACACTACGAAAGAGGTGCGGGGGAGCACAACCGTGACTTCGTGAAAACGGTCGTAGACGTTCGGGTACCAAGATATTTCGAGGGATTGTTCGCCGATTCGGCGGACAGCGGCACAGCTAACTAGACCGACAGCAACGTATTCGGCTCCATTAAACATATTGACGAGCGCTGTCTCGTAGTCCGCGAGCCAACGTTCCTCCATTAAGTACACATCTCTGTTTAGTGGTATTTCCTCAAAACCATGACGACTAAAGTCGGGATGCGAGAAATGGTTTGGCATATCGGGCCTAGCCACCAATCGGCGACACCCCGATCAGCGCCCGGTGCAGCCAGACGACAAAGCCAGCGTAGAGCGCGAGGCCAGCGACGACGGCAATCGCATCGTTCCAGGCGGTGGCGGGCGCGCCCGGTGGTGGCACCACGTTGGCGCGGCGCTTCACCGAAATGCGGTCGGCGACCGCCCAGGCGAGAAAGCCACCGAACAGCAGCACGTCGTGCAGGCCGCCGTTGACGAGCAGGTGCGCCAGCGCCCAGAGCTTGGTGGCGACCAGCATCGGGTGCTTGGCGGCGCGCTGGATCCGGCCGGGCAGGTAGGCGGCGAGCAGCAGGGGGAACACCGGCAGCATCAGCAGCATGGACAGATGCCGCAGGCCGGCCGGCGGCTGGTAGAGCCAGATCGGCGCCTGCATCCGCGCCTGGCCGTAGCCGATGACGAGCAGCGCGAAGCCGGCGATGGCGACGAGGCTGTAGACGCCCTTCCAGGGCCAGAGACCCAAGCGCTCGACAGCGCCGGCGCGCAGGCCGGGAGCGAAGATCGCCACCGAGTGGATGCCCAGGAATAGCAGTAGACCGGCGATCAGCAGACTCATGTGGGGGTTCCTTTCTGGCTCTCTGGCTGGTTGGTCCGGGGTTGAGGCTGTTTGCAGGTCCGGACCCGGTGACTCGCAGTGTAGACCCGGCCTGCCTGGAGTGGCTCGGTGGCCGAGTCGCCCCCACCCTGACCCTCCCCCGCGGGCGGGGGAGGGGACGCAGAGAGAGGCGTCGGTGCCGGGGGATGGGCGCCCCAACTTGGTAAAATCGCGGTCTGCCCGCCGTAGGCCGCCTCGCGACCATGTCCCTGCATATCCTCCCCAGCGCCACCGTCCTCTCCGATTTCCGCGTGGCCCGCCTGCTGGAGCGGCTTCAGACCCATGCCCCCGGTCTACAGGGCCTGGTGGTGCAGGACTTCTTCCTGGTTGACGGCGAGGCCAGCGAGGCCGAGCTGCGGCGCCTGCTCGGCGAGGGTCCGGAGCGGCTGCCGACGGCCGACGGCACCCTCTACGTGGTGCCGCGCGTCGGTACCCTCTCGCCCTGGTCCTCGAAGGCCACCGACATCGCCAAGGTCTGTGGCCTGTCCGGCGTCAAGCGCGTCGAGCTGGGCCGTGCGGTGCTGCTGTCCGGTGTCGCCAGCCTGCCGGTGGCGGCCTTGGCCGAGCTGCACGATCCGATGATGGAGTCGGTGCTGAGCGAGGCCGGGCAGCTGGCCAGCGTGTTTGCGGTCGGTACGCCGCGTCCGCTGCGCACGGTGGATGTGCTCGGTGGCGGCGTGGCCGCGCTGGAAGCCGCCAACAAGGACTGGGGCTTGGCGCTCTCGGCCGAGGAGATCGCCTATCTCGTCGACTATGCCAGCAAGGCCGGCAAGAACCTCACCGACGCCGAGCTGATGATGTTCGCGCAGGTCAACAGCGAGCACTGCCGGCACAAGATCTTCAACGCCGAGTTCACGGTGGACGGCGAGACCGCCCCGCTGTCGCTGTTCCAGATGATCAAGGAGAGCTACAAGGCCAGCCCGCAGGGTGTGCTCTCGGCCTACTCCGACAACTGCGCGGTGGTCGAAGGCCATCAGGCCATGCGCTTCTTCCCCGAGGCCGACCACCACTACCGCGAGCACGCGGAGCCGGTGCACATCCTGATGAAGGTGGAGACCCACAACCACCCCACCGGCATCAGCCCGCATCCGGGCGCCGCCACCGGCGCCGGCGGCGAGATCCGCGACGAGGCGGCCACCGGCCTCGGCGGTCGTCCCAAGGCGGGCCTGTGCGGCTTCTCGGTGTCCAACCTGCGCATCCCAGGTTTCACCCAGCCCTGGGAGGCCGACTTAGGCCACCCGAGCCGCATGGCCAGCGCCCTTCAGATCATGCTGGAGGCGCCGATTGGTGCCGCCGCCTACAACAACGAGTTCGGCCGCCCGAATCTGGCCGGCTACTTCCGCACTTACGAAGCCCTGACGCCGGACGGCCGCGCCAGTGGTTCTGAAGGCTCGCGCCTGCGCGGCTTCCACAAGCCGATCATGATTGCCGGCGGCTACGGCAACATCCGCGCCGAGCATGTGCAGAAGAAGGTGGTGGTCGAGGGCGCGGCGCTGATCGTGCTCGGCGGCCCGGCGATGCTGATCGGTCTCGGCGGCGCCGCCGGCTCCTCGATGGCGACCGGCGCGCAGACCGCCGATCTCGACTTCGCCTCGGTGCAGCGCGCCAATCCGGAGCTGGAGCGTCGCTGCCAGGAAGTGGTCGACGCCTGCTGGGCCCTGGGCGAGCAAAATCCCATCCTGTCCATCCACGACGTCGGCGCCGGCGGCATCTCCAACGCCCTGCCGGAGCTGGTGCATGCCGATGATCGCGGCGGCCATTTCCAGCTGCGCGAGGTACTGGCCGCCGACCCGGCGCTGTCGCCGATGGAAATCTGGTGCAACGAATCGCAGGAGCGCTACGTGCTGGCAGTGGCGCCGGAGTCGGTGGCGCTGCTGAAAACCCTGTGCGCCCGCGAACGCTGCCCGATGGCGGTGGTCGGCACCGCCACCGCCGAGCGCCTGCTGCGGGTGGAAGACCCGCTGCTGGGCAGCGATACCGTGCACATGCCGATGCCGGTGCTGCTCGGCAAGCCGCCGCGCATGCGCCGCAGCAGCACGCGCGCGCCGCAGCGGTTCCCGGCGCTGGCGACCGCCGGCATCGACGCCAAGGAGGCGGCGCAGCGGGTGCTGCGTCACCCCAGCGTCGCCTCCAAATCCTTCCTCATCACCATCGGTGACCGCACCGTCGGCGGGCTCACTGTGCGCGACCAGATGGTCGGCCCCTGGCAGGTGCCGGTCGCCGACTGCGCGGTGACCGCTTCCGGCTTTGAGGCCACCACCGGTGAGGCCATGAGCATGGGCGAGCGCCCCGTGCTGGCCCTGCTCGACGCGCCCGCCTCCGGCCGCATGGCGGTGGGCGAGGCGATCACCAACATCGCCGCCGCCAATATCGCCAAGCTGTCGGACGTGCGCCTCTCCGCCAACTGGATGGCGGCCTGTGGCCAGGGCGATGAGGACGCGCGCCTGTTCGACACCGTCAAGGCGGTCGGCGCCGAGTTGGCGCCGCAGCTGGGCATCGCCATCCCGGTCGGCAAGGACTCGCTGTCGATGAAATCGCAGTGGCAGCAGGACGGCGAGGCCAAAACCCAGACCGCGCCGCTGTCGCTGATCGTCTCGGCCTTCGCGCCGGTTGCCGACGTGCGCCGCTCGTTGACGCCGCAGCTCGCCGCCGAGCCGGCCACTGCGCTGCTGCTGATCGACCTCGGCAACGGCCGGAACCGCCTGGGCGGCAGCATCCTGGCGCAGGTCTACCAGCAGTTGGGCGATGTTGCTCCCGATCTCGACCAGCCCGAGCAGCTCAAGGCCGCCTTTGCGCTGGTGCAGAAGCTCAATCAGCAGGGCCGGGTGCTGGCCTACCACGACCGCAGCGACGGCGGCCTGTTCGTAGCCGTGGTCGAGATGGCACTGGCCGGCCGTAGCGGAGTCACCGTGCGGCTGGAGGCCCTGGGCGCCGATCCAGTCGCCGCCCTGTTCAACGAAGAGCTGGGCATGGTGCTGCAGTTGCGCGCCGCCGATGTTGCCGCGGTGATTTCCGAGGCCGAGGCTGTGGGCCTGACGGTGGCGCAGATCGGCGAGCCGACCGCCGAGGATTACGTGCGCTTCAAGCACGCCGGCCGCGAGCTGTTCGCCGATACCCTGGAGCCGCTGCACAAGACCTGGGCCGAGACCAGCCACAAGATGGCGGCGCTGCGCGACCACCCGGACTGCGCGCGCGAGGAATTCGCCGCCACCGGCGCGCCGCACGATCCGGGTCTGTCGGTCAGGCTGGGTTTCGATCCATCGCCGCGCGTGCTGGCGCCGGTGCTGGGCAAGCGGCCGAAGGTGGCGATCCTGCGCGAGCAGGGCGTCAACGGCCACATCGAGATGGCCTACGCCTTCCACGCCGCCGGCTTCGAGGCCGTGGATGTGCACATGTCCGATGTGCTCGAAGGCCGCGTGCGGCTCGCCGACTTCGCTGGCTTCGCGGCCTGCGGCGGCTTCAGCTACGGCGATGTGCTGGGCGCCGGTCAGGGTTGGGCGCGCAGCATTTTGTTCAATGAGCGCGCGCGCGAGGAGTTCCAGGCCTTTCTCGCCAATCCCGAGCGCTTTGCGCTGGGCGTCTGCAACGGCTGCCAGATGATGGCGGCGCTGCAGTCCATTGTGCCGGGGGCGGAGCACTGGCCGCTGTTCCGCCGCAACCGCAGCCAGCAGTTCGAGGCGCGCTGGGGCATGGTCGAGCTGCTGCCCTCCAAGAGCCTGTTCTTCGCCGGCATGGAAGGTTCGAAGCTGCCCATCGCCATCGCCCACGGCGAAGGCCGGCCGGAGTTCCGCAGCGAGGCCGACCTCGTCGCGCTCAAGGCCAACGGCCAGGTGGCGATGCGCTTCATCACCAATGCCGGCGCGGTGGCCACGCACTACCCGGCGAACCCGAACGGCGCCGTCGAGGGTGTGACCTCGATCTGCAACGCCGACGGCCGGGTGACCATCCTCATGCCGCATCCCGAACGCACGATTGCCGGTACCGTCGGTAGCTGGTGGCCGAAGTCGAACGGCGAGAAGACGCCTTGGTTCCGCATGTTTGAAAACGCGCGCGTCTGGGTGAAGTAAGGCCGCGCAGCAACAAAAAAGGCCGCCCTCGGGCGGCCTTTTCATTGGCTGCCTGGGTGCGGCCTCAGTCTTCCAGTTGCGAAAGGTCGCGCACTGCGCCCTTGTCGGCGGACATCACCAGCTTCGCGTAGGCCTTGAGCGCCGCCGAGACCTTGCGCGGGCGCGGCTTGGCCGGCTTCCAGCCCTTGGCGTCCTGCTCGGCGCGGCGGCGCGCCAGCTCCTCGTCGGAGACCAGCACGTCGATGCGACGCTTCGGGATGTCGATGCGGATGCGGTCGCCGTCGCGCACCAGGCCGATGGCGCCGCCGGCGGCTGCTTCCGGCGAGCAGTGGCCGATCGACAGGCCGGAGGTGCCGCCGGAGAAGCGGCCGTCGGTCAGCAGTGCGCAGGCTTTGCCCAGACCCTTGGACTTGATGTAGCTGGTGGGGTAGAGCATCTCCTGCATGCCGGGGCCCCCCTTGGGACCCTCGTAGCGCACGATGACCACGTCGCCGGCCTTCACCTTGCCGGCGAGGATGTTCTCCACCGCCTCGTCCTGTGACTCGGTGACGTGGGCGCTGCCTTCGAACACCAGGATGCTGTCGTCGACGCCGGCGGTCTTCACCACGCAGCCATCGACGGCGATGTTGCCGGTAAGCACGGCAAGGCCACCTTCCTGCGAGTAGGCGTGTTCGCAGGAGCGGATGCAGCCGTTGGCGCGGTCGAGATCCAGGCTGGGCCAGCGCGTGTCCTGGCTGAACGCGACCTGGGTCGGGATGCCTGCCGGGCCAGCGCGGTAGAAGGTTTGCACCGACTCGTTCTGGCTCAGACTGATGTCCCACTGCGCCAGCGCCTCACCGAGCGTCTCGGTATGCACGGTGGGCACGTCGGTGTGCAGCTTTCCGCCGCGCGAGAGCTCGCCGAGGATCGCCATGATGCCGCCTGCGCGGTGCACGTCCTCGATGTGGTACTTGGCGCTGTTGGGCGCCACCTTGCAGAGCTGCGGCACGCTGCGCGACAGGCGGTCAATGTCGGCCATGCCGAAGTCGATTTCCGCCTCGCGCGCCACCGCCAGCAGATGCAGGATGGTGTTGGTGGAGCCGCCCATGGCGATGTCCAGCGTCATCGCATTCTCGAAGGCCTTGAAGCCCACCGCGCGTGGCAGCACGCGGGCATCGTCTTGTTCGTAATACTGACGGCTCAGCTCGACGATGCGCCGGCCAGCGCGCTTGAACAGTTGCTCGCGGTCGGCGTGGGTCGCCACCACCGTGCCATTGCCGGGCAGCGACAGGCCCAGGGCCTCGGTCAGGCAGTTCATCGAGTTGGCGGTGAACATGCCGGAGCAGGAGCCGCAGGTGGGGCAGGCGGAACGCTCCACCTGGGCGACTTCCTCGTCGGAATACTTGCTGTCGGCGGCGATCACCATCGCGTCGATCAGGTCCAGCTTCTTCAGCTCGACCAGCTTGGTGACCGGATTGGCCAGGCGGGTCTTGCCGGCCTCCATCGGGCCGCCGGAGACGAAGATCACCGGGATGTTCAGCCGCATCGCGGCCATCAGCATGCCGGGCGTGATCTTGTCGCAGTTGGAGATGCAGACCATGGCGTCGGCGCAGTGCGCGTTGACCATGTACTCCACCGAGTCGGCAATGATGTCGCGGCTCGGTAGCGAATAGAGCATGCCGTCGTGGCCCATGGCGATGCCGTCGTCGACTGCGATGGTGTTGAACTCCTTCGCGACGCCGCCGGCGGCCTCGATTTCGCGGGCGACCAGTTGGCCGAGATCCTTCAGGTGCACGTGGCCGGGCACGAACTGGGTGAAGGAATTGACCACCGCGATGATGGGCTTGGCGAAGTCCTCGTCCTTCATGCCGGTGGCGCGCCACAGCGAGCGTGCACCGGCCATGTTGCGGCCGGCGGTGGAGGTCTTGGAGCGGTAGACGGGCATCGTGCTGGCAGGAAAATCGGCGCCAAAGGAGCGGGCCCTGGCGCGCAAGGGCCCTGCGTTGGTCTCGTCAGGCTGGCTGCTGGTCAGCGTCGGCGGGAGGGTTCGCGGCGCGCATTATCCTCCAGCCACCACTCCCGTGCAGATCGGCGGCTGGCGTTGTTGGCCGGCTACTCGTCGTCGCCGTACATCAGCTCGCGCGGCGGATTGCCGTCATAGACCTTGCCCAGCCGCTGCTGCAGGTAGGCGGTGCGCACGAAGATGTAAGGGTCGATGGCGTTGTCGATCAGCGAGTCGGCGCTCAGGTAACGCGAGCGCGTATCGACCAAATCCAGCGCGTTCATCGGCAGATTCACTTCGCTCTCGATGTAGGGGCTGGTGCCGGTGTAGTAATCGCCGCCACGGCCGAGCAGGTCGCGATTGGTGGTGGGGCCGAGGATGGGCAGCATCAGATACCAGCCGGGGCCGACGCCGTAACGGCCCAGGGTCTGACCGAAGTCCTCGTCGTGGCGCGGCATGCCGGCGTCGGTGGCGACGTCCATCAGCCCGGCGAAGCCGGCGGTGGAGTTGAGCAGGAAACGCCCCGTATCGGAGGCGGCCTGCATCGGCTTGCCCTGCAGCAAGCCGTTGACGATGTTGCGCGGCTCCTTGAGGTTGTTGAAGAAGTTGCTGACGCCCTGTTGGGCAAGACTGGGCATCACCTCACCGTACCCTTTCGCCACCGGCCGCAGCACGTAGCGGTCGGCGGTACGGTTGAAGCGGAACATCGCCCGGTTGAACGGCTCCAGCGGGTCGGCCGGATCGTCGGGTGGTGTGTGGGCGCAGGCGACCAGGGACAGCGCCAAGGCTAGGCAGAGGTAGCGGAGGATCATGCGGACTCCGTGACGTTGAGTACCGACTGCAGTTCAAAGAAGCGTACCAGCGCCAGCAGTTGCGCGGGCAGGCCGGTGACTTGCGGTGACTGGCCGGCGCTGCGGGCCCGGCGGGTGATCTCCAACAGCAGGCTCAGCGCCGCGCTGTCGGTCTGGGTCACGCCGGACAAGTCCAGGCTGCCGGCGCGCGCCCAGGTGTCGGCCTCGGCCAGACGTTGCGGGACCGTGCGCATGGTCAGTTCACCACTGATGCGGACACTGCTCATCGAGGTGCTCATCAGGCGCCCTTGGCGCTTTCCTTGAGGTAGTCGCTGCCACTCTCGACGCGCTGGATCAGGCCGTCGAGGCCGGACTTCTTGATCTCGGCGTTGAACTGGCTGCGGAAGTTGGTGACCAGCGAAAGGTTCTCGATGATCACGTCGTAGATCTTCCATTCACCGTCGCTGCCAGGGCGCATGGCGAAAGCCAGGTTCATCGGCGGCGCGCTCTTGCGGATCAGCTTGGCGCGCACGGTGGCGTCGTTGGCATCGGCGGCTAAGCGCAGCGGCTGAAACTCCGCTTCCACCGAGTCATAGTTTTCTAGAAGCGCGTCGGCATAGCTGCGGATCAGCGAGTTCTTGAAGGCGTTGGCGAAGCGGGTGCGCTGATCCTCGCTGGCGGCGCGCCAGTTCTTGCCGAGCACCAACTGGGCGATGTAGCGCACGTCGAAGTGCGGCACCAGCTTTTCATCGACCACCGTGTAGAAGCGTGCCTTGTCGGCCGAATAGGCCTGATGGTTGGCGCGGATCAGGTCGCGCATCTCGTCGGTGGCCTGCTTGACGGCGGCATCCGGGGCCAACGGCGCGGCTTGGACACCGCCCAGGCCGAGCAGCAACAGCAGGGGTAGCAGTAAGCGTTTCATGGAAACCTCCTAGGGCTTCTTTGTTGTTGGGGTTACGGCCTCGGCGAGCTTGCCCAGGGCTTCGGCGAGCTTGTCGTCCTTCTTCTCAGTCATCGAGGCTACCAACTGGCCGATCAGGTTCTCCAGCACCAGGGCCGACTGGGTGAGCTTGATGTCGTCGCCCTGCTGCAGGGAGTTCTCGTCGCCGCCCGGCTCCAGACCGATGTACTGCTCGCCGAGTAGGCCAGCGGTCAGGATCTTGGCGCCGGAGTCCTTGGGGATGTTGCTGTAGGACTTGCTAATGTCCAGGCTCACTACCGCTTCGAAGCTGTTCGGGTCGATGCTGATCTTGCTGACCCGGCCGACGGTGACGCCAGCGATCTTCACGGCGTTGCCGGGCGAAAGCTTGCCGATGTTTTCGAACTTGGCGGTGACGGTATAGCTGCCCTCGCTGCCGCCGACGTCCTTGAGGCTGGCGACCCGCAGGGTAAGCACCAGCACGGCGGCGACGCCGAGACAAACGAAAAAGCCGACGAGGATTTCCAGAGCGCGGGAATGCATGGCATCAATCCTGTAAACGGAGGTACTGAATCCGAAGTGAATGTCGAAAACGTCTAAAGCATCAACGCGGTGAGCACGAAGTCGAGTGCAAGCACCGCCAACGAGGAGATCACCACGGTATTGGTGGTCGCGCGGGCCACGCCACCGGAGGTCGGCTCGGCGTGATAGCCCTGGTAGACCGCGATCCAGGAACAGGCGAGGCCAAACACCAAGCTCTTGATCATGGCCTGGCGGATGTCCTCGAATTCCAGCGACTCGCGGATGCCGGCCCAGTAGCTGCCGGCGTCAACGCCGAGCAGGCTGACGCCGATGGCGTGGCCGCCGGCGACGCCGATCGCCATCATGCTGAAGATGAAGGCCAGCAGCGGCATCGAGATCAGGCCGGCCAGGAAGCGCGGCGCGACCACGCGGCGCATCGGGTCCACCGCCATCATCTCCATGCCGGAGAGCTGGTCGGTGGCCTTCATCAGGCCGATCTCCGCCGCCAGCGCCGAACCGGCGCGGCCGGCGAACAGCAGGGCGGTGACCACCGGACCGAATTCGCGCACCACTGCCAGGGCCACCGCCACACCCAGCGATTCCGGCGAGCCGAACAGCTGCAGCGTGTGATAGAACTGCAAGGCCAGCACCATGCCGACGAAGCTGCCGGACAGCACCACGATCACCAGCGAGAGCACGCCCACCGAATAGATCTGCTGGGCCAGCAGTCGCGGCCGCAGCAAGGTTTGCGGCACCGCCAGGAGCAGGCTGAACAGGAAGAACTGCGCTCGCCCCAGACTTTGCAGGAAGCTGCTGATGACGCTCACTTGCCCGCTCCCAGCAGATCGTCGGCGTAGGGCGCCGCCTTGTAGTGAAAGGGCACCGGGCCGTCCGGCTCGCCACGCAGGAACTGCTGCACCCAGGGAGACTCGGAGTGGCGCACGGTGTCCGGTTCACCGACGCCCAGCACCTTGCCGCCGGCGATCACGTAGACCTGGTCGGCGATCGACATCACCTCCTGCACGTCGTGGCTGACCACGATGCTGGTCAGGCCCAGCGCGTCGTTGAGCGAGCGGATCAGGCGCATCAGTACGCCCATGCTGATCGGATCCTGGCCGGTGAAGGGTTCG
Source organism: Nevskiaceae bacterium (assembly GCA_004297005.1). GTDB lineage: Bacteria > Pseudomonadota > Gammaproteobacteria > Nevskiales > Nevskiaceae > Stagnimonas. The sequence continues at coordinate 112,763 of SCVA01000038.1, forward strand.
TCGTACATGACCAATTGCGGGTCGAGCACCACCGCGCGGGCCAGCGCCACGCGCCGCGACATGCCGCCGGATAGTTGCTCGGGGTAGAGGTCGCGGGCGCCGCGCAGACCCACGGCATTGAGCTTGAGCAGCACCAGATCGCGGATCAGCGCCTCCGGCAGCGCGGTGTGCTCGCGCAGCGGGAAGGCGACGTTCTCGAACACGCTGAGATCAGTGAGCAGGGCGCCGTTCTGGAACAGCATGCCCATGCGCTTGCGCAGTTCGAACAACTGCGACCGCGAGATGGCGTGGACGTCGGTGCCGTCGAAGTGGATCTGCCCGGCGCTGGGTCGCCATTGGCCGCCGATCAGGCGCAGCAGCGTGGTCTTGCCAGAGCCCGAGGGGCCGAGGATGGCGGTGACCTTGCCACGCGGGATGTCGAGATCAATGCCGTCGTAAATGACGCGCGGGCCGTGCGAGAACTTGAGGCCCCGCACGCGCACCAGGGCGCTGTTGGAGTCATTGGTCATGCGGAGAGCGTCAACTGATGGGCCTGAGTAGCGTTTGAGTAACGTTAAGTCGCGAAGTTGCAGGGGCATAAATGTTACCGGGCGGTATTGTATTCGATTCGGCTGGTGGCCCCTGATTCTTTTGGTGATTGTGCTTACGTCTTGCACCCCTTATTGGATGCTGCCATGCGCCATCGGTTCCCTGTTCTGTTGCTGCCGCTGACCGCCGGGTTGCTGCTGAGTGCCTGCGCCACTGGTGCCCCAAAGCGGCAGGGCTCCGATCCTCGGACCAGCCCCGCGCTCAGCGAAAAACAGGCGGAGTTCCTGGCCGACTGCCAGCGCAGTGAGCAGTCGAGACAGCCCCGCTCCCCTGAGTGCCCGCAAGGCAAATCGCAGACCGCGCAGCCCGCGCTGGAACCACTGATGCCGCCGATGCCCAGCCTGCCGACGCTGCCGGGCGGTTTGATTCGCTAGGCCACGATTGGGTTTACAGGAGAAGGATGCTGCAACTGCCTCAGCAGTTGCGCTACCAAGTCATCGGCCACCGCGGACACTGTGGCAGGCCCGCCGAGGTCGGCGACCTGGGTCATCGCCAGGCCGCTGTAGCCGCAGGGATTGATGCGCGAGAACGGCTCCAGATCCATTGCCACGTTCAGTGACAGGCCGTGCATGCTGCGGCCCTGGCGGACCCGCAGGCCCAGGGAGCCGATCTTGTGCCGTCGCCCGGTGACATCGACATAAACCCCCGGCGCTTCGCGGTCGGCATAGGCGGCGATGCCATAGCCGAGCAGGGTATCGACCATCGCCTGCTCGATGCGGCTGACCAGACTGCGTACGCCGTAGCCGCGGCGGACGATGTCGATCAGCGGATAGGCCACCAATTGCCCGGGACCGTGATAGGTCACCTGGCCGCCGCGGTCGCTCTGTACCACCGGGATGTCGCCCGGCATCAGCAGATGCTCGGGCTTGCCGGCCTGACCCTGGGTGTAGACCGGCGGATGTTCCAGCAGCCAGATCTCGTCCGGCGTGTCCGGCCCGCGCGCCTGGTTGAAGCGGCGCATCGCCTCGAAGCTGTCTTCGTAGGCGACGCTGCCGAGATGCCGGACGCGGATCTGGTCCACGCAGTGCCTGGAACTTAAGCGAACCAGAGGCGGATGGTGTCGATCAGCCGCTTCCACCAGCTACCGGCCGCCACCGCCTGCAGCACCACCAGGGGCTGGCTCTTCACCAGCTTGCCGTCCACCGAGATGTTGACGGTGCCGATGTGCTGGCCTTGGCTCAGCGGCGCGATCAGGGTGCCATCGACCTGCGGCTGGGCCTCGACCTTCTCGGCGGCGCCACGTGGCAGCGACAGGTAGATCGGCTCCAGCGTGCCGACCTGCACGTCGTTGACCAGGCCCTTCCAGACCCGCACGCTGCCGGAAGGCTGATCGGCGCCCAGCAGCTTCACGCTCTCGAAGAAGCGGAAGCCCCAGTTGAGCAGCTCCAGGCTGGCTTCGGCGCGGTACTTCTGGCTCTCGGTGCCCATTACCGCGGCGACCAGGCGACGGCCGTCGCGGCTGGCCGAGGACAGTAGGCAGTAGCCAGCGGCATTGGTATGGCCGGTCTTGATGCCATCGACGCTGCGGTCCATGGTCAACAGAATGTTGCGGTTGCCCTGCTTGATGCCGTTGTAGGTGAAGTCGGGCAGCGAGAACCACTTGTAGTAGTCGGGGAAGTCATGGATCAGCGCGCGGCCGAGCAGGGTCACGTCGTGCGCGGTGGTGTAGTGCTCCGGGTCGGGCATGCCCGGCGCGTTCATGAAGTGGCTGTTCTTCATGCCGAGCTTGGCGGCGTACTGGTTCATCAGGTCGGCGAAGGCGCCTTCGCCGCCGGCGACATGCTCGGCGAGAGCCACCGAGGCATCGTTGCCGGACTGGGTGATGACGCCGTGCAGCAGGTCTTCCACCCGTACCCGCGAGCCGACATTGAGGAACATGCGCGACTCGCTGGAGTCGATGCCCTGGCGCCAGGCCTTCTCGCTGATGAAGGCCATGTCGTCGAGCTTGATCCGGCCCTTCTTGATCTCGTCGAAGACGATATAGGTGGTCAGCACCTTGGTGATCGAGGCCGGCTCGACGCGCGAGTCGGAATTGCTCTGGGCGAGCAGCTCTCCGGACTGGAAGTCCAGCAGCGCCCAACTGGCGGCCTGGAGCGCCGGCGGATCGGGAATGGCGGCCTGGGCGGTGTTCAGAACCGTGGCGGCGGCGAGTGCAAGCAGGAAGCGTTTCATCGAGAACCGGAAAGGTGAGGTGAGGGAGGTCGCGGCGGCGCGAATTTTTAAGGCTGGGGCGAAAAATCAGGCGCGGACGTTTGGCTCTGACATTGCCGGCCCGGGAGATCTGCTGCAAGACGAATGGCGAGGCGATGACATAGTTTACTGCGATGCCGTCGGCGACTGGTTCAGAGAGCGTTCAGGGGAAGCTACTCGGCCACCGGATTGGCCATGATTCTCTGGGTTTGCAGTTTGCGCCGGGTGGCTTCCAGGCTGGCGAAATCCCGGAAGGGACCGGCGCGCAGCACCTGCTCTTCGCCATCACCGGCGGCGCTGGGGGTGGCGATCAGCTCGGTCTGGCCTATGCCCATGCGGCCGAGCCGCTCCTGCAGGGCGATGGCCTCGATAGGGTCATCAAAGCGGCCCACTTCCAGATAGCGGGGCCGCCCGGCGCCATCTTCGATCGACTGGCTGCCTTGGTCGGGGGTGAGCACTTCCAGCAGTACGTCCGAGGAGCCGTGGTGCAGCAGGTCGATCTTGGCGGCAGCGGCGTAGGAGAGATCGACGATGCGGCCGGGGTGGAAGGGGCCGCGGTCGTTGATCTTGACCACCACGCTGAGGTTGTTGGCGAGGTTGGTGACGCGCGCATAGGTCGGCAGCGGCAGGGTCTTGTGCGCGGCGGTCATCGCGAACATGTCGTACTTCTCGCCGCTGGCGGTGCGCCGGCCGTGGAATTTCTTGCCGTACCAGGAGGCGCGGCCGCGCTCCTGAAAATTGCGGGGTATCTCCGGCAACACCTCGTAGCGCTCGCCCAGCGCCTCGTAGCTGGGCGGATTGCCGTACTTGCTGCGTGGTTCCTCGCGCGGCACCGCGTCCGGGGTATTGGCGACGTCGGCGGGAATCTCGTCGCGGTCGGGCGCGTAGTCCTTGTCCGGTGTCGGGCAGTTGGCGCAGCGCTTGCCGGACACCACCGGCGCCATCCGGGTGCCGCCGGTCTTGCCGCCAGTGACTGGCGGCAGACTGCTGGCGCAGCCCACGAGCAGCAGGGCCGCCAGAGCGGCTAGGCAGGTGGTCCTGGTCACGAGCCGGTCTGGGCCTGTTGCAGCTCGGCGGCGAGCTGGGTCACCGCCATCGCGTAGAAGATGCGCGGGTTGTAGGACATCACCGCGTAGAAGTTGGGTAGCGCCAGCCAGTACTCCGGGCCATTCGGGCGCGGCAGCTCGACCAGTCCGGCGGGCAGGTCGGGGCTCAGCTCGGCGGCCGACTCCACCCCGAACTGCTGCCAGCCGGCGATGGTGGCGTTCGGTTTGCGCAGGTTGCGTTCGGGGGCCCGGCTGTTGAGATTTACCGTACGCACGGGCGCCAGCAGTGGCTCGCCACGACGCCAGTGCATGGCCGGCCGATCGGGCGGCACATACGTGTTGAAGTAGCGCGCGATTGAGCCGATGGCATCCGGGATGCTCCAGAGATCGACACGGCCGTCGCCGTCGTAGTCCACCGCGAGGTTCAGATAGTTGCTGGGCATGAACTGCGCCGCGCCCACCGCGCCGGCATAGGAGCCCTTCACCGCCGTTGGCTCGAAGCCGAAGTTGCGGCAGAAGGCGAAATAGGCCGCCAGTTCGCCGAAGAAGAACGGTTGCCGCGTCGGGTGCTCGTAGCCCTGGGTGACCAGCGCATCCAGCACCCGGTGCTTGCCGGTATAGCTGCCGTACTTGGTTTCCACGCCCATCACCGCCGCGATCACCGGCGGCGGCACGCCGTACTCGGCCTCGGCGCGCTCGAAGTAGGGCGCGTAGTCCTGCAGCAGTTGCAGCCCACGCTCGGCCTGCTTGGGAAAGACGTGCAGGGCGCGGTAGTCGTCCCAGTAGACGCTGGTGGTTTCCTTGTTCTGGCGCTCGGCCTGGATCAGCTGCGGCAGTTGCTCGGCCTGGGCTAGCGCATCGTCCACCTTCGCCAGATCGGCCTCGCTGAAGCCGTAGTCGCGCACCAGCCGCTGATGCAGCTCGGCGGTCTTGGGGTGGTCGCGATAGTCGGCCTCTGCGCCCTGGACGAGGGCGAGCAGCAGCAGGGCGGAAAGGGCGGCGGGCCTCACGAGCTCAGGAGCTTCCGGTGGGTATGGATGGACATCAGCATACCGAAGCCGGCGAGCAGGGTGACGGCCGAGGTGCCGCCGTAGGAAAGCAGGGGCAGGGGCACGCCGACCACCGGCATCAAGCCCATGACCATGCCCATGTTGATGAACACGTAGATGAAGAAGGTCAGCGCCAGCGAGCCGGCAAGCAGGCGCTGGAAGCTGTCGTGCCCGCGCAGGGCGATGAACAGGCCGCGGCCGACCACCAGGGTGTAGAGGGTGAGTAGCAGGATCACGCCCATCATGCCCATCTCTTCGGAGTAGACCGCGAAGATGAAGTCGGTGTGCGATTCCGGCAGGAAGTCCAGTTTGGCCTGGGTGCCGTTCATCCAGCCCTTGCCGAACACGCCGCCGGAGCCGATGGCGATCTTGCTCTGGGTGATGTGGTAGCCGGTGCCGAGCGGGTCGCGCTCGGGGTCTAGGAAGGTCAGCACCCGCTGCCGTTGGTAGTCGTGCAAGCGATACCAGAGGATCGGAGCGGCGGCGGCCACTGCGGCCAGGGCGCCAAGGATCCAGCGCCAGCCCAGGCCGCCCAGGTACAGGGCAAAGCCGCCGGAGACGATGATCAGCAGGGCGGTGCCGAGGTCGGGCTGGAGCATCACCATCACCGCCGGAAAGCCGATGATCGCCAGGGTGACCAGCACCACCCGCCAGCTCGGCGGCAGGGGCCGGCCATGCAGCCAGGCGGCGACCATCATCGGCATGCCCAGCTTCATCATTTCCGAAGGCTGAAAGCGGATCACCCCGAGATCCAGCCAGCGCTGCGCGCCCTTGGCGTGATCGCCCAGCACCAGAACCAGCGCCAACAGCACGCAGGCGACGCCGTAGAACCAGGGCGCGGCGGCGCGGTAATAGTCGGGCGGCACCTGCGCCAGCGCCGCCATCACCATGAAGCCCAGTAGCAGTCGCTGCAACTGCGCCAGTAGGGCGTCCAGCGAGTGGCCGGAGGCCGAGTAGAGCGTCACCAGGCCGACTATGCCGATGCTCACCAACAGGCTCAGCAGCCAGAGGTCGATGTGCAGGCGCTGCAGGCGCTCGCTCCAGGTGGCGGGCGTGCGCGGCGTGGGGGTGAAGGCGGTGCCGGTATTCATCAGTGATCTCCGTGCGGAGCCGGCGTCTTGGTGGGATCGTCCTCGGACGGCGGATTGACCGAGTCGCCCTGTACCGGAGGCGGAGTCGGCGGCGCCTGGAAGCCGGCCTCGGCATCATCGACCGCGATGGCGTCGGCCGGATTCTCGCCGGCCGCCGCGGGTGGGCGCTGTGCAGGGATGGTCAACAAGGGGGCGGTAGCCGGTGGCGGCAAGCCGCGCTCGCTGGGAGTGACAAAGCCGTCGAACTCGGTTTCCGCGCCTTCCTCCACGGCTGCGGCCGGTTCGTCCGGGGTCGCCGGCAAGGACGCCGTGGCATAGAGGACCTTGCCGAGCAGGTATTGATCCATGATCTGCCGCGCCACCGGCGCCGCGACGCTGCCGCCATGGCCGGCGTGCTCGGCGAGCACGGCGATGGCGATGCGTGGCTTGTCGGTGGGCGCGAAGGCGATGAACCAGGCGTGGTCGCGCAGGTGCTTGGGCGTGGCGTTGAGTTCCGGCGCGTCCTCATCGGCCTGCGAGAGGCCGGCGACTTGGGCGGTGCCGGTCTTGCTGGCGATACGGTAGGGCGAGTCCTTGCCGATGCGGTAGGCGGTGCCACCCGGCGAATGGGTGACCAGCTCCATGGCGGCGATCACGTCGTCGTATTCGTGCGGCTCGCGCTCCGGCATCGGCGGCAGCGGCTTGGCGGGCACGCCGGTGATGTTGCCGGTGAGCGGGTCTTCGATGGCATGCACCAGATGCGGCTCGAAACCGCCGCCGCGCATCGCCAGCCGGGCGGTGGCTTGTGCCATCTGCAAGGGGGTGATCTGCCAATAGCCCTGGCCGATGCCGATGTTGAGGGTCTCGCCGGGGAACCAGGGCTCCTTGCGCACGCGACGTTTCCAGGCGCGCGAGGGCAGCAGGCCGCTACGCTCGTTGGGCACGTCGATGCCGGTGGCCTTGCCGAAGCCGAACTGCTCCATCACCTCGTCGATGCGGTCGATGCCGAGGTTGATCGCCAGTTGGTAGTAGAAGATGTCGCAGCTCTTGGCCAGTGCCCAAGGCATGTCCAGGCTGCCGTGGCCGGTGCGCTTGTGGCAGCGGAACTTGCGGCTGGAATTGGGCAGGTAATAGGTGCCGTTGCAGGTGACGCGCTGGTTGTTGTCGGTCTCGCCGTAAAGCAGGCCGGCGAAGGTCATGAACGGCTTGATGGTGGAGCCGGGCGGGAAGGTGCCCTGCAGGGCGCGGTTGTAGAGCGGCCGGCTGGGATCGTTCTGCAGCGCGCGGTAGTTCTTGGTGCTGATGCCTTCGACGAAGGGGTGCGGGTCGAAGCCGGGCTTGCTGACCAGAGTCAGCACCTCGCCGGTCTGCGGGTCGATGGCGGCGATGGCGCCGTCCAGCTCGCCCAGCGCGCGCTCGGCGATGTTCTGCAGGCGGGCGTCGAGGCTCAGGTAGAGGTTGCGGCCGGGTGCGCCGGGGCGCTGCTCCAGTTCGCGCAGCGGCCGGCCGGCGGCATTGGCCTCGACGATGCGCGCGCCAGGTGTGCCGCGCAGCTCCTCCTCGTGGCTTTTCTCGACGCCGAGCTTGCCGATCTGGTTGATGCCCTGGTAGTCGCGCTCGTTGAGCTTGGCGTAATCGGCCTCGGAGATGCCGCCGACATAACCGATCACATGGCTGGCGGTGGGGCCCATGGTGTAGGTGCGCGACAGGCCGGCGGTGATGTCTACGCCCTTGAAGTTGTAGCGGTTGATCTCGAAGCGGGCGACTTCTTCCGGATTCAGGTTGGTGCGCAGTGGCACACCGCGGTAGCGCGGGGTCTTGCGCACCCGGTCCTTGAAGCGGGCGATGTCGCCGGGAGTGAGACCCATCACCGGCGTCAGTTGCTCCAGCAGGGCGTCGAGGTCTTCGACCTGCTCGCGGGTGACTTCGAGATTGAACGAGGGCCGGTTCTGCGCCAGCAGGGCGCCATTGCGGTCGTAGATCAGGCCGCGCACCGGCGGCATCGGCACCACCCGCATGCGATTGTCGTCGGCGCGGGTGCTGTAGTAGTCGTGCTGCAACACCTGCAAGTCGGCGAGGCGGGCGATCAGCAACAGGATCAGCAACAGCAGGACGATGGCCGCGACCAGTACCCGGCTGGAGAAATTGCGCTTCTCTTCGTAGAGATCCTTGAGCGCGTCGTAGCTGTTCATGGCCGGCCGCGGGGGCCGCGCAGCGCATCCATCACGCTGCACACCAGGGGCCAGAACAGCACCGTGGTGATGATCGGCAGAAAGCGCAGGCTGGGCTCGGCGGAATGCCGGGCCATGCCGTCAAACCAGAACTGCAAGAGCGCGTAGACCGCCCAGACCGGGGTCAGGGTCAGCATCTGCTGCCAGAGCGGGAACAGGCCCAGGGAGCTGCGCAGGCGGGTAAGCGCGTAGGCGAGCAGAATCAACCCCATGGCGTGCTGGCCGAGTGGCGTGTTGTAGAGCGCGTCGCAGGCCAGGCCGGTGAGGAAGGCGATGAGGGTCATCGGCAGGTTGGGGCCGTAGAACGCCCAGTAGCCGATCAGCAGGGCCACCCACATCGGCCGCAGCGCGGCGAGGGCGTCGGGCAGGGCCACAATCTGCAGCATCAGCGCGATCAGCAGACTGAGGGCGAACAGGCTGCGGGTGAGGGCGGCGGTCATGGCTTGTTCGCCTTCGGCGGCGACGCCGGCGGGACGGCGGCAGGCTCGGCTTCAGCAGGGGCCTCCACCGGTTCCGGGCGCTGGCTCCACACCAGCAGGGCCTGGCGCCCCTGATCAAGCCGTGCCGCTGGGTAGGCGCTGGCCTGCATGAAGTGCTCGCCGGTGGTGCGACGCACGTCGAAGATCTCGCCGACCGGATAGCCGCCGGGGAAGCGCCCGCCCAGAGACGACGACACCAGCAGGTCGCCGACCTTCACGTCGGCATTGCCGGGCAGGAAGGGCAGAGTCAGCACCCGGCCGTCGCCCCCCCCGCGGGCAATGGTCTGCAGGCCGGTGCGGTTGATCTCCACCGGGATGCCGTGACCGGGATCGGTGATCAGCATCGCCGTCGAGCCGGAGGGGTAAACCCGGATCACCTGGCCCATCACGCCGTAGGCGTCGACCAGCGCCTGGCCGAGGTAGACGCCGTCCTTCTCGCCCTTGTTGAGACTGATCTGGTGGCGGTAGGGGTCCTGGCTGGTGGCGACGATCTCGGCGATCAGCACTTTTTCTTCCAGCGCCGAGGAGGAAGCCAGCAGCTGGCGGATGCGGCGGTTCTCCGCCTCCAGCGCGGCGAAGCGCAGCAGGCGCGCCTGCTGCTTGAGCTGCTCTTCCTTGAGCTGGCGGTTTTCGCTCAGCAGCGACTGGTAGGAGCGCACCCCGGCGGTGGCATTGCTCACCCCCTGCGGGACTGCGGCCAGCCACTGCACCGGTTGCAGCAGCCACTGGATGCCGCCGCGGACCTGCAAAAGCAGATCCGGGCTGCGCTGGTCGGCAAACCAGAGCCCGAAGGACAGCACCAGCAGCAAAAGGGTGCGAAAGCCCAGCCCCGGTCCGCGCGGGAACAGGGGTTGGGCGGCGCGGCGGGAACGGGCCATTTAGGACGCTGTCCGAGGCGAAGCAAACATGATTCGAGCGGCCGTTGTGAGCAGGTTCAAGGGCAAGGCGCACGGGGCGCAGCAGCCGCAGCGTGGCAGCGCCACGTGAGGACTGTGAGCACCGCGCAACGCAGCCATTGAACCGCGCAGCAGGCCGATCAATCGATGTTGAACTTGTCGCCCTGCTGGTCGAGCATGTCCAGCATCATGCCGCCGCCGCGCGCCACACAGGTGAGCGGATCGTCGGCGATGATCACCGGCAGGCCGGTTTCCTCACTGATCAGCTTGTCGAGATCGCGCAGCAGGGCGCCACCGCCAGTCAGCACGATGCCGCGCTCGGCGACGTCGCTGCCGAGTTCCGGCGGAGTACGCTCCAGCGCCTGCTTGACTGCCTTGACGATGCCGGCCAGCGGCTCCTGCAGGGCGTCCAGCACTTCGTTCGAGTTCATCGTGAAGTTGCGCGGCACGCCGGCGGCGAGGTGGCGGCCGACGATGTCGATCTCGTGCACTTCGTGGCTGGGGAAGGCAGTGCCGATTTCCTGCTTGATGCGCTCGGCGGTGGCCTCGCCGATCAGCATGTTGTACTGGCGGCGCACGTAGGAAACGATGGCCTCGTCGAACTTGTCGCCGCCGATACGCACGCTCTCGGCATAGACGATGCCGTCCAGCGAGATCACCGCGACTTCCGAGGTGCCGCCGCCGATGTCGACCACCATCGAACCGCGCGCCTCGCTGATCGGGATGCCGGCGCCCAGCGCCGCGGCGATCGGCTCTTCGATGACGTAGACCTTGCGGGCGCCGGCGTTCTCCACCGACTCGCGGATCGCGCGGCGCTCGACCTGGGTCGAGCCATAGGGCACGCAGACCACCACGCGGGTCATCGGCCGCATCATGTGGCGGCCCTTCTGCACCTTGCGGATGAAGTGCTGCAGCATCTTCTCCGTCACCGTGTAGTCGGCGATCACGCCATCGCGCAGCGGGCGGATGGTGGAGATATTGGTGGGGGTGCGGCCGAGCATGCGCTTGGCGTCGATACCCACCGCCTCGATCTTCTTGGCGCCGCGGGCGTCCAAGCGGATGGCCACGACCGAGGGTTCGTTGAGCACGATGCCTTCGTCGCGGACGTAAACCAGGGTGTTCGCAGTGCCGAGGTCAATCGAGAGATCGTTGACGAACAGGCGGCTGATGGCGTCTAACATCTGAGGGTGATTCCGGAAGCAGGGGGGATTGGCCGCTGGCGGCCGGGTGAACATGCTACGCGTCCAGTGTCGTGCAGCCCTCCGCTGCAAACACTAAAATTGTGCATCTGCACATCATATCAATGATTTTTGCCCCCGATGAGCCTGACCCCCGAACAAGTGCAGCAAGTTGCCCATCTGGCCCGGCTGGAGCTGAAAGCCGAGATGGTCCCGACCTACGCCCAGCAGCTCTCCAACATCCTGGCGATGGTGGATCAGCTCACGGCCGCCAATACCCAGGGCGTGAGCCCCATGGCGCATCCCCTGGGCCTGACCCAGCGCCTGCGCCCGGATGTAGTGACCGAGCCCAACCGCCGTGAGGCCTACCAGGCCCACGCTCCGGCGGTCGAAGACGGCCTGTTCCTGGTGCCGAAAGTCATCGAGTAGTTCCGTGGGACGGGCACGGTGAGACGCAGGGCGTCTTGCCGGCCCCTTGCGTCTCACCTCCCGCAGCCTCATTTCCAAGAGCTCATGCATACCCTTTCCCTAAACGAGCTGGCCGCCGGCCTGAAGGCCCGCAAATTCTCCAGTCGCGAGCTGACCCAGCACTACCTGGGCCGTATCGCTGAGCGCGATGGCGCGCTCAATAGCTATGTCACCGTCACCCCCGAGATCGCCTTGGCCCAGGCTGACGCCGCCGACGCCCGGCTGGCCCGTGGCGAGGCGGGGCTGTTGACCGGTATCCCGCTGGCGCAAAAGGACATTTTCTGCACCGAGGGCGTGCGCACCGCCTGCGGCTCGAAGATGCTCGACAAGTTCATCGCGCCCTACGACGCCACCATCGTCAAGAAGCTGCATGCCGAGGCCGGCATGGTCCTGCTCGGCAAGCTGAACATGGACGAATTCGCCATGGGCTCGTCGAACGAGACCAGCTGGTACGGCCCGGTGAAGAATCCCTGGGATCTGAGCCGCGTGCCCGGCGGTTCCTCCGGTGGCTCGGTGGCTTGTGTGGCCGCCGGCCTGGCGCCGGTCGCCACCGCCACCGACACCGGTGGTTCGATCCGCCAGCCCGCCGCCTTCACCAATCTCACCGGCATCAAGCCGACTTACGGCCGGGTGTCGCGCTACGGGATGATCGCCTTCGCCTCCAGCCTGGATCAGGCCGGTGTGGTGGCGCGCTCCACCGAGGACGCGGCCCTGGTGCTGCAGGCCATGTCCGGCTTCGATGCGCTGGATTCGACCAGCATTGAGCGTCCGGTCGATGACCTCGTCGGTGGCCTGGGTGCCTCGATCAAGGGCCTGAAGATCGGCCTGCCCAAGGAGTACTTCGCCGCCGGCATGGCGCCCGGCGTGCGCGCCCGGGTGGAGGAGGCCATTGCCCAGTTGCAGGCGCTCGGCGCCGAGGTCCGCGAGATCAGCCTGCCCAACGCGCCGCTGTCGGTGCCGACCTACTACGTGGTGGCACCCGCCGAGGCCAGCAGCAACCTCGCCCGCTTCGACGGTGTGCGCTACGGCCATCGCAGCGCCGAGGCCAGGACGCTGGAAGAGCTCTACAAGAAGAGCCGTGGCGAAGGCTTTGGCGCCGAGGTGCAGCGCCGCATCATGATCGGCACCTATGTGCTCAGCCACGGCTATTACGACGCCTACTATCTGCAGGCGCAGAAGGTGCGCAAGCTGATCTACGAGGACTTCAAGCGCGCCTACGAAACGGTGGATGTCATCCTGGCGCCGACCACCACCGGCACGGCCTTCAAGTTCGGCGAGAACAGTGACGATCCGGTGGCGATGTACTTGAACGACATCTACACCATCGCCGCCAATCTGGCGGGCATCCCGGCCATGAGCCTGCCCTGCGGGTTCAGCGAGGGCCTGCCGGTCGGCTTCCAGCTGATGGGCAATTATTTCGACGAAGGGCGTCTGCTCAACGTCGCGCATCAATACCAGCTGGCGACCGATTTCCATCGCGCCACGCCGAAAGGGTTTTAAGCCATGACGATTCCAGCCGGCTGGGAAGCGGTGATCGGACTCGAAGTCCACTGCCAGCTCCTCACCAAGACCAAGATTTTTTCCGGTGCCTCGACCACCTACGGTGCCGAGCCCAACACCCAGGCCGACGCGGTGACGCTGGGCCTGCCCGGCGTGCTGCCGGTGCTCAACCGTGAAGCGGTGACTTTTGCCGTGAAGTTCGGCCTGTCGGTCGACGCCAAGATCGCCGAGACCTGCGTGTTCGCGCGCAAGCACTACTTCTATCCGGACCTGCCCAAGGGCTACCAGATCAGTCAGTACGAGCTGCCGATCGTCGAGCACGGCCATCTCGATATCGAGGTCGATGGCGTGAGCAAGCGCATCGGCATCACCCGCGCGCACCTGGAAGAGGATGCGGGCAAATCCCTGCACGAGGCTTTCCACGGCGCCACCGGCATCGACCTCAATCGAGCCGGCACGCCGCTGATCGAGATCGTCTCCGAGCCCGACATCCGCAACAGCGCCGAGGCGGTGGCTTATCTCAAGAAGCTGCACCAGCTGGTGGTGGCGCTGGGCGTGTGCGACGGCAATATGCAGGAAGGCAGCTTCCGCTGCGATGCCAACGTCAGCGTGCGGCGCGGGCCGGATGCGCCCTTCGGCACCCGCACCGAGACCAAGAACATCAACTCCTTCCGCTACGTGCAGCAGGCCATCGACTACGAGATCGAGCGCCAGATCGAGGTGATCGAGTCCGGCGGCAAGATCAACCAGGAAACCCGGCTGTTCAACCCGGATACCGGCGAGACCCGGGCGATGCGCTCGAAGGAAAACGCCAACGACTACCGCTACTTCCCCGATCCCGACCTGTTGCCTGTGGTGGTCACAGAGGCCGACAAGGAGCGCATCCGTGCCTCCATGCCGGAGCTGCCGGCGGCCAAGAAGGCGCGCTTCGAGAGCCAGTACGGCCTGTCCGCCTATGACGCCAACCTGCTGACCAGCGAAACCGCGCTGGCCGACTACTACGAGACCGTGGTCAAGGCCAGCGGCGCCGAGGCCAAGACCTGCGCCAATTGGGTCACCGGCGATCTGCTGGCCTCACTCAACAAGTCCGGCAAGTCCATCGAGGAATCGCCGATCAGCGCCACGCAACTGGCCGGTCTGGTCGCGCGCATCGCCGACAAGACCATCAGCGGCAAGATCGCCAAGGACGTGTTCGAGGCGATGCTGGCGGGCGAGGGCGATGCCGACGCGATCATCAAGGCCAAGGGGCTGGTGCAGATCACCGACGAGGGCGCGATTGCCTCGGCGATTGACGCGATCATCGCCGCCAACCCGCAGCAGCTGGCCGATTACCGCGCGGGCAAGGACAAGCTGTTCGGTTTCTTCGTCGGCCAGGCGATGAAGGCGACCCAGGGCAAGGCCAATCCGGAAGCCCTGAACCGCATCCTGAAAGAGAAGCTGGCCGGCTGATGGCGAACCGTCTGCTGCCTTTTCTCATCGAGAACCGTGGGGTTCGTGGGTTCGCCGTCGAGATCACCGAGGGCATCCCCGATCTGCTGGGCTGGCGCGACTACCCGCCGGATGTGCTCCGCCAGCTTGGCCATGCCCTGGCGGCGACACCGCTGCTGGCGGCCGATCTGCCCCCGGACGCGCGCTTCAATCTGCAGTTCCAAGGCCAGGTTGGTGCCGATGCCGAGGCGCCGGTGAAGCTGCTGGTGACCCAGATCGATGCGCAATTGCAGATGCGCGGCATGGCCAAGTTTGCGCCGGAGGCGGCCGGCGATTTCCAGGCTCTGCTGGGCGGCGGCACTCTCGCCTGCCTGATCGAGCCGCGCCATGGCGGCGAGCGCTACCAGGCGCTGGTCGGCGTGTTCGGCGATTCGCTCTCCGAGGCCTTGCAGATCTACTACGGACAGTCCGAGCAGTTGCTCACCCGCGTGCGCCTGGGTGCCGCGCCGGACAAGTTCGTCGGGCTGATGCTGCAACGCCTGCCGGAGAACAGCAGCGACGATGATTGGGTGCATGTCCATCATCTGGTGCAGACCCTGGAAGAGCCGGAGCTGCTCGCCACCGACGCCGAGACGCTGTTGCGGCGCCTGTTCGCCGAAGACACGGTGCGAGTGTTCGAGTCGCGTCCCATCACTCTGCAATGCCAGTGCAGCCATGCGCAGATCTCGGCGATGCTGCTGGGCCTGGGCGAGGAGGAGCTGAAGCCGCTGCTGGTCGAGCGCGGCCGCGTCGATGTCACCTGCGAGTTCTGCGGCAAGGAATACGCCTATCGCGAGGTCGAGGTGCGCGAACTGTTTGCGGCCTCGCAGGCGGAGTCCAGCCAGCACCGGCTGCAATGATCCTCCCGCGCTACCGCGTCGAGGCTTCGGGCATTCCCGGCGCTGGCAAGGGGCTGTTCCTCGACGAGGCGGTTTCCCGTGGCCGGGTGCTGATCGCTCCCGACAACATCCACACGGTGTGGCCAGAGGCGCGGCTGCGCCAGTATCCGGCCGACTCTCTCGAAGTCGAGTCCAGCGTGCGTTGGTTCGAGGATCAGTTCTCGCTGACGCCGGAGTGGAGCGACGAGTGCTACGTCAATCATTCCTTTACGCCGACGGCGCTCTGGCACCTCGGCTTCGTGTTCGCTGCCGCTGACCTGCCGGCCGGCGCCGAAATCACCGTGGATTACCGCCTGGTTATCGGCAGTGGCGAGGTGATGCCTTTTCAGGATGCACTGACCGGGCAGGACATCGTCGGCCTGCCCTGGCAGGACAATCTGCGCAGCAGCGCTCTGCGGCTGCTGGAACTGATCGGCTGAGTTGTTCGCGGGGTGGTCTGGCGCGGTGCGTCCCGCGCATCCACACGGGTGGGTTCCGCGTAACAGGGTTTGCCGAGGCGGGATATATGCTCGTCCGGCGCTGACCAGAGCCTAGTTCGGGAGCCCGCCCCTTGTCGCCACTGCACGCCTTCCTGCTGTCTGTGTTGATCGTCGTCCTGGCCAAGACTCTGGCCTGGCTGCTGCAAGTTCGCTCCGGCAACGCCGGCGTGGTTGACGCCATCTGGGCCTTCAGCCTGGGTGGGCTGGCGGTGTTCTATGCCCTGGTAGGCAGCGCGCCGCCGGAGACCCGTCTGGTTGTCGGTGTGCTGGGCGGGCTCTGGGGACTGCGCCTGGGTAGTCACCTCTGGAGCCGCACCTGGGGCCATGCCGAGGATTGGCGCTACGCGCAGTTCCGTGCCCAGTGGGGCGCGCAGGCTAACCTCAAGATGTTCGGCTTCTTCCAGTTCCAGAACCTGTTCACCCTGGCGCTTTCGGCCAGCGCCTTCCTGACCGTGGCCTACCGGCCCGACGATGCGCCCGACTGGGCGCAGGCTCTGGCGGTGCTGATCTGGGTGACTGCGGTGCTCGGGGAAACCTTGGCCGACAATCAGATGGAGGAGTTCCGACGTCACCCCGAGAACAAGGGCAGGGTCTGCGACCAGGGGCTCTGGCGCTACTCCCGCCATCCCAACTACTTCTTCGAATGCCTGCACTGGCTGGCCTATGTGCCGCTGGCGCTGGGCAGCCCATGGGGTTGGCTGAGTTGTGCGGCGCCGCTGGTCATGGCGGGCTTGCTGATGAAGCTGTCCGGCATTCCGATGCTCGAAGAGGGGCTGCTGCGCCGCAAGCCCGGCTACGCCGACTACGTGGCGCGCACCAGTGCCCTGATCCCCTGGCCGCCGAAGAGCCGCGGCTAGCAAGCCTGCGCGCGGCTGCCCCTTACGTTTTTCACCTACCTCACCTGGCAATACCCAAGAGCCCCATGGATGTCATTGATCTTTGCGAAAAGGGCCTGATCCCCGACGCGCTGACCCGCTACGGCATGCGGCAGCTCATCAAGACGCGGCTGGTCGACGCGGCCAACCTCGATGGCGAGGAACGTTCGCGGCGCTTCAATCGCTTTCTGGATGAGCTGCGCGCGGCACCGATCGCCATCGAGACCAAGGCCGCCAATCAGCAGCACTATGAAGTGCCGGCGGAGTTCTTCCATGCCCACCTCGGGCCGCAGCTCAAGTACTCCTGCTGCCTGTATCCGACCGGGCGGGAGACCCTGGCCGAGGCCGAGCAGAAGATGCTGGAGCTTTACGCCGAGCGCGCGCAGTTGAAGGACGGCATGCGGATTCTCGACCTCGGTTGCGGCTGGGGTTCGCTCTCCACCTGGTTGGCGCAGCGCTACCCCAACAGCCGGATCGTCGGCCTTTCCAATTCCCACGGCCAGCGCGAGTTCATCGAGAACCGCGCCCGCGAACGGGGCCTGGACAATTTGTCCATCCACACCGGTAATGTCGCCGAGTTCGACTTCGGCGCCGAGCAGTTGGCCGGCGGTTTCGACAGGGTCATGAGCATCGAGATGTTCGAGCACATGAAGAACTACGGCCTGCTGCTGGAGAAGATTTCCCGCTGGATGAAGGCCGACGCCAAGCTGTTCGTGCACATCTTCGTGCACAAGCTCCTGGCCTATCACTTCGAGGACAAGGAGCAGACCGACTGGATGACGCGCTATTTCTTCCTGGGCGGCACCATGCCCAGCGAGAACCTGCTGCTGAACTTCCAGGACCACGTCCGGCTGGAGCGCCAGTGGTGGGTCGACGGCCGCCATTACGAGAAGACCAGCAACCACTGGCTGGCCGGCATGGATGCCCGCAAGGACGAGATCATGGCGATCTTCCGCCAGGGCTACGGTGAAGCCGAGGCGGCGATCTGGTTCCAGCGCTGGCGCATGTTCTACATGGCCGTGGCGGAGTTCTTCGGCTACGCCCAGGGCAATGAATGGGGCGTCGGGCACTATCTGTTCGGCAGGCGATAGGCTCTGGAAGCGCCTGATCGGCCGGTTTGGGGCGTTCTAGTCCAAGCGCAGGATGCTGCGCTGCGGCAAGATTCCTATCGTTAAGCACCCCAAGCGGCGCGAACGATGGTAAGGTTCGCGCCGATTTTTTGTCCGATCAAGCCGGTAAAACACGATGGCCGCCGCCTTCCGCAACGAACGTATCCTCAAGGTCCACCACTGGAACGATTCGCTGTTCACCATCACCACCACCCGCGACCCGGGGCTGCGCTTCGAAAACGGCCAGTTCGTGATGATCGGTCTGGAAGTCAACGGCAAGCCACTGCTGCGCGCCTACTCCATCGCCAGCCCCAATTACGAGGACAAGCTGGAGTTCTTCAGCATCAAGGTGCAGAACGGCCCGCTGACCTCGCGTCTGCAGCACGTCAAGGTGGGCGACGAGCTCCTGGTGGGCGTCAAGCCCACCGGCACCCTGGTGCTGCACGATCTCAAGCCGGCCAAGCATCTCTACCTGCTGTCCACCGGCACCGGCCTGGCGCCCTTCCTCGCCACCATCCGTGATCCCGAAACCTACGAGCGTTTCGAGAAGGTGGTGCTGATCCACGGCGTGCGCATGGTCAACGACCTCGCCTACCATGACTTCATCGAGAAGGAGCTCCCCAACGACGAGGCGCTGGGCGAGATGGTGCGCAACCAGCTCATCTACTACCCGACGGTGACCCGCGAGCCGTTCCGCAACCACGGCCGTCTCACCGATCTGCTGGACAGCGACAAGCTCACCTCCGACATCGGCCTGCCGCCGCTGAATCCGGAAACCGACCGCGCGATGATCTGCGGCAGCCCGGGCATGCTCGAAGACAGCCGCAAGCTGCTCGACCGGCGCGGCTTCGTGGTCTCTCCGCACATCGGCACGCCCGGCGACTACGTGATCGAGCGCGCCTTCGTCGAGAAGTGATGCGACGGGGCGCCGTCGCGCTGGCAACCGCCCTGTTGCTGGCCGTCTGCGCCCTGGCTGGGGCCTATCAAGGCCCGATCAGCGACCACTTCGACGGTCGGCTTTTCCACAATGCCCAGCCCTTCGACAAGGGCGCCCTGGACCTGTTGCGCTTCGCCCTCACCCGGGAGCCGGGCGAGTGGCAGCGTGACCTTGGTCTGCCGCCGGGGCCCAAGCCCTTGCCCTGGGCCGGGCAGGGCACCTTGAGGGTCACCGTGGTCAACCACGCCAGCGTGCTGATCCAGTTCGACGGCCAGAACCTGCTGACCGACCCGATCTGGAGCGAGCGCGCCAGCCCGCTGTCCTGGGCCGGGCCGCGTCGCCATGTGCCGCCGGGGCTGCGCTTCGAGGATCTGCCGCGCGTCGACGCGGTGCTGATCAGCCACAACCACTACGACCATCTGGACCTGCCGACCCTCCAACGCCTGGCGGCCGAGCACGACCCGCTGTTCCTCGTCGGCCTCGGCGAGGCCGAGGCCCTGCGTGCCGCCGGCCTGGCTCGTGTCGTCGAGCTGGACTGGTGGCAGGCGCACACCCTGGCCAATGGCCGCAAGGTCTGGGGCGCGCCCTCGGTGCACTGGACCGGGCGCGGCTGGGGCGACCGCAACCGTAGCCTATGGCTGTCCTATGTGATCGAAACCGCGGGCGGTCCGGTGTACTTCGCCGGTGATACCGGCTACGGCCCACAGTTCCGGCAGGTGGCCGAGCGCTTCGGGCCGATGCGTCTGGCGCTGCTGCCGATCGGCGCTTACAAGCCGCGCTGGCTCACCGCCTACCAGCATCTCGACCCGGCCGAGGCCTTGCGCGCGGCCTCCGACCTGCGGGCCTCGGCGGCGCTCGCGGTCCACTTCGGCACCTTCGAGCTGGCCGACGACGGTCAGGTCGAAGCCCCGGAGGAACTGCGGCGCCTGCGTCAGGCGGCCGGCTTGCCGGAACGGGCTTTCGAGATACCCCGGTTCGGCAGCGGCTATGATTTCGCTCCCCTGTCATTGGCGAGCAATCCATGAGCCGTCTGCTGTTTGCTGTCCTGGCGCTGGTGACGGCCGGTGGCCTGCAGGCTTCGGAGCAGGACAAGCCGTTCTACGGCTACGCCTACGACCTCGATTCCGGCAAGTACCTCTACACCGAGGTACACGACCCGGTGTTCGAGGCCGGCAAGCAGGTCGGCAGCCGTGTCCGCTACGTGGCGCCGGACGGCTCCCTGCTGGGCACCAAGTCCATTGACTACCGGCCGGACTGCTTCGTGCCGGTGTTCCGTACTGAACTGCTAAGGGAAGGCTATGTCGAGGCGATCCTGGGCAGCGGGGCGAACATCGACATGCTCCGCGTCGAAGGCCGTGACAAGCCGGAGAAGCGCAAGAGCGTCAAGAAGGAAGGCCTGATGGCCGCCGACGCCGGCTTCCACTGCCTGCTGCAAGCCAAGCTGCCGGCGCTGATCGCCGGCGAGAAGATCAGCTTCCGCTTCGCGGTGGCCGGCCAGCTCGATACCTTCCGCTTCGAGGCGCGCAAGGTCGGCGAGGCGAGCTTCGAGGGCCGCAAGGCGGTGAAGCTGCTGATCGAACCCGATTCCCTGCTGCGCTACATCGCGCCGGAACTGGAAATGCTCTACGACCCGGTGAGCCGCGATCTCTACGAGTTCCGCGGCATCTCCAACCTCCACGATCCCAAGACCGGCTCCGCCTACATGGCGCGCATCGCCTATTACAGCGTGCCGCCGCCGGATGCCCCCAAGAACCTGCCGCCGCTGCCGCGCTGAGGTCCCATGCTCCACCGTCTAGCCGCCCTGGTCGTGCTCGCCCTGCTCTCGGGGTTTGCCTACGCCGACAACCAGGACTTTGAAACCGCCCTGAAGGCCGCCGCCGAGCGCAATCAGCCGCTGCTGCTCGATTTCCACGCGCCCTGGTGCTACTCCTGCTACTACATGAAGAAGAACGTGCTCAATGGTCCCGAGTGGAGCCGGGTCGAGCGCGACACCGTGGTGCTGGAAGTGGATGCCGACGCGCCCGAGGGCGCCGCGCTCAAGGAGCGCTTCCAGGTCAAGGCGCTACCCAGCTATGTGGTGCTCGACAGCCAGGGTGACGAGATCGGCCGCATCAGTGCCGAGCGCACCCGCTGGCAGTTCTATACCGAGCTGAGCGCGATTACCTCCCGCAACACCTCCTTGATGGTGCTGCGCGGCCGCGCGGAGCGCGGTGGCAAGGATGGTGTCGAGGCAACCCGCGAGGTGCTGTCCTCCTACCTGGCCCGTCGCGATCAGGAGGCTGGTCTGGCCTGGTTCGCGGCGCTGCCGGAGTCGGGTCGCCAGGAGGCCGGCAAGGACGCGCGGGTGCGTCGTCGCCTGGCGCGGCTGGAGCTACTGAAAGCGGCGGCCGACAAGCAGCCCCAGGCCTGTCTGGCGGCGCTGGGCAAGGCCACCGAGGGCGGCCTGGATTGCGACAGCCCCTACGATTTCGATACCGCGCTGCAATGCACCGAAGGACTGCCCAAGGCCGAGTTGCAGGCGGCACTGACGCCCTTGCGCAAGCCCTATGACCGCCTGATCGCCGATCGCGTCCTGGGCAGCAAGCCGGGTTGCGCCGACGTGCGCACCGCGGTGTTCGTGGCCGCCGACTACTACCACGCCCTGGGCGACTACAAAGCTGAGGGCGCGGTGATGGTGAGCGCCATCCGTCAGTTGGAGTCGCGGGTGTTCAGCAATCCCAAGGCCGACCGCAATGCCGCCGACAATCTGCGGGTGTTCTACGAGGCCAACGGCAACGACGACAAACTCGACGCCCTGCTGGCGAAGCTGATCGCTGCCTACCCCGAGGACTACGTCTATCCCAACCGCTACGCCCGCCTGCTGGCCAAGCGCGGCCTGCACCAGAAGGCCTTGCCCTACTACGAGCAGGCCGCGACCCTGGCCTATGGCCTCAACCGCCTGAAGAACGCCGAAGGCCAGGCCAAGTCGCTGATTGCCCTGCACCGCGAGGACGAGGCCCGGCGCGTGGTGGCCGAGGCCCTGAAGGCCAACGGCCCCTGGTTCCCGGAAGACGCCGCCCGTCTCAAGAAACTCGTCACCGCTTCCTAATCCCGCCCTGGAGGCCGGCGCCCTTCGCTGGGCGCGGCCCGCTCATGACCACCTCGCCCGAAACCACCGCCCGCCTGCAGGTCACCTGCCCGGACAAGCCCGGCATCGTCGCCGCCGTCACCAACTTCCTCTACCACCACGGCGTCAACATCACCGAGCTGGACCAGCACTCCAGCGACGCCTATGGCGGCAAGTTCTTCCTGCGCCTGGAGTTCCAGACCCCGACCCTGGACGTCACCGGCGAAGCCCTGGTGCGCGCCTTCGGCGAAGTGGTGGCGCGGCCCTACCAGATGGACTGGCGGATCAGCTTTGCGGCGGTCAAGCCGCGCATGGCGGTGCTGGTGAGCAAGCACGACCACGCGCTGATGGAGCTGCTGTGGCGCTATTCGCGCGGCGAGCTCAGGGTGGACATCCCGGTAGTGATCTCCAATCACCCCGACCTGCGCGAGGCGGTGGAGGGCTTCGGAGTGCGTTACGAGCACATCGCCATCGACGCCAGCAATCACGCCAACGCCGAGGCGCGGATGCAGGACCTGTTGCAGGGGCAGGCCGACTTCCTGGTGCTGGCGCGCTACATGCGCATTCTTTCGCCCGAATTCGTCGCGCGCTGGCCGATGAAGATCATCAACATCCACCACTCCTTCCTGCCCGCCTTCGCCGGCGCCGATCCCTATCAGCAGGCCGATGATCGCGGCGTCAAGCTGATCGGCGCCACCGCCCATTACGTCACCGCCGAGCTGGACCAGGGGCCGATCATCGAGCAGGACGTCGGCCGCGTCAGCCACCGCCACAGCGTGCCCGACCTGCGCCGTCTGGGCCGCGATCTCGAACGCCAGGTGCTGGCGCGCGCGGTGCGCTGGCACGTCGAGGAGCGGGTGATCGTGCATGGCAACAAGACGGTGGTGTTCGCCTAGCCGTCAACCCGGAGGTTCTTCGGGCGTTGAGGTGGTCGACGCGAGCGGGCGCGGGGGCGCCGGCGGTTCGCGCGCTACAACAACGAAGACAAAGGGAACCTCATGAAGAAGCGCAGTCACTATCGGCTGCTGGGATGGCTGTTGCTCTGTCCGCTGAGCACGGTGGTCGCGGCAGAGCGCTACCCGGTGCAGGGACAGGCCTACGTGCAATTCGAATTCGGCGCGCGGGAGTACTCGCGCGGTTGGCAAGCGGGCCTGCAACTGCTCGCTCCGGGCAGTCGCCTGCGGGTGCAGAAACTCGGGGAGGAGCCGGGGGCGTCCGCGGCGGAATCCCAAGAGCCGACGACGGCTTCCTCGCCGGCCTACCTTCACCTCGAATTCCTTCCCGGGCGCGAGCTGCGCTTGCAGTTGTTGGGTGCCGACTTTGCCGGCTATCGGTATGGGGTGCTGCCGACCAGGGCCCAGGCGGCGGACCAGAACGGCGAGGAGCAAGTCAGGCAGGGCAGCTGGCTGGGCCGCAACTGGGGCAAGCTGGCCTTGGGCGCCGGCGCTGTCGCGCTGCTGGCCGTGGCGGGCGGCGGTGGCAGCTCCGATGCCGGTGAGGGCACGGTGACCGGAGCCACGGTCAGTGGTGGGCTGCTGTGCAGCGCAGACGGCAGCGTCTGCGTGGTGCCCCTCCCTTGCGGCGAGTCGGGCGGCAACGTGGCTGGATGTGCGAACTGAGGCGGCCGAGGCCGGCACCGGTTTGTTCTTCCTGTCGGTCCCGTAAATCCTGCGATCCCCTGTTCGAGGCATACCCAAGGACTTAATACTGAACTAGTCTTCAGGTTTCCATGGGACCGAGCAGCTTCGAATGAACGCCGAGGTATACCCGGCGGGCAGCGCTGCCGCCTTCGACTTCCAGGTGGCACGCAAGAACCTGCATGACTGCCGCTTCGTCGCGCCCGCGCTGCCGCCCAGCGCGCCCCTTCAGGCCGACGAGGTGCAGTTGCGCATCGACAAGTTCGCCTTCACCGCCAACAACATCAGCCACGCGGTGCATGGCGAATCACTGTCCTACTGGCAGTTCTTTCCGGCGCCGGAGGGCTGGGGAAGGATTCCGGTCTGGGGCTTCGCCGAGGTACTGGCCTCGCGGCATCCGCAGGTGCGCGAGGGCGAGCGACTGTTCGGCTATCTGCCAATGTCCACCCATCTGCGTCTGCTCGCCGGCAAGCTCAGCGAGCGCAGCATCCAGGATGTCTCTGCGGCGCGCGCCTCGTTGTCGCCGGTCTACAGCAGCTTCAGCCGCGTGTTGCGTGACCCAGGCTATTTCCCGGCCCGCGAGAACGAGCAGGCGCTGTTGCGGCCACTGTTCATGACTGCCTTCCTGATCGACGACTTCCTCGACGAGCAAGCGGCTTTTGGTGCCGATCAACTGCTGCTGTCCAGCGCTTCCAGCAAGACCGCCCTGAGTCTGGCGTTTCTGTTGCGGCGCCGTCGTCGTGGCGAGGTGATTGGTCTGACTTCGGCGGCCAATCTCGAGTTCTGCCAGCGCAGCGGCTACTACGACCGGGTGCTGGCCTACGAACAGTTGCCGACGCTAGCCGCCTCGCGGCCGACCGTGTTCATCGACATGGCGGGTGACGGCGAGCTGTTGCGCCAGGTGCATACGCAGTTTGGCTCGCGCCTGCGCCATAGCTGCCGGGTGGGCGGCACGCACTGGAAGCAGGGTCAGATTCAGCAGGATCTGCCTGGAGCGCCCCCGGAGTTCTTCTTCGCGCCCAGCCGCTTGCGCAAGCGACAGCAGGACTGGGGCGCCTCCGCCCTTGAAGAGCGCTACACGCAGGCCTGGCGTCCGTTCCTGCTGTCGGTTGGCGGTTGGATGCGGGTCGTACCCCAGCGTGGTCTGGCAGCGGTGGAGAAGGTGTACCGGGACGCGCTGGAAGGCCGGACTCCGCCAGAAGTCGGTTACATCCTGTCGCTGGCGTAGTGCAGGGTTCGGTCGCCTAGTTGCAAACCGAGGCTCAGAGGGCCTTGTGGAAGCAAAGCTGGGTCTTCAGCTCGGCGTAGCCCTGCCGCTGGTAGAAGGCGTGCGCGCGGGTGCGTTCCAGACGTGAGCGCACCCGCAGTTCGTTCAGGCCACGCGCGCGCGCCCACTGCTCTGCCTGCGCCACCAGCGCCGCGCCGATGCCCTGGCTGCGCCGCCGGGTGGTCACCACCAAGCCGGAAATCTCGGCGTGCGGCGGCGATTCCAGTTGCTGGTTGATGCGGGCGTTCATCCAGCCCAGCACCTCGCCGTCTTCCTCGGCCAGCCAGACCGTCTGGTCGGCCTGCCTGAGCAGCGCGAGCAGGCGCTCGCGCAGCGGCGCGACCTCGTCGGAATAGCCGAACTCGCCCGATAGCCGCGCCAGCGCCGGCGCGTCGTCCGGGCCGGCGGGGCGCAGTTGCATCAGGCTTCCCAGGCGACCTTGCTGCGGGTCTCGCCTTCCTTGCGGATCAGATCGCAATAACGCTGCTCGACCTGCGGGCGCTTGACCTTCATGGTCGGGGTCATCAGGCCGTTGTCGATGGTCCAGGGCTCCTTGACCACGACGATCTTGGCGATCGCCTCGTGCGGCTCCAGGTTGGCGTTGACCGCTTCCATGTCGGCGATCAGCGCCGCTTCGATCTCGGCGCGCGGCTTCAGGCGGCCGGCCTCGTTGAGGCTGACCAGCATGATCGGCTGCTTCAGCTCGCTGCCGACGAAGCAGAGCTGGTCGATGTCGGTATTGCGTGCCAACGCACCTTCAATCGGCGCCGGAGCCACGTACTTGCCCTTCATGGTCTTGAAGATGTCCTTCACCCGACCGGTGATGTAGAGGTAGCCCTCGGCGTCCAGGCGGCCGCGGTCGCCGGTGCGCAGAAAGCCGTCCTCGGTGAAGGTCTCCTTGGTCTTCTCGGGCTCCTTGTAGTAGCCCAGCATCACGCCCGGATGCTTGTAGAGGATCTCGCCGTCTTCGCTGATCTTGGTGTTGGCGCCGGGCATCTCGCGGCCCACCGAGCCGATGCGGTTGGCATCGGGCAGGTTGACGCTGGCATAGATGCTGTTCTCGGTCATGCCATAGCCCTGCAGCACCTGGATGCCGATCTTGTCGAACCACTGCAGCAGCGGCGTCGGCATCGGCGCGGCGCCGGAGATCACCAGCCAGGCGCGGTCCAGGCCCACGGCCTTCCTGATCTTCTTCTTCACCAGCGTGCCGATGATCGGCAGGCGCAGCAGCTTGTCGAGTTTTTCCTGCGGCATCTTGCGCAGGATGCCGGCCTGGATGCGGGTGTAGACCAGGGGCACGCCGAAGAAGCGGGTCGGGCGCACGTAGGTGAGCTGCTCTGGCAGCTTGTCCAGGTGCTCCAGGAAATAGATCTTGGCACCCAGGTAGAGGCTGGACAGCTCCACCGCGCCGCGCTCGAACATGTGCGCCAGCGGCAGGTAGGAGAAGAAGATTTCCTCCTTCTTCGGCGGCATCGCCTTGAGCAGGCCGTTGATGGTGAACTCGGCATTGCGCCAGCTCAGCATCACGCCCTTGGGATAGCCGGTGGTGCCGGAGGTGTAGACCAGGGTCATCAGCTCGTCCGGTCCGGGCGGCGTCGGCTGGTCGATGCGGCCGTGCTGCTCGACCAGACTGTTCCAGTCCAGCTTGCACTTGGGCGCATCGGGGT
Organism: Nevskiaceae bacterium; assembly: GCA_004297005.1. Taxonomy (GTDB): domain Bacteria; phylum Pseudomonadota; class Gammaproteobacteria; order Nevskiales; family Nevskiaceae; genus Stagnimonas. The sequence continues at coordinate 138,901 of SCVA01000038.1, forward strand.
AGGGGAAGCCGATGGTGAGCAGCTCCGCCGGCAGCGCATCCATGAACTCGTGTGCGTCGATCATCGGCCCGACGAACACCGCCTTCGCCTCGCAGTGCTTGAGGATGTACTGCAAATGCTCGGTGGACTGCTTGGGATAGAGCCCGACGCTGACGCAGCCGACGGCGCTGATGGCGAGATCGGCCATCACCCAGTGCGCGGTATTGCGGCCGCCGATGCCGATCGCCGTCCCCCTGGGGATGCCCAGTGCCTTGATCGCCGAGGCCATGCGCAGCACCTGATCGGCCACCTGGGCATAGCTGTAGGCCCCCCATTCGCTATTGATGCTCTGATAGAGCCAGGGCGCGTCCGGAGTTTCGGTGGCGCGGACCAGCAGGCGTTCGATCGGGGTTTGTGCAGCCAGCATTGAGTTCTCCAGGGAACCTATTGATTGAATGCGTTTTACCGCATGTTATCGCAAGAGCCGACGCTTGCCGCGCGGCTATGATTCCGCACCCCGCGCGGCTGACCCGCCCTGGGGTACGAAACCGATGGTCAGGGGAGAAAAAAGTGCTCAAGCGTGTTGCCCAGGTTCTGGGCTTGGTGGTGATTCTGCCTTTACTGGCCTACCTGCTGTTCTGGCCGACGCCGATCCAGCCGCAGGCCTGGACCCCGCCAAAAGCCCCTGCCGCCGAAGGCGTCTACGCGCCCAACGACCGGCTCAGGGCCCTGCAGCGTCTGGGGCAGGGGTCCGGACTCGGGCCGGAAGGCATCGCCGTCGACGCTGAGGGCCGCGTCTATGCCGGCTTTCTCGACGGTCGCATCGTCACCTTCTCGGCCAATGGCGCCAGCTATCAGGAACTGGCCACGGTAGAAGGCGGCCGGCCGCTGGGGATCAGCCTGGCTCCCGGTGGCGGCCTGGTGATCGCCGACGCCCATCGCGGCCTGCTCGGTCTGGAGCCGGCCCAACCGCTGAAGACCCTGCTCACTGAAGCCGGCGGCGCGCCGCTGGTGTTCGCCGACGATGTCGATCTGGCGGCACAGAGCGGCAAGCTGTACCTGAGCGATGTCGCCATCTACCCCTATGCGCAGATGATGTACGAGGTGCTGGAGCACCGCGGCACCGGCCGGCTGATCGAGTACGACCCGGCCAGCGGCGCCTCACGCGTGTTGCTGGGCGGCCTGCAGTTCGCCAACGGCGTGGCGGTGGGGCCGGACGAAGCCTATGTGCTGGTCAATGAGACCAGCGCCTACCGCATTACCCGCTATTGGTTGAAGGGCGAGAAGGCCGGCACCAGCGAGGTGTTCATCGACAATCTGCCGGGCCTGCCCGACAACCTGAGCTTCAACGGCCGCGACCGCTTCTGGGTGGCCCTGTATGCGCCGCGCGACGCGCTGCTGGACGCCGTCCTGCCCGGCCCCGCCTGGGTCAAGAAGCTCTTGTCGCGTCTGCCCCGCAAGCTGCTGGCACCGCCGCCGACCAAAGCCTGGGTGCTGGGCCTGGATCTGGACGGCAAGGTGATCGCCAATCTGCAATACGAGGGCAAGGATGCCTACGCGCCGATCACCAGTGTCGAGGAGTCTGGACCCTGGCTGTACTTCGGCTCCTTGAGCGCCGAGGGGCTGGCGCGCCTGCCCTTGCAGTCGGTGTTTGCGGATGCGCCACCGCCGCCGCTGGGCTGGGAACGTACCCCGGCCAGGCCGCATCACTTTGTACCGCCCAAGCTGGGGTACACACCCCCTGAGGAAGAGGGGCAGGGAGCAGGGCGCTAGCTTGCTGGGATTGATATTCCTTGCCTCCTAGCTTGTTCCCCTCCCCCTTGTGGGGGTGAGGCGGAAATGGGCGAAGCATGACTTCGCCCCGCCGAACGCCATTGGCCATGCATGGGCCGATGGCTGGTCAGGTTAGGGGGGAAGCTGTAGCGGAGTGCTTTGCCTTCGCCTTGGTCTGCGTGTGTGTGGTTCGCGCGTTCGCGCTCTTTTAGGTGTGTAGGGTTTGAGGTCTTTTTTTCGCCTCCTGGCGACTCACTTTTCTTTGCTTGTGCAAAGAAAAGTAAGCAAAAGAAAGCACCCCCCTGCGTCGCGCCCCTGCGGGGTGCCCTGCGATGCTCGCGGCCGGGGGGACGCGCCCGAACTCGGCGCCCTATAGGCGCCTCGAACATGCGGGCGCTTCCATACCCCCCGTCCACTGCGCTTCTCGGCGCTTACGAAGGGGAGG
>SCVA01000039.1 GCA_004297005.1 Nevskiaceae bacterium
TGGAAGGCGGCCTGTCGATGCTGGCGACGGTGGCTTCCGCCAGCCCCTACGTCGGCCTGTTCGGCACGGTCTGGGGCATCATGAGCGCCTTCATCGCCATCGGTAACGTCAAGCAGGCCAGCCTGGCGATGGTGGCCCCCGGCATCGCCGAAGCCCTGATCGCCACCGCCATGGGTTTGTTCGCCGCCATTCCGGCGATGATCGCCTTCAATTTTCTGAGTCGCGCGGTGGATCAACTGGAAACCCGCTACCACACCTTTTCCGAAGAAATGATCGGCATCGTTGATCGTGGCCTGCGTGGTCACGGCACCAAGGCCTGAGGCGGAGCGCGGCGATGGCAGGTTCCATACAGACCGGCCGCGGTAGCGGCCGGCGGCGGCTCAACGCCGAGATCAACGTCGTCCCCTATATCGACGTCATGCTAGTGCTGCTGATCATCTTCATGGTCACAGCGCCTCTACTGGTGCAGGGGGTGGAAGTCGAACTGCCTCAGGCTTCCAGTGAGCCGGTGGTGGTGGAAGAAGAGCCGGTGACGCTCACCGTCGATGCCCGCGGTCGTTACTTTCTGGATGTAGGCACCGACACCGGAAAACCGCTCAGCGACGAGGACGTGGTGAAACGTGTGGGTGCCGTGCTGCGCAACAAGCCGCAGACCAATATCCTGATCCGTGGCGATACCAAGGTCGATTACGGCCGGGTGCTGAACGGCATGGCGCTGCTGCAAAAGGGTGGGGCAACCAAACTCGGCTTCATCACCGAGCCGCCGGACGCCAGCAAGTCCAAGCAACGCTAGCCGTGCACACCGGACGCCCCGACTACTAACCATGCTCTTCAAGCCCTCGCAACTGCTGGCCGCCGTGCTGATGCACGTGCTGCTGCTGGGCCTGCTGCTAGGCGGCGTGCAGTGCACGCCCAAGCCCACACCGCCGGAGGTCATCGAGGCGGTGCTGCTGGAGGCTCCGCGCGAAGGTCAGCCGCCGCCGCCAGCGCCCCAGCCGGTGAAGCCGGAACCCCCGAAGCCCGAGCCGCCGAAGCCGGAGCCCAAGCCGGAACCGCCGCCGCCGAAGCCGGAGCCGCCCAAGGAAGATCCGCAGAAGGTCGAGCGCCAGCGCCAACAAGCCGAAGCCGCCGCCAAGCTGGAGGCCGAGCGCCTGCTGGCCAAGCAAGCCGAGGCTGAGGCCGCGCGGGTGAAGGCTGAGGCAGAAGCCCAGGCCAAGCGCGAAGTCGAGGAGCTCAAGAAGCGCGCCGTCGAGGAAGAGCGCCAGCGCAAGCTGGCCGAGGAAGAGCGCCTGCGCAAAGAGGCCGAGGACAAGCGCCGGGCCGAGGAAAAAGCGCGCCAGGAGGCCTTGCAGCGGCAGTTGCAGGCCGAGGAGGACGCGCGTATGGCGGAGGTGATCCGCGCCGCGCAGATCACCTGGGCGCAGATGATCAACCGGGCGCTGGAGCGCGCCTGGCTGCGTCCCCCGGGGAACACCGATCAGTTCATCTGTAAACTGAACGTGCGGCTGCTTCCCAATGGTCAGGTGGTCAGCGCTACCATCATCAAGAGCTGTGGATCGCCGATACTGGACGACTCGGTGCTCAAGGCGGTGTACAAGGCCTCACCCCTGCCTTTGCCTCCGGAGCCTTCGGCCTTCGTGCCGGAATTGAACATCTCCTTCCAGCCGCGGTTCTAAGTTCTCAAGTTTCTCGGTGCTTTAAAAAAAGCCAATGCCCATGCGCCTTTTTCAGAATCTGCGTCGCTCCCTGTCCCAGCCGTTGCTGCCCGTTTTGGCGGCGCTGCTGGTCTGCTCCGGCCCGGCCCGGGCGGCGCTGGACATCTCTGTGGTCGGTGGCGACACCGGCGCACAGCCGATCGCCGTGGCGCCGTTCGCCACGCCGCCGGATATCAATTTCGATGTCGCCGGCATCGTCGAGGCCGATCTGGTGCGTTCCGGCCTGTTCACCGCGCTGCCGCGTGCTGACATGCTGGAAACGCCTTCGGCGGTGAGTCAGGTCGACTACCGCAACTGGCGCGCGGTGGGCATGGAAAACCTGGTGATTGGCTCCTTGTCGCGCAGCCCGAAGGGCGGCGTGGCGGTGCGTTTCTTCCTGCTGGATGTCTACCGTGGGCAGCAGGTGCTGGGCTTCGACATGCCGGCGGTGACGCCCGACCAGTTGCGCGTGGTGTCGCACCAGATCGCCGACCTGATCTATGAGAAGCTGACCGGCACCAAGGGTTACTTCAATACCCAGATCGCGTATGTCACCGCCTCGGGCTACGGTCTGGCGCGGCGTTTCGAGCTGATCGTCGCCGATGCCGACGGCTTCAACCCGCGCACCATCGCAGCCTCGCGCGAGACCCTGATGTCGCCGACCTGGTCGCCGGACGGCAAGAAGCTGGCCTATGTCGGCTTTGAAAAGGGGCGCTCCGCGATCTTCGTCCACACCCTGGCCACCGGAGAGCTGCGCAAATTCGTCTCGGAAAAGGGAATCAACGGCTCGCCAGTGTGGTCTCCGGACGGCAGCAAGATGATCGTCACTCTGTCATTCGAGATCAATCCCGACCTCTACCTGATCGACATCGCCAGCGGCCAGCGTCGGCGGCTGACCGACCATTTCGCCATTGATACCGAGCCGAGCTTTTCCCCGGATGGCAACACCATCGCTTTTCTTTCTGATCGCGGCGGCTCGGCGCAGGTCTATCTGATGCCCACCGCCGGTGGCGAGCCGCGGCGGCTGACTTTTCAGGGCAAGCAGAACCAGCGGCCGCGTTTCTCGCCGGATGGCAAGAGCCTTGCTGTGGTCAACAACGACGGCGGGCGGTATTCTATTGCGCTAGTCGATGTCCAGACCGGAGCGATGCGCAAGCTGAGCGAAGGCCCCCTGGATGAAAGCCCCAGCTTTGCTCCCAACGGTGCGGTGATCATCTACTCCACCGTTGGCCGCGGTGGTGCCGAGCTGGCGACGGTGACAGTGGATGGCAGGGTGCGTCAACGCATGCGCCAGCCCGGCGAGGTACGCGAGCCGGCCTGGGGCCCCTACAGCCGCTAAACCCGCGCTTTCACAGCGACGTCTTTTAATTCCCCGAGCACCACCACGTGCTCCTTAATTCAGCTTCACTCAATTCGCAGGAGCTTCACATGAAAAAGAACCTCGTCCTGATCGCCGCGCTCGCCGGTCTCGCCCTCGCTGGTTGCGCCAGCAAGGGCAACAAAGATGCCGGCCCGGCTCCGGTCTCGTCCGATTCCAGCGGCATTTCCACCTCCGGCACCGGCGCTGACGGCCTGGGCGCGGGTTCGGCCATCGGTTCCGGCACCGGCGCCGCCGGCGCCTACAGCCTCGACAACAAGACCATCTACTTCGCCTTCGACCAGACCGACATCGATAGCGCCGGCCAGACTGTGGTTGACAACTACGGCCGCTACCTGAGCTCCACCCCGGCCGCCAAGCTGCGCCTGGAAGGCCATGCCGACGAGCGCGGTTCCGCCGAATACAACATCGCCCTCGGCGAGCGTCGCGCCATCTCCGTGGCCCGCGCCCTGAAGGCCGCCGGCGCCACCGACAGCCAGCTCTCCGTGGTCAGCTACGGCGAAGAGCGTCCGGCCGCCCCCGGCCACGACGAAGCCGCCTGGGCCAAGAACCGCCGTGTCGAGATCGCCCAGTAAGCTCGGGCTGATCCATGTCGGCGCGCTTTGCTCCGTCTGTCCTGATGCTGGCCGTCGCCCTCGCGGCGTCGGCCTGCACGCCGCTGAGCCGCACCGGCGAGGAGCCGCTGTCGCCGGAGGAGATTCGCCTGCGTGCCATCGAAGGCAAGATTGGTGATCTCTCCCGGCGCGTGAGCGGTGTCGAGAACAAGGACGAGTCCCGTACCCAGGACGAGCTGCGCACGCTGCGCGGCGAGATCGAGCGGCTGCGCTTCGACATCGATAGCCAGGAGCGTCGCGGCAAGGATCTGTATCTGGATCTGGACCGTCGCGTCCAGAAGCTGGAAGCCCTGCCGACCAGTACGGTGCCACCGTACGCGCCGGCGACTCCCAGCTTCGACAACGGGGTGTCGCAGCCGCCATTGTCGGGGGCGGCTGTTCCCAGTTCCTCGACCACGCCGGCGCTGGTGGTCAGCCCGCGACTAAGCGGTACGCCGCCCAGTGGTGGTGGCGCCGAAGAAGAGACGGCGTATCTCAAGGCCTTCGATTTTCTGAAGGCCGGCAAGTACGACAGCGCCGTCGTCGGCTTCAAGGCCATGCTCGACAAGTGGCCGCAGGGCAACTTCGCCGACAACGGCTGGTATTGGATGGGTGAGTCGCTGTACATCAAGCGCCAGTACAAGCCGGCGCTGGATGCGTTCAATGCCTTGATCGAGCGTTTCCCGGCCAGCCCCAAGGTGCCGGATGCGCTGTTCAAGGGTGGTCTGACCCAGCTGGAACTGAAAGACAGCGAGGCGGCCAAGGCCGCCTGGCGTCGGGTAGTCAAGGACTATCCCGGTTCCAATGCCGCCGGCCTAGCCCGGCAGCGCCTGGATCAGGCGCGGTAGTCGGCAACAAGCACGTGGCGGCCGACGATATTCCGCTCGCGCCGCCCTCCGAGGCGGCGGGCCAGCTCGCGCCGCGGCTGAAAATCACCGAAGTCTTTCTTTCGCTGCAGGGCGAGTCTTCCCTGGTCGGCTGGCCGACGGTGTTCGTGCGGCTGACCGGCTGTCCCCTGCGCTGCAGCTATTGCGACACCGCCTACGCCTTCCACGGTGGGCAATGGCGCGACATCCCCGATTTGCTGGGCGAAGTTCAATCGCATGGCGTTCGCCACGTCTGTGTCACCGGCGGCGAGCCTCTGGCCCAGAAGAACTGCCTGCCCTTGCTCAGCGCGCTTTGCGACGCTGGCTATGTGGTGTCGCTGGAAACCAGTGGCGCGCTCGACATCGGCGGGGTGGACCCGCGGGTGGCGCGCATCGTCGATATCAAGACCCCGGGTTCTGGCGAGGTTGCCCGCAATCGCTGGGAAAACCTGCCGCTGCTGACGGCGCGGGATGAGCTGAAGTTCGTGCTCTGCTCGCGCGCCGACTATGACTGGGCCGTGGAGCAGTTGCGCCAGCACCGCCTGCACGAGCGCTGCGCGGTGCTGTTCTCGCCCAGCCACAAAGAGGTCAGCCCTCGCGAGCTGGCGGACTGGATCGTCGCGGATCGCCTGCCGGTGCGCTTCCAGACCCAGCTCCACAAGCAGCTCTGGGGCGAGGAGGCGGGTCGATGAGTCTGGCTGCGCCCAAGGCGGTAGTACTGCTCTCTGGCGGTCTGGATTCGGCCACCGTGCTGGCGATTGCCCGTGACGCCGGCTACCAGTGCCACGCGCTGTCGGTGGCCTATGGCCAGCGCCACATCGCCGAGCTGAAGGCGGCCGAGCGGGTGGCGGCGCGCCTGGGCGCGGTGGGGCACACCCACATCGAGGTCAATCTCGACGCCATCGGTGGCTCGGCGCTCACCGACCGCCGCATTGCCGTACCGGAGGCGCCCAGCAGCGGCATCCCGGTCACCTATGTACCGGCGCGCAACACGCTGTTTCTGTCGCTGGCCCTGGGCCAAGCCGAGGTGGTTGGGGCACGCGATCTGTTCATCGGCGTCAACGCCGTGGACTACTCTGGCTACCCCGACTGCCGGCCGGAATTCATCGCCGCCTTCGAGACTCTGGCCAATGTCGCCACCAAGGCGGGCGTGGAGGGCGCGCGGTTTCGCATCCACACGCCGCTGATCGCCTGGCACAAGGCCGAGATCATCCGCCGTGGCGCCGCGCTGGGTGTGGATTTTGCCGAGACCGTGTCCTGCTATCAGGCCGACGACCAGGGCCGTGCCTGCGGTAAGTGCGATTCCTGCCGGATACGCGCCGATGGGTTCGCGGCCGCGGGCTTGGCGGATCCGACGCGTTATCGCTAATCGCTTAGAGGAAATGGTCGGGGCGGAGGGATTCGAACCCCCGACCTCCTGTACCCAAAACAGGCGCGCTACCAAACTGCGCTACGCCCCGACTGGCGTGGATGCTCAACGATACCGAGAAAATGGTGGGTCGTGATGGATTCGAACCATCGACCAATTGGTTAAAAGCCAACTGCTCTACCGGCTGAGCTAACGACCCCCGGTTTCGCATGCTTTGAAGGGCATACCGCCGCCCATGCGAGGGCGCGAAGGATAGGGGAGAAGCCGCGCGCGCGCAATCCGGCACATGGTGTATTTCCTGGGGGCGGTGCCTGTGCGACCATGTGTGGCTATCAATCCCAAACACGGTAACGCCATGTCCGCCATTCGCTCTCCTGGTCAGGCTTTTCGCGCTGCGGTGGCTGCTGAAAAGCCGCTACAGGTTCCGGGGGCGATCAATGCGAATCATGCCCTGTTGGCGAAGCGCGCGGGCTTCAAGGCGATTTATCTCTCCGGTGGCGGTGTCGCCGCTGGCTCTCTGGGCCTGCCCGACCTCGGCATCAGCGGTCTGGAGGACGTGCTGATCGACGTCCGCCGCATCACCGATGTCTGCGATCTGCCGCTGTTGGTGGATGTCGACACCGGCTTCGGTTCCAGCGCCTTCAACGTCGCGCGCACCGTGAAGAGTCTGATCAAGGCCGGCGGCGCGGCGATGCACATTGAGGATCAGGTCGGCGCCAAGCGCTGCGGCCATCGCCCGGGCAAGGAGATCGTCAGCCAGGGCGAGATGGTGGATCGCGTCAAGGCGGCGGTCGATGCTCGTACCGACGAGCAGTTCGTGATCATGGCGCGCACCGACGCGCTGGCGGTGGAAGGCCTGGACAAGGCCATCGAGCGCGCTGTTGCCTGCGTCGAGGCCGGCGCCGACATGATCTTCCCCGAGGCGATGACCAGCCTGGAGATGTACCGCAAGTTCGCCGACGCGGTGAAAGTGCCGGTGCTCGCCAACATCACCGAGTTCGGCGCCACGCCCTTGTTCACCACCGAGGAGCTGGGCGCCGCCGGTGCCGGTCTGGTGCTGTATCCGCTGTCGGCCTTCCGCGCCATGAACAAGGCGGCCGAAAACGTCTACGGCGCGATCCGCCGCGACGGCAGCCAGAAGAACGTCGTCGACACCATGCAGACCCGCATGGAGCTCTACGAAGCCATCAACTATTTCGACTACGAAAAGAAGCTCGACGCACTGTTCGCTGCCAAGAAGGCGTAAAGCGCGCGTCACCGGATAAACCACAGGAGACCCCATGAGCGAAGCTGTCGCCCCGGCCACCGGCCCCAAGCCCAAGAAGAGCGTCGCGCTCTCCGGCGTCACCGCCGGCAACACCGCGCTGTGTACCGTCGGCCGCACCGGCAATGACTTGCATTACCGCGGTTACGACATTCTCGACGTCGCCGATGCCTGCGAGTTCGAGGAAATCGCCCATTTGCTGGTGCACGGCAAGCTGCCGACCAAGGCGGAGCTGGCCGGCTACAAGACCAAGCTCAAGTCTCTGCGTGGCCTGCCGGCGGCGGTGAAGGTGGCGCTGGAACAGCTCCCGCCTTCATCGCACCCGATGGACGTGATGCGCACCGGCGTCTCCGTGCTCGGCTGCGTCAAGCCCGAGAAGGACGACCACAACCATCCCGGCGCGCGCGACATCGCCGACAAGCTGATGGCCTCGCTGGGCTCGATGCTGCTGTACTGGTACCACTACGCCTACAACGGCAAGCGGATCGACGTGGAGACCGATGACGACTCCATCGGTGGCCACTTCCTGCACTTGCTGCACGGCAAGAAGCCGCCGGAGCTATGGGTCAAGGCCATGCACACCAGCCTGATCCTCTACGCCGAACACGAGTTCAACGCCTCGACCTTCACCAGCCGCGTCGTCGCCGGCACCGGCTCCGACATCTACAGCGCCATCTGCGGCGGCATCGGCGCGCTGCGCGGCCCCAAGCATGGCGGCGCCAACGAAGTCGCCTTCGAGATCCAGAAGCGCTACGACAACCCGGATGAGGCCGAGGCCGACATCCGAGCCCGCGTGGAGAAGAAGGAAGTGGTGATCGGCTTCGGTCACCCGGTCTACACGGTGAGCGATCCGCGCAACAAGGTGATCAAGGAAGTCGCGCGCACGCTGTCGAAGGACCAGAGCAACATGAAGATGTTCGACATCGCCGAGCGGCTGGAAACGGTGATGTGGGAGATCAAGAAGATGTTCCCCAACCTCGACTGGTTCAGCGCGGTGAGCTACCACATGATGGGCGTGCCCACCGACATGTTCACGCCGCTGTTCGTCATCGCCCGCACCAGCGGCTGGAGCGCGCACATCATCGAACAGCGCATCGACGGCAAGATCATCCGCCCGTCGGCCAACTACACCGGCCCCGAAGATCTCAAGTTCGTGGCCATCAAGGACCGCAAGTAAGCGATCGCCAGCCCTCTAGCCAGCAGAGTCTCGATGAACACCGCCTTCCGCAAACCACTCCCTGGCACCCAGCTCGATTACTTCGACGCGCGCGCTGCCGTCGATGCGATCAAGCCCGGCGCCTGGGCCAAGCTGCCCTACACGGCGCGGGTGCATGCCGAGAACCTGGTGCGCAAGGGCGAGCCGGAAAAGCTCAACGCCTACCTGGGGCAGCTGATCGAGCGCAAGCGCGATCTGGACTTCCCCTGGTTCCCGGTGCGCGTGGTCTGCCACGACATCCTCGGGCAGACCGCGCTGGTTGATCTCGCCGGCTTGCGCGATGCGATTGCCGACATGGGCGGTGATCCGGCCAAGGTGAATCCGGTGGTGCCGGTGCAGTTGATCGTCGACCACTCGCTGGCGGTGGAGCACGGCGGCTTCGAGAAGGATGCGTTCGCCAAGAACCGCGCGGTGGAAGATCGCCGCAACGAGGACCGCTTCCACTTCATCGAATGGACCCGCAAGGCGTTCAAGAACATGGAAGTGATCCCGCCCGGCAACGGCATCATGCACCAGATCAATCTGGAGCGGATGTCGCCGGTGATCTACACGCAAGACGGCGTCGCCTTCCCGGATACCTGTGTCGGCACCGACAGCCACACGCCACACGTCGACGCCCTCGGCGTGATCGCGATCGGCGTCGGTGGCCTGGAAGCCGAGAACGTGATGCTCGGCCGCGCCTCGTGGATGCGCCTGCCCGACATCGTCGGCGTCGAACTGAGCGGCAAGCCGGGGCCAGGAATTACCGCCACCGACGTGGTGCTGGCGCTGACCGAATTCCTGCGCAAGGAAAAGGTTGTGGGCGCCTATCTGGAGTTCCACGGCGAGGGCGCCGCGGCGCTGACCCTGGGCGACCGCGCCACCATCTCCAACATGGCGCCGGAGTACGGCGCCACCGCGGCGATGTTCTTCATCGACAAGAACACTATCGACTACCTCAAGCTCACCGGCCGCGAAGACGAGCAGGTGAAGCTGGTCGAGACCTACGCGAAGGAAACCGGCCTCTGGGCCGACTCACTGAAGACCGCCGAGTACGAGCGCGTACTCAAGTTCGACCTCGGCACCGTGGTTCGCAACATGGCCGGTCCCAGCAACCCGCACAAGCGTCTGCCCACCTCGGCGCTCGCCGAGCGCGGCATCGCCGGCAACCTGGACGCCGCCCTGGCGGAAGAAGCCCAGGGCCTGATGCCCGATGGCGCGGTCATCATCGCCGCCATCACCAGCTGCACCAACACTAGCAATCCGCGCAACGTCATCGCCGCCGGCCTCTTGGCGCGCAATGCCAATGCCCGCGGCCTCAGCCGCAAGCCCTGGGTGAAGTCCTCGCTGGCGCCCGGCTCCAAGACCGTCGAGCTGTATCTGAAGGAAGCCAAGCTGCTGTCGGAGCTGGAGCAGCTCGGCTTTGGCGTGGTCGCGTTTGCCTGCACCACCTGCAACGGCATGAGCGGCGCGCTGGACCCGAAGATCCAGAAGGAAGTCATCGCCCGCGATCTGTATGCCACCGCCGTGCTGTCCGGCAACCGCAACTTCGATGGCCGCATCCATCCCTACGCCAAGCAGGCCTTCCTCGCCTCGCCGCCGCTGGTGGTGGCCTACGCCATCGCCGGCACCGTGCGTTTCGATATCGAAAAGGACGTGCTGGGCGTCGACAAGAACGGCGTCGAGGTACGGCTGAAGGACATCTGGCCCAGCGATGCCGAGATCGACGCGGTGGTCGCCGCCAGCGTCAACCCGACGCAGTTCCGCGCCGTCTACGAGCCGATGTTCCGCAAGCCGGCCGATACCGGCGAGAAGATCAGCCCGCTGTACGACTGGCGGCCGATGTCCACCTACATCCGTCGCCCCCCGTACTGGGAAGGCGCTCTGGCCGGCGAGCGCAGCCTCAAGGGCCTGCGCCCGCTGGCGGTGCTGCCGGACAACATCACTACCGACCATCTCTCGCCCTCCAACGCGATCCTGATGGACAGCGCCGCCGGCGAGTACCTGCACAAGATGGGTCTACCGGAAGAGGACTTCAATTCCTACGCCACCCATCGCGGTGATCACCTCACCGCGCAGCGCGCCACCTTCGCCAACCCGCAGCTGGTCAACGAGATGGCGGTGGTCGATGGCAAGGTGAAGAAGGGTTCGCTCACGCGCATCGAGCCGGACGGCAAGGTGGTGCGCATGTGGGAAGCCATCGAAACCTACATGGAGCGCAAGCAGCCGCTGATCATCGTCGCCGGCGCTGACTACGGTCAGGGTTCGAGCCGTGACTGGGCCGCCAAGGGCGTGCGTCTCGCCGGTGTGGAGGTGATCGCCGCCGAAGGTTTCGAGCGCATCCACCGCACCAACCTGATCGGCATGGGCGTGCTGCCGCTGGAGTTCAAGCCGGGTACCACCCGCCTGACTCTGGGGCTGGACGGCACCGAAACCTATGATGTCGAAGGCAAGCTCGCGCCGCGCACCACGCTGACGCTGGTCGTCACCCGCAAGAACGGCGAGAAGCTGGAAGTACCGATGACCTGCCGTCTGGACTCCGACGAGGAAGTGCTCGTCTATCAGGCCGGCGGTGTGCTGCAGCGCTTTGCCGTTGACTTCCTGGCGGCGACCAAGGCCGCGTGATTGCGACCTTGGCCCAGGTTGTCGATTTTGGAGGGGCTCGTTCGACGTGTAGTCAGGACGACGACTTAGCCGTCGTCCGGCAACGAGCCACTTACGGAGGAATGACCCATGCCAGGTACTGTCAAGCTGCATCGCGTTTTCAAGGCCCCGCCAGAGCGTGTCTACCGGGCCTTTGTTGATCCCGCTGCCCTCTGCAAGTGGCTGCCGCCGCACGGCTTCACCGGCAGCATCCACGAGATGGACCTGCGTGTCGGTGGCGGCTACCGCATGTCCTTCACCAACCTGGGAACTGGATCCAGCCATTCCTTCAGCGTTCGCTACCTGGAGCTGAGACCCGCTGAGCTGATCCGCCACACGGACCGCTTCGACGACCCCAATCTGCCGGGCGAGATGCTGGTGACGGTGAGCCTGCGTGCCGTGGCCTGCGGCACCGAGCTGAACATTGCCCAGGAAGGCATCCCGGACGCGATCCCGACCGAGTTCTGCTATCTGGGCTGGCAGGAATCGCTCATGCTGCTGGCGCAACTCGTCGAGCCGGATATTCCGGACGGCGCCTAACCCCTTAAAAGAGGTATCGATGCCGCACCCCCCTCAGATCAAGGTTCCCGCCACCTACATGCGCGGTGGTACGTCGAAAGGCGTGTTCTTCAAGCTCGATGATCTGCCCGAGCGCTGCCGGGTGCCGGGCGAGGCGCGCGACAAGTTCCTGCTGCGGGTAATCGGCTCGCCGGACCCTTACGGCGCGCAGATCGACGGCATGGGTGGCGCGACCTCATCGACCTCCAAGACCGTGATCCTGGCCAAGAGCAGCAAGTCTGACCATGACGTCGACTACCGCTTCGGCCAGGTGTCGATCGACAAGGCCTTCGTGGACTGGTCCGGCAACTGCGGCAATCTCAGCGCCGCGGTCGGCTCGTTTGCGATCAACAACGGCCTCGTCGATGCCGCGCGCATCCCGCGGAACGGCATCTGCGTCGTGCGTATCTGGCAGACCCAGATCAACAAGACCATCATCGCCCACGTGCCGATCACCGATGGCCAGGTGCAGGAAACCGGCGATTTCGAACTCGACGGTGTGACTTTCCCGGCCGCCGAAGTGCAGATCGAGTTTCTCGACCCCGCCGATGAGGGCGATGGGGAAGGCGGTGGCTCGATGTTCCCCACCGGCAATCTGGTCGATGACCTCGAAGTGCCGGGCGTCGGCACGCTCAGGGCGACGATGATCAACGCCGGCATTCCGACCGTGTTCATCAATGCCGCCGAGATCGGCTATACCGGCACCGAGCTGCGCGAGGCGATCAACAGCGATGCCAAGGCGCTGGCGAAGTTCGAGACCATCCGTGCCTATGGCGCGCTGCGCATGGGTCTGATCAAGGACGTCGCCGAAGCCGCCAAGCGGCAGCACACGCCGAAAGTGGCCTTCGTGGCGCCGCCGGCCGACTATGTTTCGTCCAGCGGCAAGCAGGTCAAGGCCAGCGACATCGACCTCAACGTGCGTGCGCTGTCGATGGGCAAGCTGCACCACGCGATGATGGGTACCGCAGCGGTGGCGATCGGCACTGCGGCGGCGATCCCCGGCACGTTGGTGAATCTGGCGGCCGGAGGCGGAGCGCGGGAGGCGGTGCGCTTCGGTCATCCTTCCGGCAGCCTGCGTGTCGGCGCGGCGGCCGAGCAGGTCAACGGCGAGTGGAAGGTGAAGAAGGCGATCATGTCGCGATCGGCGAGGGTGCTGATGGAGGGCTGCGTACGGGTGCCTGGCGACTCCTTCTGATTGATGGTTTGTCCTAAAAAGCCCGGCCGTTGCGCCGGGCTTTTTTTGGTGACGGCGGCCAGGTGACAGGGCGGGGCGACAGGCCTGATAATGAGAATGAATGACAATTGCAAAAGACAGTTCCTCGCTTCCCGACGGCCGTAGCTTGCTGACGCTGCCGCGGCTGAAGGAGGCGCGGGTGCTATCGGTGACCGATCATCGCGCCGGCGATGTGATCGCCAGGCGCCTGCGCGAGCTGGGCTTCGTGCCCGGGGAACTGGTGCGGGTGGTGGCTCAGGGGCCGCTGGGTGGTGATCCGCTCCTGGTGCAGGTCGGCTTCACCCGCTTCGCGCTGCGCCGCGCCGAGGCGGAGCGGGTACAGGTGGAGCCGCTGCCATGAGCGCCAGCACCGCCACCCTGCGAATCGCCTTGGTCGGCAATCCCAACTGCGGCAAAACCGCGCTGTTCAACCGCCTGACCGGTAGCCGCCAGAAGGTGGCCAACTACGCCGGCGTCACCGTTGAGCGCAAGGAAGGCCGTTTCGCCGACGGCAATGGCCGCGTGGTGCAGGTTCTGGATCTGCCCGGAACCTACAGCCTGGCTGCGACCAGCCCGGACGAGGCGATTACCCGCGATGTCTGTCTGGGCCGCGTGGCCGGCGAGCCCAAGCCCGACCTTCTGGTATGCGTGGTGGACGCCACCAATCTGCGCCTGCACCTGCGATTCGTGCTGGAGGTGCAGCGGCTGGGCCTGCCGATGCTGCTGGCGCTCAACTGTACCGACCTCGCCGAGAAGCGCGGCATTCGTATCGACCATGATCGTCTGCAGGCCGGTCTCGGGATTCCGGTCGTCGAGACTGTCGCCGTGCGCAGCGGTGGCACGCAGGCGCTGGTGCGGCGACTGGGCCAGACCCTGCCGCCGGCATCGAAGGCCCTACCCGAGGGCGCCGACCTGCATGCCGCAGTCAATCATCTGCTCGCCGACGCGGTGCAGATGCCGCGCCGCACCGCCGAGATCGACGACCGCATCGACCGAGTGCTGCTGCACCCGGTCTGGGGCTTGGCGATCCTGGCGGTGGTTATGTTCCTGATGTTCCAGGCGGTATTCAGTTGGGCCGAGCCGCTGATGGGCGGCATCGAGACCCTGGTTGGCTGGGCCGGGCAGGGTGTAGGCGCCCTGCTGCCGGAAGGTGTGCTGAAAAGCCTGCTGGTGGACGGCATCCTCGCCGGCATCGGCGGCGTAGTGGTGTTCCTGCCGCAGATTCTGATCCTGTTCCTATTCATTCTGGCGCTCGAAGAAAGCGGCTATCTGCCGCGAGCCGCTTTCCTGCTGGACCGTTTCATGGTCGGTGCTGGTCTTACCGGCCGCTCCTTCATCCCGCTGCTATCGAGTTTTGCCTGTGCGGTGCCCGGGATCATGGCGACCCGTAGCATTCAGGATCCGCGCGAGCGGCTGGCGACCATCCTGGTGGCTCCTTTGATGACCTGCTCGGCGCGCTTGCCGATCTATGCGTTGCTGATCGCCGCGTTCATTCCTTCGCGGACTGTCTGGGGCCTGTTCAATCTGCAGGGGCTGGTGTTGTTTGCTCTCTACGTGGCCGGAATCGTTTCGGCGCTGGCAGTAGCCAGCGTGATGAAGTGGTGGCGGCGCAGCAAGTTGGAGCATGCGCTGCTGCTGGAGCTGCCTTCCTACCGCTTGCCCAATCTCAACGATCTGGCGCTCGGTTTGTGGGAGCGCGCGATGATCTTCCTGCGGCGGGTCGGCGGCATCATCCTGGCCCTGACGGTCATCCTCTGGGCGCTATCGAGCTTTCCGACGCCGCCGGAAGGGGCCACTGGTCCGGCCATTGACTACAGCTTCGCGGGCCGGCTCGGGCATGCCTTGCAATGGTTGTTCGCACCGATCGGCTTCAACTGGCAGATCTGCATTGCCCTGATCCCTGGCCTGGCCGCGCGCGAAGTGGCGGTGAGTGCCCTGGCCACCGTCTACGCGCTGTCGGCGACCGACGATGCCGCCGCCGACCTGCTGGCGCCCATCGTCTCTGCGCAATGGAGCCTGCCCACGGCGCTGTCGCTGCTGGCCTGGTACGTGTTCGCGCCGCAGTGCATCTCGACACTGGCGGCCATCCGCCGCGAGACGCTGTCCTGGCGCATCGTCGCCATCGCCGCCGGGTACCTGTTCGCGCTGGCCTATCTGGCCTCCTTTCTCACCTATCGCCTGGCCCTGGCTTTCGCATGAATGCCTATCACGCGCTGGAAGTGCTGATCGTGCTGGTGGTCGTGGCCTGGAGTGGGCGGGTAGTCTGGCGCAGCTTAGGCCCGCAGATACGCACCGCCATCCGCGGGCGTGCGAGCGACAAAGCCGGCTGCGAGGGCTGCAACAACTGCGCTCCGGAAGCGGAGAAGAAGGGCCGCTGAACTTTGGCAGGGCGGCGCTGACCGCGAGGCGGGGCGCTGCGGCGACTGTGCGATGATCGCCCGATGAAGCGGCTATCCGCCTGCGTGCTCGCACTCGCTCTGGTGCTCTGCCCGCGCGCTCAGGGCTCTGAGCTGACGCTGGGTATCGGCGCTGTGGAAAGCCCTGCTTGGCGGGCCAGCGGCCTGCGCTTGCGGGTTCTGCCCGGAACCTTGCTGGAACTCGACATCGATCGCGTCGTCCTGGCCGACCGTCCGGCGCTGCGTGGCATCCGGCTGCTCTGCTCGCCCCAGTCGGACCCGGCCGGAACCCGCTGCGATGACGTCCACTTTGTGCTCCGGATACCGGGCTGGGGGCAGATTCAGGGCCAAGGCAGCGCTCGGTATCGGGATGCGCAGCATTGGAACGCGGATCTGCAGGTGCCGGGACGAAGACTTCGTCTGCGCCTGGATCAGTCCGGTACGACCTTGCGGGCCTCGCTCGACCTCCGAGGACAGTCGGCTGGCGAACTGCAAAGGTTGGCGGCGGCTTTTCAGTTCATCGTTCCCGGCGAGGTTTCGGGACGTGTCGATCTGCATCTGGATGCGCAACTGGCGGAACGTACGCGCGCGGAAGCGCGGATCAGCGCTCGTGAATTGAGTTATGGCGAGCCCAGTGGACGCTATGCCAGTGAAAAACTGTCTGCTGAGGCGACGCTCGGGTTCGACAGCGCCGATGGCCGCTGGCGGCTCACGGCGGCCACGCAAGGCGGGCAGGCCTATCTCGAGCCGCTGTACTTCGATTTCGGGGCACTGCCCCTGCGCGTCGATGGCGAGCTTGTGGCGCTGGACAAGGCCTGGAATATCGAACGACTGCGATTGGTCCCCGGGGATGCCGGAACCATTGAGCTGAGCGGTAGGCTGGGGGCGGATTTCAAGCCGCGGGGCCTGGACGCGCGCCTGAGCGCGGCCGATCTCAGGCCGCTGGTGGCCACCTATCTTCAGCCCTTGCTCATCGGCACGGTTGGCGATGGTTTGAGCGCCGGCGGTCGCGCCAACGTCCAGTTGTCGCTGCGCGATGGGGTGCCGGTGACGCTGGTCGCGCAACTGGCCGAGGTCGACATCACCGCCGACAAGCTCGGTATCGCGCTGCAGGGACTGTCGGGGAACTTTGCCTGGTCCGCGACCGAGTCGGCGGCGTCCAGCCTGCGCTGGACCGGTGGCGCCGTGCAGAAGGTGCCACTGGGGGCGTCGGAGATTTTGTTCAAGGCGCAGGGGAAGGGTTTTGAATTGCTCGCGCCCTGGCGGCAGCCGCTGCTGGAAGGCGCGCTACGGGTGGATAAGCTGGTGCTGCATGAACTTGGCAGCGCCCAACTCAGTGCCGACTTCAAGGGGTCTGTCGAGCCGATCAAGCTTGCGGCGCTGTGCAAGGCGCTGGGTTGGCCGGAGTTCGGGGGCACGCTGAGTGGTCGGCTCCCTGGACTTACGGTGCGGGAAGACGTCTGGACGGTGGACGGAGCCCTGGAGGCTCAGGCCTTTGACGGCAGCTTGCGGCTCGACAATCTGCGGGCCATGCAGCCTTTTGGGGTGCTGCCGCGGGTGATGGCGGATGTGGAACTGCGTGGCATCGACCTGGAGCGGCTGACCAGCGCCTTCTCCTTTGGCCGCATCACTGGCCGACTGGATGGCGAGGTGAAGGGCTTGCGCTTGCTGAATTGGAGCCCGGTGGCATTCGACGCGCGGCTGTACTCGACGCCCGGTGACCGTTCCAAGCGTCGCATTTCCCAGCGCGCCATCGACAACATTTCCTCCATCGGCGGCGGGCCGACAGGCATGCTCTCGCGTGGCTTCCTCAGCTTCTTCGAGGATTTCGCCTACGCGCGCCTGGGCATTAGTTGCCTGTTGCGCGATGGTGTCTGTCAGATGGACGGCGTGGCGCCGGCGAAAAGCAAGGATGGTCAGCAGGCCTACTACCTGGTCCAGGGGCGATTGCTGCCGCGCATCGATGTAGTGGGCTACTCGCAGCGGGTGTCCTGGGATCAGGTCGTCGAGCAGCTCAAGGCCTTGCGTGCTTCCGGTGGTCCGCAGGTGAAATGAGCTGCGCTGCGGGCGTCGCCAGCAGTTCTATACTGCGTCTGTGCATTCTAGGAGAGCTGCCATGTCCCGTACCACGCCTGCCTCGCTCCTCAGCATCGCGATTCTGCTGACCGCCTGCGTCACCATTAACGTGTACTTCCC
The DNA here is from genome assembly GCA_004297005.1 of Nevskiaceae bacterium. Lineage (GTDB taxonomy): Bacteria > Pseudomonadota > Gammaproteobacteria > Nevskiales > Nevskiaceae > Stagnimonas. Next base: position 17,366 of record SCVA01000039.1, read on the forward strand.
GGCCGCCGCGGCGGAAAAGGCGGCGGATCGCATCATCGAGGATGTGTGGAAGCAGTCGGCCCCCAAGCCTGCTGAATCGGCTCCCGCGCCGCAATCCAGTCTGGGTGGCCGCGCGGCCCTCGCGGTGCTGGATTTTCTGGTGCCGCCCGCGCAAGCGCAGCAGCCCAACATCGACATCAGTTCACCCGAGGTGCAGAGGGTCAAGGCGGCGCTGGAGGCGCGATTCCCCGGCTTGAAGCCGCATCTGGATTCCGGCGCGGTCGGCTTGACCGGTGACGGTTATGTCTCCCTGCGCGATCCCAGCGCGGTGCCGCTGGCACAGCGCAATGCCGTGAAAGGCCTGGTGGCCGACGAGAACAGCGATCGCAAGGCGCTGTACCACGAGATTGCCGTCGCCAACGGCCAGCCGCAGTGGGAAGGGCAGATCCAGAGTGTGTTCGCCCAGCGTTGGGTCGCGAAGGCGGCTGCCGGCTGGTGGTATCAAGACGCCAGCGGCTGGAAGCAGAAGTAGCCGCCTATTTTTGCCTTCTTTATCCGCACTTCGGACGGTGCTGTCGCCATCATCTGATGGCATTCCATGGAGGAACTCTGATGAGCAGGAATTTCAGGAACTGGGCGATGGCTGTCGCCCTCGCGAGCTCGGGTGCCCTGCTCGGCGCAGCGCCGGCGCTCGCTGCTAACACGACGTACTACGTCGATGCCGCCGCCGGCGCGGACGCCAACGCTGGTACCAGCCAGGCGGAGGCATGGAAGACGCTGGCCAAGGTCAACACGATGACCTTCACGGCCGGGGACAAGATTCTCCTGCGCGCCGGAGGGCTATGGGTGGAGCAGCTCAAGCCGAAAGGCTCGGGCGTCAGCGGCAACCCGATCACGATCGGTACCTATGGAGACGGTCCGCGACCGATCATTGATGGCCGCAACGTGCCTTACGCGCCCGCTGGCGCGGCCGCGGTGTTGCTGCAAAGTGTTTCGTACTGGACGGTGAGCGGGCTCGAAGTCACCAATGACACTGGCACGAACAATGTCGGTACCGTTGCCTCTCCCGGCAAGAACCGCAGCGGCATCCTGGTCTACAACCCCAGCGGCAAGGGCAAGTCCGGCATCATCATTCGCGACAACTACGTCCACGACGTCAATGGCTGCTTCGTCTGTACGGGTGCCAATCCGCAGACCAACGGCGGTATCGCCGTCCTGGCCGACGTCATGAACGGTCTCAACAACGGGGCCAGCAGCTTCAACGGCGTGCAGATCCTCGACAACGTCGTTGAGCGCGTCGGCCGCACCGGCATTGCCTTCAACGACTATTCGACGGGCTTCCTCTTAGCCGTCTCCCAAGACGCGCTGAGCAAGAATGTCACGATCGCCGGCAATCGGCTGAAGGACGTTGAAGGCGACGGCATCATCCTGTCCGGGTCGATCGACAATCTCATCGAGCGCAACCGCATCGACACGGCCGGCCTGGTCACGGTATCCGGAACGACCCAGCCCGGCACCGTCGGCATGTTCATCGCCAAGGCGACGAACAGCATCATCCAGTTCAACGAGGTCTCCGGCGTGCGCCACAATGTCGTCGACGGGCAGGCCTATGACGTCGACTTGTGGGCCTATAACTCCATCGTGCAGTACAACTACAGCCACGACAACGAAGGCGGCGCGGTCATGCTGATGGGCGGCAACTTCTCCGGCTCGAATGCCACCGTGCGCTACAACCTGAGCGTCAACGACGCCTTCGCCGCCAACGGCGTGTTCACGCTCTCCAGCGGCCTGCTGCGCGACTCGAAGATCTACAACAACACGGTCTACATCGCGCCGGGCCTGACCTCGCGCCCGACCTACCAGCTCGGCTGGGACGGTAACAACAACAACACCTGGAGCTTCCAGAACAACGTGATCGTCAACCTCGGTACCGGGACTTGGGAGCAGCCCAAGGGCTCCGGCACCACGATCAGCCACAACCTCATCTTCGGCAATCACACCGCAGGCGAGCCGGTCGACGCCTACAAGATCACCGCGGATCCTCAGATGATCTTCCCGCCAACGGTGGCGCCAGAAGGCCTCGACGCGGTTGCGGGATACGGGCTGGCGTCCAGCTCGCCGGCGGTAGGCAGTGGCGTCGTCATTGTCGACAACGGTGAACGCGACTACTTCGGTCAGCCGGTCTCGCAGGTCGTCGCGCCGACGCGCGGCTTTCACGAGGCACACTGAGTCTGGTCCGGTTGCGATCCCCGTTGAAATTGCCGCGCGTCGCCAAGGCCGCGAAAACGGTTTTTGGATCAACCCGCATTGCCTCGTGGGCTTTCGGCTTGTCGCTGCTCGTCTGGAATTGATTGGTCAATTCTTGGTTGGCGGCAACAAGCACAGAGCCCACTCCGAAGATATTGTTCGGAATGGACTAAGTATTTGAATGTCGGGAGATAAAACTGGTCGGGGCGACAGGATTCGAACCTGCGACCTCTTGCTCCCGAAGCAAGCGCTCTACCAAGCTGAGCTACGCCCCGTGCCTCAATGCTTGCGGCCGACGGCGAAATCCGCCAGCTGCAACAGCGCTGCTTTGTAGGGGGACTCGGGAAGACCGCCGACAGACGCTTTGGCTGAATCGGCATGCCGTTCAGCGAGGGCGCGAGTGTACGGGATCGCCCCTGTCGATTCAATGGCTTTTCGCACCTCGGCGAGGGTGGCTTCGAGGTCGCTGATCTCGCCGCTGCGCAGAACGTGGCGCAGGCGAGCGACGGTTTCCGCATCGCCGTGCTTGAGCACCTGGATCAGCGGCAGTGTCGGCTTGCCCTCGATCAGGTCATTGCCGACTGCCTTGCCGCTTTCCTGGGGATCGCCTTCGAAATCGAGTACGTCGTCGGCGAGTTGATAGGCAATGCCCAGTCGCAGGCCGTATTCGGCCAGGGCGCTTTGGGTGGCGGCATCGGCCCCGGCCGCAATCGCGCCGAGCTGGCAGGCGGCGCGGAACAGGACCGCGGTCTTCAGTTCAATGACCCGGAAATAGCGGGCTTCATCGACATCGGGGTTGCGGGCGTTCAAGAGCTGCAGAACCTCGCCCTCGGCGATGGCATTGGTGGTGTCGGCCATTACCCGCATCACTTCCAGTTCGCCGACCTCGACCATCATCTGGAAGGCGCGTGAGTACAGGAAGTCGCCGGACAAGACTGCCGCCGAATTGCTCCACTGGGCGTTGGCAGTGATGCGGCCGCGGCGCAGGTCGGTATGGTCGACCACGTCGTCGTGCAGCAGGGTGGCGGTATGGATGAACTCGATGACCGCAGCCAGAATGCGCGCCCGGTCGTTGACCTGCCCAGCGGCGCCGGCGGCCAGCAGGGTGGTGGTCGGCCTCAGGCGTTTGCCGCCGGCGTGGATGATATGGCCGCCGATGTCGTTGATGAGCGCCACTTTCGAGGCTAGGCGCTGGCGTATCACCTCGTTGACGCGCAGCAGGTCATCCGTGACCGGGAGCAACAGGGTTTTTAGATCCATTCTTTGGGCGGCTCAACGGGCTGGCAAACGGCGCGGATGCTAGGTGCGCGGGACAAGGGGCGTCAATCTTAAAATTGCTTGACCGGGCGGGTACTTGTCACTAGAATCCGCCCTCTTTCAAAACGGCCGTCCCCGCGGGGCTGGCCAGTGCTCGGAGTATCCACGATGTATGCCGTGATCAAGACCGGTGGCAAACAGTACAAAGTTGCCCCTGGCGAACAGCTGAAGGTTGAGAGTCTGGTTGCCGACGTCGGCAGCGTCTTTTCCTTTGACCAGGTTCTGCTCGTGGCCAATGGCGAAGCCATCAAGGTCGGCGCCCCGACCGTGGCCGGCGCCACCGTGAAGGCGGAAGTCGTGGCCCACGGCCGCGGCGACAAAATCCGCATCATCAAGCACCGCCGCCGCAAGCATTACCACAAGGAACAGGGTCATCGCCAGAACTACACGGCGGTGAAGATCACCGAGATCGTCGGCGCCTAAGCCCGGCCTCTCCCCGAACAAGCATCAGGAGCATTCGTCATGGCACATAAGAAGGCAGGCGGTTCTACCCGCAACGGTCGTGATTCCGAGTCCAAGCGTCTCGGTGTGAAGAAGTTTGGCGGCGAAGCGGTCATCGCCGGCAACATCATCATCCGCCAGCGCGGCACCCAGTTTAAGCCGGGCATCAACGTCGGCATCGGCAAGGATCACACGATCTTTGCCCTCACCGACGGCAAGGTGCTGTTCAAGGCGCGCGGCGCCAAGGGCAAGACCCACGTTGATATCGTCGCGGCTTAAGGCTAACGCCTTGAGCTGAAAAAGCCCCGTTCAACGGGGCTTTTTCATGCCCGCAATCGTGCAGTTGTTTAGAGTGCTCCCATGAAGTTCGTTGACGAAGCCACCATTCACGTTCAAGCCGGCGACGGCGGGAACGGCTGCGTCAGCTTCCGGCGTGAAAAGGCCATCCCCTTTGGTGGCCCGGACGGCGGTGACGGTGGCGACGGCGGCAGCATCCACGCGGTTGCCGACATCAATCTCAATACGCTGGCGGATTTCCGCTTCACCCGCAGCTTCAAGGCCAAGCGCGGCGAGAATGGCTCCAGTGCCAACTGCCGCGGGGCGGGTGGGGAAGATCTCGAGATTCCGATGCCGCTCGGTACCCGCATTGTCGACGTCGAAACCCAGGAGCTGATCGGTGAGCTGACTCGTGACGGCCAGCGGGTCAAGCTGGCGCAGGGCGGCTTCCATGGACTGGGCAATACCCGCTTCAAGTCCTCGATCAACCGCTCGCCGCGGCAGTCCACGCCGGGTTCGCCGGGCGAACAGCGGGAACTGGCGCTGGAGCTGTCGCTGATGGGCGATGTGGGGCTGCTGGGCCTGCCCAATGCCGGCAAGTCCACGCTGCTGTCCTCGGCCTCGGCGGCGCGTCCGAAGATCGCAGATTACCCCTTCACCACGCTCTACCCGCAGCCGGGCGTGGTCAGCTGTGGCCTGGGCCGCAGCTTCGTGATGATGGATATCCCCGGCCTGATCGAGGGTGCTGCCAGCGGCGCCGGTCTGGGTATCCGCTTTCTTAAGCATCTCCAGCGCACCCGCCTGCTGCTGCATCTGGTCGATGTCAATCCGCCGGATGGCGGTGACATCGTCAGCCATATCAAGACCATACGCGCGGAACTGAAGGAATTCGGTGAGGCGCTGGAAGAGCGCGAGCAATGGCTGGTGTTCAACAAGGCCGACACCCTGGCTCCCGAGGAACTCGACGCGCTGGTGAAGAAGAGCCTGCGCCGCCTGCGTTTCAAGGGGCGCCATTTCGTCATTTCCGCCGTCACCGGGGCTGGCGTCGCCGAGCTGTGCGAGGCGGCCATGCAATGGGTGGAGGCCTACCGTGCCGCCCATGCGCCGGCGGCGAATGAATCCGATGAATCGTCAGACACTTCCGAATAGTCGTCGCTGGGTCATCAAGGTTGGCAGCTCCCTGGTTACCGCCAAAGGGCAGGGGCTGGATCGTGTCGCCATCGCCGACTGGTGCGCGCAGATCGCCGCATTGCGTGCCCAGGGCAGGCAGATCGTGCTGGTCTCCTCCGGCGCGGTGGCCGAGGGTATGGCGCGGCTGGGCATCAAGAAGAGGCCGGCGCTGTTGCACGAGTTGCAGGCCACTGCGGCGGTGGGACAGATGGGGCTGGTGCGCGCCTACGAGAGCGAATTCGAGAAGCACGGCCTGCGCGCGGCGCAGATCCTGCTGACCCACGAGGATGTCGCCGACCGCGGGCGCTATCTCAATGCCCGCGGCACCTTCAACACCCTGCTCGATTTCGGCGTGGTGCCGGTGGTCAACGAGAACGACACTGTCTCCACCGACGAGATTCGTTTGGGCGACAACGACACTTTGGGCGCGCTGACCGTCAACCTGATCCAGGCCGACCTGCTGGTGATCCTCACCGACCAGGACGGCCTGTTCGATAGCGATCCGCGCAGCAATCCGGACGCCAAGCTGGTGTCGGAAGCCGATCTCGCCGACCCCCGCCTGGTCGGCATGGCCGGCGAGAGCAAGGGTGTGCTTGGTCGCGGCGGCATGCGCACCAAGCTCAATGCCGCCTACACCGCCGCACGCAGCGGTGGTGCGACGGTGATCGCCCATGGCCGCGAGCCGGATGCGCTGCTGCGCATCGCCCGCGGCGAAGCCCTGGGTACGCTGCTGAAGCCGGCAGAAGCGCCGATGGCGGCGCGCAAGCGCTGGATTGCTGGACAGATGCAGGTGCGCGGCCGTCTGCACCTCGACGAGGGCGCGGCGCGGGTGGTGCGGGAGCAGGGCAAGAGTCTGCTGCCGGTCGGAGTGCGTCGTATCGAAGGCGAGTTCGAGCGCGGCGACCTGGTTTCCTGCCTGGACCCGCAGGGGCGTGAGATCGCCCGTGGCCTGGTCAACTACGGCGCGGGCGAGGCGGACAAGATTCTTGGTGCCAAGAGCGAGGAAGTGCTGGCGCGCCTGGGTGCGCTCGCGGAACCGGAACTGGTGCACCGCGACAATCTGATCCTGGTCTGAGACTGGGTAGCCGGCCGGCTACGTGGCCGGGCCTGAATTCAGTCCGTCGCGGACAAACAAAAAACGCCGGCACTGGGCCGGCGTTTTGCGCTGCGGGCGGTTTAGGCCAGCGCGAGGATGTGCGCCTGCAGGCGGCTCTTGTGGCGAGCGGCCTTGTTCTTGTGGATCAGGCCACGGTTGGCGTAGCGGTCCAGCACCGGCACCATCTCGGCGTAGGCGGCAACGGCGCCGGCCTTGTCCTTGGCGGCGACGGCCTTCACGACCTTCTTGATCGTGGTGCGCACCATGGAACGCTGCGCGGTGTTGCGAGCGCGGTTGTTCTCGGACTGGCGGGCGCGCTTTTTGGCAGAGGCGATATTGGCCAAGGGTCAAGCTCCTGAAGATCGTTCGCGTCCTGCTGACGGTGCGAAGCGATTAGAATCGTGGAAAAAAGGGCGCAAAGTATGTTGTGCGATCCTTAGTCTGTCAACGGTCGCCATGTCAATCTCGCCCACCGCCTGTCGTCTCCCCGGTTTGCCGCGCCATGTCTGAATTTGAAACCCCGGGGCCCAAGCCTGCCGCCAAGGGCGCCAGCGGTGCTGCCTCGCTGGGGCGTTCCACCAGTATCGTCGGGGCGATGACCCTGTTGTCGCGGGTGCTGGGCTTCGTCCGCGAGATCATGCTTGCCACCGCCTTCGGTGCCGGCGCGGCGATGGATGCCTTTCTGGTCGCCCTGCAGATTCCCAACTTCGGCCGCCGGATGTTCGCCGAAGGCGCCTTCTCGCAGGCCTTCGTGCCGGTGTTCACCGAGACCAAGACCACCCAGGACCACGCTGCCGCCCGTGACTTGGTCGCGGTCGTCGGTGGCACGCTGGGCGGAGTGCTGAGCCTGATCACCCTGATCGGCTGCCTGGCGGCCCCGGTGCTGGTCTGGCTGTTCGCCTCCGGCTTTGCCTCCGAGCCGGGCAAGCAGGCCCTGGCCGGCGAGCTGCTGCGCTGGACCTTCCCCTACCTGATGTTCATCTCGCTGACCTCGATGGCCGGCGGCGTGCTCAACGCCTACGGGCGGTTCGCGGTGCCGGCGTTCACGCCGGTGATCCTCAACCTCTGCCTGATCGGCAGCGCCTTCGTCGATGGCGGCTCGGTGCAGGTGCTGGCCTACGCGGTATTCCTGGCCGGCGTCCTGCAATTCGCCTTCCAGTTGCCCTCGCTGTGGAAGCTGCGCCTGCTGCCCTGGCCGCGCTGGGGTTGGCGCGATGGCAGGGTGCGCCACATCATCGAATTGATGGTGCCGGTGCTGATCGGCTCCTCCATCGCCCAGGTCAGCCTGCTGATCAACTCCAATCTCTCCACCCACTTCGGCGACGGCTCGGTGAGCTGGCTCTACTACGCCAACCGGCTGATGGAGTTCCCGCTCGGCATCTTCAGCATCGCGGTCGGCACCGCCATCCTGCCGACGCTCTCGGCCCAGCACGCCGTGGCGCAGGGACAGCAATTCTCCTCGACGCTGGACTGGGGCCTGCGCACCATCCTGATCATCGGCCTGCCGGCGGCGGCCGGCATGCTGCTGCTGGCCGGCCCGCTGGTCGCTAGCATCTACGGCCACGGCCGCTTCGGCGCCGAGGACGTGCGCATGACCACCTATGCGCTCTGGGCCTACGGCGCCGGCTTCATGGGTTTTTCGCTGATCAAGGTGCTGGTGCCGGGGTTCTACGCCCGGCAGGAGACCAAGCTGCCGGTGCGCTTCGCGATCACCGCGCTGATCGTCGGCATGAGCTTCAGCCTCGGCGTGTTCCTGGTCGACAACCACAGTCCCTTGCCGGCCGCGCACGTTGGCCTCGCGATCTCCACCACGCTGACCGCCTGGGTCAATGCCGGTCTGCTGTATCGACGCCTGCGTCGCGACGGCATCTACGTGCCAGGCGCCGGCTGGGGTGGCTTCGCGCTGCGCATCACCGCGGCCACGCTGGCGATGGCGGCAGTGGTCTGGTTTTTCGCCGGCCCGATCGAGCTATGGCTGAGTCTGGACGCCGCCCATCGCGGCCTGCGCCTGCTGCTGGTGATCGTCGCCGCCATGCTGGCCTACTTCGGAGTGTTGATCGCGCTCGGCCTGCGGCCGCGTGATCTGCGGCCCCGGCGCGGCTAAGCGGCTAAAATTGCCGCCCTTTTCGAGTGGCCTGTCATGGAGCTGATACGCGGACTGCACAACCTGAGCCGGTCGCACCGGGGCTCGGTGCTGTCCATCGGCAACTATGACGGCGTGCACCGGGGGCATCAGGCGCTGCTGAAGCGCCTGCGCGAACGCTCCGCCGAGCTGGGCCTGCCCAGCACCGTGCTGGTGTTCGAGCCGACTCCGCGCGAGTACTTCGCCCTCGCCGACGCCCCACCGCGGGTGCTGACCCTGCGCGACAAGCTCACGGCCCTGGCCGGGCAGGGTGTGCAGCGGGTGCTGATCGTGCGCTTCGACCGCCGTCTGGCGGCGCTCTCGGCCGAGGCCTTCGTACGCCAGGTGATCGTCGAGGCGCTGGGCACCAAGGCGCTGGTGGTGGGCGACGATTTTCGCTTCGGCGCCCGCCGCAGCGGCGACTTCGCCCTGCTGCAAAGCCTGGGGCAGACGCTGGGCTACAGCGCCGAGCAACTCGACACCCTGCACGTCAGCGGCTGCCGTTGCAGCTCCACCGCACTGCGCGGGCTGCTGGCTGACGCAAAGCTGGACGAAGCCGCCGAGCTGCTGGGCCGCCCCTACACGATCAGCGGCCCGGTGCGGCACGGTCTCAAGCTCGGCCGCCAACTGGACATGCCCACCGCCAATCTCGCCCTGCGCCGACCGCCGCCGCTGCCCCTGGGCGTCTACGCGGTGCGCGCGCGCCTGGCCGGCTCCGAGACGCACTGGACCGGCGTTGCCAGCCTGGGCGTGCGGCCGACCTTGGGCCTGAGCCGCTGCCTGCTGGAAACCCATCTGTTCGGCCAGCCAGGCGACATCTATGGCCGGCTGCTGAGCGTCGAGTTCCAGCGCTATCTGCGGCCGGAGCTGCGCTTCGCTAGTCTCGATGCCCTGAAGACCCAGATGCACCTCGATGCCGAGGACGCCAAAGCCGGTTTCGCCGCCGCGAGCCGCTCCCCTGAAGAACCCGCCTACTAGCTGAGCTTGCCGTGGCCGACGATTCAAACAAGTACAAAGACAGCATCCATCTGCCGCAGACGGATTTCCCCATGCAGGCCAATCTCGCCAAGCGCGAGCCGGAGATGCTGGCGCGCTGGGAGGCCGAGCAGACCTACGCCGCGGTGATGAAGGCGGGCGAGGGCGCGCCGGAGTTCCGCTTTGTCGATGGCCCGCCCTACGCCAATGGCGACATCCACATCGGCCACGCGGTCAACAAGGTGCTGAAGGACATGGTGGTCAAGGCCGCGCGCCTCGACGGCTACCAGGCGCCCTTCGTACCGGGTTGGGACTGCCACGGCCTGCCGATCGAACTCCAGGTCGAGAAGAAGTTCGGCAAGGTCGGCGAGAAGCTCAGCGCCGCCGAGTTTCGCGCCCGCTGCCGCGAGTACGCGGCCGAGCAGGTCGAGCGCCAGAGGGGGGACTTCAAGCGCCTGGGCATCCTCGGCGACTGGGAGCGGCCCTATCTCACCATGCAGCCGGGCTTCGAGGCCGAGCAGTTGCGGGTGCTGTCGCGCATCTGCGCACGCGGCCATGTGGTGCGCGGCTTCAAGCCGGTGCACTGGTGCCTGGACTGCGGCTCCTCGCTGGCCGAGGCCGAGGTGGAGTATCAGGACAAGCAGTCGGCGGCCATCGACGTCGCTTTCGCGGCCGCGGATAGCGCCGATCTCGGCGCCCGCTTTGGCGGTGCCGATGCGAGCAACGCCGGCTTCGTGATCTGGACCACCACGCCCTGGACGCTGCCGGCCAACCAGGCGATCAGCGTCAATGCCGAACTCGACTACGCCCTGGTGCAGCTCGGCGCCCGCAAGCTGGTGCTGGCCGCCGGTCTGGTCGAAGTCGTGTGCAAGCGCCTGGGTGGCGAGGGAATCGTGCTGGCGACGGTGAAGGGCAAGGCGCTGGAGGGTGCCAAGGCGCGGCATCCCTTCTCCGACCGCATCGTGCCGATCATCTGCGGCGAACACGTCACCCTGGATGCCGGTACCGGCCTGGTCCACACCGCCCCGGCGCACGGCGTCGAGGACTACGGCGTCGGCAAGCTCTACGGTCTGCCGGTGGACAACCCGGTGGGCAGCAATGGCGTGTTCATCGCCGGCACGCCGCTGGTGGCCGGCCTGCATGTGCGCAAGGCCGAGGAACCGATCCTGGCCGCGCTGCAGGAGTCGGGTGCGCTGCTGCACAAGGAAGCCATCACGCACAGCTACCCGCACTGCTGGCGCCACAAGACGCCGCTGATCTTCCGCGCCACGCCGCAGTGGTTCATCAGCATGGACAAGGAAGGCCTGCGCGCGCAGGCCTTGTCCGAGATCGCCGCCACCAAGTGGATTCCTGGCTGGGGAGAAGATCGCATCGCCGGCATGATCCGCGACCGGCCCGACTGGTGCATCTCGCGCCAGCGCTACTGGGGCGTGCCGCTGGCGGTGTTCGTGCACCGCGAGACCCAGACCCTGCACCCGGACACGCCGGCCCTGCTGCTGCGCGTCGCCGATGCCGTGCAGGCGCGCGGTCTGGAAGCCTGGTTCGGCAGCAGCCCTGCCGACTGGGGCGTGGACGAGGCCGTCTACGAGAAGGGCACCGACACGCTGGATGTCTGGTTCGACTCTGGCGTGGTGTTCCCGGCCAGCTTCGTCGCCAACGGCCAGTCGACGCCGGACAAGGCCGACATCTACCTCGAAGGCTCCGACCAGCATCGCGGCTGGTTTCACTCCTCGCTGCTCACCCGTGTCGCCACCGACGGCAAGGCGCCTTACAAGAGCGTGCTCACCCACGGCTTCACCGTGGACGAGCAGGGTCGCAAGATGAGCAAGTCGCTGGGCAATGTGGTGGCGCCGCAGAAGGTCATCAGCACCCTCGGCGCCGACGTGCTGCGGCTGTGGGTGGCGAGTGCGGACTACTCCGGCGAGATTGCGATCTCCGACAACCTCCTGAAGCGCACCGCCGACGCCTACCGGCGCATCCGCAACACCGCTCGCTATCTGCTCGGTAGTCTGCACGGCTTCGACCCGGCAACCGATGCCGTGGTGCCTGGCGAGATGGTGGCGGTGGACCGCTGGGCGATCGGCGAGGCCGCGAAGCTGCAGGCGGAGTTGAAGTCGGCCTATGGCGACCGCGAGTTCCATCGCGTCTACCACGCCCTGCACAACTACTGCGTCAACGATCTGGGCGGGCTCTATCTCGACCTGCTCAAGGACCGGCTCTACACGCTGCCGGAGAAGTCGCTGGCGCGCCGCTCGGCACAGACCGCGCTCTGGCATCTGGCCGAGGGCCTGGTGCGCTGGATCGCGCCGATCCTGTCGTTCACGGCCGACGAGATCTGGCGCTTGCTGCCGGGCGACCGCTCGCAGAGCGTGTTCGCCCAGAGCTGGTGGAGCTTCCCGGCGGTGGGCGCGGCGGAACTGGACTGGCCGAGCCTGCTGGCCGCCCGTGACGCCGTGCGCAAGGAACTGGAGGGCCTGCGCATCGCCGGCACCATCGGCGCCTCTTTGCAGGCCGAGGTGGTCGTGCAAACCGAAGGAACCAGTCTGGAAACCCTCCGCCAAGTGGAGCCGGAGCTGCGCTTCTGGTTGCAGACTTCGTCCGTGCGCGTGGAGCCGGGCGAAGGTGGATCCTTGAAGGTGCTCGCGCAGCCATCCGCCTACGGCAAATGCGACCGCTGCTGGCACTACCGCGAAGACGTCGGCCAGCACCCCGGCCACGAGACGATCTGCGGTCGTTGCGTATCCAATATCGAAGGTCCGGGCGAAACCCGGCGCTGGTTCTGAGCGGAGTTCCCCGAAGCATGCGCAACAACGCCGCCTGGCTGATCCTCTCCGCGCTGGTCATCGTCCTTGACCAGTTCAGCAAGTACTGGATCGAGGCCAACCTCGTCCACTACGGCGTGATCCCGGTGATGCCGCACTTCAACATCGTGCACCTGCGCAACACCGGCGCGGCGTTCTCGATGTTCAATCAGGCACCGTCGCTGGCCTTCATCGGGCTCGCGGCGGCAGTCAGTGCCGGCATTCTGGTCTGGCTGCGCCGACATCCGCGTGGCGAGACGCTCACCGCTGTTGGCCTCTGCCTGATCCTGGGCGGCGCCATCGGCAATGTCATCGACCGCGTGCGCCTGGGCCACGTCACCGATTTCCTCGATTTCTACTGGGGCAGCGCGCACTTCGCGGCCTTCAATGTCGCCGACTCGGCGATTTCGGTCGGCGCCGGCTTCCTGATTCTGGAAATGCTGCTGGAATGGAAACGCGGCGGGCCGCGCAAGGAGCTGTAGGCATGGACATCCTGCTCGCCAATCCGCGCGGCTTCTGCGCCGGCGTTGATCGCGCCATCGAAATCGTCGAGCGTGCACTCGATGCCTTGGGCGCGCCCATCTACGTGCGCCACGAGGTGGTGCACAACCGCTTCGTGGTCGAGAACCTGCGCGCCAAGGGCGCGGTGTTTGTCGAGGAAGTGGACGAGATTCCGGAAGGGGCCACCTGCATCTTCTCCGCGCACGGGGTGGCGCAGGCGGTGGTCGAAAGCGCCCGCCAGCGCGGGCTGACGGTGTTCGATGCCACCTGCCCGCTGGTGACCAAGGTGCACATCGAGGTAAAGCGCTACGCCCGCGAGAAGCGCGAGGTGGTGCTGATTGGCCACGAGGGACATCCGGAAGTCGAAGGCACCATGGGCCAGTTCGACGTCAGCCTGGGCGGAGCGATCTACCTGGTGGAGACACCGGAGGATGTGCAGCAGTTGTCGGTGAGGAATCCGGCGCACACGGCCTATGTCACCCAGACCACCTTGTCGATGGACGACACCGCCAAGGTCATCGACGCCCTGCGCCAGCGCTTCCCGCAGATTCTGGGGCCGCGCAAGGACGACATCTGCTACGCCACCACCAATCGCCAGGACGCGGTGAAGCAGTTGGCCGCCCAGTGCGACGCGCTGCTGGTGGTGGGCTCGAAGAACTCCTCCAACTCCAACCGTCTGCGCGAGCTTTCTGAATTGATGGGGACTCCGGCCTATTTGATTGACGGCGCCAGCGACATTGATCCCTTGTGGGTGCAGGGCAAGAACCGGGTCGGCGTCACCGCCGGCGCCAGCGCGCCGGAAATCCTGGTCAAGCAGGTGGTGGAACGCCTCCAGCAGTTGGGCGGCCTGGCCGCGCGCGAGCTGGAAGGCCGCGAGGAGCACATCGTGTTCTCCCTGCCGCCCGCTCTGCGTCGCGCGGTGCGCAAGACCGTCTCCTGAGCTGCGCGGTCAGCGTTGCCAGCAACTGTCGGCGCCGCCGCTGGCGCCGCGATCGCCGTTGGAGCCAATGCACAGCGTCCCGCAGGTCTGGTCTATGCGATTGGAGTACGGCACCGCGCGGATTGCATAAGCCCGGGCGCTGGGGCTGCCACTGAGTGCCGCACAGTTGCCCAACCCCCCCGAGCTCGGAAGCGCGACGAGGCTCAGGGTATAGAGCGCGTCGCCAGTGCTGGAGCTAACGGCGCCCTGGGAGTTGAGGTAGGCGCTGCCGCTCAGGTTGTAGCCAAGGGCTGTGAGGGCGCTGGCATAGCCCTTGTGGTCGGTGGCGTAGCTTTCCTGTCGGCTGGCGATTTCACTCAACGCGGTTTTAGCAACGGTCCGATGCGTGCGCTCCACATAGCTCCGATAACTGGGCAGCGCGATGGCGGTAAGGATGCCGAGCACGGCGATGGCGATCAGCAGCTCGGTCAGGCTGAAACCTCGGGCAGGACGCATGGTGAGTCCGGAGATGGTGATGGAAGGAATCAGTTCTCGCCCAGCCGTTCGCGCCAGGAAGCGCGCAGCCGCGGCGGCACCGCCTGCTTCTGCAACTGGCCGCTGACCGCCTGGGTGGAACTGGTGACCGCGGTGACCTCGCCAGGCAGGCCGCCGGCAGGTAGCGGCGTAGAGCGGTCGCTACCGATCTGGTTGATCGCCGGTTTCGGACGCGAGTCACGCAAGGAAATGTTGTACAGCCGACCACTGCCTTCGAGTGGCACGCAGGTGGCGTCGTCCGGCTGTGGCGGGACGTAGGTCGAAAAGCTGGCGACACCACCGATGGTGAGCGGCGCCGAGTAGGCCTTCTCGCCGGAATTGCCGAGCAGGAAGCGGTAGCCGGGCGTCAGCAGGTCCAGATCCTTGCAGGCGCTGGAGGCGGTCTGGCTGGCGCAGGCCGTCGTCTGGTCGGTGAAAGCGCTGTGCCGTGCTCCGCTCAGTTGCGATTCCTGCGTGTTGATCTCGCCGCTGGTCTTGCCGCTGACCACGTCGGTGTCGCGGTAGGCGTAGAACCAGTTCTGGGTCGTGGTGTTGAGCGGATCCTCACGGTCGCCGGTGGCGAACAACACCACGTCGTAATCGCTACCGCCGCTCTGGCGGTTGCGCACCGGCACGTAGTCTGGAGCGTTGAAGATGCGTCGGTCGCTGGCCAGGGTAGGCGTGGCTTCGGCGTGCCGACCGACACTGGCCAGCGGTGTCAGCGTCCAGGCGCTGCGATCGGAGCCGGGCAGGTCGGCGCGCCACAGGCGGCCGCCGGTATCGCCAACGTAGAGCCGGTCGAGATAGCCGTCGTTGTTGGTGTCGAGAGCGGTCACATCGCTGGGGATGCTATCTACCAGCAAGGGATGTCCGTAACGCAGGCTGCCTGCTGTGTAGCCGGCGCTGTCGGCGCGACTGGCGCGCCAGAGCAGGGCGCCTGTCTCGGCGTCAACGATGAACAATGCGTTGCCGCGCGAGCTGCTGGCATTGCCATCGTCCTTGCCGATGCGCTCGCTGGCGACACTGTTCCGGGAGTTGTTGAGGTCCTTGCCGATCTTGGTGCCGGCGCTGTTGCGGCCGCCGTTGTATCCGCCGCCGAAGATCAGCACTGACTTGCTGACGACATCGCCGGTGGTGGCAGGGTTGCCGTCGGCGTCGATACGCATCCGCCCCAGCTGTGGCGTGGAGTAGGTCAAGCCGAGGTCCGCGTACTGGGTTTCCGTCCCGGCGACGACGCCGCTGGTACAGGCCCGGCGCAGGCCCTCGGGACCGACGGACCACAGCAGGCGCGCGCCGCTGCCGCCGTTGCAGGGATCACTGTCGGCGGCGGGTGCATCGGGATTGGTGATGTCCATGGCGTAGTAATGGCTACCGCCACGGCGCAGGCCGAAGAACAGCAGCACCCGGTCCTCGCTGTTGTCGCCGATGGTGCCTAGCTTGCCGGTGTTGCTGCCACTGCTGGCGGCGCGATCACGGATCAACACCACTGGCGAGCCATCGACGCCGTAGGGAAGATTGGCGCCGGCCTGGTTCTCGCGCAGCAGCTTCAACTGCCCCATGACCGCCTGCGGCATGAACCCCCAGCTTTCGACGCCGGTGTCGTCGCGGACCATGCGCAGATAGCCGTCGCCGGAGCCGAACAGCACGCGGATATCGTCGCTGCTGCCGCCGCCGCGCTTGCCGTAGTTGACCGCCAGCGGCCGGGAGTGCAGCAGCGGCCCCAGCAGCCAGGAACGGCCGCTGATCCCGGCGTTGGTGGGTGAGCTCCCCGGGCCGCTGCCCTTGGGGGCGGTTTGTGTGCCTACGTCGTAGCCGCGTGCGTAGAGCAGGAGTTCACGGGTAACGGTATCGGCGCTGCGGCTGCTGCTGGTGCCGCAGGATGTCGTGCAGGAGCTGAGTGTGCTGGCGCAACTGCTAGCGCAGGAGCTGGCGTTGGCGTCGCAACTGCTGCCGCAACTGCTGCCGGTGCTGCCGCAACCGCTGTTGCAACTGGAGAAATTGTTGCTGCACGTGGTGGCGGCGGCGTCGTAGGTGTTGGTGCAGGCAGCGACGCTGTTGTCGTAGGAGGTCGTGCAGTTGTTGTAGTTGCTGGTACAGGCGGTGAGACTGTTGTTATAGGTGCTGGTACAGCCAGCGATGCCGCTGTTGTAGCTGTCGTTGCAACTCGTGATGCTGCTGTTATACGTGGCGTTGCAGCCGGCGGTGTTGTTGTCGTAGGTGCTGCTGCAGCTCGCCATGCTGTTGTTGTAGGTGGTAGTGCAGGCGGCCAGGCAGGAGCTGTTGCCGAGCAGGCAGCCAAGGTTGCACAGCGTCAGTGCCAAGCCGGCATTGGTTTGGCAAAGGCTCAGAGCGGTGTCGTGCGGCAGGGTGCAGGTGGATCTGGCGGTGCCAGCGGCCGAGGTGCACAGGCTCAGGTTGGTGTCGTGGGGCAGCTTGCACAGGCCGTAGGCGGTGTTGGCATTGGTCTGGCAGAGGCCGATGTTGTTGCTGAGCTGGCAGAGTCCAAGCGCGGTGCTGGCATTGCTGTTACAGAGGTTGCGGGCGCTGGTAGCGTTGCTGTTGCACAGGCTCTGGCTGCTGTCGCAGTTGAGTTCGCAGAGTCCCTGGTTGCTGTTACAGAGGTTGTTGCAACTGCTCTGGCTGGTGGAGCAGAGGCCGTTGCACAGACTAGCGTTGCTGTTGCAGACCGATTGGCACAGCGTGACCGGCGATTCGTAGGCTTCGGCAGCAGTGGCGCTGATCAGCTCGCTGCGTACCGCAGTGTCGTCAGGATGCAGTGCCGTCAGTGCGAATTTGTTGCCGGCATTGGGCGCCGCGTAGGAGTCATAGAACAGCTTGCGCGCGGTGGTGCTGGTTCCGGTTGGATTCGCGCGCCCAGGACTTCCGCCACCGCCCAACTGATAGCCAGGGATATTCTGCCCGGCGCCGCCCAGTGTGGTGACCCGGCCGTCGGTGCTGCGGCTGCCAAGCTTGCTGGGGTCGGTCCAGTAGGTAAGGGCACTGTTCTGCAGTCGGCCGTCGCTGGCGAAGGCGAGTTGGCCGTTGGCGTCGTAATACTGGTAGCTGCCGCTGCTGTCGGCGTGCAGGCGCAGTCGCTTGAGGTTGCCGGCCCAGTTCGGCTTCTTGTCGGGGTCCGGATGAAACTCTGCGACGTAAGCGCCCTCGGACAGGCCGGTCGCGCTGCTGGAACTGCTGCCGATGCTGGTGGACTGCAGCGAGGCGTCGATGCTCAGAACCTGGCTGACTACCGAGCCGGAGATGTCCTGCCCGCGTCCGGCCAGCCCCAACAGATTGGTATAGGTGCTGACGTTGTAACCGAGGTTCTTGAGTGCGCTCAGATCGGCCAGATTGCCGATGCTGTCTTGCACCAGAAAGTAGGAATTGATCTTGCGCCGGTCGCCGGCACCGCCGTAGATGAAGCCATCGGTGGCTGCCGAGTCCACCACCTCGGCGAGACTCAACTGCCCGTCGCCGTTGCGATCGGCCAGCGGGAACAGGCGCAGGAGATCGACGTCGGAGTCGTCCTGTTGATCCGGCGCGGTGAGCTGCACGTGCAGCATGTTGATGGTGCAGGCTTGAGGGTAGTCCTTCAGCCCGCCTTTGTAGGCCTTGTAGCCGGCGCTGTCGGTGGTCTCCAGGCCGGTGTCGCGCACCAGCAGACCGGTGAGCAGGTTGTCGTTGGCGTCCAGTGGCGCGTTGAAGATGCGATCACCGCGCAGGTAGCGCGCGAGCTCCACGTAGGCTTCCTTGGTCTGGTAGGGCGAGCCCGAAATCAGGTTGCCGGAAGTGGCGCCACCGGTCAGCAGATTGCCCACCACGTTGAGTACCTGCGGCACCAGCTTGGTTAGCAGGTCGGTGACGCTGACCAGGTTGATCAGCCCCAGAAAGAAATAGGCGCCGTTGCTGCAACCCGGTGTGGTCTGCCGCTCGCCCGGAAGGCTGGCGAGATCGGCGAAAGCACAGGCGCCGCCCGCCGGTCCCTGATCGCCATGAAACAGCATCAAGGCCACGCGGGTGTTGACCAGAGGCTCTAGGGTCGCCTGCAGAGCCACGAACAGCGCCAGCGCCGGGTTGTTGGCGAGATCCAGTGGATTCAATGGCCCCAGGACCGAGCCCAGCGTCGACTGGATGGTGCCGACCAACACGCCGACTACATTGCCAAGCAAGGCCTGGAGCAGCGCCGGCGCGGTATCGAGTACCGAGAGTGTGCTGTTGGCCAGATCGCCCAGCAGGCCCAGCGGATCGAGGCCGACGAGCAGGGGCATGGGCACACCGAGGATATTGAACAGTTGCTGAAAGGTGAGCAGTTGGCGCAGGGCAATGCAGTCAGGCTCGTTGGACAACAGGACGTTGTGGCAGACCAGCGAATTGAGATTGAGTAGATTGAGGTCCAGCACCAGCACCGTCAGCGGCGCCTGATCGGTGGCCACCGTCTGGTTCGCGTAGATGTCGATATCGTCGGCGTTGGCGAGGTTGCTGACGCCAACGATGAACGCCAGCAGGGCGCTGCACAGGCTGACGCGCAGCCAACGCAAGGCGAGGGCGGCGGAACCAGAGGCCCTATTCATAGTTCACTCCGGCTGGCTTGCTGTGGAGAACCAGCAGCGACTCGACGATTTCCGCCGCGCTGCGGCCTTCGCTCGAACGGTCGATGCCGCCGGTGATCGAATAGCGAGCGAAGTCGTACTGACGGGCGCTGGTCTGCGCCTCGCGCATGACGTTGACCGTGACGAACAGGGGCAGCACGCGGCGAACCTCGGCATAGCCGTAGGTCAGGATGTCACCGCTGCTGTTACTGCTGGCGAGCGGAATCTGAACCGCGTCGGAATCGCAACCGAACAGCGCCGATGGGGCGCCGCTAGCAGGGAGGTAGCAGCTGCGGAAATCGGGGTTGTAGTCGACGGGGGTGTTGTTGCTGTCGCTCGCCACGGTCTCGATCAGGGACTCCGCCAGTTGCATGGCATTGGTATGGCTCTCGGCGTTGCTGGCCAGGCGCAGTTGGGTTTGGGTGGTGCGTACCGCGGCCACGCCCAGCAGTGTCAGTACCACCAGCAAGACCAGGGCGACGGCCAGCGCCGCGCCCCGTTGCCGATTGTCTGCGGACTGATTCATCGTGACACCATATTCTTGAGCTGCACGGTGGTCGTGAACGCCCTACGCAATACGCCACTTTGGGCGAAGCCGGAGTCTTCCGCCGAGCGATAATCGGCGAGCACATATTCCTTGTTGGCATCGCTGGCCTGCACGCGCTCTTCGGTGGCGCGAACCAGCAGGTGAATGCGGACGCTGCGCGCCTGGCTCAGCTCGTCGGCGGTAGGGGCCGCGAGATAGCGGTCCACCAGTTCGTCGCCATCGCCATCGATGCCCCATTCGATCTGCAGGTTCTCGACGCCGTCGGCCAGGCATTCCTGTTCCATCGCGGGCGTCGCCGCCTGGTCGTTGAGGACGTAACGGCAGAGCGTGGGTACCTTGATGTTTCCGCTGATGTCGTGGACGAAGTAGATGCGAGGCACATAGGCGTAGACCTGTACCGGCTGCTCCTGTGGCGGACAGCCGCCGGCGATGCCGCTGTCGCTGGCCGGGCAGTCGGCGGGGTCGGCGAGGTTGACGCTGGCGGCGGCGGCTCGGAACAGGGAGCCGCTGCTCTGATTGGTCTTCACGTAGTAGCGACCGGGGCCGAGCGTGAGACTGGTGGCGGTCGGTTGATCGAGGGCGATGGCCGAGGCGCCCGATACCCGCCGCACCATCAGTACATCGGTGTTGGCCTGCACTGCGGTCAGGCAACGGAAGCGGCTGCCGACGCTGGTCGAGTCGAGATGGTTGTGAAACTCCACCGGCAGGCTGGGGTCCAGCAGCCAGCGGCTGTCGCTGCCGGCGGAGGCAGGGCCGCAGTCATTGGCGCGGATGGCGTCGGCGGCGGTACTCGAGACCAACAGATCGCGCACCGCGTCCGGCGGCCGTACACCGCCCCAGTAGCCGGCCATGGCGAGGTCGCGAGCGAGGTTGTCCATGGCGAAGCGGGCATTGTCCTGCAGCGCGGTGATGGCGTCGTTCTGACGGTAGTTCTGACTGTTGGCGACGAACACGCCGATCATTACCGCCAGCGCGATCAGGCCCAGCGTGACGGCAATCAGCAGCTCGACCAGGGTCAGGCCACGCTGGTTCCGTGGTGCCGAGCTCGACGCGATTCCGTTCATGCGCATGGGCCGGCCCCGAGGTTGACGGGCAGCACCAGCACTCGTCGGTAGCTCATCTGATCGACGCTGTCCCATTCGTAATCGGCGCGGGTTTTTCCGCAGTCGCTGTTGGTAGGGTCATCGGGGTTGTTGCTGTCGCCTTGCCGAATGCGGGTCATGCCGCGCCAGGCGATGGTGACCGTCGCCTGGCAGGATCCCGTCACGCGGCTGATGCAGCCAGCCGGCGAGCGCAAGCCGCCAGCGTTGCTGCGGCTGGCATTGTTACCGCTGCCCTCGACGATCTGCTCGCTGGCGCCGTCCAGGCTCTGCCACCATTGTTGAAGGTCATAGGTGGCCAACTGGGCGCCGGAACAGGGCGCTGCGGAGGTGCAGTCCTGCGCGGTGGGAATGTTCTCGGAGCTCAGCGTCACCGAACCGCTGGGAACATAGCTGACAAGATTGGTGGCATTTCCCCGCAGCCGCTCGACCATGTCCTGGGCCAGGATGTTGGCACTGCCGCGCTGGATGGCGTCGAAGGCGGCCTTCTTGGACATGGCCTGCAAGGCTGCCGCCGACAGCAAGCCAACGGCGATGATGAATACCGTGATCATGACCTCGATCAGGGTGTAGCCGCGGGAGCTGCAGGGCCGGGCTAACTGCACGAACTGGCCTCTTTCAAGCTGATGCCGCCGCTGCGGCTCAGGCGCACCAGACGGGCGCGGTTGTCGCGGGCGCCGTCCGGGGCGCACACCGAAAACTGCGTTTCCACCGTGGTGCGTCCGCCGGCATCGAAGGCAACTGTGCCGCCGGGGGACTGCAACAGGCGCAACTGGTCGGATACCGGTCGTTGCACCGCGATCGCTTCGATGCCGCCGCCTTCGAGTTCGACGTAGGTGATCCAGCCATTGAGCCAGTTGCCGGCGCTGGCGCAGCTGGGTGTGCTTGCCGCCAGGTCGAGGGCGCAGACCTTGACCGTGCGATTGCGGGCGATGGCCTCCGAGCGGGCGCGGTTGAGGCTGATGTAGAGGCCGGTGGAGGCCTCGCGACGGGCGGCGCTGATCAGGAACTCGCGGAACCCGGGCAGGGCCAAGCCCATCAGCAGGCCGGCGATGGTGAGTACGACCAAGAGTTCCAGCAAGGAGAATCCTCGATTGGGGCTATTCATTCTGAGCGGTACTCCAGACCCATTTCGATATAGCAAGCCTGTTTCAGAACACGAGGACGGACCGACGGGCGGCGACGGGCGACGAGACAGGAGGCGTCATTTTTTTGACGGCCGATGTCCCCTTGTCCGGAATCCGCCCTAACCACGGGCCGGTCTTCCGCCGCCCTGGGTGGACCGGCTCATGGCAAGTTTGAACGCACTGGAATTGAAGAAGCGCTGATCGGACCGAGTTCGCGCTGGTCGCTGCAAGCACTGCCCTTTAAGGTAGCCTACCGGAGCCCTGGTTCCGCGAAGCTTGAGCGCATCGCCCGGAGCTACCGCCGGCGGTGCGAGTGGCGGTCCACGGCCGTCCAATGGTGGCCGGCGCGCAGCGGCGCACCGATTTTTTGGTTACTAGTTGTGTTACCTTCAAAAACGAGTAAATAGTCGTAAATCTACGACGCCGAGGCTCGGAGGTTTTTCTCGGATGAGCGCAAGGGTATTGCCCAGAGAGGTACAGCCCCCTGGGGGCGTGGGGGGGCTCGCCCATAGGGGGCTCGCGTCCGGATTTTCCCTGCTGGAGCTGCTGATCGTGGTCTCGGTGACCGGCATCATCCTTGCTATGGGGGTTCCCAGTTTCAAGACTTTCATGGTCTCCAATCGTCTGTCGGCAACTGCCAACACTTATGTAAGCGCCTACAACGAAGCCCGCCTGCAGGTGATCCGCAGCGGCCGGCCCACCCAATTCTGCAGCAACGTCGCGACCAAAAATGGAACCGATGCCCTGGGAGCTGCCTGCGGCACGTCCGCTGGCGCGGCCTATGTCTTGGATGCCGGCGGAACCAGCGCCACCAAGATTCACGATGCGCCGACGCTACCCGACGGACTGGTGCTGGGTACGGGAACCTCGGCGGTCGCCGCTCTGCGTTACAACTCCCAGGGATTCGCGCGCGCGGCGGTTGGTGGTACCGGTCCATACACTGGACTGCTGCTAGACCTGTCCGCCAGTTCGATCACCATCAACAATCGCCGCTGCCTTTATCTGACGACGGGCAGCATCGTTAGCAGTTGCGTCGTCACCAGTAGTGGAGCCTGCCCCTCCAGTGAACCCTCAACCTGCCAAAACTAGGCTATCGCTGTATCCAGGCCCCAGCAGACGCCAACGGGGGGTCGGGCTGATCGAGGTTCTGGTTGCCTTGCTCATTCTTTCGATAGGCCTGCTAGGCATCAGCCTGGTACAGGCGCGCGCGCTGAGCAGCAACAACAGCTCCATGGGGCGCTCAATGGCGGTGGTCGCCAGCTATTCGATCCTGGAGGCCATGCGCGCTGATCGGGCTGATGCCCTGGGCGGGGCATACAACCAAACCGTGACCGCCGACGATGACTGCACCATCGGAAGTACTACGGCCCTGGCCACGGTTCAGCTGGCTGGCTGGTGCGCGGAACTGCGCGCCACGCTGGGCGCCGCGACCACCACCACCGGCACGGTGGCCTGCGATGGCGCCGGCGACTGCACCATTACCATCCTTTTCGACGATAGCCGCATCGGTGCCGGTGGCAGTGACACGATGCAAGTGCTGACCAGGGCGATGCTATGAGTGGCCGCCCGAGACCGGCCTCGGCGACAGGGGAGCGTGGTTTCAGCCTGATCGAACTCATGATCGCGCTGGCGCTGGGCTTGATCGTGGTCCTCGCCGCCAGCGCCGTCTTCCTCTCCAACAAGCAGTCCTACCGGACCAATCTGGCGCTGGGCCAGGTGCAGGAAAATTCGCGCATCGCCTACGAACTGCTGGCGCGCGACATCCGCCAGGCCGGACTCACCGGCTGTGGCAACAGCGGGCGTATCGCCAATGTGCTGAACAACCAGACCACCGACTGGTGGGCCAATTTCGGCAATGCCATCCGTGGCTACGAGGGCGACCAGGATGATCCCGCGGTCACCGAGGGCGGCGCCTCGGCGCAACGGGTCGTGGGTACGGACTCGCTGCAGCTGATAGGGGTTACCGATTCCGGCTTGAGCGTGGTGAGCCATCACTACCAGGCGGCGGAGCTCAAGATCAACGAGACCACCACAGAAGTAGCCGATGGTGACGTTGTTGTGGTTTGCGACCCCGACCACGCGGCGATCATGCAGATTCAGTACAACTCGAGCAACGTGACCGTGCGTCACAACACCGGCACGGGCAGCCCGGGCAATTGCTCCAAGGGCCTGGGGTTCCCGACCCTATGCACCACGCTCGGCAGCGAATACGAGTTTGGGCGCAATTCCCAGATCGCCAGACTGAATGCCGTGGACTGGTATATCGGCAACAACCCGCTTGGCGGCCGTTCGCTGTACCGCATCGCGGTCGTCAATAGCGCCGGGGTGCCGACGCCCACCGCGCAGGAGATGGTCCGCAACGTGACGGATATGCAGCTGACTTACCATGTTGCCGGAGCCAGCGATTTCGTCACCGCCGCGGCCGTGACCACGGCAGGGAGCTGGGGCAGCACGAATGCAGTGCGCCTGACTTTGACCTTGCGAAGCTCCGAGCAAATGGCAGGTACCGACACCCAGCCCATCGTCCGGCAAGTGAGCTTCCCCGTGAATCTTCGCAATCGCTAGGCTGGCCATGCCGAGACCTCCTTCCTGTCAAGCATCCGTGGCGCCTGCTCCCGGGGACTCCCGCGTCGGAGTGCCGAGGCGGCGACTGAAAGCCGGCGCACAACCTGGGCAGCGTGGCATTGCCTTGGTGGTGGCGCTGATCATCCTGATCCTGGTCACCCTTATTGGCCTGGCGGCGGTGCGCGGCACGACCTCGCAGCAGCGCATGTCGGCGTATTTTTACGACCGTTCCGTGGCCTTCCAGAGTGCCGAGGCCGGACTTGCCGCGGGTGCGGCTGCCCTCGCGATCGGCACCACCAACATCCGCAATTGCGGGCAGGGTGGTGAATACTGTGAAACCAATCCCTTCACCGATCCGAATCTGTCCAGCGACGCCATCGTCAGCGTGGACAGCGCGACCTACGTAGCGGCCGTGAACGCCACCGGTCAGCCGCAGTTCGTGATCGAGTTGATGGGCAACTTCGTTGATCCCGAAACGAGCACCGGGTTTAGCCAGACCGCCAACGCCGCGCAGTACGGTGCCCAGGGTGCTTCGGCCACGGCGGTCTATTACCGGATTACTGCGCGCAGCGGCGATCCGGCGCTGGTCGATGAGCGCTCCGTGGTCACACTGCAGGCGATGTACAAACAATGAGACCGAGGTCGCCATGAACAGCAACGACAAAACGTCCTCGCAGGGTCGGCGCGGCCGACCGATTCGCGATCCGCGCTGGCTGCTGGTGTTGGCCGGCCTGATGGTGCTGCCGATCTGGCGGATCGCAGAGGCCAGCGTCGCGGTGGATCAGGTGCCGCTGACGGTACAGCAGTCGCTGGCGCCCAACATCGTCTTGATGCTCGACGATTCCGGCTCGATGCAGTGGACGGTCATGCCCGATAACCCGCCGGGCGATGACTCTCCGGACGAGGAACTGATCAGCGCGGCGGTCAACGGCGTCTACTACGACCCCGATCTTAGCTACGCCCCGCCGTACACAGCGACCGCGACCCCGAACGCCAATCCACCCGTCCTCACGCGTTACTCGAACGCCTCGTTTGCTGGTGCCTGGCTCGATGGTTTCGACCAATCGGCCGGAACAAGCAACATCGCAACCTACAAGGTGGCCGCCGGCTTCTCCGATGGACCCAACGCGATCGGCAACGCGGTTCCCGCCTTCTCGCACACCTTCAAGATCGTCACGGAACCACAGTACAGCTACGCCGCCCACACCGGCTGTCCGTCCGGATCCTCGTCCTCCAACCCGGATAGTTCGGGGAAGTGCAGCGTGACCGGAACCATCTCCGAAGACCCGCTTTGCCAGGGCTACGACGACTACGACGACGGGGATAATCGTTGCGGCTCGCATGGCGGCTCGCGATCCGCCGCTTGCGGTAGCACCAGCCGCAATGGAGAGCCAGCGAATTCGTCCGGCCTGACCCTGGTCGATATCTCGGGCTCCTTGGATCAGTGCCGTGGTAGCGGCACGGTTCTGGTCGATCCGCAATGCCCGTCGGGCTATTCAATCAACCCCGCCACCGCCGGCACCGCGTCGGTCAACTGCCGTATCGAATCCGTGGCGGCCATCACCAAGTACCGCTCGCTGTTCGTCTATGCAATCAAGAACAGCGACGGTAGCTTCACCCGGCATTACATTGGCGCCGCGACGGAGGACAACTCCGGCAACGGGTCGGCGAGTAGCCCGGCGGCCGGTGCCTGCGCCACCATCGCCGCCGGCTCGGTTTCTTCCGGCACCACCGTGCAGCGGGTCAATTCCTCCGGAACGGTGCAGGAAACCTTCACCGGCGGCTTTCCGGCGGAGCGCTGCCACGGCGATGACGGCATTCGCCAGAACGTCGCCAACTGGTTTTCGTACTACCGCAAGCGCATGCTGATGGCCAAGAGCGGCCTGATGAACGCCTTCGCCGGTCTGGAGTCCACCATCCGATTCGGCTTTGGCTCGATTGATGGCGGTACCGCTGACGGCAATGACAACTACCAAGACCTGCCGTCCTCGCGCTATTCCTATACCGACAGCTACAACAACGGCACTAACTACATCGCCAAGGTGGTGCCGTTTGGCGATGGCGCCAGCGGCAGCCAGAAAGCGCAGTTCTGGAACTGGGTGGACAACGCCGTTGCCAGCGGTGGTACCCCGCTGCGCCAGGCGCTGAATGCGGTCGGCAGCTACTACCAGACGGCTCAGCCCTGGCAGACCTCCGGTGCCGACTCGACCGAACTCGCTTGTCGTCAGGCCTACACCATCCTGACCACCGACGGCTTCTGGAACGACGACGATGGCGATACCGGCTTGCCGTCGACGCCGTTCACCCAGAATGTCGACAATCTGGTCGTTACCAGCAACAACACGACACTGGATACACGTCCGGCATTTTGCGCTAGCGCCGGCTATACGCTGAACACCACTGAGGAAATCAACCTGGGGCAATGCGTCCTCAGCGGGGACCAGGCGACGGCGGTCCCCAGCTGCTCCAGTTCGCCCTGGACTAATCTGGCCAATGCCAACACGGTCAATGTCGCCTGTGCTGCGAATCCGGCCTCGAAGACACCGACCTGCTCCAAGGGAGGTACTTACGACAGCACTACCGGAACCTGTTCGAAGGGCTCGGTTCGCTGCGGTAGCGACCCCTGGACAACGCTGAGCGGTTCCGGTGCCAGCCAGGTGTGCGTGGCCTCGCCGGTAACCAAGACGCCGACCTGCTCCGCTGGCTACACGCTCAACACCAGCGACTCAAGCTCCAGCCCGGGTCTGTGCGTGAAGAACGCCACCGAGACTCCGAGCTGCCCGGTGGCCAGCAATCCTTCTTCGCCCAGCTACGCCTTGACCAAT
This sequence comes from Nevskiaceae bacterium, assembly GCA_004297005.1. Classification (GTDB taxonomy): domain Bacteria; phylum Pseudomonadota; class Gammaproteobacteria; order Nevskiales; family Nevskiaceae; genus Stagnimonas. The sequence continues at coordinate 44,494 of SCVA01000039.1, forward strand.
GCCAACACCGCTGAGGTGCATTGCGAGCGGACCCTGACGTCGAGTTCCAGCAGCTCGTCCTACACCCAAACCGGAGCCAACGGCCAGAGCTATACCTACACCGCTGGCCCGCCCTACGCCGACAGTTATTCCAACACGCTGGCCGACTCGGCGATGTATTACTGGCTGACCGATCTGCGGCCCAACTCCGACAACAAGGTGCCGACCAGCACCGAGGATCCGGCGTTCTGGCAGCATATGACCACGTTTACCCTGGGCATAGGATTCGAGCCGACTGGCATCAGCCCGAGCGGGACTACCGTCCCGCAAATCTTCAGCTGGGCCAATGGCGGCACCCCCATCGACAACTTCGCCTGGCCGCAGCCCACCGCCAACAGCGTCAACAACATCGCCGATCTAGCCCATGCCGCGGTCAACGGCCACGGTGGCTTTTACTCGGCGACCAGCCCCGACGGCTTCTCGAACGGGATCAAGGATGCCCTGACGCGTGTCAACGAACGGATCGGTACCGGCGCCAGCCTGGCCGCCAACAGCACCAAGCTTGAGACCGGCACCACGACCTATCAGGCGGTCTACTACACCGGACGCTGGAAGGGCGATCTCAAGGCGTTTTCGGTCGACCCCAGCACCGGCGCAATCTCGTCAACGCCGAACTGGATCGCCTCCAGTTCCGACGTTTTTCCGGCCGCCGGAGACCGCACCATCAAGACCTACAACCCGACCCTGTCGGAGGGCTCGCGCGAGGTGGATTTCACCTCGCCGGACAACTTGTCCACGGCTCAGCAGACCGCCCTGGGAGCCTCGAGCACAGCTCAGCAGGCAATCATCGACTACCTGCGCGGTGATGCCACCAACGAGTTGAGGAACGGCGGGAGCTACCGGAACCGTGACACCGCTCTGGGCGACATCGTCGATTCGCAGCCGGTCTATGTCGGCGCGCCGGATTCCAACGTCTTCTTCGGCCGGACTTTCACCGGCTCCAGCAGTTACCCGACTTTTGCCGGCAATCAGCTAACGCGCGCGCCGCGCATCTGGGTGGCCGCCAACGACGGCATGGTGCACTCATTCGACGCCAGTTCCGGAACCGAGGTTTTTGCCTTTCTGCCTGACGCGGTGATCCGCAACGGCATCAAAAACCTCAGCGACCCGGCCTATGGCGGCAACAGCGTTCCCCACCAGTACTTCAACGATGGCGAATTGACCGTGGCGGACGTTTACTATTCTTCCGCCTGGCATACGGTGCTGGTTGGTTCCACCGGGAGAGGCCCCGCCAAGGCGGTGTATGCCCTGGATGTTACCGACCCGGATACACCGACCGTGCTCTGGGAGCGCTCGGCCACCGATGGCCTGACCAATAGCAATTACATCGGTCAGATGACAGGGCGGCCGGTCATCGCCCAGACCGCGGACGGTAGCTGGTCGGTGCTGATGGGCAACGGCTACAACAGCAGCAGCGGCCAGGCGGCGTTGCTGAAGTTCAGCATCCAGTCGGGGACCTTGTCGGTTCACACCACCGACGCGACTTCCAACAACGGCTTGGCGCCGCCCGCCGTGTTGATAGGCAGTCTTGCCGACGGCATCAGCACCAAGGCCTACGCCGGGGATCTGGCCGGAAAGGTCTGGGCCTTCGACCTGGGTGGGACCACCGGCACCAATGTGTTCACGGCGGTGGATGACGCCGGCACCGCGCAGTCGATCACGGCGGGCATGCTGGCGGGCAAGGATCCGTTGAGTGGCAATCTTTGGTTGTTCTTTGGTACTGGCCGCTATCTGTCGCAGCCCGAGCTGGAAGACACCGATATACAAACTTGGTACGGCATCATTGTCCAGTCCTCCAACTCGAGTTTGGTGAGCGGTCTCAGCAGTGGTCGTTCCGCGCTCCACGAGCGCGAGATTCTCGCCGAGCAGGCGGCGACCTCGACTCGCGTCGCCGCCCGCGCTATTTCGCCGGGCACGGCCAGCGATATGGTCGGCAAATCGGGCTGGTACATCGATTTGGTGCTCTCTGGGGGAACCGCTCGCGGCGAGCGCATGGTCAACGCCAATCAGTTCCAGGGCAGTCTGTTGATCGGCACTACTCGGATACCGGAGTCTTCAGACCCCTGCAGTCCTTCCGGCAGTGGCTGGATCATGGCGGTCAATCCCTTCACCGGCACCGCGCCAGCCGCGACTTTCTTCGATGTCAACAACGATGGCCAGTTCAATACCACCGACACCATCACCGTCAATGGTACGACCTATGTGGTGGCCGGCGTGGGTTTCAGCTCCATTCCCAACAACCCGATCTTTGTCGGGAACACCATGCTGATCAGTTTCGACAACGCTTCTACGGGCAGCATCAACACCCGGGGTACGGTGGGGGCCTTGCGGCGGCAGTCTTGGCGTGAATTGGTGCCGCAATAGGATTTCGAGGACTTAGACCATGAACGCAAAGCTTCCCCGATCAAATGCTGCCGGCCTCACCCGACGCAGTGCCGGTTTCACGCTGATGGAGCTGATGGTCACCGTGGCCATCGTCGGCATATTGGCAGCCATCGCCATCCCGGCCTATACCCAGTCGGTGGTCAAGAGCAATCGCCGCGCGGCCCAAGTCTGCCTCGCCAGCTTTGCCACGCATATGGAGCGCTTCTACACCACCAATCTGCGCTACGACCAGACAGTGGCCGGGGTGGCGATGAACACCGCCGCGCTACAGGCGCTGGGACTGGACTGCGCCTCGGATGTAAATACTGGCAGCAGCTACAGCTATTCCTTCGACACCGGAACGCCGAGCGCGTCGGCCTACACCCTGGTGGCGGCGCCGATCGGAGCACAGGCCACCAGGGACGTCGAATGCGGTTCGCTGAAGCTCGATCAAGCCGGTACTCGTAGAGTTACCGGCAGCGCCCCGGTCGCGGACTGCTGGTAACCGGTCCCCGGGGGGAGCGAGACGCGGCCGCGTTGATCTCAGGGCTGTGGGCAGGCCCCGGCGAAATCATGTGGTTCGGGTTCGATGCGGCCGCTGCCGATCAGCACCAGGTCGACGGCGTTGTCGGGGATCGGTTCGCTGACGCAGATGCGCAGTCGGCCGGCGGCGAAAGCGCCGGTCACGGTCTGCGCGGCACCGCTGGGCTTGAATACCACCGCTCTCCGGAACGGGCCGTTACCAGCAACGCTCAGTCGCCCGGACGCTGGCAATAGCTCGGCTAGTTTTACGGTGTCGCCAGGATCGAGATTGCCGTCATGATCGGCATCCTCGAATACCAGCCATTCCTGCAACGACCAGTCGCCGTGGCAGCCAACCTCCGCGCGGCCAGCGCAGAACGTCATCGAGACATTGCGGCTAATTGCGCTCTGTCGCGCCGCGACGGCCGCTGTCAGCAATTGGTTGTGACTGACCGCCAATTGGTTCTGCGTCATGACCCGCCCCATTTCCGGCAGGCCGAAGCCGAGTACCACTGCGCCCACCGTCAGCGCGATCAGCAGTTCCAGCAGGCTCAGTCCGCTTTGCCTGTGCGGCCGGTCTGGATTCGGCTGCCACGGGCAACAGACACCACAACGACCAAGTCGAGTGCGCATCGGAGGTCCTCCCATCCCTTGCCGCATGGAGGAAATGCCGGGAACGCCCCTGGGTCTATCCCTTTTCGTCGCCGGCGATTGCGGCTAGTTATGACCCGATGCTAGCGCTGGTTCGGATGCGAGAACAACAGTCCCGGTTCAGCGCAGCATCCTGACCGCTTTGCGCAGGGCGGCAACCAACTGGTCGATGTCGTCCTCGCCGTTGTAGCAGGCCAGCGACGCCCGGGTGGTGGCGGAGACGCCGTAGCGCGCCATCAGCGGCATGGTGCAATGATGGCCAGTGCGTACCGCCACGCCCTCCATGTCGAGGATGCTGCCGACATCCTGGGCGTGGGCGCCTTCTAGCACGAAGGAGAGGATGCCGCCCTTGCCGGCGGCGGTGCCGATCAGCCGCAGGCCGGGGATTTCCTGCAGGCATGGGCTGGCGTATTCGAGCACGCGGTGTTCCTGCGCGGCGATCTGTTCCAGGCCCAGGCTCTCGACATAGTCCAGCGCCGCCGCCAGACCGATGGCGCCAGCCATGTCCGGCGTGCCGGCTTCGAAGCGGTAGGGTGGCTCCGCCCAGGTGCTGCCGGCGAAGCTCACGGTCTTGATCATGTCGCCGCCGCCATGCCAGGGCGGCATCGCCTCCAGCCGCTCGCGCCGGCCGAGCAGGCAGCCGAAGCCGGTGGGGCCGTAGAGCTTGTGGGCGGAGAGCGTGTAGAAATCGGCGCCGAGCGCGGCGAAATCCACCGGCAGGTGCGCGACCGCCTGGGCGCCATCGACCAGCACCGGGATGCCGCGCGCCCGCGCCTCGCGGACGATGTCCGCCACCGGGTTGACCGTGCCCAGGGTGTTGGAGACGTGGACCACGGCGATGAAACGGGTGCGCTCGCTCAGCAGCTTCTTCCAGCCCTCGAAGTCGAGGCTGCCATCGTCGAGCACCGGTGCCGCCAGCACGCGCGCGCCGCGTTCGGCGGCGATCAACTGCCAGGGCACGATATTGGAATGGTGCTCCATGCCGGTGACCAGGATCTCGTCGCCGGCCCTCAGCAGGGGTCGCAGGAAGCTGTAGGCGACCAGATTGATCGCCTCGGTGCTGCCGCGGGTGAACACCACTTCCTCGCGCTGGGCATTGAAGAAGCGGGCGATGCGATCACGCGCGCCCTCGTACTGCGTGGTGGCGCGCTCGGCCAGCTCGTGCACGGCGCGGTGCACATTGGCATTGCTGGTTTCGTAGTAGCGGCTGATCGCCTCGATCACCGCGCGTGGTTTCTGGGTGGTGGCGGCGTTGTCCAGATAGGCCAGGCGCTTGCCGCGCACCTTCTGCGCCAGGATCGGGAAGTCGGCGCGGATGCGCTCCAGCGGGTAGCTGCTGTCGGCGGGGAGGCTCATGCGGTGGCCTCCGAAGGCCGGTGGGGGGTGGTCAAGCGGTCGCAGTCGGCCACCGGCCGCCATCGCCTTGCCGGCGATCCCCGCCGGGCGGGGCCCCTCGCCGGGTGGTTCATGCGGCTTGCTCTGTCAGCAAGGCGCGCACCTTTTGCTCGGACCAGGCACGCAGGCCGTCCAGGGGCAGTTGGTCGAGCACCGATTGGGCGAAGGCCAGGGTCAGCAACTGCCGCGCCTCGTCGGCGCTGAGGCCGCGGCTGCGCAGGTAGAAGGCGGCGGCCTCGTCGAGCTGGCCGAAGCTCGCGCCGTGCGCGCACTTCACGTCGTCGGCGTAGATCTCCAGCTCCGGCTTGGCGTCGATCTCGGCGCCGGCACTCAGCAGCAGGCTGGCGATGCGGGTTTCGGAGTCGGTCTTGGCCGCACCCGGCTGTACCTGCACCTTGGCGTTGAGCACCGCCTTGGCCTTGCCGGCGGCAATCAGGCGGGCGTCGCTGCGGCTCTCGCAGCCCGGTGCGCTATGCCAGACATGGCTGCGCTGGTCGACCTGGCTGCGGCCGCTCAGGGCGCAGAGCCCGGCCTGACGGAACACCGCGCCAGGCGCATCGAGGTGGATGTCCAGTTCCTGGCGCACGCGGCGGCCGCCAAAGTCGAGCTGGATCAGTTCCAGCTGGGCATCGGCTGCGAGTATGGCGCTGAGGTGCAGGGCGCGGATCGCGGCAACGTCGGCGTCCTGCAGGCAGATCAGCCGCAGGCGGCTGCCGGCGGCCAGCTCCAGCTGCAGCACTGCCGTGAGCAGGGTCTCACCGTCGCCGGTGCCGGGGGCATCCCAGAGCAGCACGGTGGCGCTGGCGCCGACATCCAGGGCCAGCCGATGGCGCAGATGGCGCATGGTCTGCGCGCCCGCCACCTGCTGGACGATGGCGAACGGCCGTTGCGCCTGGCCCTGCAAGGTCTTGTCGACGCCCTCGGTGGCGAACGCCAGATTCAGTGCGTCCAGTGCGAAGGCCGGGCAGGGCGTCGGCGTGGTGACCGGCAGCAGGGGCAGGGGCTGCACGGTGTCGAGCGTGAAGCTGGGGGCGGGAGCGGCCGTTGCCAGCGGAAAATCGCGTTCCGCGAGCGCGGTCCAATCGCTGTAGTGCCAGTTTTCCAGCCCCGGGCCGGGGAAGCCGCTGGCCGCGAACTGCTCCAGCGCGGTCTGGCGCCGGTCCTGCTCGTCCGCCGGCAGCGCCAGGCGGGAGGTCTCGAAAAAGCTCATGGTCGGACCGGCGCTCAGGCGGCTTCCAGCCAGCCGTAGCCCTTCTCTTCCAGCTCCAGCGCCAGTTCCGGGCCGCCGGTCTTGACGATGCGGCCGCCGGCCAGCACGTGCACATAGTCCGGCTTCACGTAGTCGAGCAGGCGCTGGTAGTGGGTGACCAGCAGGGTGGCGCGTTCGGGGCTGCGCAGGGCATTGATGCCGTCGGCGACCACCTTGAGGGCGTCGATGTCGAGGCCGGAATCGGTTTCGTCCAGCACCATCAACGTCGGCTCCAGCACCAGCATCTGCAGGATCTCGTTGCGCTTCTTCTCGCCGCCCGAGAAGCCCTCGTTGACGCCGCGCTGCAGCATCTTGGTCTCGATGCCAACCTGCTTGGCCTTGGCCTTCACGTAGGCGAGAAAGCTGCCGGCGTCGAGTTCCGGCTTGCCCTCGTGCTTGAGCTTGGCGTTGAGCGCGGTCTTCAGCAGGGTCATGTTGGAGACGCCCGGAATCTCCACCGGGTACTGAAAGCCCAGGAAGATGCCGCTGCGCGCACGCACCTCCGGTTCCAGCGCCAGCAGATCGGCGCCCTGATAGCTCACGCTGCCGGCGGTGACGATGTAGTCCTCATGGCCGGCCAGGACCTTCGACAGCGTCGATTTGCCAGCGCCATTGGGGCCCATGATGGCGTGCACCTCGCCAGCCTGGATGCGCAGGTTCAGACCCTTGAGGATGGACTTGCCGGCCCCAGCGAGACGCGAAGCGGGATCGCGATCCGAGGATATTTCGGCGTGCAGGTTTTCGATGGAAAGCATGGGAGGACTTGTTCAGGATTTCTTGTCGGCCAGGAGCTGTCCGCCACTGGCCCAGTTGTGCTTGGCGACGTCTTCGATGACGACGGTGACGCTGCTCTCGCTGCAGCCGCAGATACGGGCCAGCTCGCGGGTGTAGACCGCCACCAGCTCGCGCTTCTGTTCCAGGCTGCGGCCTTCCAGCATTTCGACGCGGACGATGGGCATGGCGCTAGCCCACCGCGCCTTCGAGCGAGACGGCCAGCAGCTTGCCGGCCTCGACCGCGAATTCCATCGGCAGCTCGCGGAACACGTCCTTGCAGAAGCCGTTGACGATCATGCTCACCGCGTCTTCTTCGCCGATGCCGCGCGAACGCAGGTAGAACAGCTGGTCCTCGCCGATCTTGCTGGTGGTGGCCTCGTGTTCGAGCTTGGCGCTGGGGTTGCGCACTTCCGTGTAGGGGAAGGTGTGGGCGCCGCAATTCGGGCCGATCAGCAGCGAGTCGCACTGGGTATGGTTGCGCGCGCCGGCCGCTCCGGGCAGCACCCGCACCAGGCCGCGATAGGACTGCTGGCCGTGGCCGGCGGCAATGCCCTTGCTGACGATGGTCGAGCGGGTGTTCTTGCCGATGTGGATCATCTTGGTGCCGGTGTCGGCCTGCTGGCGATGGTGGGTCAGCGCCACGCTGTAGAACTCGCCGATGGAGTTGTCGCCACGCAGCACGCAGCTCGGGTATTTCCAGGTGATCGCCGAGCCGGTCTCGACCTGGGTCCAGCTGATCTTGCTGTTCGCTCCTCGGCATTCGCCGCGCTTGGTGACGAAGTTGTAGATGCCACCGACACCGTTCTCGTCGCCGGGATACCAGTTCTGCACCGTCGAGTACTTGATCTCGGCGCGCTCCAGCGCCACCAGCTCCACCACGGCGGCGTGCAGCTGGTTCTCGTCGCGCTGCGGCGCGGTGCAGCCTTCCAGATAGCTCACCTGCGCGTCGTCCTCGCAGATGATGAGGGTGCGCTCGAACTGACCGGTGTTCTTCTCGTTGATACGGAAATAGGTGGACAGCTCCATCGGGCAGCGCACGCCCTTGGGCACGAACACGAAGCTGCCGTCGGTGAACACCGCCGAATTGAGCGCGGCGTAGTAGTTGTCGTTGATGCCGACCACGGTACCGAGATACTGCTGCACCAGCTCCGGGTACTCGCGCACCGCCTCGGAGATGGGGCAGAAGATCACCCCCGCTTCCTTGAGCTTGGCCTTGAAGGTGGTGGCGACCGACACCGAGTCGAACACCACGTCCATGGCGATGTTGCTGGACTGCACGCCGGCCAGCATGGCCTGCTCCTGCAGCGGGATGCCCAGCTTCTTGTAGGTCTCCAGCAACTTGGGGTCGACCTCGTCCAGCGATTTCGGGCCGTCCTTGTGGCTCTTGGGCTGCGAGTAGTAGCTGATCGACTGCAGGTCGATGGGCGGCACCTTCAGCTGTGCCCAGTCCGGCGGCGTGAGCTTCAGCCAGTTGCGGTAGGCCTTGAGCCGCCAGGCCAGCAGCCACTCGGGCTCATGCTTGCGGGCCGAGATCAGGCGGATCACGTCCTCGGAGAGGCCGGGAGCGACGGTATCGGAGGCGATGTCGGTGACAAAGCCGGCGCTGTACTCGCGGCGGGCGGCGATGGCTTCGGCGACATCGGCCTGGATGGCTTTGGGCTTGAGTTCAGCGGCGGCGGACATGGGCACTCACCTGGCGGGCAGCTGGGTGAAAAAAGATCGGGACCTCGGTCATTGAGACCTCGGCGGGGCGCCGTGGTGCGGCGTTCAGTGAGGCGGCCATGTCGGCCAGCGTCACCGCTTCTAGCGCCTGGGTGACGGCGGCGTTGATGAGCCGGAACGGCGCCCGGGCGGCGCAGCCGACCTCGATGGCGCAGCCGCCGTCGTGCACGGCGCAGTCGGTGACCGCAATCGGGCCTTCCAGCGCCCGGATCACGTCGGCGACGGTCACCAGAGCCGGTGCGCGGGATAGCCGGTAGCCGCCGTGGGCGCCGCGTGTGGACTGCACCAGGCCGCCTTTCTGCAACTGCTTCAGCAGCTTGGCGACGGTGGGAGCCGCTACCGAGGTGCGCCCCGACAGCTCCAGCGCGGCGTGCAGGCGCTCCGGCTCGGCGGCCATGGCCGCCAGCAGCACGGTGGCGTAGTCGGTGAGTTTGCCGAGCTTGAGCACGTAAAGAAGACTAAAGCAGTCCGGTTTGCGGGGCGCGCAGTGTAGGCCTCTGGTCTCCGGGCTTCAAGCCGGCGCCAGGCGGGCGGAGCGCATGGCTATCATGACCCTATGAGCGCTCCCGAAAATCTGGCCTGGGATGTCCTGAGTCCCTACATCGAAACCGTGCTGGTCGGCCCCGAGCACCTCGACGCCTTCGGCCACACCAACAACGTGGTTTACCTGCAATGGCTGGAGCGGGTGGCCTGGGCGCATTCCACCGCGCTGGGCCTGGATTGGGCTGCCTACCAGCGGCTGGGTGCCGGCTGCGTGGCGCGGCGCCACGAGCTGGATTACCTGGCCGCCACCTTCGCCGGCCAGACCCTGCGGCTGGGCACCTGGATACATGAGAACGACGGTCGCCTGAGCATGTGGCGGCGCTACCAGATCATCCGCGTCGACGACGGCAAGACTGTGCTGCGCGGCCAGACTCATTGGGTCTGCATCGACCCCGCCACGGGCCGGCCCAAGCGCCAGCCGCCGGAGTTCGTCGAGGCCTACAGCGCCGGCCGCGGCGCCGTCGACTGAGCGTTGCCTAGACCAGCCAGACCAGGCGCGGTGCCTCGCCCAGCCGGGCGGCGACAAAGGCGTTCTGGTGAAAGCGGGCGGCCAAGTCGTGCAGCCACAGGGGCTCGGCATCGGCGACCAGGAACCCCGGCTCGTCCGGCCAACTGCCCGAAGGATCGTGGTTGATCGCCTGTAGCCAGCGGTCGTCCTTGCCGACCAGCGCATCGCGCAGTTCGTGGTAGTAGAAGCTGTTCAACTCTTCGGTAGCTTCCTGCGAGCGCGGATTGCAGGGGGTGAGGATCGCCCAGCCGCGCCGGATGGGCAGGCTCAGGCGCAACAGGGCTTCGGCGGCCGGGTCGTACTCGCCGACACGGAAGACGAGCTGGCGATCGGGCAGGGCCACTTGGTATTCGGTCTTGCGGTACACCCGCTCCAGACGTTGGCGCTGGCTGCGTGGCAGTAGCAGGGCCTCGCTCATGCGGCTCCCCTCGCGCTAGCACGCAGCAGAAGTTCATCGAACAGCAGGGCCAGCATGTCCAACTGGTCGTTCAGTCCGTGGTCGGAGTCCAGCAGGTGCAGGGCGGCACGATGGCGCTGGGCAAAGCGCAGCCCGCGCTCGACTGGCACGATGTCGTCGCGCCAGCCGTGCACCACGCTGCACAGAGCGGGGATGCCTTGAGGCTCTTCCTCCCAACCCGGGAAGTACAGCGCCGGCGCCATCAGGAACAGCGCCTGCGGCCGCAGTTGCGCGCAGGCCATGGCACTCACGTAGCCCCCCATGCTGGAGCCGACCAGCACCAGGCTGCAACTGGCCTTCGGAGCCAGGGCGTGCAGCTCGCGCAGGCGCTGGTGAGGGTCATGGCTGTGGCTATAATCCGGACTGATCACCGCATAGTCGCGGCGTTTCGCCACTTCGGCGAGGCGCGTGATCTTGGTCCCCCAAGGCCCGCTTTCCTTGCCATGCGCGAACACGACGAGACGTTCGGGCAGTGACATAGGGGTGATCCTCTCGGGGTGGTGATGGGCAGTTGTTCAGGAGTCAGCGACCGAGATGATAGCCAAAGTGCGCAAGTCCACGGCAGCGACCGCGAGCGAACCCGCTGCCCGCCGCCTGCGTCGCGGCGAGCCTCTGGAAGTGCGACTGAGCCTGAAGGTGAAATTCGGCGACGAGCCCGGTGAATCGGTGGTGTTGATGACGGACCGTAGGGTGCCGATGGTCGATAGCGTGTTTCAGAATCGCGACCGCATCCTGCGTGGTTTCACCATGCTGCTGCTGAAAGCCTCGCTGGCCCAGCCGAAAGTGGTCCGCGAAGTGTTCCCCGCGCTCAAGCTGATGGGCCGGCTGCGTAACAAGAAATAACGTCTGAAAGACTCCCCTCATGCTGCGTTATCTGTTCATCCTTGATGTCGCACTCGCCGTGCTGGGCGGTTCCATGGTCATCGGCGTCGGCGTCAGCGCCCTGCTGCTGGGCTGGTATCTGGACAGCGCGCCCGAATACCGTGACCAGGTGCTGACTCTGCTAAAGCTGACGCTGGCCTATCTGTCGGTGACCGTGGCCGCTGGCCTCGCCGCCTGGGGCCTGCGCGGCAAGCGTCGCTGGCATTGGCTGGCGCAGGCGGCGGTGCTGCTCACCGGCCTGGGCTCCTATCTGATCTCCCTCACCAGTCTGAGTGCGCAATGACGATCCAATTGCTGGCCATTTCCGGCAGTGCCCGCCGCGAGTCCTACAACCGCAAGCTGCTGGCGGCGATGGTCGAGGGCGCGCGTGCCGCCGGTGCCCAAGTCGAGGTGCTGGACTGGGCGGCGTATCCGCTGCCGATCATGGACGAAGACCTTGAGGCCGCCGGCATCCCCGAGGCGGCGCGACGCCTGAAGGCGGCGCTGCGGGCGGCGGATGGCTATCTGATCGCCACCCCGGAGAACAACAGCGGCTATCCGGCCCTGCTGAAAAATGCCCTGGACTGGGGCAGCCGCGGCCTGGGTGATCCGCCGGGTTCCGGCATGGTCTACAAGAACAAGACTGCGGTCGTCGCCGGTGCCACGCCTGGCCGCTGGGGCGCGCTGCGCTCGATCCGGCAGTTGCGCGAGGTGCTGGGCTATCTCGGCTGCATCGTGTTGCCCGATACCCTGTCGGTGATTGACGCCAGCAAGGCTTTCGATGCCGATGGTCAGCTGATCGACGCCAAGACCCGCGCCATGGCGCAGGCGGTGGGCGCGGCGCTGGTCCGCGCCACCCTCGCCCTGAAGTCATGACCCCGCCGGCCGGCCATCTGCCGCAACGCCCACCGCGCGCCCTCGAATGGCGCGCCCTCATTCCCCTGGCGGCCGCCGTCGCCTGGATCGCCGGCGGCAGCGGCTGGGCCTGGTGGCTGTGCGCGGCGCTGCCGGTGGCCTATCTGCTGGCCGCCTCGGTGGCACTGTTCGCCAAGATCCACGATCTGCGCGTGCATCAGCTGCATGCCGCCGGCGGCTTTCTGGGCACCTTGCTGGCGATTCCGGCGCTGTTCATCGGTGGCGCCGACGCAGTGCTGGCTGGTGCGCTGTCGGCCTGGGCTTTCGTTACCGCGGGTCGCATCGCGGTGGAATACGAGCCGCGCTACCACGGCGCGCAAGAGCCCGAAGCCAAGCTGGCGGTCGATGCCAAGGCCGCCCTGGACGAGACCGTGCTCGCCTATTTCGTAGGTGTCGCCAAGCTGCCGGCTGGCAGCTCTGCGGAGGCCATGTGCTTAGAGGCGCTGCGGCTGGAGGCGGTGCTCAAGGAGCAGGGCTGGACGGGCGATATCGACGGCTACCACCAGGCCCCGCGCGCGCCGGAGGCGGTGGTCGCCGATCCGCGGAGTTGGCGCGGTATCAACTATGAACGCGTCAGCTACCCGAGCGGGTTTCTGCCGCGACCGGAGCTGCCGGGGGCGGCTGCCTGGTCGGCGCATCCGCGCAATCCGCGCATGCAGCTCCGGATGTTCCGTCACCCGGGAGGGCCGCGACCCTGGCTGATGTGCGTCCACGGTTATCGCATGGGCGTCGACTGGATGGACTTCAGTCTGTTCGATCCCGGCTGGTTGCATCGGAAACTGGGTCTGAACCTGATCATGCCGGTGCTACCTCTGCACGGTGTACGCCGGACCGGCCGCCAGTCTGGCGATCATTATTTGGACGGTGACCTACTGGACCTGCTGCACGCGCAAACCCAGGCGCTTTGGGATCTGCGCAAGGCGCTGGCCTGGCTGCGCGACCGCGAGCCGGGCGCGCAGGTCGGCGTTTATGGCGTCAGCCTCGGCGGGTACAACGCCTCTCTGCTGGCAACGGCGGAATCGGACCTGAGTTTCGTGGTCGGCGGTGTGCCACTGGCCGATGTCGCCCGCGCGCTCTGGCGCAATCTGCCGCAGGTGCATGAGCGCTTCTATGCCCAACACGGCTTGAGCGAGGCGCGCTACCGCGAAATCCTGCGGCCGGTATCGCCGCTGGCGCGGCCGGCTCTGCCAGCGGCGGAGCGACTGCACCTGTTCGCCGCCACTGCCGATCGGCTGGTGACGCCGGACCATCCGCTCAAGCTTTCTGCGCACTGGCAGCGGCCGGTGCACTGGTACCAGGGTTCTCACCTTTCGATTCGCCGAGAGCGCGTGACGCGCGAGGTGGTGGAGCTTGCGGTGAAGGCGGCTGGCTGGAAGTAGCAAGAAGGAGGTAGGCGGCGTCACATGTGACGGCTACACTTCCGGCCTCGAAAATCTCTGCGTTCATACATTTCTCAAGGACTGGAAGCCTGTCATGACTCGCGTCGCTATCACCGGCTCCGGCCTGTTCACGCCGGCGGAATCCATCAGCAATGACGAGCTGGTGGCCTGCTACAACGCGTACGCCGAGCGCGAGAACGTACGCCATGCCGAGGCCATCGCCGCCGGCACGGCGCAGCCGCTGCCGCTGTCATCCAGCGAGTTCATCGTCAAGGCCTCCGGCATCAAGAGCCGTCACGTGGTCGACAAGGCCGGCGTGCTCGATATCGACTTCATGCGTCCGCGCATCCGTACCCGCAGCAACGAGGAACCCTCGCTGATGGCGGAGATGGGCGCCGCCGCCGCCCGCCAGGCACTGGCGACGGCCGGCCGCGATGCCTCCGAGGTGGATTTCATTATCTGTGCCGCCTCCAATCTGCAGCGTCCCTATCCGGCGGTGGCTGTGGAACTGCAGCAGGTGCTGGGCGCTGGAGGCTTCGCCTATGACATGAATGTCGCTTGCGCTTCGGCGGCATTCGGCATCCAGTCGGCGGTGGACGCGGTGCGCCTGGGCAATGCCAAGTGCGCGCTGGTCATCAACCCGGAGATTTGCTCCGGTCACCTGAACTGGCGCAACCGCGACTGTCATTTCATCTTCGGTGATGCCGCGACTGCGGTTGTGATCGAACCCCTGGAAGGTGCCAGGTCCAAGGACGCTTTCGAGGTGCTGGGGACCCGGCTCAAGACCCAGTTCTCCAACAACATCCGCAACAACTTCGGCTTTCTCAACGCCTCGGAAATCGAGCCGCGCCCCTGGAACGACGTGCTGTTCCAGCAGGAAGGCCGCAAGGTATTCAAGGAAGTGGTGCCGATGGTGTCGGAGTTGTTGCTCGGCCATCTCGCCGACCTCGGCATCGCTCCGGAGGCGGTCAAGCGCTTCTGGCTGCATCAGGCCAACTTGTCGATGAACCAGTTCATCGCCCGCAAGGTACTGGGCCGCGATGCGACCGAAGCGGAGGCCCCGGTGATCCTCGACGAGTACGCCAACACCAGTTCTGCCGGCTGCATCATTGCCTTCCACAAGCACCATGCCGACCTCGCGGCGGGCGATCTGGGCCTGCTCAGCGGCTTCGGCGCCGGCTACTCGGCCGGTAGCGCGGTCATCCGCAAACTCTGAGCGAAGGTTTTGTGACAAGCGGTCATGACCTTGTCACAAATTGCTAATAGCCTGATTTGTAGAGTTTAATCAGGCCATGGGCATGCAGAACAAACAGATTTTGGTGGTTGAGGACGAGGCGTCCATCCGCGAAATGTTGCGTTTCGCCCTGGAGCGCGCCGAATTCCGCGTGATGCTGGCGGCCAATGCCCAGGAGGCGCGGCTGAAAATCGCCGAAGCCCAGCCCGACCTGATCCTGCTCGACTGGATGATGCCCGGCCTGTCCGGTGTGGAGTTCGCCAAGGAGCTGAAATCTGGCGCCACCAGCAAGGACATCCCGATCATCATGGTCACCGCCCGCGCCGAAGAGGAAGACAAAGTGCGCGGCCTGAACATCGGCGCCGATGACTATGTGTCCAAGCCGTTTTCCTTCCCCGAACTGATCGCCCGCATCCAGGCGGTGCTGCGCCGCTCGATGCCCGGTGGGGTCGAGGAGCGGCTGTCGGTCGCGGGCCTGGAGGTCGACGCCGCCAGCCAGCGGGTCACCGCCCGTGGCGAGCCGGTCAAACTCGGCCCCACCGAATACCGCCTGCTGCATTTCTTCATCAGCCACCCCGAGCGCGTCTACACCCGTGAACAGGTGCTGGACCGGGTCTGGGGACAGAACGTCTACGTCGAGGAACGCACCGTGGACGTACACATCCGCCGGCTACGCAAGGCGCTGGAGCCCCATGGCTACGACAACATGATCCAGACGGTGCGCGGCACCGGTTATCGCTTCTCGGACAAGGTCTAAGGGGCTGTCGGCCAGCCGGGGATGACAGCCGCCCTTCAGCAGGAACTTCTCAAGGCCAGCTTACGCGCCCTGCTCGGCGCCCTGCTGGGCTGGCTGTTTGGTCAGTGGCTGCTGGGCCTCACGCTCGGTCTGGCGCTGTACCTGCTGATGCACCTGCGTTATCTGGCGGCGTTGCGCCGCTGGTTCGATGCACCCAAGCTGGTCGAGTTGCCGGAGCCGGGCGGCATCTGGGGCGAGATTTTCGAGAGCCTGCTCAACCTGCAAAGGCGCAATCGCAAGCGCAAGAAGCGCTTGGCGGCCATCGTTGCCGAATTCCAGGCGTCTACCGAAGCGCTGCCGGACGCGGCGGTGGTGCTGGGGGGGCGTGGCGAGATCGTCTGGCTCAATACCGCGGCCCGTACTCTGCTGGGTCTGCGCACTCCGCAGGACCTCGGGCAGCGTCTGCCCAACCTGATTCGCCACCCGGCGTTCACCGAATACTTCACCCGTGGTGAATACGAGGGCGAGGTGGAGGCGCCATCGCCGATCCACGCCCAACTGACGCTGGCCTTCCGCATCGTCCCCTACGGCAACGGCCAGCGCCTGCTGGTGGCGCGGGATGTCTCGGAGATGCGCCGGCTGGAGTTGGTGCGGCGTGACTTCGTGGCCAACGCCAGCCACGAGCTGCGCACACCGTTGACCGTACTGCGTGGGTATCTGGACATGATGGGGGCCGATGCCAGCAGTGGCCCCTTGGCCACCTGGCGTGGACCGATCGAGGACATGCGCGCGCAGGCGCAGCGCATGGAGTCGTTGATCAACGACATGCTCAAGCTGGCGCGCCTGGAGGCGGACAGCCCGCTGGCGCGCCAGGATCTGGTCGATGTGCCGGTATTGTTGCGCCGGGTGCTGGACGATGCGCGTGCCTTGTCAAAGGGAGAGCACCGTTTCGAGGCCGAAATCCAGCCCGAGCTGTTCCTGCTCGGCCGCGAGGCGGAGCTGCAGAGCGTGTTCTCCAACCTGGTTGCCAACGCCGTGCATTACACCCCGCCCGGCGGCGTGATCCGGCTGCGCTGGAAAGCGGACGGCGAGGGTGCCCAGTTCAGCGTCGCCGATACCGGCATCGGCATTGCCGAGAAAGATATTGCCCGGCTGACCGAGCGCTTCTATCGGGTTGACGTCGGCCGTTCCCGGGCGAGCGGCGGGACTGGGCTGGGGCTGTCCATCGTCAAGCACGCGCTGGAACGCCACGATGGCCGGCTGCGCATCGACAGCGAGTTGGGCGTCGGCAGCACCTTCACCTGTCAGTTTCCCCTGCACCGGGTGCAGCAGGGACCGGTGGTGCAGGAAAAGATCGCACTGTCCTGAGGCTCAGGCGCCCCAGATCAGGGCTTGTCACAAATGCTTCATCCCCGCTTCATACCCTATACATGCCGGCTGCCCAGAATCGCCGGCGCTAACACTCTCATCAGAGGCTTATCAGCATGAAATTGAAGTCATTTCTCGTTGCGCTGGGTGTTTCCGCCGGTGCTTTTGCCACCGCCGCCAGCGCCGGTGTCGATGCCAAGCTGCCGGAATACAAGGCGGCGGCGGGCGTCTCCGGCAACTTCAGCTCGGTGGGCTCCGACACCCTGAACAACCTCATGACCCTCTGGGCCGAGGAGTTCAACAAGTTCTACCCCAACGTCAACGTGCAGATTCAGGGCGCCGGTTCTTCCACCGCGCCGCCGGCCTTGACCGAGGGCACCGCCAACTTCGGTCCGATGTCGCGCCTGATGAAGGACCAGGAAATCCAGGCATTCGAGAAGAAGTACGGCTACAAGCCGACCGCGATCGGCGTCGCCATCGACGCCCTGGCGGTGTTCGTGAACAAGGACAACCCGATCAAGAGCCTGTCGGTTCCTCAGGTCGACGGCATCTTCTCCGCTACCCGCAAGTGCGGTGGCAAGGACATCAAGCGCTGGGGCGACCTCGGCCTGACTGGCGACTGGGCCAGCAAGCCGGTGCAGCTTTACGGCCGTAACTCGGTGTCCGGCACCTACGGCTATTTCAAGGAACACGCCCTTTGCAAGGGTGACTACAAGACCACGGTCAACGAGCAGCCGGGCTCGGCTTCGGTGGTGCAGTCGGTGGCGGGTGGCCTGAATGCCATCGGTTACTCCGGCATCGGCTACAAGACCTCCGGCGTGCGCGCCGTGCCGCTGTCCGCCAAGGACGGTGGTCCGGTTGAGGAAGCCACCGAGGAAAACGCAGTGTCCGGCAAGTATCCGCTGGCCCGCGTGCTCTACGTCTACGTCAACAAGGCTCCCAACAAGCCGCTGGCGCCGATGGAGTCGGAGTTCTTCAAGATGGTCCTTTCCAAGACCGGTCAGAACGTGGTGGTGAAGGATGGCTACATCCCGCTCCCGGCCGCGATGGTCGCCAAGGAACTGGCCAAGCTGCAGTAACAAATCCACCAGGAAGCCACCACTGCGGGGAGACCCGCGGTGGGCGGCTGTCCGAAACCCTTTCGCAAGTGCTACGCAGAAACCCCACGGGAGACTCAAGATGAACAACACCCTCAAGTATGCGGCCCTGGCCGCTTTCATCGGCGCCGCCGGCGCTGCTCACGCTGACCCGGCCGAGACCAAGGGCGGCATCAAGATCAAGACGGACGACGGTCGTTTCGAAGCCACCGTCGGCGGCCGCATCCAGTTCGACTACTACAGCTTTTCGGAAGATGACGGCGCCCTGATCGGCAGCACCGCCTTCGGTTCCGGCGTCGCCGCTAACGACAATCGCGGTGGCGCCGCGTTCCGCCGCGCCTATCTGACCCTCACTGGCAAGGCCTACGGCTGGGACTACAAGTTCGAGAACGACTTCGCCGGCACCCCTGGTTCCGGTGGTGGCACCTTCCGCGAAATGTGGATCGGCACCAAGGTGGGTCCGGGCAAGCTGCTGATCGGTCAGCACAAGGGCTTCCGCGGCATGGAAGAACTGGCCAGCTCCAACGAAATCACCCTGATGGAGCGTCCCAACACCACCGCCACCGGCATCTACAACGGCCGCCAGTTCCTGCGTGGCCTGTTCTACAAGGGCAACACCGACAGCTTTGGCTACGGTATCCACGCCACCACGCTGACTGGCGAAGCGGGCGACCCGACCGAGGGTACCTCCTTCGGTGCGCGCGCTTACTGGTTCCCGATGTCCGACGATGGTCAGACCCTCCATTTCGGTCTCGCCTACAGCACGGATCGCGAAGACACCAACTCCAAGAACGCCGCTGCGGTGTTCCAGTACGGTGGCCGTCGTGGCATTGGTCTGACTCTGGCCGGCGCCGGCACCGCCAATGGCTCCACCTTCGGCACGCAGAACACCATTCACGGTGAAATCGCCGGTTCCTTTGGTCCCTTCACCGCCCAGGCCGAATACGCCCAGGCGACGATGGAAAATGCCTACGCCGGCCCGTCGGATGCCGACGTGACTGCCTACTACGTGCAGGGCAGCTACTTCGTTACCGGCGAGAAGAAGGTGTACAAGAAGGACCGCGGCGCCTTCGGCTCGCCGAAGCCGATCAACAGCTACGGCGCCGTCGAGCTGGTGGCCCGCTACGAGGCCTCGGAGAACAGCGAAACCACCACCGGCGCCGCCAACGGCTGCTCGCTGACCGGCGTCGCCGCTGGCAGCTACCAGACCTGCGAAGGTTCGCAGATCACCGTGGGTGCCAACTGGTACGTGAACCCGAACGTCCGCTTCATGCTGAACTACTACCTGGCCCAGGCCGATGTCGGCCTCGGCAAGGACGAGCCGGAAGCCATTTCGATGCGCGCTCAGTTTGGTTTCTAAGTCGGGCTTGTAAGAGAATGCGCCCGGCCGCGATGGCCGGGCGTTTTCTTCAAGCTCTCCCGAAGAGGAGAGGGCTTGAAGAAGACGAGTAGGGACCATGCCTCGCCCGGGGCATGCCAACGAGCGATTTCATGAGCGAACCCACGACTCCCTCCGCCTCAGAGACCAGTCGGCACAACATTGTTGCCGGCGGCATGGGCTTCCAGATTCGCGCCTTCAAGGACAGCGCCGCCCGGTGGGTGGTGTGGATCGGCGGACTCGGCGTCATCGCCGCGCTGATGCTGATCTTCTTTTACCTGGTTTCGGAAGTGGCGCCGCTGTTCGAGCCTGCGGAGTTCAAACCGCGGCCCGAGTACGCCATCCCCGGCAACGGCGAGACGCTCTACACCACGGTGGAAGAGCAGGGTGAGATTGCCATGCGGGTTTCCGACACCGGCCAGGTGAGTTTCTTCAACCTCACCTCCGGCGAGGTGCTGGTGCAGCAGAAGCTGCCCATTGGCGAGCTGAGCATCGTCTCGGTGGCCGAGGTCTCGGCCGAACGCGGAGTGCTGGCGGCGGCCCTTTCCGATGGTTCGGTACTGCGCTTTGCCCACGAGTACGAAGTCAGCTACCCCGGCGACAAGCGACTGATCACCCCCAGCCTGAGCTTCCCGCAGGGCGAGGCGCCGCTGGCGTTCATGACCGGGCCGGCGAGCAGCCTGGTGGTGCGTGATGAGGGCGACAAGGCCATCTTCCTGGGGGTCGATCCGGCCAAGGCCGTGCATCTGAAAGCCTTCGAGACGACGACCAACATGATCACCGGCGAGTCCACCTCGGAAGTTTCCGGTGAGCTCAGCTTCACCCCGCCGGTGAGCGCGGACATCCTGCTGGTCGAGCCGCTGCTGTCCTGGCTGTACGTGATCGACCAGAAGAAGGGCAAGATCGCCTTCTACCGCCTGAGCGGTGGTAGCCAGCCCGAACTGGTGGAGATCAAGGACGTCGGCAGCGAGGTGAGCGCCGCGCATTACCTGGCCGGCGGCATCTCCATCGTCGTCGCCCAGGCCGACGGCAAGGTGTCGCAGTGGTTCCCGGCACGCAAGGAGGACGGCGAAAGCTATCTGGCACGGGTGCGGGAGTTCGACCCGCCTGGCGACGCCAAACTCACTGCCCTCGGCGTGGAGCTACGCCGCCGCAGCTTCGCGGTAGGCGACGAGACCGGCCGGGTGAGTGTGTTCTATGCCACCTCCAAGCGCCTGATCAACAGCGAGCAGGCACTGCCCGGCGCGGTGTCGCAACTGGCCTTCAATCCGCGCGCGCAGGTGCTGATCGCCGAGAGCGCCGACGGCAAGGTGCATGCCTACGACGTGCACAATGAGCATCCGGAGGTGTCGTTCGGCGCGCTCTGGTCGAAGGTCTGGTATGAGAGCTACGACAGCGCGAAATGGCTGTGGCAGTCGTCCTCCGCCAGCGCCGACTTCGAACCCAAGTTCTCGCTGACTCCGCTCGCCTTCGGCACCCTCAAGGGCGCGTTCTACGCGATGATCTTCGCGGTGCCGCTGGCGGTGATGGGCGCGATCTTCGTCGCCAATTTCATGTCGGCTGAACTGCGTCAGGTGGTCAAACCCACCGTCGAGTTGCTGGCTGCTCTGCCGTCGGTGATCCTCGGCTTTCTCGCGGGCCTCTGGCTGGCGCCGTTCATCGAGTCAAACCTGCCGGGTGTGTTCCTGCTACTGATCCTGCTGCCGATCAGCATCCCCTTGTTCGGCTACCTGTGGTTGAACATGCCGGCCCGGGTGCGTTACCTCATGCCGGCTGGCTGGGAGGGGGCTTTGCTGGTGCCGGTGATCGCCTCGGTGGCCTGGTTCTGTTTCGCCATCGCCAAGCCCATCGAAGCAGTCGCCTTTGGCGGCAACATGCAGTCCTGGATGGATCACACCCTCGGCATCCACTACGACCAGCGCAACGCCCTGGTGGTTGGTATCGCCATGGGCATCGCAGTGATTCCGACCATCTTCTCGATTGCCGAAGACGCCATTTTCTCGGTGCCCAAACAGTTGTCGCTGGGCTCACTGGCGCTGGGTGCCAGCCCCTGGCAGACGTTGACCGGCGTGGTATTGCCCACCGCCAGCCCCGGTATCTTCTCGGCGATCATGATTGGCCTCGGCCGCGCGGTGGGCGAGACCATGATCGTGCTGATGGCGACCGGCAACACGCCGGTGACCGATGCCAGCCTGTTCAGCGGCATGCGTACCCTCTCGGCCAACGTCGCGGTGGAAATGCCGGAGTCGGAGGTCGGATCGACGCACTTCCGCCTGCTGTTCCTGGCCGGCCTGGTGCTGTTTATCTTCACCTTCTTCTTCAACACGCTGGCCGAAGTGGTCCGCGCCCGCCTGCGCAAGAAATACGCGAGCATCTAAGCCATGGCCGCCACCGAAGCTTCAAGCTCCAAGCCCTTAGACCTGACCGCCAAGGACACGCAATCGGTTTCCAGCTACGTGAAGTCGGGCCAGCCCTATGTCTGGCTCACCGCCGCTGCGATCTCGGTGTCCTTCATCATCACCGTCGCCCTGCTGTGCCTGACCGCCGCGCGCGGCATGCCGCATTTCTGGCCGGCGGACCTGCTCAAGGCCGAGTACCAGGAGCCGGGCGCCGAGCCGGTGCCGATGCTCGCCGAGCTGGTCAGCGAAGAAGAGGTGAGCACCGCGCGCCTGAAGTCGGCGGGCCTGAAGCTGGAGGACGACAAGCCCTTCCACACCCGCGATCTGGTCAAGGTCGGAAATCGCGACCTCTACGGCGCGGATTTCCGGTACCTGCTCGACGAGTGGATTCTCAGCCGCAGCTACCCCGAGGACGCGGTGGTGCTGGAGCGCATGGAATGGGGCAATTTCCACGGCTTTCTGGAGGCCATGAAGGAGAATGGCTCTGTCATCGCCAGCGGCGAGCAGGCCTGGACCGCGTACGCGGAGCGCCAGCAGCGCGCTGATCGCCTGCACGATGAGCTGCGCGAGATCGAGAAGGGCGAGATCGGCAGCATCAACTATGGACTCGAGCGGGTGCGTCTCGACACTAGGCGGCTGGAACTGGCTGGCAAGACCCGCGAGAACGCCGCCGCCGAGTACCAGGAACTCGATGCCCGCAAGGCCGCGCTCGACGCCAGCTACGAGAAACTGCGCACCCGGCTGGTGGAGATCAAGACCGAATTGGCGCGGGACTCGCTGGTGCTGAAATCGGTGGATGGTCAGGAGCTGGAGATCCCGCTCGCGAAGATCGCCCGCGGCTACCGCCCCAACGCCATGGGGTTGTTCGCCAAGCTGGGGCTGTACTTCGAAAAGCTCTGGGAGTTCGTGTCCGCCGAGCCGCGCGAGGCGAATACCGAGGGCGGCATCTTTCCCGCCATCTTCGGCACCGTGATGATGGTGCTGCTGATGAGCGTGTTCGTGACTCCCTTCGGCATCCTCGCCGCGCTCTACCTGCGCGAGTACGCCAAGCAGGGTACGGTCACCCAGATCATCCGCATCGCGGTCAACAACCTGGCTGGCGTGCCGTCCATTGTTTACGGCATGTTCGGCCTGGGCTTCTTCGTCTACTTCGTGGGCGGCTCGCTGGACCAGCTGTTCTACGCCGAGTCGCTGCCTTCGCCGACCTTCGGCACGCCCGGCATTCTCTGGGCCTCGCTGACGCTGGCAATCCTGACCCTGCCGGTGGTGATCGTCGCCACCGAGGAAGGTCTCGCACGCATCCCGCGTTCGCTGCGCGAGGCCTCGCTGGCGCTGGGTGCTACCAAGGCCGAGACCCTGTGGAAGGTGGTGCTGCCCATGGCCAGCCCGGCGATGATGACCGGCCTGATCCTCGCTATCGCCCGTGCCGCCGGCGAGGTGGCGCCGCTGATGCTGGTGGGCGTGGTCAAGCTCGCGCCCAGCCTGCCGCTGGATGGCAATTTCCCCTTCGTGCATCTGGAGCGCAAGTTCATGCACCTGGGTTTCCATATCTACGACGTCGGCTTCCAGAGCCCGAACGTGGAGGCGGCGCGGCCCCTGGTGTACGCCACCTCCTTCCTGCTGGTTCTGGTGATCGTGCTGCTCAACGTCTCGGCCATCCGCATCCGCAACCGTCTGCGCGAGAAATACAAGGCCCTGGACGGCTAGGGCGTTCAAGGCGGCTTCGCGTTCCGACAGGAATACAGGACAATGACTATGACCGGTGTACAACCCACTTCTTCCCTACGCGCCATGGATATCGACGCTCTTAGTGCCTCCCGCCAGCCGTCGCGCATCGAGGACGACGTCCACGCCATCACCGTGGAGAACCTCAATCTGTTCTACGGCCCCAAGCAGGCGCTGCGGAACATCAACATGAAGATCGCCAAGAAGAAGGCCACCGCCTTCATCGGCCCTTCCGGTTGTGGCAAGTCGACGTTGCTGCGCTGCTTCAATCGCATGAACGACCTGGTCGACGGTTGCCGGGTCGATGGTCATCTGAACCTCGAAGGCAAGAACATCTACGACAAGGATGTCGACATCTCGGCCCTGCGTCGTAACGTCGGCATGGTGTTCCAGAAGCCGAATCCGTTCCCGAAGTCGATCTACGAGAACGTCGCCTACGGCATGCGCCTCGCGGGCGTGACCAAGAAGCGCGAGCTGGACGAGACAGTCGAGTGGGCGCTGAAGGGTGCCGCGCTCTGGGACGAGGTCAAGGACCGTCTCGAGGACTCGGCCCTCGGCCTCTCCGGTGGTCAGCAGCAGCGCCTGGTGATCGCCCGTGCGGTAGCGATCAAACCGCAGGTTCTGCTGATGGACGAGCCCTGCTCGGCGCTGGACCCGATCTCTACCCTCAAGGTCGAGGAGTTGATCAACGAGCTGAAGAAGGAATTCACCATCGTCATCGTCACCCACAACATGCAGCAGGCCGCGCGAGTGAGCGACTACACGGCCTTCATGTACGTGGGCGACCTCATCGAGTTCGGCAACACCGATAAGCTGTTCACCAAGCCCTCGATGAAGCAGACCGAGGACTACATCACCGGCAAGTACGGCTAGGCTGGAACTGCTCTCGTTATCCGGCCGGCGGCCGCTGACACTCCGGAACCGGTGAGGTCGCGGGTCCTCCTAGCAAAGGATGGCAGCACCACTCTCATGACCATGCGCTGCACCAGGTAAGAAGCCATGCATACCCCGACCTATAAATCCCACATCTCCAGCGTCTTCAATGCCGAGCTTGAGGACGTGCGCCAGCGCGTGCTGGCGATGGGCGGCCTGGTGGAGCAGCAGATCGTCGATGCCACCCGGGCTTTGACCGAGGTGGATGGCGAACTCGCCGCCGAGGTGATCCGCAATGACGAGAAGGTCAACACCCTCGAAGTCAGCATTGATGACGAGTGCAGCCGCATCCTGGCGCGCCGCCAGCCCACCGCCTCCGACCTGCGCCTGGTCTACGCGGTGATCAAGACCATCACCGATCTCGAGCGCATGGGTGACGAGGCCGAGAAAGTGGCGCGCATGGCCGCCGATCTTTCGGAGCAGGAGCGCGGCATCGCGCCGCTGGTCGAGGTCGGGCATCTGTCCCGCCACGTCTCGCAGATGGTGCGTGATGCGCTGGACGCTTTCGCCCGCATGGACGCCGAATCGGCGCTGGCCTGCGCCCACGAAGACGTCAACATCGATCGCGAGTACGAGGCGCTGATGCGCCAGTGCATAACCTTCATGATGGAAGACCCGCGCACCATTCGTCGGGTGCTGGACGTGATCTGGGCGGTGCGTGCCCTGGAACGGATCGGCGATCACGCCCGCAACATCTGCGAGTACGTGATCTACTTCGTGAAAGGCAAGGACGTGCGCCACATCTCGCTGGAAGCGATGAAGAAGGAAGTCCAGGAGGACGACGAGTAGAGCGTTCGGCGGCACCGGGGGTTTTCTTTTAAACTGCCCGCTGCTCTCACGCCCCCTACTGAAGATCCGTGCTGCCGCCCCGTCTGGCGTCCTGGTTTAGTCGTCGCAATTTGCTCCGTTCCGGTCTGACCGTGCTGGTGCTGTTGTTGAGCGCCCTGCTGGTCGTCGCCGCCTTCCAGATCGCCGCCCTAGATCGCGAAATCCGCAGCCGCTTCGCCGGCGTGCGTTGGACCCTGCCTGCCCAGGTCTATGCAGCGCCGCAGGAACTCTACCCAGGGCTCAACCTGCCTCTGGCCGATTTGAAGCACGAGTTGCTGCGGCTTGGCTATCGGCCGGTGGATGCGCTGGAAGGAGCGGGGACTTTCGTTCCCCGCGCCGACGGCCTCGATATCGCCAGCCGCGCCTTTGGGTTCTGGGATGGCGCCCAGCCGGCGCTGCGCATGCTGGTGCGCGGCGGCGCCCAGGGCATCGAGTCGATCAGCGATCTTGCCAGCGGCCAGCCGCTGGACCTGATCCGCCTCGACCCGATGCTGATCGGCAGCATCTACCCCAGCCGCGGTGGTGAAGACCGGGCGCTGATCAAGCTCGCGGATGCGCCGGAACTGCTGGTGCAGGGGCTGCTGGCGGTCGAGGACCGGGCGTTTTATCAACACTCCGGCATCAGCCTGCGTGGCATCGTCCGCGCCGCCTTCGAGAATTTCACCTCCGGCCGGGTGCGCCAGGGCGCCTCGACCATCACCCAGCAGCTGGTTAAGAACTTCTTCCTCTCCAGCGAGCGCACTTTCCGGCGCAAGGCGAAAGAGATCGTGATGGCCCTGCTGCTGGAGGCGCATTACGACAAGGACGCCATCCTCGAGGCCTATCTCAACGAGATCTACATGGGCCAGGACGGCTCCCGCGCCGTGCACGGCTTCGGGCTTGCCAGCTCGTTCTACTTCAACAAGCCGCTGGCGGAGTTGAAGCCGCACGAGATGGCCCTGTTGGTCGGCATCGTCAAGGGCCCCAGCCAATACGATCCGCGCCGCCGGCCGGACGTGGTGCGTGCCCGTCGCGACCTGGTGCTCCACACCTGGGCCGAACGCGGCCTGCTGCGCGAGGACGAACTCGAACGCGCGCTGGCGCAGCCGCTGGGGCTTTCCGGCGGCGCCCGTGGCGGCGTCGAGCGCTACCCGGCCTTCGTCGAGCTGGTGAAGCGCCAGCTGCGCGACCAGTACCCGGAAGAGGCGCTGACCAACGAGGGCCTGCGCATCTTCACCACCCTGGAGCCGCGTGCCCAGGAGGCGCTGGAACTGCGCCTGCTGGCCGATCTGCCGGAGCTGGAAAAGGCCCGCAAGATGGCGCCCGGCACGCTGGAGGCTGCGGGTGTCATCACCAGCGCCGAAGGCGGCGAGGTGCAGGCGGTGGTGGGCGGACGCAGCATCCGCTACGCCGGCTTCAACCGCGCGCTGGACTCGCGCCGCTCGATCGGCTCGCTGGCCAAGCCCTTCGTCTACCTGGCGGCGCTGATGCAGCCGGAGCGCTACAACCTGGCGACCGTGCTGCCGGACGAGCCGATCAACCTGAAGCTGTCCAAGGGCAATGTCTGGAGCCCGGCCAACTACGACAAGAAGCTGCACGGCAGCATGCCGCTCTACGTGGCGCTGGCGCAGAGCTACAACCTGCCGACCGTGCGCCTGGGCCTGGATGTCGGCGTGAAGAAGGTGCAGGAGGCGTTCGCCGGCGCCGGTTTCGCCGGCGCGCCGGCCTTGCCCTCCATCTTTCTGGGCGCGGTAGATATGTCGCCGCTGGACGTCGCCCAGTCCTACAACACCCTGGCCGCCTCCGGCTACCAGACGCCGCTGAGCGCGATCCGCGAAGTGCTCACCAAGGACAACCAGCCGCTCAAGCGCTATCCGTTCAAGGTCAAGCAGACCTTGCCGGAAGGCCCGGTGTTCCTCACCAGCTGGGCGATGGCGAAAGTGCTGGAATTCGGCACCGCGCGCTCGGCCTACAACGTGATTCCGGCCGGCACCCGACTGGCCGGCAAGACCGGCACCACCGACGATCTGCGCGACAGCTGGTTTGCCGGCTATTCCGCCGACCGGGTGGCGGTGATCTGGGTCGGTCGCGACGACTACAAGCCCACCGGCCTGACCGGTGCCACCGGCGCGCTGCCGGTCTGGTCGCGGCTGATGCGCGATCTCAAGGTGCGCGGGCTCGACGACACGCCGCCGGCCGACGTCGAGGAAGCGCTGATCGACCCCGCCAGCGGGCTCAAGGCTGACGAGCGCTGCGTCGGTGCGGTGAGCATCCCCTTCGTCGCCGGCTATGTGCCCAGCGAGTCCGCGCCCTGCGCCGGCGGCTTGCTCGACAAGCCGGCGGAATGGCTCAAGGAGATTTTTCAGTGACCCGATTGCTGCTCGTCCTCGTCGCCGGCCTGTTCGCCGCCGGCTGCGCCAACATCCAGCCGCAGCCGGTGGGGCAGGTGTATCCCGAGCCGCCCGGCCAGCCGACGACACCCGGCGGCAGTCCGGTCCCTGGCGGAGCCACCGGCCAGCCGGTCTCGCCGGGCGAGCCGGTGCCGGTGCCGGAAGTAAAGCCACCGCTGCTGCCCAGCTATCCGCGCAACATCGAGGCCTCCGGCGCGGCCGCGCCGGTACTGTCGCTGGTGCGCCAGGCGCGCGAAGCGCGCAAGGCCGGCAAGCTGGAGCCGGCCGCCGCTGCGCTGGAGCGCGCGCTGCGCATCGAGCCGCGCAATCCCTGGGTCTGGCAGGCGCTGGCCGGCCTGCATCTGCAGCTGGGCCAGGCCGAACAGGCCGAGAGCGAGGCCCAGAAGTCCAATTCCCTGGCCCGCCGCAATCCCTATATCGAGGTGGAGAACTGGCGCCTGCTGGCCGCCGCCCGCAGCCAGCGCGGCAATGCCAATGGCGCCGCCCAGGCCGAAGCGCGCCACGAGGAATTGCAGCGCCTGCTGACCCAGCCGCCGTTGGCGCCTTGAGCGAGGCGGTGGAGCTGGACGGCGTCTTCGGCGAAGACGGCGCGCTGGCGCGGGCGATCCCTGGCTTTGCACCGCGCGCCGCCCAGCAGACCATGGCCACAGCGGTGGCCGAGGCCTTCGCCAGCGGCGAGAGCCTGATCGTCGAGGCCGGCACCGGCACCGGCAAGACCTACGCCTACCTGGCACCGGCGCTGCGTTCCGGCAAGCGGGTGGTGGTGTCCACCGGCACCAAGAATCTCCAGGACCAGTTGTTCGGCCGCGACCTGCCGCGTCTGCTGCAGGCACTGGAGGCGAAGGTGCGCGTCAGCCTACTCAAGGGCCGCGCCAACTACCTCTGCCTGCACCGCCTGGCGAAGGCGCAGATGGACGTGCGCGCCCGCCCGCACTGGCCGCGGCTGGCTGAAGTCGAGGCCTGGGGCCGCAATTCCGCCAGCGGCGAACTCGCCGAGCTGCCGGGCGATCCGCCCGACGATGGCCTCAATGCCCGCATCACCTCCACCGCCGACAACTGCCTGGGCGCCAAATGCCCGGACTTCGCCGACTGCTTCGTGGTGAAGGCGCGCCGCGCCGCCGCCGCCGCCGATCTGGTGGTGGTCAACCACAGCCTGCTGTTCGCCGATCACCTGCTGCGCCAGGAAGGGTTCAGCGTGCTGCCCGGTGCCGATGCGGTGGTGATCGATGAGGCGCACCAGCTGCCGGAACTGGCGCTGCGCCACTTCGGCCAGCGGGTCTCTACCCAGCAGGTGCAGGCCCTGGCGCGCGACGCGATGACCGAGGCCGAGCAGTACGGCGACCTGCCGGCGCTGATGCAGGCGATCGCCGAGCTGGGCGAGAGCAACGCCCGGGTCGAGGCCAGCTTTGGCGGTGGCTTCCGTCAGCGCCTAAGCGAGTACGCGGCGCGCTTTGGCGTTGCCGACAGCCTGCGCGCCCAGACCCAGGCGCTGGAAACCCTGGTGGACTGCCTGAAGCCCCTGGAGGAACGCAGCGCCGAGTTCGGCGCCTGTCTGGAGCGGGCGCTGCGCCTGAACGAGCGCTGGGCACTGGTCGCCGACCTCGATGCCCGCGATTCGCAGGTGCGCTGGGTGGAGCCGGTGGGGCGGGGCGGGGCGCTCAATGCCACGCCGCTGGAGGTCGCCGAGAGTTTCGGCACCATGCGCGCCGCTCATCCCGGCGCCTGGATCTTCACCTCGGCGACCCTGGCCGCCGGCGAGGACTTTGCCCATTTCACCCGGCCGCTGGGCCTGGATGCGGTACGCACCCTGCGCCTGGACAGCCCCTTCGACTACCGTCAGCAGGCGCGGCTGTGGCTGCCGCCCGGTCTGCCGGAACCCAACGACCCCGCCTACACCGGCGCCGCTGCGCAGGCGATGCTGCCGGTGATCCGCGCCAGCGGCGGTGGCGCTTTCGTGCTCTGCACCAGCCACCGCGCGCTGCAGCAGCTTTGCGGCCTGCTGCGCGCGGCCTTGCCGGAGCTGCCGGTGCTGGCCCAGGGCGAATGGCCCAAGCCGGAGCTGCTGCGCCGCTTCGCCGAGACCGGCAATGCCGTGCTGGTCGCCACCGCCAGCTTCTGGGAAGGCGTGGACGTGAAGGGCCCGGCGCTGCGGCTGGTGATCATCGACAAGCTGCCGTTCGCCGCGCCTGGCGACCCGGTGCTGGACGCTAAGCTGGAGGCGATCCGCCAGGCTGGTGGCAATCCCTTCAACGACGATCAGCTGCCGCGCGCCATCGTCACTCTGCGCCAGGGCGTCGGGCGGCTGATCCGCGATGTCAGCGACCACGGCCTGCTGATGCTTTGCGACCCGCGCCTGCGCAGCAAGGGCTATGGCCGCAAGGTGCTCGCCAGCCTGCCGCCGATTCCGCTGCTCTCCAGCCTCGCCGAGGCCGAGGACTGGCTGCGCGCGCTGCGTCCGGAGTCGCGCGAAAACGCTTGAGTCGATCCGGAAGGCGGCGTAGCTTGGCGGCTCCACTGGAGGGGAAGAACATGAAAGCACTCAAGATCGTGATCTCGGCGATTGTTGGCCTGATCGTGCTGATGGTCGCCGTTGGCTTCGCGCTGCCGGATCGCGCTCATATCGAGCGCAGCACTCTGGTGCAGGCCAAGCCGCAGGTGGTCTACGTGGTGTTGAACGGCTTCAGGCAATTCCGCAAATGGTCGCCCTGGGAGGGGCTGGACCCGAACGCCGAGCAGACCCTTTCCGGCCCGATCTGGGGCGTCGGCGCCAGGCAGGCCTGGAGCAGCAAGGACCCCAGTGTCGGCAGCGGTTCGCAGGAGATCATCGCCACCGAGCCGGATCGCAGTGTCTCGGTGCGCCTGGTGTTCGAGGGCTTCAACAGCGAGAACACCGCGATCTATACGCTGACGCCGGAAGGCGAGGGCACCCGCGTGGTCTGGAGCTATGACTCGGTGTTCCACGGCGATCTGCTCGGACGCTACTTCGGCCTGCTGCTCGACAAGATGCTGGGGCCCGATTACGAGAAGGGCTTGGCCCAGCTCAAGACCCTGGTCGAGTCGCTGCCCAAGACCGATTTCAGTGGCGTCGAACTGGCGGTGGTGCAGGTCGAGACAGGGCCGATCCTCTATGTCTCCGACAGCGCCAGCGCCGCCGAGGCCGGCAACAAGCTGGGCTCCGCTTACGGCCAGATCATGGCCGTGATGGCGGCTCAGGGGCTCAAGCAGGTGGCGGCACCGATGGCCATCACCCGCAAGTTCGACGAGGCGAGCAAGTTCTGGGAATTTGACGCTGCGATCCCGGTTGATCGCCTGCCATCGGAGCCGCTGAACGAGGGCGCGGTGAAGCAGGGCAGCAGCTACGCCGGCTGGGCCTTGCGTGCCACTCATACCGGGCCCTACGAGGCGATGGCACCGACTTACGAGAAACTGCTGGCCTACAAGGCGGTGGCCGGCTTCGACGACAACGGCAATTCCTGGGAGCACTACGTCACCGACCCGACCACGGTGCCGCCGGAGCAGGTCAAGACCGAGGTGTACTGGCCGATCAAGTAGTGAGGGCGGCCCGCTGCGCGGGCCTGTGAGGGCGCCGCCTTGCTGCGCGGGCTGGCTGTGAGGGCGCGATGCTGCGCATCGCTGTGAGGGAACAGCCGAAGCAGGCAGCCCCGTTCACCGGCTTTTCCCTCACAGGGCCGCTTGCGGCCCGACCTCACAGCCAGCCCGCGCAGCGGGCGGCGCCCTCACAGGCGGCGCAGCCGCCGACCTCACCATAGAACCCGCAGCAACGCCCAGCGGCGACAATAAGGGCATGGCCGCCGAATTCGACTCCCGCTCCTTCCTCCAGCAGCTCACCACCGCTCCCGGCGTCTACCGCATGTACGGGGCGCAGGACGAGCTGCTGTACGTGGGCAAGGCCAAGAATCTGAAGAAGCGGGTCAGCCATTACTTCCTGCGCGCCTCCGGCGATGCCCGCATCGAGGCGATGGTCAGCCAGATCCAGCGCATCGAGGTGACGCTGACCCATACCGAGGACGAGGCACTGATCCTCGAAAGCAACCTCATCAAGGAGCTGGGGCCGAAGTACAACATCGTCTACCGCGACGACAAGAGCTATCCCTACGTGCGCTTCAGCGCGCACCGCTTTCCGCGCATCGGCTACTACCGGGGCCAGAAGACCGGCGAGCACCGCTACTTCGGGCCCTTCCCCAGCGCCGGCGCGGTGAAGGAAACGCTCTACACCCTGCAGAAGCTGTTCAAGCTCAGGCCTTGTCGCGACAACTTCTTCGCGCACCGCCAGCGCGCCTGCCTGCAGTACCAGATCAAGCGCTGCTCCGGCCCCTGCGTGGGCCTGATCAGCGAGGCTGACTACGCGCGCGACGTGCGCAACGCCGTGCGACTGCTGGAGGGCAAGGCCGACGCCCTGGCCGGCGAGCTGACGGTGGAGATGGAGCAGGCGGCCGAGGCCCTGGAATTCGAGCGCGCCGCCTCGCTGCGCGACCAGATCGCGGCGCTCAAACGGGTGCGCGAGAGCCGCTCGCTCACCGGTGGCGCCGAGGACCTCGACGTGGTGGTGGTGGCGCCGCACCAGTCCAGCAGCTGCGTGGTGGTGATGAGCGTGCGCGACGGCATGAACCTCGGTCATCGCAGCCACTTTCCGCGCCATCCGCCGCACGCGGCGCCGGAGGAACTGCTGGAGAGCTTCCTCTCGCAGCACTACCTCGACCAACCGGCGCCGCCGGAGATCCTGGTCAGCCACGAGGTGGACGAGGAGGCGATGATCGAGGCGGCGCTCAGCGCGCGCGCCGGCCGCAAGGTGACGGTCAACCACCCGCAGCGTGGCGCCAAGGTGCGCTTGCTGGAGATGGCGCAGGCCACGGCCGCGCAGGCGCTGTCCACCCGCTTGGTGGAAGCCGCGAGCATGGACGAGCGGATGCTGGAGTTGCAGCGCGCGCTGGATCTGGAGCATCCGCCGCGCCGGCTGGAATGCTTCGACATCAGCCACACCCGTGGCGAGCGCACCGTCGCCAGCTGCGTGGTGTTCAACGAGGACGGGCCGCTGAAGAGCGCCTACCGCAAGTTCAACCTCGAGACCGGTGAGGCGGGAGGCGCGAAGGCTGAGGCATCCACCGACGTCGCCTCAGGCCTTAGCCCTCACCCCTTGCGCGCCGCGATCACCGGCGGCGACGACTACGCGGCGATCCATCAGGCGGTGAAGCGCCGCTATGCCCGCATCAAGGGCGGCGAGGTGGCCGCACCGGATGTGCTGTTCATCGACGGTGGCCTGGGTCAGCTCAATGCCGCGCTGGAGGCGCTGGACCAACTGGAGTTCAGCGACCTGAAGGTGGTCGCTATCGCCAAGGGGCCGACCCGCAAGCCGGGGCTGGAGGAACTGATCCTGCCCGATCGCGAGCTGCCGCTGCGGCTGCAGCCGGATTCGCCGGCGCTGCATCTGATCCAGCGCATCCGCGACGAGGCGCACCGCTTCGCCATCACCGGCCACCGCGACCGCCGCGAGAAGGCGCGGGTCAGCTCCAGCCTGGAGGAGATCGAGGGCCTGGGCCCGGCGCGGCGACGTGCCCTGCTCACTGCCTTTGGCGGCCTGCCTGCGGTGAAGCGGGCCAGCGTCGATGAGCTGGCCAAGATAGAGGGCGTGAACCGGCCGCTGGCGGAGCGTATCTACGCGCATTTCCACTGATGCCCGCGGCGGGCCACATTTTTTGACTTGCCGGTGACGGGGCGGGGCAGTGGCCCGGATGCTTTCGGCTATCCTTCGGAACCATGCGTATCAACTTTCCACTTGCCTTGACGCTGGGCCGCGTCGCCGCCATTCCCTTGGTACTGGCGCTGTTCTACGTCGATTGGCCTCACGCCCGGCAGTGGGCCTGTCTGCTGTTCACCCTCGCTGGCATCACCGACTGGCTGGACGGCTACCTGGCCCGCAAGTGGAACCAAACCAGCAAGTTCGGCGCCTTTCTCGATCCCGTGGCCGACAAGTTGCTGGTCGCGATCTCGTTAGTAATGCTGCTGCGTGACGAGCCGGGCGGGGTGATGGCGATTCTGGTCGCGGTCATCATCGGCCGAGAGATCACCATCTCGGCCCTGCGTGAGTGGCTGGCGGAACTCGGCCAGCGCACTACGGTGGCGGTAAGCATGGTTGGCAAGGTCAAGACCGGCTTCCAGATGACCGCCATCGGCTTGATGCTGTGGCAGCAGCCGCTTCTGGGCATCCCGATCTACGGTCTGGGCTACATCTGCCTGTTCGTGGCGGCGGCGCTGACCATCTGGTCGATGGTCGTTTACCTGCGTGCCGCCTGGCCATTTCTACGCGAGAGCATGTAGTGCCGGGTGGGTGTTTCGCGCGGTCGAGCAGTCTGCGCATTTTTCCTTGACACCCCGAGCTTCCCCCCTATAATGCCGGCCACGCAAGCGGGAATAGCTCAGTTGGTAGAGCGATACCTTGCCAAGGTATAGGTCGCGAGTTCGAATCTCGTTTCCCGCTCCAAAGATTCAAAGCCCCGCTCAGCGGGGCTTTTGATTTTTATCGCTAGCGCAAGTGGCTGGGTGGCAGAGTGGTCATGCAGCGGACTGCAAATCCGCGTACGCCGGTTCAATTCCGACCCCAGCCTCCATTTCGACTCCGAAATGGAAATGCCGCCAGATCAAGCTCTTGGATAGACTTGGTCCCACTTATCGCCTGATTGCGCAGCGCTCGCGTTTGTTCCGCAATCCAGTGCTGACTTCCGCAATTCATCCGCTCTTCGGTCCCTGCGACGGCCTCACCAGCTTGCCTTTCCGGTTGCGGATGTAGGTGTCGGTCATCCGGTCCGAGGCATGTGCGAGCAGCTCTCTCGCCTTCTCCCGCCCTTCCTTTTCATCACGGTCGGTGCCGGCCTTGGCGCGAAGGTCGCGGTACTGAAATGCCAGGATGCGTGCCCTCAGTTCCTCCGTGCTCGCCTTCGCCGCGGCCGCAGTTCGCGCCTTATCGAAGAGCCGACGAAGATTGGTCTGAGTCAGGGGCTCGCCGCGCTCGGTAACCAGCAGGTTGAGTGACGTCACTCGCATTGCTGCCTTGCGCTCGCGGATGCGCTGGACCGCATCGGCAAACAGCGATTCGACGACGATGCGAATCTTGTTGCCGGTCTTGCCCTGCTGTAGGTGCGCTACTCCGTCTCTGATGATGGCCTCACTCAGTCCGACCACATCTGCCGGCCGTTGACCCAACGCGTACGCCAAGTCCATCGCTTCCTTGAGCGGCGCACTGCCTTCGGCATGGACCAGCTTGTAGACGTCGTCCTCAGGGTAGTAGTCGCGCTTCGAGGTTTTGCCTTTGATGCCAGCGCAGGGATTGGGGAGCGAGGTGATTCCGTTCTCTCTACCGAAATTCCAGGCATGCGATAGCAAGGCCTTCTCGCGCGTTGCCCGAACGGGTGCTGCTCTCCACGTCATGTACTGACGCACGCGGACCGGGGTGATCGCATCCAACGGCGCCGGCGGGTCGTTAAAGAATCGCAGGAGGTTCGCGATCTCCTTTCGGTTGTCGAGCTGTGTTCGCGGCGCCTTGGTTGGTACTACGCGAGCGGCATATTCGTCGAGAAGATACTTGAGCGTTGGGGCGGCTGGCGTCTCGGCCGGCTGGCGCAGCTTGGCCCACTTGACCAGCATCAGCGAGTAGTCGCTGCCGAGCGGCAGTTCCTTGCGCGGCTTTCCGCCAAGGTCCAGGTAATAGAACACTTTGGTCCCGCGTGGACGCAGCCGCACGCCGTCGGGCAGATTCAGATTGACAGTGCGCTTCCGGCCCATGTCAGGCCGCTATTCGCTTCAGAGCGTTCGGCTGCCATTGCGACTGCCCAGACTCTTCGATCTTGGAGGGAGTGCCCTCTATCGCTGAGCGAGCCACGACGGGCGTGCCGGCCACGTTGACCCAGAAGCGAATTCCACTATTGCGCAGCCAATTGATCTGCTTGCTGCGATGACGTGTGCCGGTGAGCATCACAATGTCGTCTTTGGTCAGGAACATGGAATCACGCCATGATCAGTGTCTTCGCGTCGCCAGCAGAGTCTTTCCACCGAGGCGGCGAATTCAGATGACAGCGGTAAAGCTGCTTGTCAGTACATTCCTTCATGCTGGCTCCGTCGTTCTTCGCGTTGCTACTGCTTGGAACAACGATAGATCAGCGACCCCGAATCCAAAGGGCTGAATGCGAGGGTTTAGCCGGTGCTTTCGCTCTTAAAGCGAATGCCCCCATAAATCACGCTTTTTCACGGCAAGGTTTGCGAAGTCACTGCTCTGCTGTCAGCAGCGAAAGTGCTCCAGTTCAGCGTCCGCCAGTCGCTGCAGCAGCAGCTCTGCATCAAGCCGCCGAATCTGCTCAAACTGCTTCAGGGTCCGGACGCGACGCGGGCTCACGCCCATCATTTCGCAAGCGTCTCGATAGTAGTGCCGTCCCTTCGAGGTCAGTCGCAAGGACGCGTCCGGCCAACTGACCAGAACAAGTCCCATTAGTCCCATCGACTCGATGTTGTCCAAGGTCAGCGGATCAAACAACTCCTCGATCTCCTGCAGTCGCTCTGCCGCGCCGCTGCCCGGAGCAAAAGGCAGATTGCTGTTGGTGCCTTCAAACGGATAGTCAATCAGATCGGTCATGGTGATTTTCTCAAGCACGAGGGGTGAGCAGCAGTGCGACGAGCCCGGCGAGCGTTAGCCCGCCCGCCAGCAACACGCTGAGTTGGAGATAGGCCAGGACTGCGCCTGCCAGAATCAGCGCCGCCGAGGTCAGCTGTAGACCCAGCTGTAGGCGACGTTGCCGGTCCTGCTCGGACGCGGGATCAGTGGGAAGACTGCTTTGGTTCATGGGTTCTCCTGCCGCGCCATCGGGATGTCACGAGGCAACGTGAAAGCGTCGGAGGGCTGATTGGAGGCGCCGACCTTCGATATCGACCTGCTGCCGAGGAATGCGGTCCATCGACTCATAAGCCAGCGAGTCGGCAATTCGAGGACCGCGAGTTGGGCTCGGCGATGCCGCCTGCGCTCGAATGCAGGCCAGCGATTCGAGAAATCGAGCATTGCCGGACCCGGCTTCAAGCCTCCTCGGCGCGACTCGCGTGCCATCGGTGCGGGGTGGCTGGTGAATCGCCAGCGAACCCCCTCCGGCCCGAATTCCAGCACCGCGCGCTCGGTTCGGAGCGCGCCGGCTGCAGTGAAGTGGATGCGATACATGTCGGAAGGTCTCCGGTACGTCACGGGATGTGACGGGTTCCACCTACGATCTCCGACCGACTTTGTTTATCAACCCTTGTTGGCCGCGGTGGCGTCCTCTATTCGAACCCCGACGGGCTTGGCCCAATCTCCGGAATTCCCAGCGACTACTGCACTGCCAATAGCTGATCCTCCAGCTCGCGGTTCGAGAGCCGGTTCTCGATGGTGCGAATGGCCGGGTCGAGATAGATGCGCGAGAAGTAGTGCCGCCGGATTGTGGCCATGTTCGAGGCCGCCTTTGCCACGCGGACCAGTGCCGACACCATCCGTCCTTCCGGCGTGTATTCGATCAATGCGGGATCGCTGCTGGTCACCGTCGCAATCACCTTGGGCGTGTCATCCGGGTCTCCGAATAGCTTCGTGATGGCCGTATTGATTGGCGACTTGTAGAGCTTCACCACGTTGCCCCGCGCCTTGGCTGTTTCGATGTACTTCTGCGCGATTTCATCTTTCGAGGTATCAGTCGACGACATCTTCTCGTAGAAGGCCGGCATGCTCTGGGCATAGAGGTAGTTCGTGTGCTGCTCCTGGATCAGGTCCTCGTAGATGTGCGTCTCCCATTCCTGGCTCGGCGTGCGCTCCCTTCCGAAAGGATTCGGCCAGAAGGCTTTGACCATCACCTGATCGGTCGCCTTGGCGGCGGCTTCGTCATTCATCTCCGCGCGGGAGGGAAACCACTTCGAGGCGGTCAGGGCCGGTAGAGCAATGGCCAGGACCAGTAGGGGAAAGAGCTTGCGCATGGGGTTCTCCAAAAAAGGACGGCGGCGAAGTCGAGGTAGAGGGAGGAGTGGGGGTTAGGGATATGGGAGAGAGGACGGTGGGCTATTCACCGTCCATGTCGTACAGCGCCCGGCTGAGCAGATCGGCCCAGGTGTATTGGCCGGCATCGGTCAGCTGCGACTGGCTGCCGCGTACAGACAGGTTGAGGAGGCCACTGTTGATCTGGCCGTCGCCGGTCAGGGACTCCCGGCCACCACTGCGGAGATTGCGGGCGTAGGTAAAACCGCCCTGCATCGGAAAGCCCACGCCACCAACCGCAGCAGACGACGTTGTCCGCGCTACCGTCACCGCGCCCGGCGACCGCCAGGAGCCGATGGGGCCGGAGGCGTTCTCGACGTTCGAGGTGATGTCGGTGAGCTGCAGGGTGCTGGCGCTCGGATCGTCGATCAGGTGCCAGCTGCCGATATTGATATCGAGCGTCGGGCCGCTAGGCCCCTGAAGTCCCGCCATGGTCCGGACCCGGATCAGCACGTCCCGGTAGCCCGAGGTTGCGTTGTAGCTCAGCGTGATGCCGCCGGAGCGCGCCGCCACTACTTCGGCGCCGTAGGTCACCCCTGCCACGGTGACCGTGCCGTACCAGGTCGGCGTGAAGGTGCCGGCGCTGGTGTTGTCGTCGGCGTTGTTCCACTTGATCGTGATCGAGCCCTGGATCACGCCGAGCGATTCGGTGCAGTTGCTGAACTGGGCCTGCAGGGTCTGTTCCGTACCCGGAGACACCGGGCCAGGGGTGTAGCTGTAAGTCGCTGTGCCGCCCAAGCTGCAGCTGCGGGTCGTGCCGCCCAATGCCTTCAGCTGCGCACCGGGGACCGCATAGGGCAGGAGCACGGCCGACAGATCGCGAAGCGGCCGGTACAGCACCGCAATGCGTCGCGCCTCCCCGTCTGCCGAGAAGGTCTTGGTCGGCGTCGGACCGCCACCGTCGGAGCCCCCGCCGCCGCAGGCGGACAGGGACACTGCCAGGAGGAGGGGCAGCAAGAGCGCGACGAACTGCGCGCCACGATTGCTGGGGCTGAGGAGTCGGGAAGGGCGATAGGCGCCAGTGGCGCAATTCAGATGGGTATTCATGGCAAGGGACTAGGTCGGACGGCGGGTTGGGGCCGTGATGTGAAATGGGGTGGGGTTAGCGGGTCTCGCGCCGGCGGCGTGGCCGTCCGATCCGCCCAGGCACGACGTGCGGTAGAACGACAAAGAGCCCATAGCCGTCTGGCTTTCGCGAGGCATTGCGGCGCCGTGATGGAGCTGGCGAGGGATGCGCGGCCACCCGCTCGGGCCCGCTGTGGGGATCGAGATAGCGCTGCAAGCGAGCGAGCGTGCCCGGACGAGGTACGACCGCGTGATTTGCCAGCTCCTGCTGCAGCCTTTCGTTCACCGAAGCTGCAGATGAGGTCGGCTCTGGGGACGCCGGGACATCTGGTGATGTAGAGCGGGGTGAGCTTCGTTTCATAGGAGTACTTCCAAGAAGCCGGAGAGGGCCGGCGCCGGATTCAGGAAAGCACCCCACGATCCTCTTGCTACATCTGTTTCCCGGACCGCGTTGCCGTCTTTTTATCTGGCGACGAGCGGTGGTCGCTGGGCGCATTCCCTTTCCGCCGTTCTAGCACAAATAGTCCAAGATGGTATATGCCAAGACGGGCAATAGTGTGATGGGGCGTTGCAACGCGTCCCATGACCAAGAAAAAGAAGACCATCCACACCCCGGAATATCGTGCGCTGCTCGCCCTGCTACGCGAGCGGCGGCGTCAATCCGGCGTGACGCAGGTGGAGGTCGCGGCGACCCTCGGCGAATCGCAGGCGTTCGTTAGCAAGTGTGAGCGTGGGGATCGCCGCATCGATCTGATCGATCTGCTGCGCATCCTCCGGGCCATTGGGGTTCCGCCGGATGAGTTCCTGACCGAATTGGAGGAGCGGTTTCCGGCACGGTCGGATGCACGTCGACGGACCGAAGCAAACGTTACTAGTGGTCGCGTACGCAAATCGAGCTAATCCACCCCTGTTCGCAGGCGAAACCTCGGCGCCGCAGGGCCGCTTTCGCGCAGAAGCGAGGTTGGTAATTGGTAATTGGTAATTTAAAAGTTACCAATTACCATGCTTCAGCACTCCCTCCTTGATCGGAATGCGCAGGAAGCCTTGTTCTGGGGCGACAGACCTGCAACTCGCGCACCGAGACTGTCGCTGTGAGGCCGTCCTTCCATCCTCAGGTCAGAGGCATGCACAGGCACCCGATCATGAATCGGATGCACGCACCAGGTGAGGAGAAGCGGTCGGTGGTTCCCATTGCGCAGCCGGACTGGCTGGTCCGGCACCGAACGTGTTGGCCGAAAGTGGACGCCTTGCGAGGGTAATCGCTCGCAAATGTCGTGATGTCGGTCAGCCCCCGGTGCGTTCTGGAAGGTTCGAGGTGCTACTAACGCCCGCACAGAGGCACTGCGTGGGCTGTGAAAGCAACTAATGGCTCAGCGGTGGCTCTGCCGTGTAAAAGGTGTAGCACTTTCTCCCCCGTACCCCGTCGAACTTTGCACGGTTGTACTCCCGCAGAGACATTAGGGCGACAGCACGCTTGAGTCAGCCGCGGTCCGGACCGCCCTTCCGCGATCTCGATTACTCCGGCGTCAGGCGAAGCGGACTCGGCAGTGTGTTGGCCCTCGGGATGATCTGGTCCAGCGAATAGGAGAAGGCGGCCGGTGCCGACAGGTCCTGGTTGCGGAGCTTCAGCGGGCGGACGCCAAACGTCGAAAGATCGAGAGCGACGACGAGTCCGCCCCGCGTATCGTGGACGCAGGTGCCGCCGGTATCGATCACATAGCTGCTCGCGTTGAGCCGCCGTGCGATGCGGTGCATCGCCGAGCGCTGGCTGGTGGCGGGGTCACTGATAGTGACCGGGATCGAGTCGGGAAGCTGCTGGACGAGTGCCGCCCAGCCCTGCGGGTTCTGGGTGATCTGCGCCAGCTGGGCGGTGTCAGGAATCAGCCAGAGCTTCGAGAGGCAACCACCCGGAGAGCGGGCCGCGTTCGATGCGAGCCGGCGGACGAGCCGCGCATCCTCGATGAATCTCTCCGGCCCGGGCGCGACCAAGGCGGCCAGCGGCTCGGGCAGGTTTACCAGGGGCGGATACCTCAGGTCCAGGCCGGCCGCCGGTCCGGTGGACACGCGGACCGTGGGCGTCGTCACGGGGTCGTCGTCCCGCAGGTACCGCGTCACCCCGATCGCCAGCACCAGCGTGGCGGCCAGCGCCAGCGGCACGGGCCACCGCCGCAGCGCCGATATGCCCGGCTTCGGCGATGCCGCCACTGCGGCTGCGGCCTGTACGCGGCTGCCCAGCGCCGCCGGCGCCCTCGGCCGGTGCGCGCGGTAGCGGGCGAGCAGTTCGGCCTCGTCGACCTGCAGGTCCGGCGGCAGCGGCGACTCATTCATGGGCGAGCACCGACTTCAGTTTCGCGATGGCATAGCGGTAGCGGCTCTTCGCCGCCTCGTAGCCGATGCCCTGGATGGCCGCGATCTGCTCCAGCGGCAGCTCGCCCTCCCACCGCAGCAGCACCACCTGGCGCTGCTCCTCGCTGAGCTGCCGCAGCGCCACCCACAGCAGGCGGGTCTGGTCGGCGCTTTCTGCCAGGGCGGCCGGATCGTCCGGCGAGGCGGGCAGCCGGGACTCCACGCTTTCCAGCGAATCTTCCGGGCGATGACGGCGGATCAGCGTGACCGCCCGGTTGTGGGCGATGCGGAACAGCCAGTGGCGGAAAACGCCGGACGCCCGATAGCTGGCCCGCTGCCGCGCGAGACTCACGAAGACATCCTGCAGGCAGTCCGCCGCCTGGTCGGGGCTGTCGGTGCAGCGCAGGAAGTAGCGGTACAGGCCATCGGAAAAGCGCCGGTACAGCTCGGCCAGGGCCGCGGCATCGCCACCGGCATACGCCAGCATCAGCCCCTCGTCGGAACGGTCTTCCGACAGGTCCGCAGACAGCGGCAGGTCGAGGGCGGGCGTTTCCAGCGTCAGGTATCCGGGGTGGGTTGGAGATTCTGCGCACTGGGGGGGGCAGCAGGCCAACCCTGCCCGGCAGTCCTCCCAGTGCCCCACGCAAGGTATCGGAACCGCCGGTTGGCGGCCATCAGAACCGTCGATCCCGGCTGGTCTGCCCAGCCAAGGTCGCGCAAAGTTCTTGGGCGCGAAGTCGGCTCGCGGCTTGCATCGCCGAAGTGGCGGACGGTCCCCGGTGGGGCCCGATCACGAGCCAGCCAAGCGCAGTCACGAATTAACCCGAATCGGTGGAGTCGGCGTTATTCGTTCATCAGGGCAATGGAGGGGAACATCCGATGCGGCAATGGGTACTCACAGGGCTGGTGCCTGGGCTGCTGACTCTCTACAGCGCGATGGCCGTTGCGGCAGAGCCGCCGCCGCCGTTCGTGCCCCAGATGTCGATGCTGGCCATCGAGGCCCAGCGCGACGACGGT
Organism: Nevskiaceae bacterium; assembly: GCA_004297005.1. Taxonomy (GTDB): domain Bacteria; phylum Pseudomonadota; class Gammaproteobacteria; order Nevskiales; family Nevskiaceae; genus Stagnimonas. Next base: position 86,440 of record SCVA01000039.1, read on the forward strand.
GAGTTGCGATACCTGCAACGGCTCACGGTACAGCCGCTGGTGGTGGCAAGCCCGCGGTCCAAGACAGGGTGGACCCTGAATATCGATCAGAGATCGACTGACCCCAATAAAAAGAATATGGCCTATCTCCTGAGTGCGTCTGCGGGGACCGATTCCAGATTGATCAGAGACGAATTGGGCGCGAAGTTCGTGGAACTGGAGCGGGTCTGCGGGCCAAACGGCAAGGTGTCCGTCATGACCACGCCAGCGCCCGAAGCGCCGGGCTCGAATGGGCAGATTGCGAAGCATATTCAGTTTCTCAAGGTTAAGGGTTGTACCGAGAACGGGATAATGAAGCCGGATGGTTATGACCAGACAGATTGTTTTGTGGATCGGTCTGATACGAAAACGTTGGGATGGGTCGAAGACTCCTGCTGCTTCTATTACCGAGACCTCAATCATTTCCTCGACCAGTGCACCGCCGAGGTGCGCGCCTACAAGCAGAAGCGGGGGTTGTTGCCGAAAGGCTTCCGCTATCAGCCGCTGACGGAGGAGCAGTGGACCGAGGAGCAATACCAGTACTGGCAAGCGGGCCAGAACGCCGCCGATCCGGTGGCCCATTGGCGGGCCGCGCTCAAGCGCTGGCCTCTCTACGACACCAGCGCCTTCGGCGATCCGACGCGCCCCATCGGGTTCACGCGCTATCTCAAAGCCGAGTTGCGCCGGATCGCGATTCAGCGGGTGCGAGACGGATCATTGGCCGAAGCCGCGATGGCGTTTCGTAGCGCCGCGAACTCCGAAGGACAGCCTGGCCGAGAGGATCGGGACTACCTTTCCAGCCTACTGGTGAGCGCCGACAGGTCGGGCTTGAAGGCCTATTTCCAGCGCACCGAACCCAAGGATGGCAACCAATCCATTTCACTACGGTACGGCTCTTGTGATCGGGCGATGACCGATGCGCTCAAGGACGCCGACAGCCAGCGGTCCGGTTTCCCCGCCCCGGCCGCCAAAGCCATCGAGGCGGCAAGCCGTCTGGTTGACCTGGTGTGCAACGGTCCTTTCACACCCAATGAGGATTTACTCCCGTGAGCGCGATGCGCTGGCCTTTGCTCGGCTTGGCCGCGCTGGTCACGCTGTGGATCGAGTTCGTGCCGCCAGCGTTTGCACAGGCAACGCCCACGGCGACGCTGCAAGCGGGCACGACCGCCTATGGAAAAGGCGAATTCAACCAGGCATATGAACTGCTGCAACCGCTGGCCGAAGCCGGGGAGCCCGAAGCCGAGTGGTATCTGGGCCTGATGCACGTCCGGGGCGAGGGCACACCACAGGACTACACCAAGGCCATGCACTGGTTCCGGCGGGCCGCCGACCACAGCTACTCCCGCGCGTACTACGACGTAGCGCTGATGCACGAACTGGGCGAAGGCCGCCCGGTGGATCACACCATTGCACGGCAGTGGTACGAGCGTGGCATCCAGGCGCGCTGCGTGCCGTGTATGCGCCACCTGGGCTTCATCGACCTATATGGCGTCGGCGACGCCAGCCCCGCACCGCAACGCGCGCTGCAATGGCTGCGGGAAGCCGCGGATGCCGGCAGCGGCGACGCGGCGCTCTACCTCGGAGCCGGCCTGCTGAGCATGGAGGATGCCGGGGCACGGTCAGAGGCGCTGTTCCACCTTCAGCGTGCCGCGACCCAGGGCCATGTGCCATCGCGCGTGCTGTGGAACATCGGCCGCTGGGCCTTGCCCGACAACGCATCCGATCTCGCCGCCGCCCTGCGCGAACTGCGCACGCTCGCGAACCACCCGGACCTCCGGCCGCGCACCCGTGCGCTGCTGTGGTCGATCCTGACGCGCAGCGCGCTGGTGGGCCGCGGCATGGCGGTGGACCCGTCGCAGGCGCTGGCGGATGCCGCGCGGATGGATGCGGTCGTCAAGCAACTCGACGAGTCCTCCTTCGATGCCTTCGAGGACGGCTTGCGCCGTTCCTTCCTGTCATTCCGCTACGCGCCCTATTTCGATCAGGTGCGCGCCATCCTGGATGCACGCGTCGATGCGCAGGGTGGCAACCGCGAGCGCGCCTGCGAAGCGGCCTTCGACCTCGCGCGAGGCGTTCTCGACGGCTGGCTCGGCACGAGTGATGCGCTGCTCGCGCTGGAAGCGGTCGAGCGCTGCCCGGTCGACGAAGAGGTGATGGCCGTGCTCGATCCCAACCTGCTGTTGCAATTGCTGCACTGCGAGGCTTCAAACGGCCTGGCCGCCTGCCGGCAGGAATACGGAGTGGACAACCCTGTGCGGCGAACGGCAACCCAGGCCAATCTGCAACGGGAGTTGGCGATGCTGGGGCTGTATTGCGAAGCGTGCAGGGATGGGATGAATTGGAGTGGGATTTTGGTCAGGCATCTAAACGTCAATGTAAATATGGGGCATGGCGGGCATGAAAAAAGGGAATAGGAGTGAAATTGCCATGAGCAATTCAAAATGGGAGAAGCTCTATCGCAGTTATCGTAGTCCGAGGTTTACAGAACCCTCGGAGAAAATCGCCGCCGCCATGTTCGAGCTCATACTGGATGGCATTATAAATAGCCCATCGAATTGGCAGGAAAACACTGAGACTGTAATGCGGAGTAACTCGCGCAGCCCATTCGCCTGCGAGCAGATGAAATGTCGCTTGGAATCTGGTCTGTACGATGAATTGTCCGAATTGGCCAGCGGATTTCGTGATGTGCGCTCGCACGAGAGTAGTCAACCATACGACGACGTCTATCAGGCCGCATTGGTTATGTTGACGGTTGGATTCGCCTCCAGTCCAGCAGCAGAAGCAATCACGGGAAAAAGAAGTCTCTTCAGGGGACAAAACGATAGTTGCCGGACCATCTATCCATCGGTCTATCAAGAACACCGGGGAGGAACGTTGAGCAGTCGCGCGGAACGTGCTGATCGTGCCGCGCGAATGGTCTCCATACGAATGAATTTGTCTTACGACGACGCTCTCGCCGTAGTTCAGCACTATGGCGCGAGGAACGAGTTAAACACCCAGACATGGTTGATGGATGTCACATGGTCACCGTGGGTGGCGCTGTTTTTTGCATCGCACCACGATCCACGAAGCCTAAAGTTTGGATCGGAAGGCGTTGTCTGGGAGGTCTTCAGGAATGAATATGAAAAAATGACGGGAAACGGTGCAGTGCTCGGCAATATTCGAGTTTCAATGCCGCAAGCCGTGCCCAGAATCGATGCGCAAGCCGCAGCATTTGTTTCGGCTGCATGTCCCTCCATGATTGCCCAGTATCTTCCAATAGAAGTCTGCCGATTTCGGCAGCATCGGGGAGTTTTCTTTGAAGATGCCGAATTAGGAATCACACAGGCCGTGATCTATCCAGAATCGGACGCATGGCTGGATTCGATGCGGGCTATCAGATCTGATTTGGATCATGAAGATTTTGATTGCCATAAAGTTACCGGCAATGTTCCTCGCAGTGTTTATTGCGATCCTTACAAAACGGAGCCCTACTACGATTTATTATCTCAATGGGTTGTCCGATATGCGAAGCCGGAACAAAAAAATATTATCGGCCATTCAAATTTTACCCGCGCGATGGATTACTTGGTGGCATTTCATGTGGGCGTTGTTAGGTGCGACGGCGACCCCACATTCAATGGCAAATACCGAAGAGCATCACTGCACAGGCTGGAAAAAGCGATGAGAAATTTGATCCAACAAGCAGAACGCAAGAATTGCGATTCATTGGATTTACGAGAAGCGATACTCGAGCCTTATTGCGGCGACGCTGGAGGAAACGACGTTTTGCTGTTGTTCAATTTGCTTAAACAGCCCCTCTCAAAATGAACATATCCATGATCACCGCGAAATTGCGCATCGCCATAAAATGAGACGATAAGTTCCAGAATAGTCATTATTGCCAAATAAAACCCGCAAGAGGATTTTTAAGAATGAACAATTGTCTATCGCTACGCGCTGGAATATGCCTGACACTCTATGCGGTAAGTTTTTCTTGTTTTTCACAGGCCATTTCTTACGAGGAATCGATAAAAATTGTCAAACGACAAAATTTGGAAATTCCTCGAATGCTCGAACAGATCGATTGTGAGATTGATCGCCAGCCCTCAGGAGATGCGCCAAAAAACAATGGATTGGAATACTCGCCAGAAATTCAGAGTTTAATTAAACTTGGCGAAAAGAATGGTGCAGCAGGATTGGCAGGACTAAAGTTATTGGCGGAGAAAGGAAATGCGGAAGCCATGCAGTACATCGGCGTCTTGCATGCCAATGGGGAATGGAGTTTAAAACAGGATTACGATGAAGCTTGGCGTTGGTTTGTAAGGGCTTCGGCCAAGGGAAACCTCTTTGCAGATCGCAATTTGGGTTTAATGCTACTTTTCGGACAAGGCGGATACGAAAGACCAGACCAAGCCTTCCATCGTTTTCTGCGCGGAATACGAAGGGGGCATCACGGAAGAAGAACAGCGGTTGATCTCATACACGCACTGATTGTCTTAACAACCGATGGGTACTTTGATTCAGATCGGCCCGTCCAAAGTAGCCAGTGGAATTTAGGCCCAGATCCCATTGGAATCGCATTGGCATGTCTTGAGAAGAACTATTCGCTTTTTGAAGCGTACGATTTTGCTCGTCTGCTAGGATCAACGAGTTCCGTACTGCCTCCAGATTTTGAACAGCTCACGGTTTTCAACTCTGAGCGTTATCACTATCCGCGCGTAAAATCCAGATTTGAAATCGATCCGGGAAAAGTCAGAAATAACTTCAATTCAATCGCTGCAAGCCGCCTTTTAAAATTAATCGGCAAGGGCGCGTTGGAAACTGCTTATCGTGAGCTTGACATCAAAAACAAGGAGAGCGTCGAAAGGTACAAAAAGGCCATACAGGCCAATTACTATTGGCCGATTAACGAGAGCATTATTTCCCATAGCTGGACGTATGAAAAGATTCGCCTTCGCAGCCCTGATGAGCGATGCGCTTATAGCACTATATGCAGTGCTCTGACAGTCAATGGCTACGGTCAGTCTGCAAATTTATCTGTAGTGCTGAGCGAGTTAATGCAGAAAAAAGATGGCGACAGCGAAGAATACATACTAGCCGCGCGTAGAGATCTTGCCAGACTTTCCCGGCTTTTACTGCCTGGAGCAACCATTACCAGTGCGGATCGATACTTCGCCTATAGCGTATTCCTGCAAGATGCCAGTTACGTTACGCCTGTTTCCACATTTATTGATTCAGTCAATACTTTGCTGCTGAACCGAATACTTGAGTGGGGCATGCGGGAGGCTCCAGCCATGATTCAGAATGGGCGCGCCGATTTGGCGCACGACACTTTGCGCGCCGGCTTAATGAGTGGAAAAATAGATTTTTTAGACTACGCTCAGATGGCCAAAATATGGAATCACCAGCTACCCAGCAATTCTATCGATTATGAAAACTGCTTGTGGCCGCCAGGATTTGAGTTTAGCAGCATGGGATTTAGGACCGCATTCGGAAGGGCCCCGAACTGTCGTGACATGTGGGCCATGGACTTAAAGTTTCATGACGCAGAAGGGAGGGCTGAGATTTTGGCGGCTAGTTCTGCAGGATGTACTGGCTCCGGAACCGGATCTGCGTTCTTGTTATCTATGTCGGACTGCGTAGAAGAGAAGCTGAACAATGCCGGATTATCTTCCGCTTCCGCACACCCGATAGTTTGGATGCGCGGAAAGGTGGATAGTTTGTCGGAATTTAAAAAGTCGTACGTTCAATGTCTGCGCGATAGATATTTGTCTAAAATCGCGTGCAAATATGATGCAGCTAATGCATTATTTCGCAAGCCCGTTCTTTCACGAGCGGCAGTAACTGCTCCGCCTTTTCCGTATGCGGCCAATCCCGGTTGGGTCGATTTATTATTCCCCATGAGCCGATAGCAGGGTTCCACCGTAAAACTCGTTGCCGAATGCTCAGAAAACGCGACTAAATCGCAATGAATAGAGTGGCTATTAGGGACGCGCTAGAAAACCCGATGCTAACTGCTCAGTAGGGTAGTGAACCCGAACGCATGGGGCCCTTGGCGACGCTCTGTATTCGCAGACACCTCTGGCCAGCGAGGCGATGATGGACAAGGGATTAGTGCCCAGCGTCGCGCCTATCCCCGCACTGGTCAGCGAGTTCGCTTCGCAGAAGCTGCAATTGAAGTCCGACCAAGGATTCCAGTCCCATGGAGAGCGCAGATGCTCAGTGAGATCGCTACAACTTCAGGCGATGACGCCAGAACTTCGTCCTTGCTATGGACCAGATCGGCGTCATCCTTGAACAGAGCAGGTCGGGTGAAATGATGAACACAGGGTGGGGTATTTTTCCGATTCTTTTCGCACTCCCGACCTTGGCGGCGGAGCCGTTCATCCTGATTCCTATCGCGCTGCAAGCGCGTGGGGCCCTTGGCGACGCTCTGCCTTCGCAGACACCTCTGGCCAGCGAGGCGACGATGGACAAGGGATTGGTGCCCTGTGCCGCGCCTGTCCCCGCGCTGGTCAGCCAGTTGGCGTTGCAGAAACTGCAATTGAAGTCAGACCAGCCCTCGTCTTCCGTCGTCACCGAGGCCTACTGCACGCATGAGCAGTTTCCCGCCGTAGTGTTTGTTCGGGTCAGCGAACCGGCTCTTCGTGGTACGGCGGGCTACTGCGGTGCAGCTCTGCTGCGGCGACACGAAGGACGGTGGCGCACGCTGTGGACGGGGTTGGTGCCGGAAGGTGAGGATCAGATGCAGGGACCTGAACCCGATGGCGCCGGTGGGCTGCGGTTCTGGTTCGAGCATGCCGACCCGGAACAGCCCACCGTTCGGGAAGGCTGGCAATTGGTCGCCAACCCTGCGGCATCGCCAGGCTGTGCCGTTCCTGCGGGCCACGTTTCGGCCCAGGCACTGGAAGCGGGCGCCCTTCAGCTCTGTGCCCGTTGGTTTGGAAAAGGTCCGGCACGAAAGGCGGTATTCCAGCCAGCGATGCCCTACGACACCGGAATCGTGAGCTGGCCGCCCTACCGGCTCCAGCATGATTCCGGCGAATTTGCGCCGCCCTCGCCGGGCGAAGGGGCGGAATTCATCCAGGCTTTCCGTCCGTTGGAGTTGACGGCCGTGTGCCGGCAAGCGTCCGGCTCGCATGCGCTGCTGGTGCAGCAGCAGTGCGAAGGCACCGGCTGTGCGCCGCTGATGCGTCGGGTTGAGCAGAGTGCGAATGGCTGGCGCGAGCGCTGGCTCGGCGACCGGGGCTGGAAGCCGCTGGAAAACCTGCTGCGCTGCGGGCCGGGGGAGCAGGCGCTGAACCCGGAAGCGCCGTTCAAGCCCTGTGCCTGTGCCGTGGACGATGCTTCGTCGCCAGCGAACACGGTGATGGATTTTGAGAAGACGCTGCGGGCACTGGGTGCCGCCCGGCCGCTACCGGTGCCGGACAACGACGCGCTGGACCTCTGGCTGCACGCCGAAGGGCCGGAGATTGCCAAGCTGGCGGGGAGCTGGGATCGCCTGTGGCAGCGCGCTTCTGCGGCCCCCTTGCAGCGGCTGGACGATCTGGCTGCCGGTGACTACCGGGTGCAGCGCCTGCGCATCGATCAGGGGTGGGATTCCGCCGAGTGGGTGCAGGTACACCATCCCCGCAGCGGCCTGCGCGCCTGGCTCAAGGCCCCGCTGATGGACAGCCGGCGCGGCGAGACGGTGTTTTCCAGCGAAACCGACTGGCGCCTGAGCGCGTCGGGTGTGCTGCAGGTAGATCTGGGACGCTCGGCCGGTGGCGGTGCGGTGGCCTGGAATATCGGCGATGACATCGCGCGCTGGGGCTTTCGGCCCGTTTCGCAGTGAGCGCGCGCGGGAACAGGGTGGCCAGCAGAACAGCGACAATGAACGACCCAAGGGAGAGGCGCATGCGGACACCACGCCAAGGGTTGATCGCCTTGATGCTGCTGTGTGGGCCGCTGGTATTGTCGGCGGAGTCGCCGACCTCGGCGCCCAGCGGGTCGCTGTCGATGAAGGTTTCTGAGTATCTCATCTATGGCGATGAATACCGGCTTCAGCGCAAGACGACGGTTGATCCGCTGGTCATCATTGATCCGAAGTCGAAGACGGGCTATTCGATCAACTGGGGCAAGGATCGCGACGAAAAGGACTATCCGACGTTTCTAGTCATGGTTGCAGGCTCGACAGATTGGGATCTCAAGTCTGTTCGCGACGAGGCGGCGCTCAAGCTCAAGGAGTTGGGTGATGTCTGTGGCCCTGCGGGCAGGATCACGGCGATGACAACCCCATCTCCGCAATCCTTGGGACGGGGCGGCAAGGTCGCAATGCACTTCAAAATGATCGCTGTGCGCGGCTGCACCGAGGCGGGCGTGTATAGCGAAGCAGTCAACTCCAAAAAGAAGGGAGTGGATTGCTTCGTGGACCGTGAGGACGAGCGATTCGCTGAAATCGTGAAAGAGCCGTGTTGTTTCAACTGGAAAGATTTCGACGGCTTCCTTAACCAATGCATCGCGGACATCCGCGCCTACAAGCAGCAGCGCGGACTGCTGCCCGCCCCGCACTGAGGCCCGCATGCCGACCCACGAACCCGCACCGACTATGCAACGGGCTTTCGAGATTCAGCTCGAATACGCCTGGCGGGTGACGCGCTGTGCGCTGCGGTCCGACCAGGAAACGGAACGGGTGCTGCGAGCGGCACTGGCCGAAGGCGGAACTGCGGTCCGGGGCGAAGACGGGCTTTCGCTGGGGAATACGCTGCCGAAGGCCATCCTGACCGCGCGCCCCTGGGCCGAACTACTCATTGAGGACCACGGCGCCGACCTGCCGTCGCGTCTGCGCGATGTACTGGCGCAAACTCCGGAGGCGCGACGACCGGACGAAGCGCTGATCGCCGCGCTCTGCCGAGCCGCACCGGGGCCGAGACTGCTGGTGCTGGGCTCGCTCTGGTCGATATTCAGCCCATCGAGCCTCGCCGAGGCCGCTGGCGAGACCGAAGCCCATCTGTTGCTACGTGCGGCGCCCCTGGTGCAGGCCATGGATGCCGCCTGCTCGCCGCTGCCCGATACCGAGCCGCCAACGGCCGCCTGGGCCGACCCCGGGCGCTGGGGGCTGGTCCGTGCGGCGCTGTCGGCCTGCGGTGAACTTCGTCAGGCGCTCACACCGCCTCCCGGATTCCTTGGGGATGTGGCTACTTCAAGTAGACCTGCTTGACGTATCTTCCACGGCCCTCGCCGTGCCCAAGGTTGCGGCTGGCCGCGGCTAGGGCTTGATTCTCTGTCAGACCTTCTTCGAGCCCCCGCTTTCGGACGGCACGAGTGAATGAGTAACGCAATGCATGCCCTTGGAAGCCCAGACGATTCAAGCAACTCGAATACATCCCCAGGGCGCTCTTCTTCGATTTCGCCGGAGAGCCGTCGTCGTATTGAGCCAGATACCCGCCATTGGCCTCGGCGGCGGCCAGCGCTGACTTAATCGCTTCGAGCGCGCGAGCAGGGTGGGGAGGTTCCACGAACCGCTCTCGCCCTCCCTTGGTACCGTCCACGACATACACGCGTCCTTCCTTTGGCAACTGCTTCAGCCATTGCCTCAGCCGGAACGCAGGAACGCAAACGGCCTCGGATCGACGCAGACCAACCGTTTCCTCCAGTTCCATCACGGTCGCAATCCAACCGCGATCCAACTTTTCTACTTTCGACTTGATTGTCGATACGACCTCTGGGCTCGCCGCCGTCTTGGTCCCATCGCGACAGCGTTTTCCAAGACCTAGAGCAGCATTTGAGTAGTTCGGGTCCTTGGCCAGACTGCTTTTGCCGACCTGAGTCAGCGCCACGCGAATAGCGGCCATACGGTTTTGTCTGGTGCCGACGGATTTCACCTGCGCGTTCAAGTGCACCGCATAGACCCTCAGCTCACGGCCGCCAATCTGGTCGGCCGAATGAATTTGAACGTTTGCGCGGAACATCGCTGCACCAAAATCGGCATACGCCTGGTGGCGAGCCTCCAGCGTCAGGTGTGCGCCGCCGGCCTTTTTCGACTCCGCTGTAAGTGAACGGATCAGCTTCTTGCTCATGTCGTGGTACTCCGATTAGTTATCGAATCAAATTTGTGAGAGCCCCCTCTCCCCGTCGCGGCCATGGGCCTGACCGACTGTTTCGTCAGTCCGTGATGCACACGGACTGATTAGAAGAAACGACCGCAGGCCCATGAAACGCTGCGAGTTGAGTTTCGGAACCCCTGAGCCAGGCCCCTTTTAGGGACCTAGAGCGGCGTGCGCCGCGCCCACTTCTGGGCAGGTTGGCCGGCCGGAGCCGGAGCTGTTTCTTCTGGTGCTGCGCTTTACTGCAGAGATGCGTTGAGAAGAGGGGGCAGAATGCGCCGTCACGGTGTCGGTAACGGCTGGAATGTAGGTTGTGCATGGTTTTGCTGGTCACAAAAAAATGCGTCACTTTTACGGTGGCAGGTAAAAGTAGTAGCTGCGCGTATCTCGCCGAGGTGGAATGCCTCGGCTGGTAGCGCCAAGTTTTCAATTACAAAGGTGGGTGTGCGCCTTGGCGTGCCGTTGCCGGGTTGAGGCGAAAGCGAGCGGTTGGCGCAGCGGTCGTCTAGCCTGCGTCACACCTTGCCGATGAGATCGGCAAGGTGGTGACGTGACGGAAGACCTCGGTGGGTGTCCAGATGAGGCTGGATCGGTGGGGTGCTGTTGCCGACAGCTCGGGTCTTCGCCCTGACGGGCAGAATTCTGTTGATGCTTCACTGCCGCATTCGCATTCTACGGCCGAGGGATCGACGCACTTCCTTTGAGACCCCAGAAATGAGTCCATCCCAGAGCCGTTGCGACGCGGCTACGAGAGTCTAGAACTACAGTCGCAGCAGGGCTGCGAGGTGCAAAGAATTGCTGGGTGTTGGTTGCGGAGGTTCAGCTCGCCACCGTGCATACATACTAGGACACTGACCGGTAACAGTGGTGGGGCGAAAGACACGGTTTCGCCGGACTATTTGCTCACGCTTCTGGCACAGCAACCCGTCAACTAGCTCTGGTTGACTGTTCCGCAAATCAGCAGTCGTAGTCGTGCCTGCAAGGGTTTCAGCGGCGCGAAAATGCTACAATTGCGGAACAATTTGTGGATTAAGTTGCTGATTCAGATTGATAACGATGCGGACTGCAAATCCGCGTACGCCGGTTCAATTCCGACCCCAGCCTCCATTCCTGATCCGGAATGGAGATCGCGTCAGATCAAGGCGCTCACGATACTAAATCCACTCTTCCAAGGTGGTTGTCACACGCTCGTCTTGTTCTGCAATTTCGAGCTGACTTCCGCAATTGATCCGCTCTTGCGTCCCCGTGACGGCCTCACCAGCCTGCCTTGTCTGTTCCGAATGTAGCTGTCCGTCATTCTGTCAGAGGCATGTGCGAGCAGCCCTCCCGTTTTCTCCCGGCCTTCCTTCTCGTCGCAGTCTGTGCCGGTCTTGGCGCGTAGGTCGTGGTACGGAAAGCCAGGATGCGTTCGTGCAACTCTCTCTCGGTCGTCTTGACCGCCGCCTGCATTGCACGCCTTGTCGAATGGGCTGAGAAAGGTCGTCTGAGCCAGCCGTTCTCTCATTAATAGCTTCGGTTGCGACGTCACCGTCACCGCGCGGAATTCGCAGGGTGTGCTGTCGATGCATCCCCTCGACGTCGTAATTTTTCGTGCGTCACTTCACCGAAAAGAACGGGTGGGCGCAGCAGAGCCAAGAGGAGTAGCAGATTGCTGCTTGTTGGGCAGTTTCGCTCGCTGCCTTCATAAATGCGTTCCGTATAGCGCTCGGCTACTGCCGATCCCAACGGGCGACCATTGTCTCCAGACAGTCCTGCCAGGCCAATTCGGCTGGTTCGCGGACCCCTGACCGGGGACGGTGCCGACAATTCGACGACCGCTGATGAGCTTACACGGCGTTACATTTCTGCGCCGCCGTGGAGGCGCCAAACTGCGGTCATATACATGAATTTTGCATATCCAATGTCGATAAAAAGTCTTAACAGACTGTTGAGATTCAGTATTCGAACTAGGTGAGGCCATGATGAGTCTTCAGCGAGCAGTGAGAAGCATGTCGGAGGGTTTTGGGAGGGGCTACGAAGGAGCGCTCGGTGTCCAACGAGCACGCAGGCCGCCACTTGCCGTGGCCTGGGCGGCAAGCTTCTCGGTGCTGATGGTTGCCGCGGTGGTGGTTCAGCATCGCCTGCCATTCACTCAGGCCTTGAGCCCGGCTGCGTGTCCCGAAGGCTATGTCGCTCAGGATCCGCTTGAGGTTTCCAGGGAGCTCAATCCGGCCTATGCACGCGACCATGCCGCGAGCATCCGCCAGCAGTTTGGTAACAGCATCTGCGTTTCGCCAAAGCTACCGGAATCGCTGTTCGAGATCGGTGCTACCCGACGTGACAAGGCCCAGGTTGCAGGGCGTCCACTACAGGGTCTGCGCCGGGCCATTGAGCAGAAGGAGGCCATGCAGGCCGCCCAGGCCAAGCTTGCCAATGCGGCGGGCGAATGGGCCGACTACGGTCAGGGTCCGCAGGTTTCCGATCCGGCCTATCCGGCGGGCAATACCGACGGCATCCCCGAAGTGGCCGGCCGGGTCGATAACTTCGCCTACGACCCGGAGCACAAACGTCTGTTCGCGGCGGTAGGCAATGGCGGCATCTGGATGAGCGAGGCGGTCGATGGCGATCTCGGTACCCTGGGCGATCTCTGGCGGCCGGTCGGCGACAAGTTGCCCTCCCTGGTTAACAGCGCCGTGGCCTGGACGCCAGTCGAGGGCGGCCGACTGATCGTGCTCACCGGCGAGCACACCATGGGTGGCAATTCCTATGTCGGTCTGGGCGTGTACTGGAGCGATGACCTGGGCGAAAGCTGGAATCACGCCAGCGGCGTACCAGACGAGGCGCTGGCCTTCAAGCTGGCGGTTGACGGGTCCAATCCGAGCATCGTCTACGCCGCCACCGGCAAGGGTCTGTTCCGCTCCGAGGACGCCGGCGAGAGCTTCGTCAACGTCAAGCTGCCGGTGTCGGCGGACTGCGCCGGCGTCGAGACGCTGGGGCCATGCCAGTTCGCCAGCTTCGTCACCGACGTGGTGGTGAAGGCGCCGGGCGGCTCCATCAACTTCGAGTGCGGCGCCGAGGGCTGCCCGGTGCTCGCGGCCGTCGGCTTCCGCGCCGGCGCCATCCCCTACGCCGACGGCACCCTGCAGGCGCCGGGCAACGGCCTGTACCGCTCCGACAGCGGCTTGCCGGACAGCTTCAGCCTGCTCAGCGCCGAATCGCCCAGCGGCCTGCTGCCGTTCGGCTTCGCGCAGCCGGAGCGGGTGGGGCGGGTGGAGCTGGGTGCCGCCATAGGCCCGGAGCAGGACCACGACTATGTCTACGCCATCGTCGAGGACGCGGTGTTGTTCAACGGCGGCTTCCCGCTGCTCGATATCGACGTGGGTCAGGACTTCGACCCGGCCATGCTGTGCGCCATCACCGGACCGCTGTCGCCCATCTGCGATCTGGTGGTCGGCGGGGTCGCCAGCGCCACCACTTTCAACGGCCTGTACGTGTCCTCGGATTTCGGCAGCAGCTGGACGCGCCTGCTCGATGATGTCGGGCTCTATACCAACGCAGTTCCCGCCGGCTCTTCGCTGGCGACGACGATCGCGCTGGGCGTCGGTCCGGGCGTGCAGTCTTGGTACGACATGTGGGTCAAGCCCGATCCCACCGCCGCCCAGGCCGGCGCGCCGACCCGTGTCACCTTTGGACTGGAAGAGCTGTGGGTCAACCGCCTGCCGCTGCCACCGGTCGGCCTGATCGAGAACACGCCCATCGGCTGGAACGTCTTCGGCGCCTACTTCGCCGGCGACACCTGCCTGTTCCTGATCGGCAATCTCGGCCTGGGCGAGAGCGCACCGATCTGTCCCGGCTACGACGGCCTGATCAATGGCACCACCACGCACCCCGACCAGCACGACGGCATCTACATCCCGGACGAGGACGGCGGGGTCTGGCTGTTTGTCGGCAACGACGGCGGCGTTTACCGCCAGCACTCGAGCAGCGCCACCGACAATTTCCGCAACGACAACTGGGGCCGGGGCGTCAATCAGGGCTTCTACACCCTGATGAACTACGGTATCGCGGTCGCCAACGACGGCACCGTGTACTACGGCCTGCAGGACAACACCTCGGGCAAGATCGAGCCCGAAAGCCGCCGCCAGGTTCGGGTCTACATTGGCGATGGCATGTGGGCGGCCGTGCATCCGGACAATTCGCAGATCGCCTACTACCAGACACCGGGCCTGGCCCTGGTGCGCACGCTCGACGGTGGCGCCAGCTACAGCTATATCGACAGCTTCGACGTCGGCACCGCGCATTTTCTATCGCCGTTCGTGATGGACCCGAAGGACCCGGAGCATCTGGTCGCCGCCGGCACCAAGGTGGCCGAGACCAGCAATGCCTCCACCGACGCCAGCTGGACGACGGTGTTCGAACTCGGCGTCGATGAGGTTAGCGGTGCGGCGCATATCACTCGACAGCGGCCGCTGGCGGTGTCCGGCGACAATATCTATGTCGGCTTCTGCGGTCCCTGCAATCTGGCCGGCAGCGATACCCAGTTCCAGCGCGGCATCGCCACCAACGTCGGCGGTGACAAGCCAGCGCAGCGTGGTACCGGCGATGGCTGGCACTTCGCCAAGGCGGAAGGCCTGCCCAACCGCTACATCTACGAGATCGCGATCGATCCGGACAATCCAAAGACCATCTGGGTGGTGCTGGGCGGCTATTCGACCGCGCGCTGGGCGCCGCCCGGGCAGTATCTGGACGAAAACGCGGCGCTGGGCGAGGGCAGCGTCTACAAGTCCACCGACGCCGGCGAGACCTTCACTAACGTCAGCGGCAATCTTCCGGATCTGATCGTCACCGCCATTCTCAAGCGCCGTAACCAGCTGATCATCGGTACCGACATCGGCACCTTCATCTCCAGCGATTTGGATGGCAAGGAGTGGGCGCCGCTGGGCGATCTGCCGGCGGTACCGGTCAACCAGTTGGTGCTCAAGCCGGACGACGACACGCAACTGTTCGCCGCCACCTTCGGTCGTGGCGTGCAGCACTATGTGATGACCGACCAGCCGGACGGCGGCAGCTCGTCTGGCGGCTCTTCGTCCGGAGCCTCGTCCTCCGGCGGGTCTTCCAGTGGCGGTTCTTCGGGCGGCAGCAGCGACGGGCACTTCGGTGGCAGTGCCGGCCTCGGCTTGTTGAGCCTGCTCGCGCTCGCGGCGGCCTGGCGCCGCCGCTTCAGTCGCGGCGGGTGGGGTCGACTTGCAAGTCGGGCTTGAACAGCTGCATGAAGCGGATGAACTCGAGCTTGCTGCCCTGGACCACCTTGAAGTCGCGGACCACCGACAGCGCTGGATTGCGGATCTGCGCCAGCGTCTCCTTGAACACCTGGGCGGAGACGCGGACGCGGATGTCGAGATCTGGCTCCAGGCCGCTGAGCACCTCGCTGACGCCGTTGCGGACGATGTAGGTGTAGCGTTCGGGCTCGTCGCTGAACTCGAAGCCGACCTGGATACGCCGGTCGGCGCTGGCTTCGGCGTCGAGGTTGACCGCCATGCCGTCGAAAAACAGGCTCAGCGGCATGGTGGCGAGCATGGCCGGGGTCGGCTTCATGGCGTGCTCCGGCAGCACCAAGTCCCCGGTCAGCTCGTGCATGCTGACCAGGTACCAGTGGCGGGCATTGGGATTGCTTTCGGCCTCGCCCAGTGCCCGCAGTGCGGCGACACGCGCGGCCTTGAGTTCGCGGTTGTCGGGGGCCAGTTGCAGGGCTTGGTCGCTGAGCTGCAACACCCATTGATGCTCGCCGCTCTGGCTGGCTTTCACAACGGCATCGACCAATGCCTCGGTCCCTCCGGCCAGCTCGGCCCAGCGCTTGGCTTCTTCTGTCGGAGGCAGTGGCCGCAGCCGCGAGGGATTACCGTCGAACCAGCCGAGATTGCCGCTGAACACGCTGCGCGCCGACCAGTCGGGTCGGCCGTAGAACTCCTGCAGATAGGGCGAGCTCGCCAGGTGCTCCGGTAACCGTAGGCGGCCGGCAATCTCGTCCGGACCGAGGCCCTGGTTGAACAGCCGGATGCTCTGGTCGTAAACAAAGCGGATCGCGTCGCGGTAGTCACGCAAGCTGTCGCGGACTAGGTCCGCACCGAGCAGGGGCCGGCCGTGGCTGGGCACCAGCGCCTCGGGCGCGAGTGCGCGCATCCGGTCCAGCGAGGCGGCCCAGGCCTTGGGATCGCGGTAGCTGGTGCCACGGATGGTGTAGAGGTTGGGGAAGGCGCGGTAGAAGTTGTCGCCGCTGAGTAGGATGCGCCGCTCCGGCAGCCAGACGAATAATTGGTCCTCGGTCTCGCCCGGAGCGTGTAGCAATTGGAAATGCACCCCGGCGACCCGGTCGTCGAGTTGCTCGACAAAACTGCGCGTCGGCCGCAGCACTTGCATCTGGCTGTCTTGCCCCACGCCTAAGCGCGGGCCGATGCCGACGTTGACCATCTCGGCCTCGCTCAAGTAGTTCCCGTACATGCGAAATGCGCGACGGGCGATGATCGGCTGCAGCTCACTGGCGATCTTGTCGATGTTGGCCAGCACCCCCGCCTGCGCATACACCGCCGGCGGCGCCTGGCCGGGCTTCAAGAACGCCGGACCACCGGCAATGTGATCGGGATGCGAGTGGGTGTAGATCAGCGCCTTGACCGGCTTGTCGCTGATCTTGCGGAATTCCGCCGCCACCGCCTCCGCGGTTTCCAGGCTCTCCATGGCATCGACCACAATCAGTCCGTCCTCGCCCTCGATCAGGATGGAGTTGGAGATGCCGTAGCCGACCGCGACATGGATGCCCTTCGCAACCTCGATCACTTCGCGGCGGAATTCCTGGCTGTGCGCGCTGAGGGCGGCAGGGCTGCCGGCCGCCTCCGGCGGGGGTTCGATGCCGGAATGGCAGGCTGCGAGCAGCAGGCCCAGGCTGAGCGTCGGTGCGTACTTCAAAACGAATACCTCAGGCTGAGAGAAATATTGTCGCGGTCATGACGGGCATTGCGCTGTCCGGCGCCGGTGAACATCTGGTACTGCAGGCCGGCGCCCAGGTGCTGGCCGAGTTCGGCGTCGAGCAGGGCGACGCAGGTGATGCGGCCGGCGACATAGTTGTCGATCTGCGCCGGTGAAATGCCGTACAGGTCGTGTAGCAGCACCAGGGTTGGGTTCAGACGCAGCCCCGCTGGCAGGCCGGCATAGCTGAGTCGCAGCAGACCGCGATAACCGTAGGCCAGCTCGGTGGCGAAGCCGGAGGTCTGCTGGGTTGGATTGACCCGCAGCGAATCGGGTTCGCCATTTGGATCGCCGCTGCCGTCGGCGCCGGGGCTGTGATGGGTGCGATCACCCTGGCCTTCGAGCTGCAGCCGGGACAGCGCTGGCAGTCCGACGATGTGGCTGAGGCCGAACTCCAGCGCCAGGGTGATCTGGTCGGCGCCGAACAGGTTGGAATTGCCCCAACTGCGCAGGCCGCTGACAACCAGTTGCCCGACCGGAAAGCGCTCGTAGCCTGTCACCAGCTCACCGGCCCGGTATTGCTCGATGCCGCGGTAGGCGGGCAGGAAGCTGGGGTAGGCGCGCTGGTAGCCGGGCAGGGTGAACAGGGCCAGGCCCGCGACATCGGCGGGAACCTCGACGTCCTCCTCGGGCAGGGCCGGCGCCTCGGCCGCGAACAGGACGTCGGTTAGCTGCACCTGCAACGGTAGGTTGGGCCGGTAGGAGTACTCGGCTCCCAGCGACCAACGGCCCAGGTTGGTGCTGAGGCTGAGGCCGAACATCTGCAGGTTTTCCGGGTAGGCGAAGTAGGGCTGCACGCTGTCGACCGGCAGCGGCTCCAGGCCGACCGGATTGAAACTGGCATTGAAGCCCTCGCAGGCAGCGAACACCGCGAGGAAATCGTTGGTCCTGGCCTCGCGCGTGCAGGATTGCTGTGCCGCATAGACGTTCAGGTAAGGCAGGCGGCTGTGGTAGTTGAGAAAGTACAGGCCTAGTTCGGTGCCGTCGTTGAAATCGGCCGCGTAGTACTTGAGCTGCAGGCCGTACTGGCCGCTGTCGCGTGGATAGCCGTGGCCGGCGGGCAGCATGTAGGCCGTGCGGGTGCTCTGGCTGATCAGACCGGGAAAGCCGGGCGGCCGGTACTGGCGCTCCGGGTCCTCGGCGAACTGGCCGATGCCGGTCATCAGGTAGCGGCCGTCGCCGAGCAGATCGCTGGTCGAAAAAAAGCTGCCGGCCTGGTCCGGCAGCACCGGCACCCACTGCAACTGGTAAAGCGCCTCGAAGGACCAGTGGCCGCCCAGGGTTCCGGCCAGCAGCGCTGCCGGCACCGGCCTGGCCACTTCGTTGATCTGGAAGCCCGGCATGCGCGCAACGGTGGCGTCGAGCGGGTTGAAAGTGTTGAGCGTGTTGAACAGGGTGAGATTGGATTCGCCCCAGTTGATCGTCTGGTTGCCGACCGTGAGCGCCAGCTCGCGCCCCTCGTCCAGGCTGAAGCTGCCGGTGACATAGGCGTCCAGCCATTTGTAGCCGCGGCCGAAGTCCTCGGCGATGGCTCGGGCGCGGGGGGTGCGCGCTGGCTGGTACAGCGTGTTGCTGTGGCGGTCGTCGAAATCGTCGTTGACCGGGTCGTAATAGAAAAGGCCGCGCAGTTTGGCGCTGAGCGGGCCCCAATCGAGGACCAGCTGCGGTGTCAGCTTGGTGGTTGCGGCGACCAAGTCGTAGCGCTCGTAGTTGAGGTTGCCGTTGTCGCTGTTGCTGCCGGCGAACGCGCCTTCGGCATCAATCAGCCGCTGGTTGGGTTCAAGGTCGCCGGTAGCCGACATGCAGTCGTCGGCCAGGCAGAGCTCCTGCTGACCCGGCACATTGAGCTTGCCGATCAATTCGTTGGAGCGCTGCTGCACGCGCCAAGCAGCGCCGATGCTGTAGAGCCCGCTCAGCTCGGCGTTAAAGCCGCCCCGCTGCCAGTGCAGGTCATCGCTCCAGCAGCTACCTGCCCGCGCTAGCAGCAGGACCGTCGTCATGGTCGTTAGTCGACGCATTGGTATTAGTTCTCCTCCAGTGACCCAAGGCGCGTCGGCACGCGCCGCCTTTCAAATCCGCAAGCCGGCCTCCTCCAGGCAGCGAACCAGATCGACGATCCGGTCCTGTCCCCAGAAGCGGTGTTCCGCGAACCGGAAGCTGGGCACGCCCCATAGGCCCAGCTCGCCGAGCTGTTCGGTGTTGCGCTCCATTGCCTCCAGGCCCTTGGGATCGTCGAACGCGCGTAGGCAGTCCGGCCAGGACAGGCCGGCCTGTTCGCAGACCCTGCGCATCGGACGTTCCTGGGCCAGGTCGGCGCCCTCGGCCCAGATGGCATGCCCGGCGGCCAGCACGAAAGCGGCGATCCGATCCTGACGTTCGGCCAGCTCGCACAAACGCAGGCAGCGCCATACCGCCTCGCCGAGCGGGTCATGGACCGGACCGAAGGGCAGGCCCAGTCGCTGCGCCTCGCGGCCGGCGTCGCGCAGGATGTAGAGCCGCTTGGCCGGAGGCACCGGTTGTCCTCGGGTGACCATGGGTCGCACGCCGCGAAACCGCAGGCGCACCCGAAAGTCCGAGGGCAGCGCGAAGATTCGCGGCGCCGCCAGGTACGAATACGGACTCCGGAACGAATAGAAGAACTCGACCGTGCTCATGGCAACCAAGCCAAGCGGCGCAGCCAGTCGGCAATGGCGGGCAGTCGTTCGTGCGCGAAATACCAGCGGCCCTCGACCCAGGCGGCGGGTGAGTCCCAGTGGCCCCGCTGCTGCAGCGAGCGATGATGGGCATCGAGGCGGTCGCGCAGACAATGGTCGGGCAGCGGCAGCCCCGGGTAGCACTCCGCATACAGTCGCCTATAGAAGACCTGGTCGACAGGATCAACGGCGTCATGCCACAGCCGGCTCAGAGCACGACCCGCGAAGGCAGCCGGATCCTGTCCCTGCAACTGGGCGTACAGGGTCCATTCGGCCAGGTAGCGCACCTCCGCCGCCGCCAGTGGCGACGTGCGGCGCAGGGACAGACCTTGACGCTGCAGCAGCGCCGCCGCGTCGCGCACGGCATGTACGAGGCGCTGCGCCGCCGCCGGGTCGACGGCCAGACCGCGACGCGCCAGCGGATACAGGTTCAGACGTACCGGTTGATCGCGGATCATCTCGATCAGGCCCGGCAGGGCCACGGCGGCGTAGGGATCGTCGAAGGCAAAGTACAGGTCGATCCGCGCCCTGCCGCCGGCCAGGCGACGCAGAAGTGCGGAGACTTTCCGCGGCAGGGTCTGCCGATCCAGCCACAGCAGCAGGCTCGGCAATTCCCGCTTTTGAAAGCGCTGCCACAAGCTGTCGGTGGGCGTGGAGCGCATGCCGCGTGCTCAGCGCATCAGCCGCTGACGCATCAGCCGCAGATAGCGCCGGTCGCTGATCCAGCGCCGCAGGCCCAACAGCAGCCGGGCATCCGGCCCTACCGGGTAGCGCAGTCGTTCCGAGCCGTCGGTACAGGCCTGCCAGATCGCGGCCGCGACCAGGGCCGGGTCGCTGCCCTTGCCGCCGACCGCCTGCATGCGGCTGGTGCTGCGTTCCACAGCGGCGTTGTAGGCGCTCAAGGCCGGATCATGGACGAACTCCGCCGAACGGCCGTAGAAGTCGGTGCGGATCGCGCCGGGTTCGATCAGCTTCACACGGACCCCGATCTCGGCCGCCTCGAATGCCAGCGACTCGGAGAAGCCCTCCACCGCCCACTTGCTGGCGTGATAGGGCGCGTAAAACGGAAAGCTCAGGCGCCCGCCCATGCTGGCTACGTTCACCAACACGCCGCCGCCCTGCGCGCGAAACTGGGCCAGCGCCGCCCGGCTGACCCGCATCAGGCCGAAGACATTGGTTTCGAACTGACGGCGGATGGCTTCCTCGCTGATCGACTCGAAACTGCCGGAAAGCCCGTAGCCGGCGTTGTTCACCACCGCGTCCAGGCGTGGCAGTTCGTGGCCTACCAGTTCGAAGGCGGCCCGCACCGAGGCCGGATCGTCGACATCCATGGCCAGCGGCCGGCATAGCGGATGGTGGGGCAGGCTCTGCGGCTGGCGGGCCGTGGCGTACACCGTCCAGCCACGCGCCAGGAACCATTGCACGGTGGCGGCGCCAATGCCGCTGCTGCAACCGGTGATCAGCACCGCGCTCATTGCAGACTGTCCTCAATGATCTCGCGGCTGTCGGCCGGCAGTTCGATCAGCAGGCCGTCCTCGGCGACCTCTACCCCGTCTGGCCGGATCGAGCCGACTCCGCGCAGGAACATCGGCAGTTGCAGACGGGTGTGGATTGGCGGCATCAGGTGGTAGAGCAGCAGCAGTGGCACTTGCGCCTGGTTGGCGATTCGCGCCGCGTCCACCGGGCTCGTATGGTAGTCGTTGATTTCCCGATGCAGCCGGGCGAAGCGCTGGTTGGCCGTGGGCGTGGCCGCGACCGCCTGATGGATCAGGGCTTCCATGTGGGTGGCGTTGGCCTCGTGCAGCAACACGTCGGCGCCGCGGCTAGCGACCGCCAGTGGCGGGTGGTAGGCGGTATCGCCGCTGATCACCAGCGCCCGGCCGCGGTAGTCGAAGCGGTAGGCATAGGCTGGGGCCACCACCTTGTGGTCAACCTCAATGGCGGTGACCTTGAGGCCGTCCTGTTCCAGCACTACGGTCTGGCGGTCCTTGGTTGGGCTTGCCGGCTCCGGCAGAGCCACCGGCCGCGCCTCCATCAGGGCGTCCTCGGGGTGCAGGAAGCCAGGGCTGTGGTGGCGCACCCGGTGAACGGTGTCGATGGCATAGGCCTCGTTGAAGCCGGCGACCACCCGCTCGACGCCCGGCGGCCCGTACACCGGCAACGCGCCCTTGCGGCCCGAGGCCCAGCTCTGCAGACGCATCTCCGCCAGACCGCCCATGTGGTCGGAATGCAGGTGGGTGATGAAGACCCCGGCCAGTTTCTCGCGCGGGATGTTCCAGAGGCCGAGATTGCGCGGCGAGCCAGGGCCGGCATCGACCAGGTAGTAGCGGTCGCCGGCGATCACCAGCAGGCAGGCCTGTTCACGATTAGGATCGGGCAGCGGCGAAGAACTGCCGCAGACGATCACGCTCAGGCGCTGGCCGTCGAAGTAGTGCTCGTAGCTGCGGCCGAGCGAGTGCTTGGCGACCGCCAGGAACACCCGGTCCTGTACCCAGGGCAAGCGCGACAGGCCCACCGCCGCCAGCCCGAGTACCACCACCGACACCAGCCTCGCCCAGAACAGCCAGCGCAGGATACGCATCGTCTACTCCTCCAATCTGTTGTGATCCCCTCAGGCTAGGGCTGCCGGGTACCGGGCCGTGAGATGCGCGGATGCCGCCTTACTTGTCCTCGGGGGCCGTATTCGTGTCGCTCGCCCCGAGACGCCAGACGCGCGGGGTCTGGCCGGTCCAGCGCCGGAAGGCACGGGTGAAGTTGGCCGGGTTGTCGTAGCCGACCAGGCCAGCGATCCGTTCGATCGGCAGCCTCGGGTCCGCCAGAAGCCGCAGGGCGTCGCGACGACGCACCTCGTCGCGCAACTGCAGGTAGCCGGAGCCCAGGACTCGCAGCCGGCGCTTGAGATGGCGCGGCGAGATCGCCAGCCGGGCCGCGAGTTCGCCGAGCTCGGGATAGCGGCCCTGTTCGGCTACCATCAGCCGTCGCGCCCGCTCCAGCAGGCTCAGCCGGCCGGAGTCGCCGCGCAGGGCCAGCTCCCGCTCGCATTGCTCCACCGCCAACTCGCTGCTCAGCGGGTCGGCGGTGGCGATCGGCCAGTCGAGCAGGGCGGCCGGAAACCACAGGCGGTTGCCGGTCTGGCCGTGGCGCACCCGCGGCAGGCGCTGGCGATAGCGGGCGTAGTGCGGCGGTTCGGGAAAGTCGTGGTGGATCTCCACTTGAAGCCGCAGCGCATCGGCGGCGCCGCCGTCCTCCGCGAGGCCGGTGGCGAGCTGACAGAGTTCGGCCATCAGGTGCTCGAAGCCGAATTGCCGGAACGGCCCCAGCGGCAGCGCCTCGCTCGTCTCCAGGCAGAGACGCGCCCCGTCACGGCGCAACTCGATCTGGTGGAAGGGCAGCCGGGTGTGCAGATAGCGCAGGCCCAGTCGCAGCGCTTCGCCGAGCGTGGCGCAGCTCATCAATCCATAACCGAGGAAGCCGTGGCTTGTCAGCCGACTGGACAGCGCCAGCTCGTAGGACAGACCGGGGTCGCCGCTCAGGCGCAGGGCGTTGGCGATCATCTGACCGTACTGCGCGACGCTCAGCGAGGCTTCGCGGCCGCTGAAGGTCTCAAGGCCGAGGCCGGTGCCGGCCAACAGGCGCTCGGCGCTCAGCTCGCGCGGCGCCAGCAGGCTCAGCAGCCGCAGTGCGTAGCTTGCCGGCAGCCGCTGGCCGGCCAGAGCGGCGGCGCGCCTGGGCTCGGCACGCGGCGATGGCGCCAGACTCACAGGCGCTCCAACTCGAAAGCGAAGGTGTAGGCGCCGAGCCGGGCTCGTAGCGTCTCCACCTCGGCGGCGCTGGCGCGGTGGCGCACCACCACCAGGAGGCCACGGCGACTGTCCTGGCTGACCGAGACGCTGGCGCCCGGCCAGCCGCCGAGTTCCGCCAGCAGCGCCTCGGTCACTTCCCGGGCCTCGCGCTGGCGCAGCTCCAGCTTGTAGATCTTGCCGACCGGCGTCACCGGCATGGCTTCTATGACCTGGATGCGTTTGGGCAGCGCCGCGCGTTCGGCGATGTGGGCCTGGGCGTGTTCCATCAGCTCCGCCTCGCCGACCTGGTGGCCCGGCTTGAGCTGCACATAGGCCACCGGCAGCTCGCCGGCATGGGCGTCGGGCCGGCCGACCGCCGCGCACAAGGCCACTGCCGGGTGCGCATGCATCGGCTCCTCGATGCTCGCAGGGTCGATGTTGTGTCCGCCACGGATGATCAACTCCTTCTTGCGGCCGGTGAGCCAGAAATTGCCCTCGGCGTCCTGGCGGCCGAGATCGCCGGTGTTGAGCCAGCGCGCGCCGTTCGGAGTCTCGATCCACAAGCCCTTGTTGTGCGCCGGATCCAGATAGCCGGGGAAGACGTTGGGGCCGCGGATGGCGATCACTCCGACTTCGTCCACCTCGCAATCGCGCTGGTAGCGGCCGTCCTCGTCCAGCCGCAGCGCTCGCATCGGCTGCCAGGGCAGGCGTAGGCCGATGGAACCGACGTGGCGCGCGCCCTCCGGCGGATTGCAGGCACTGACGCAGGTCGCCTCGGTAAGGCCGTAGCCCTCGAGGATGCGGATGCCGGTGCGTTGCTCGAAGCTTTTGCACACTTCCACCGGCATCGGCGCCGCGCCGCAGAGACCGTATTCCAGCGAGGAGATATCGTGAGCGCCGATCGGCACCTGCAGCAGGGCGCTGTAGACGGTGGGCACGCCGCTGAAGAAATTGATGCGGTAGTGTTCGACGATGCCCCAGAAATTCCGCACCACGCCTTCGCCGCGATAGCCTTGCGGCGTGCCCAGCACCACATGGCCGCCGGCCGAGAAGGCGGCGAGCCCGGTAACCAGGGCGGCGTTGACGTGAAACAGCGGCAGGCCGCAGAACAGAGTCTTGCCAGGCAGAAAACTGCCCGGGTTGATGCTCGCCAGTTGCAGGGTGTTAGCCACCTCGTTGCCGTGGCTGCGCATGGCGATCTTCGGCGCGCCGGTGGTGCCGCCGGTGCAGAAATAGGACGACACCGCGTCGCTGCGAATCCAGCGACCGCTGTCGAGACCCCGGCCGGACTGGCGCGACAGCAGTTTGTGGAAATCCAGCACTTGGGCGCCGCCGCTGTGGCGGACCCGGCCCTGCTGCAGCCGCCAGGCGTTCAGCATTACCCGCTTGCTGAACGGCAGGTGTTCGCTGATGTCGACCAGCAGCACGGTTTCCAAGCCCGGAACCCGATGCAGCTCGGGGGCGATTTTGGGCCAGAGGTCGCTGCTTGGCACCGGTGCCAGGGTCACCAGTACCTTGACCGCCGCGGCCTTGAGCAGCTCGACGATCTGGCCGGCGTCAAGCAAGGGGTTGATCGCGAAGACGATGCCGGTGGCCTCGCCGCCCCAGAGCACGAAGTGGGTCTCCGGCAGATTGGGCAGAATGTATGCGACCACGTCGTCGGGCGTCAGCCCCAGTTCGTCGAGTGCATTGGCGCAGCGACAGACCTGGGCGTGCAACTGACGGTAGCTGTAGCGGCTGGCGCGTTCCGGATGCAGGCCATCCAGGAAGAAGCTGAGCGCGGGCGCGTCACCGTGGCGCCGCGCCGCCTCGCGGATCAGGGCAAAAGTCGATTCTGGTGGCTGGCGCGAGGCCAGGGGCTCCTGTTCGATGGCCAGGATGTCGTCGAGGCCGCGGATCACGGCGGGGGCGGGCGGGCTCATGCTCAACGGCCCCGCGCTTTGCGCTTGAGATTGGCGGGGTCGAAATAGCTGTCCGGGAAGCGCATGGCGAAATCGGCGATGGCGTCCTCGTTGGTCAGCGTGGTGGCGAAGTAGCGGTTGGTCTGCAGGTCGTAGATCAGCTCCGGCAGGCCGGTGGTGGTGGGTATGAAGGGCGCGGTCAGCAGGTGCGCCTCCTGCACTTTCCACAGCTGGCCGCGGCCGTCGTAGCAGTCCACCGCCGCGATCGCCCAGGAGTCCTCGTCCACGTAGAAAACGCGCTTGGCGAAGTTGTGGCGCAGTCCGGGCTTGAGGTTGGCCTCCACCACCCAAACCCGGTGCAGCTCGTAGCGGGCGAGTTCCGGATTGATGTGGAAGGGCTTGAGGATGTCCTTGTACTTCACCAGCGGACTATTGATCTGGAAGGCGTTGTAGGGGATGTAGATCTCCTTCCTGCCGAGCAGCTTCCAGCTGTAGCGGTCGAGCGCGCCGTTGAAGACATCGACCTGGTCGTTGTATTGCTCGTTGTCGCTGCCCAGCGAGGGATTGTCATAGCCGACGTCCGGTGCGCGGGTGACGCGCGCCAGGCCGGGCGAGTACAACCAGGCGGCGCGACCCGAGCCCTGGCCGGAGGACTCGTGGACCAGGGTGATCTGGCCGGCCACCCGTGGCGGCGAGATAACCTCGGCCAGGTAGTAGGCGAGCAGCTTGGTGTCAGCGCCGACCGGTTCCTCCGGATTCGCGTACTTGAACTTCACGTCCTCGATCAGCTTGGTGATGAGGTAGCTGCCGTCTGGCCGCACGATGGCCTGGTTGTTGTAGCGCCGAGCTGAGGGGCCATGGAACTTCAGTTTGTGGTTCCAGATCACCTCGGCCCCGGACTTCGGGATTGGGAAGGGGAAGCCCAGCTTGGCGCCCTTGATCAGGTCGCTGCCTTCCAGGCTGGCGGTGCTTGCATTGGCGATCGTGGCCTGTTCGATCTGCTCCGGATAGAAGGCGGTACGCACGGACTTGAAAACCTTCATCCGGAAGGTCGGGTATTTCGTCAGCATCGCCTTCTGGCCCTCGGTCAGTTGGGCGGCGTACTTGGCCATGTTGGCCTTGCTGATTTCGAACTGCGGCTGGAAATACTCCTTCTGCAGACTGCCCTGAAACTGCTTTTCGACGCCAGCCGGGTCCTGCTTCCGCATCTTTTCCAGATCGGCCGGGGTGTAGCGCAGGGTCTCCGGCGGAAAGTTCTTGCGCCCGGTCCACTCCGGGATCGTGCCTTCGGCATTTCCGGCACGGATGGCGCCGACCGGAGTCAGTTCTTTGCCGAGCTTGGCGGCCTCCTGGGGACTGACGGCGGCGAGGCTTAGCGCAGGCAACAGCCAGACTATGGACAGCCAATATGCGCGACCTAGGGGATTCATGGGCATGGAAACTCCGGTGAAACGGAAAAGGAGGGGATCATTCGGGAAGTGAGGTGTTGCCATCCCTGGCCCGGCAGGCGGCAAACACCGCCGCGGCGCTCTTGCCGGCGGCCTCGGCGGTGGCGCGATCGCAATAGGCCAGCAGCGGGTAGTACTCACCCATTACCGACTCCGGTGGTGTGTTGAGCGGGATGTTCTGTATGGCTTGGGCAAAGCCCGGCGCAGGCAGCATGTGTCGATACAGCAGGGTGGCATCCGGGTAGAGCGCCCCCCACGCCAGCCAGCCGAAGCCGTTCTCAGCTACGGCATTCACCGGCCGCTGGTCGGGATCCGACACCACCACGGTGAAATAGCCCTCGCTGTCCAGCGGCACTTGCGCGTCGTAGAGGCAATCGGTGAACCGCTGGGTGAGGATTTCGTTGGTGCACAGCGACCAGTAGCGGAGCTGGGCTTCTCCAAGCGGGGCCTCGGCGGGAATCGTGGCTGCCTCCGGCGCCCTGCCGCGGATCAGGTACATCGAGCCCTTGTCGCGGCTCAGGATCGCCTGCATGTAGGCGTTGTCGAGGTTGTTGGCGAGATTGGCGCCGACCGTGGAGCTGATCGACTGGCCGGGGATATCGAAGCCCAGCGAGGCCGAGAAATTGGCGCGCACGGTCTCCGGCAGGCCGTAGGAAACCTGCAGGGTTGGCTCGGTGGACGACACTGGCAGCGGTACGGCCTCGAACAGCGGCGTCAGGGCGGTAGGCAGGCTCTGTGTGCGCATGGTCTCGGAGATCAGGTCCGGTAGTACCCCCGGCGGGATCAAGGGCGTACAGCCGACCATGTCGAGCTTCATTAGCGCCTGGCTGCCGTCGCTGGTCTCTACGGTGAGAGTCGGCAGTGGCGCGCCACCGGTGAGATCGCCCTCCGCCAGATAGATTCGGTAGACCAGAATCTGCAGGGGATTGGCGGGAATCTCGACGCCCAGGGCTACCGGGAAATTTCCCGAATACAGGGCGTTGGGTTGTCGTTGGCCTTCCTCGGGTGCTGGTTCGGGAAGCACGTAAGCGACGTAGTTGGCTCCTGGCGTGGCGACCGGATCGCGGTAAGGGTTTCTGCCTGTCTGCAGGGGCGCGATCTGGTAGTCGGTCAGCACGTCTACCGAGGCCAGCAGCGGGCTATAGGCGTTGAACGAGAAATAGCGTGCCTTCGGGTACTGCCCTTCGATGCGCAGCCGCGTGCCGGGCAGGTTGGGCAAGGCCGCCAGCCAGTAGGTGGCCGCCTCGTCCGGCAGCAACACGTTGAGCACGTCGGAGTCGCTGACCAGGGGCCAGCTGCACAACGCCGAGAGCTTGGCTGCTTCTGGCGCGGTTTCCGGATAGGCGGCCGGACTCAGGCTGCTGGCGCCGTCGGTGCCCTCTGGGGTCTGCGGGGCGCAGGCCGGCAGCAGTGCGGCCAGCAGCAAGACCAGACTCGGCGTCGAGCGGCGGCTCATGTCACCGACCGGGGAGTCAGGCGTACCGGCAGTCGGGTATACCCCCACATGCCGATGTCCTTGTCGGTGACCCGCTGTGGCGGATCCTCAGGCAGCAGTTCCACAGCCTGCAAACGCGGAACCAGTTCTGCCAGTGCCAGCCGCGCTTCTAGCCGCGCCAATTGGGCGCCGATGCACATGTGGATGCCGCGCCCGAAGGCTAGGTGCCGGCGGGCGTTGCCGCGCGCCGGATCGAACTGCTCGGGGCAGTCGAAGCGCGTTGCATCAAGGTTGGCGGCGCCCAGCATGAGGATTAGCTGAGCATTTTCCGGTAGATCAACGCCCGCTAGCCGTACCGGGCGGGTGGTGCGTCGCAGCGTCCGCTGTAGCGGAGCGTCCAGGCGCAGCAACTCTTCGACATACGCCTCAATCCGTTCCGGATGATCCTGGAGTTCCCGCAGTCGCTCCGGTTCGGTGGAGAAGCGATGCACCGCGGCGCCGAGGGTGTTGGCGGTGGTCTCGTAGCCCGCGACCAGAATCTGCAGGGCGCTGCTCAGGATCTCGCCCAGGCGCAGCTCGCCGCGACGGTAGGGCGGTAGTAGGGCATCCACCACCTCGTCGCGCGGATTCCTCAGATGGTCATGGAGGATGCCCAGCACCTCCAACTGGAACTCCAGGATCAGCCGCGCCAACTCCGGGTGGTGGGGAAAGCCGGTGCGCGGATAGCCTGGCAGATCGGCCATCGGGTTCGGCAACTGGCTCAGTGCCTTGCGTTCGGCCGCCGGCAGCTGCCAGAGCAGGCGCAGCAATGGCGGAAGCGCGGTCAGCAGTCCCAGGGCTTGGCGCCAGCGCGCGACGAGGCCGCGCGGCACTGGTAGGCCCGGTCCGCCCAGGGGGATCACCAGGCGGATCGCAGCGTCGCCGTAGCGATGCAGGCGCGCCAGATCGGCCTCGCCCTCTGGAAAGCCGAACAAGCGGGCGATCACCGAGAGTGGGATCGGGTTCGCCCAGAGCGCCATCAGGTCGCCTTGGCCGGCTGCCAGTAGTTCCGCCGTCCGGCGCCGCACCTGCGCTTCGATGTGCGGGGTCAACTGCGTCAGCGACTGATTGGTGAACAGGGACTGGATCGCTCCGCGCAAGCGCTTATGCGGCTCCGGCCGCATCGCCGACATGATATTGACCTCGTAGCCAGGGAATGGCTGACCGTCGTAGGTTTCCGGGTCCATCAGCACTTCCGACACGGTGTCGTAGCTACTGACCAGATAGAAGTTCGGATGCCCGGCAACCGGCTGTACCGGAGCGCGGTTCAAGGCCGCGTAGTGCGGATGCGGGCAGCGGCGAACTTCAGGGCTCAAGGGATCGAAGCCGCTCCCGATGCCGCTGATGTTCTCCGGACGTAGCTGTGCCTGCACCGTCCACTCTCCTCGTAGTAATTATCTATAGTGACTAATTATTTATATATTACGGTCGCGATGACTGTCAACGCGGTTCCATACCGGAACCGGCCATCGTGAGGAGAGCGCCGCAGTGAACCCAGAAACCACACTCGCTATCACGCCGCTGCGTCGCGACTTGCACTTTCCGTTGCCACCCGAATTTCTGCGTAGCTGGCATCCGTTGGGTGCCCACGTCAGCCTGTTCTTCGCGGCTCTGTCGATCTTTTTTCCCGATGGCGAGCGGATGTTCATTCATGCGGTCCGGTTGCAGCGCGAGCGCCTAAAGTCGCCAGAGCTGAAGCGGCAGGTCGCCGGTTTCGTCGGCCAGGAAGCGATCCACGGACGCGAGCACGAGGCGTACAACCAACTGCTGGAGGAGGCCGGTCTACCGGCGAGGGCTCTAGCTGCTACCGTTGCCACCCAGATGCGGCAGGTACGCGAGCGCCTCCGCCCGGCAGCTCAGTTGGCCCTCACCATCGCACTGGAGCACTGGACGGCGATCATGGCCGACGTGTTGCTGCGAGACTCCCGTTTGCTGGCCGGAGCCCATCCCGAATACGCAGCGATCTGGCGCTGGCACGCACTGGAGGAAACCGAGCACAAGGCGGTCGCTTTTGATGTCTACCGCGAGGTGTTTGGAAGCGGCGGGGCGGCGTATCGACTGCGCATCCTGGTGTATCTACTGGTCAGCATCAGCTTCTGGAGTCGGGTGCTGTATTTCCATCTGCGGATGGTCATCGCCGACGGTCGTTTGCTGGACCTGTTCGGCTGGTGGCGCATGTTCCGCTTCCTTTGGCTGTCGCCGGGAATCCTGCGTCGGACGCTGCCGGCCTGGCTGAGCTATTTCCGGCCGGGGTTCCATCCCTGGCAACACGACAACCGGCACCTGCTCGCAGGCATCGGCAGTCTGAGCGATCGCTACGCCCGTGCGGACAGCGGCCTACCCATTGTCAACGCAACTTAGCGCTTGGGATGCTCGCGCAGGAAGCGGAACATTTCTTCGGTCCAGTCCCGGGGCCAGGTGACATGGTTGAGAGTGCCCAGCAGGTATCCCGGCAGGTTCTGCACGTAGCCCAGCGGATCCAGTAGGCCGGCCGGAACCCCGTTGGGGTCGGTGCCGCAGAGGGCGTCACACCGATCCGTCGCGAGCTTCTGGTTGTCGATGATCTGCCCCTGAAACGGCGTGCCCGCGGCGATCAGCCGCTGTTCGAGACGAAGGCCGTTGGGACAGATGCCGGCAATGTCGCAGGCGTTGTGCACGTGGTAGATCGGCACGCCGGGGTTGAACAGTTGCAGCTCGGTGTCGTCCTTGGGCGTGGCGGCGACTGGCGTCTGCGCACAGGGGTCGTCGAAGGCCGCCAGGGGATCGGGCGCGGTGTAAAGCGCGGCGGCGGCTACCTGGGGACGATTCAGGCTGTAGAGCAGCCCCATCGCCGAGCCGTTGGACCAGCCCATCACATAGATTCGTCGCTCGTCGACCAGGCCGCTGGCCAGGACCTTCTGCAGATAGTGGTCGATGGTCGCCGCATCGACATTCTGAGGATAGTCCTCGCCGTTGACGCGGCGCGACTCCACCCCCGGCTGCAGCTGCCGGTACCAGTTGTCCCAGCCGGGTCCCAGGAAGTTGTCCGGGAATGGGTAATAGCGGGCCGTGACGCGGCCATAGGGTGCCAGCAGCAGGAAACCCGGTCGCTGCGGGTCGCCGCTCAGGTCGGCCGTGTCCAGCTGCGAACGGATGTTGGAAAGCGCCAGCGTGATGTCCACGCCAACCAGCGAGGGGTGCAGATAGATCACCAGGGGCAGCTTGTGGTCAGTCGAGGCCGCCTCCGGCTGATACAGGCAGGCCTGGCGCGGGTTGCCTTCGGCATCGGTCCAGTTTTCCAGGCCGCGGCCACCGCCGCCCGTGCAACTGGCTGCGAACAGGGTATCGAGCAGGGGCTCGACCCGGCGTGGCGGATCGCCGAACGGCGTGCAGGCTTTGCGGGTAACGGCGATCTCGGCAGGCGGGGGGCTGTCGCCGCCGCCTTCGCAGCCAGCGACAAAGCCAAGCATCAGTGTGCTGAGCAGCAAGGCTGGCGCCAGCCTGGGGACGGTCTGCATGGCTTCTCCTTCCATGAGTTCTGTTTTGTGCCGACGTCCAGGTCGGCCGGGCCTCGATCGGACCCGCGTTGCCGCAGTGTAGAAATGGAAGCTCCGGGTCGGAGGGCCTTTTTTGTTACACCCTGTAACCGGGGTCGAATTGGGCGGAGTCGGTGGCGACGCCGCAGGCAGGGCTGCGTTCGCGGGCAGGCATCGGACAGCGGTCCGCGTTCGATGGCTGGCCACAGCCGCTTACTCCGGCGGCGAAGCCAGGCTCAGCTCGTGCAGCAGGCCATCGAAGCCGGGGTAGTAGTAGCGGCCGCGAAAGCCCGGCGTGACGATGTTTCCCGGTGCCGGCAACAGGGATAGCGGGCCGGAACTGGCGCTCTCGGTGCCGCTGAGCAAATCGAGCCAGAGCACCCGGTCCTGAGCGAGTCCGGTCAGCGGATCGCCGGTCACCGGGCCGAGCTGCAACTGGTCCGGGATCACGATCTGGCGCTGCTCTGGCGGGCCGACCAAAGCACTGTAGGCAATCGACAGCGAGGGCCGCCGCCAGAGCACCTGGAAGCCGCGGTCGGGGTCGAACCTCACCGCCGCCAGTTGCAGGGCGAAGGTGTCGAGCGCCACCACCACCTGGTTGTCGGCATCGACCGCCGGCTTGCTGAGCACGAAGCTGGGGCCGAGCGGCACGCCGGAAACCAGTTCGAAGGGCTCGCTGCGCCACACTCGGCTGGCGTCGCCGGTATGCACCGCGATCAGCGAGCCTGAACGCACGTAGCCGGTGTTCTGCAGGATCACCCAGTCGCCGATGAAGGACGCCGCCGCCGCCGGACCCTGGGCCGGCTCGGTATAGGACACCGGACCCCAGCTTGTGTCGGGTGTGACCACGCCGTCGCGGTAGACGTAACGGAACAGGGTGGTGGCACCCGGGATGTAGAGATGGCTGTAGCCGTCCTGGGCGCGCACTGTCACCCGGCCCGCCATCGGCTCCGGCAGCTCCAGGGCGGCCACGATGTCCAGCGCCTCGGGATCGAGCACCACCAGTTGCGAGGGCTTGGTGTTGAGCAGCAGATGGCAGGCCAGGCCGCCGAACAACTGGGCGCCGGCCAGCAGGGGCGCGAGGCTGCCCAGCCGGTTGTAGGGGACGAACTGGTTGACCAGGCTGGTCGGGCAGAGCGGCGGCGACTCCATGTTCTTGGTCACCAGCCGGCCGTCCGGCAGCACGTCGAAGCCGTTGTAGACGGCGCCGGCCGGATTCTCCGGCAGCTCGCGCTCGGCGAGCACGGCGCCGTCGGCGGGGTCGAGCTTGTAGAAGCGGTTGCCGTAGACCGCATAGAGAAAGCCGTTGCCGTGGGCGGTGACCATGCCCGGCCAGCTCCATTGCGTGGCCGGCTCGTTGTCGTACAACGGCGTGCGCCAGCGCTGCTCCAGAGTCTCGGCGTCGAGCATGGCGACGTAGCCGCCATCGGGTTCGCCGGCGCGCGAGCCGAAGCCATGCAGGATCAGCTCGCCGCGTTCGCGGGTCTGGGCGTTGAATGGGGTGGCGTAGTTGTCCGGGGCGATGCGCTCGCCGATCACCGGTGCCTCTCCACCCGTCATTTCCTGCAGGGCGCAGGCATTGGCGAACAGGTTGCTGCGCTCGATGTCGTGGTGCTCGAAGGGCGCGACCGAGCGATACAAGGGGCTTGTGTCGGGGCCGGTTTCCAGGCGCGCGGAGCGCGGGCAGGGGTCTGAAGCATCCAGCAGGCGGGCCTCGCCGGGAAGCGGCTCCGGCGGGCCAGCGGCCCGGTCGCCGCAGCCGCCGGTCAACAGCAGCGCCAGCGCGACCGCGGAGGCCGGCGACTTTCGGCGACGCATCCTGCTCAGCTTGCGCCGCAGCCCAGGGCTTCCACTCCGGCGCGGTCGCGGTATTCGATGCTGGGCAGGTACTCGCCCATCACCGCCGCCTCGCTGCCCGGCGTCTCCACCTTCTGGACCGAGTGCGGAAACTCGGTGGCGGCCAGCAGGTTGCGCAGCAGCAGTTGGCCGTCCTCGAGGTTGCCGAAGCCGTCGCCGTTCGGCGACCACTCCAGCCAGGCGTAGCCGCATTCCGGGCGGGCATTGGCCGGGCGGTCCTGGGGACTGCTGAGCACGATGGTGTAGCGACGCTCTTCGTCGAGCGGTAGCTGCTCGTCGTACAGGCAGCCCTGTGGCTCCACCCGCTGGGTGTAGGCCTCGTAGCTGCAGATCGACCAGTAGCGCAGCTCGCCGGCTTCGGCCAGTGCCTCGCCGCTGGCCGTGTGCGGGGTCAGAGGCAATTTTCCGCGCAGCAGCACCACCGGCCCGAACACGCGGCTGACGAAGCTGTAGACGTAGCTGTTGTCGAGATTGTTGTAGATGCCGCCGTTGGCCTCCGGCTGGCCGCCGCAAAACTGCAGGTAAGCGCAGAGCCCGAAAGCGGTGGAATTGAAGAACTTGAACCATTGCGGCGGATCGAGGGCTGGAAACCCTTCGGCGCGGAAGGCCTGCTCGCGCAGCAGCGCATAGGTCGACTCCGGTAGCACGGTGGTCGAGCTTGGCATGACCTCGCCCTTGGACTGCAGCGCCGTGCAGGCCGCTTCGCCGGCCAGCGGTTCGCCGCCGGCGGGAAGCAGGGTCACCGAGGGCAGCGGCACGCCGCCGGTGTCGCCCTGATCCTGATCCGGCACGTACAGCCGGTACAGCATCTGCACGCGGCCGTCCTCGGCCCGGCTCAGATAGAGCGTGTTGGGACTGCGCTGGGCGGCATCGGCAGGGGGGGGCTCGGGGACGGCTAGCAGACGGTAGCCTCGGGCTGTGATCTGGCGGTCCGCGCCGGGAAGGAAGGGGTTGACGGCTCCCGGCTCGGCGAGGATGCGGCTGTCGTTGAGGGCGTCGGTGGCCTCGCCGGCGGCGTTGTAGGCGTTGAACGACAGGTAGCGGCCGTGGGCGAAGTCACCACCGATTTCGATCTGGGCGCCCTCCGGCAGGACGAAGTCGGCGCTCCAGTACAGCGCGGCGGTGTCGAGCAGGCCGAAGTTGGTTTCCGGGTTTTCCTGTACGTAGGGGCCGGCCCAGAAACAGGTCGATTTCGCTAGCGCCGGGTCGCCGCCCCCCACCGGCGAGGTCGGGTCGGGGTCGGACGCGCCGCCGCAGGCGACCAGGGTACAGATCAGGATCAGGATAGCCGGGGTGCGGATCATCATGTTCAGAATTCCAGGATGAAGGCGAGGCTGGCGCTGTCACGGTCCACCAACAGATTGCGGTCGTCGGCGCCGAAGTAGGCGTTGTAGCCGAGCTGCAGCTTGGCGCTGCGGCTGAGTTCCACGTCCATCAGCAGCCAGGCGTTCATTCGGCCTTCAATAAAGTTCTGCATGGGGAACGGCGAGGTGCCCTGCAGGTCGTGCTGCCAGAGCAGGGTCGGATGGACGTTGAAGCGTCCGAACACCTGCGAGTAACTGGGGCGGATCAGCAAGCGGTAGCCGTAGGAGGTCTGCGAGGCGAAACCGTCGGTCTGCTGCGTGGGAGTGATGCGGGTCGGGTCGGCCTCGCCGTTGGGATCGCCGGTGCCGTCGGCGCCGGCGCTGGGATGGGTGTTGTCGCCGCCGCCTTCGAAGCGGAGTTGTTCCGGCCTCGGCATGCCGAACACGTAAGTCAGCCCCGCTTCGGCCAGAAAGGCGATCTGGTCGGCGCCGATCGGGTTATCGCGGAACACCTTGAGGCCGTTGAGCGTCAGGTGGGCGACGTCGAGGCGCTCGTAGCCGAGCACCAGTTGTCCCGGCTGCACCGTCTCGCCCCGGTATACCGAGAGGTAGTCGGGGACCGCGTGGCGGGCCGAGGGCAGGGTGACGCCAGGGATCAGGCCGCTGGTGAGGCCGGCGATCAGCTCGGTGACCTGGGCGAGCGCGTCACCCGCCAGCGGCACCTGCTCGACCAGATCGGTGAGGGTGCTGACTCCGATGTGGATGTCCTGCTGCGGAAAGGCCGGCTGCAGGGTCGAATAGGCGACATCGACGATCTGCACCTGCACCGGCAACCGGTGGTGATAGGCCAGCTCGCCAGCCATCGCCCAGGTACCGACGTTGGTGTTGAAGCTGAAGCCGCTCATGTTCAGGTCCTCGGGGTAGTCGAGGAAGAAGCTGGCGGTGTCGATGGGCAGCGGTTCCAGTCCCTCGCCGGGGACCAGCGGGTCGAGGCTGCCGGAGAAGCCGCGACAAGCCGCCAGCGCCTGGATCACGTCGGGCGAGTCGTAGGCGCAGGAGCGGTCGGCGGCATAGCCGGCGAAATAGGGCAGTCGGCTGTTGTAGTGCAGGTAGTAGAAGCCCAGCTCGGTGCCGTTGTTGAGCCAGTCGGCGTAGTAGCCGAACTTCACCCCGATCTCGTCCTTGCTCTCGGGATATCCGTAGCTCTCGTCGTAGACCTTCACGGTGGCCGAGGTGGTGGTGGCCAGCGAGGCCGGGAAAGCCAGGCGGTTCTGCCCTTCCGGGTCCTCCACGAAGCCGCCGAGGGTGAAGATGGCTTGCTCGCCGCCGCCGGCGACGTCGCTGGTGGACATGAAGCTGCCGGGCGGATCGACCACCACCGGCTCCCAGCCGAGCATGTACACCACTTCCATCGACAGGCCCTCGGCGAGGTCGGTGCTGAGCAGCACCGAGGGCACCGGGATCGGCAGTTCCGAGAGCTGGAAGCCGGGCATGCGGGCGACCGTGGCGTCCGGAGGATTGATCTGGTTGAGGGTGCTGAACAGGAAGGTGTTGGCCTCGCCCCAGCGGATGTTCTGGGCGCCGACGCTGACACTGAGCTGTCGGCTGTCGCCAAGCGGGATTGGTCCGGAGACGAACAGCTCGCGCGCCTTCAGGCTGAGCGCGAAGTCGTCGGTGTAGCGGTGCGGTCGTGCGGTGCGGGCGGGCTGGAACAGAGTGTTGGGATGTCGCTCGTCGAAGTCCGCGTTGACCGAGTCGTAGATGCCGATGGCACTGGCCTTGAACAGCCACTCGCCCCAGGTGAGACTGAGTTGCGGCACCAGCTTGTTGCTGGCGTAGACGACGTCGCCCTGGTCGTAGTTGAGGTTGCCATCGTCGCCGTTGAGGATGAAGAAGCCGCCCTCCGCCGCCAGCAGACGTTCGTTCGGCGCGGTACTGCCGGTGAAGGAGATGCAGTCGTCCGGGCAGAGGTTCTGCTGGCCCTCGATGTTGGTCTTGCCGATGAACTGCCGGGCCGGCTCCTCGGTGCGGACGGACAGACCGGACGACAGCGAAATCTTCGCCTGACCGTTCACTGGACCGAGCTGGAAATCGAAGGCGGCCGCCGGCGCGGCGGAGAGCAGCAGCAGGGGGGGCAGCAGGCTCGCCAGGCGTCGACGCAACAGCGCAACCAAAACCAGCAGCAGGACGGAAGAAAAGGCCCCAGCGCCACTGGCACCGGGGAGTCCGGGAACCAGGGCAGGAGGCTGCCCCGATTCCGATGAAGCGTCGGCCAGGCCATGAGCGCCGGCCTTGGCGTCCCAGTCGGCGTAGCCGGCCAGCCCGCCGTGACCGGGCAGCGGAAGCCAGCCGTATTCGGCCGCCAGATCGGAAAAGCCGGCGATGCGCTCGGCGGCGGCCGGCTGTTCCAGCACGGTCACCATCCGCGCCACGGCGTCGGCGGGCAGTGCCCGCGCCGGCAGGCGGTAGAACTGGGCGAAGGCGAGCAGCTCCTCGGCGGCGACTCGCAGGCCGGCCTCGGTGGTGCGGTCTGCCTCGGCGATCTCGTCCTGCTCCATGCCGACCTCCCAGACATGGCGGTTGGCATGCGACATCTGGTCGCACTCGGCGGTGCTGAATTCGTAGAAGAACTCGGCGTCGACCAGCGGTTCGGCGCCGACGAAGATTCCGACCAGGTCGGCCGGGTCCTGGCTTTGCAGGAACAGATAGCCCGGCCCCATCAGCGGATTCGACAGGATCGGCGCGGCATCCAGCGGACGCGGTCCTTCGAGGCGCGAAGCCAGGTTGCAGCGGTGGTGCGAGACCCGGTCCTGCACCGCATGCAGGTAGATGCCCATGCGTGCCATCGCGGCCTGCTCCGGCGGCAGGTAACTGTCCAGTGCACTGGCAGGGGTGATCTCGCCGCTCACCGGATCGGTGACCACGCCCTGCTCGCCCAGCGGCGAGATCCAGTCGGCATAGCCGGCCAGGCCCAGCTCGGTGATGAAGGGGATGCGGCCGAGCAGGCGCGGCGATTCGCGCAGGCCGGTCTGGTAGCAGCGCTTGCCGCTGGAATAGTCCTGCGCGCTGACCGGCTCGGTCAGCGCCGCCACGCACAGTGGGCCCTGGCCGTAGACCCAGCGGCGTACATGGTGCAGCAGGGTCTCCTGCGCCGGCGCGGCGATCTGCGGACTCAGGCCGGTTGCGGCGACCCCGTCCAGCGGTGCCATGAAGTGGAAGAACAGCCCGCCGCCGACGAAGTTGTTGCGGTCCAGTCCACCCACCACCAGGGTGTTGAGCGCGCAGGCCGGCGGCGGCGTTGCACCGAGGCAGTCGGCGGGGTCGGCCATCAGGCTACCGGTCTGGTCACGGTGCACATAGCCGCCGGTGTCGACCGCCTGGTTGTAGGCGGCGATCAGATAGGCGTCGCGGGGCGACAGGCCGACCGCTTGGGCGAGGTAGTAGGCGGCGTCGAAGTGCAGGTTGCTGCGCCGGCCGCCGGCGTTGGCGGTGACTTGCTGGAACAGCACCGTCGTGGCCATGGCGATGCTCTCGCAGGCCAGAAACTCGTTACCGGATGGACAGGCCTGCAGCGAACACTCGGTCCAGCCGCCCTGCAAGGGGCAGGAGTCCTCGGCGAAGGCCTGCGCCGGACTTGGAATCGCCAGCGCCAGCAGCCAGACCAGGAGGCAGCGGCGGGCGATGGTCTTGGTCTGCCACTGCGGCATCCTGATCTCCTCCATCTAATATTTATACTTATGAGTATAAAACAATTAATCAACGCCCAGTCAAGCCGGCCATGCCGGTGCCCGGTCGCCGCCGTTTCCGCTCAGTCCGGCCCGAGCTGAACCCGAAGCAGGCGCTGGCCCGCGAGATCGGGAATCCAGAACACCCCGGCACGGCCGGGCACCGGCACCGAGCCGGAGAGGCTGGCCAGTTCCGGCTGCCGCCAGCGTTCGCGTCCGCTGGCCGCCTCGCGGCCGATGAGGTCCTCGGCACCGCCGCGCCGTGGCAGGCGTGCCAGCAGCGCGCGCCGTTGCGGGCAGTGATCGGGGCGCATCAGCAGTTGCGGCAGCAGGCCGGCGAGATCGGTGCCGACCAGCAGACGCTGCTCCGGCGGACCGACCAGCGCGGAGAACCCGAAGGAGCGCTGCCGCTGCTGCCAGGCCATGCGGAAACCCTGTTCGGGATCGAAGTCCAGCGCCGCGAGTTGACCGGCGTAACCGTCGAAGCTGTAGATCCGTTGATTGTCGGCATCCACCGTCGGTAGTGAGGGGATGAACGACAGTGTCGAATCCGGAAACGGCGTGATGCGGTGCCGGCGTCGGGCGTCGCGCTGGTCGATGGCGAGCAGCGACATCGGCGCGCAGGCCGGCAGGCCGTTGCTTTGCACCACCACCCAGTCGCCGAACACAGCCACCGCGGTGCCGGCGGTCTGGCCCGGTTTCAGATAGGGGCCGGGCTGCCAGTCGTGATCCAGACTCAGTCGGCCCCGGTCGTAGCGGAAGCGGTGCAGGGCCCGGTCGCCGGGCGCATAGACGTAGTCGACGCCATCCAGGCGCGCAGCGCTGAGCCGGAAGCGCAGATGCTCCGGACCGTCGAGGCTGGAGACGATGCGCAGCCGGTCCGGCTCCAGCACGGTCAACCGCGACGGCGCCACCGCCTGGGCGTCGCAGGCCAGGAAGGCGGCGAAGTCCTCGGCCTTGCAGCCAGACTGGCGATGCAGGGATTTCACCACCAACTGGCCGTCCGGCATCAGGATCAGGCCGTTGTGGGCAGTGTCGGTCGGCGCCTGCGGGCCCGGCAGCCGGGTCCGCGCCAGCACCGTACCGAGCTCCGGGTCGAGCTTGAGGATCTGGCTGCCGTGGACCAGGTAGAGGTAGCCATTGCGATGCACCGCCAGCGCGCCCGGATAGTTCCAGTCACCGGCACGCAGGCCCGGCAGCCGCCAGCGCCAGCGCACGCGCAGACTGTCCGGGTCGATGCGGCTGAGGTTGGGACCGTTTTCGGCGTCGATGGCGCCGTAGGCCCCGGCGTAGACGTAGAGCTGGTCGGGCTCGCGGCTGACGACGTGGTAGATGCCGGGCAGATTGCCCAGCGCGCGGACCCGCAGGGGGGCATCGGCCGCCGGCGCGCAGACGGCAAAGACATGATCGCGCTCGCTGTCGTTGCCGTGCTCGCCTGGAGCGGTGCTGGGATACCAGGGCCCCTCGGCCGGTGGCGCCAGCCCGCAGGCCTGTAGCGGACGGACCAGGGCCAGCCAGAGCAGTGGCAGCAGCAGCCAGGCGCCGAAGGCGCCGCCTGCAGTCGGACTCTCCGAGGGCGGATCCACAGGCGGCGGCGTGATGGCCAGGCTGTAAGGGCCGGCGCGAGTGTCCCAGTCGGTGAAGGACAGCCCGCAATAGCCCGGCAATGGCAGCCAGCCCTGCTCGTCCGCCAGCGCGCACAGCGCTGTGAAGCGCGGTTCGCCGGCCGGTGTCTCCAAGGCCCCCAGGACCCGACCGAGCAAGGCCTCACGGGTTGCCATATCCGGCGGCGCGACGTTGCCCAGCAGATAGAATTGCCGGAACGCCAGCAGCTCCTCGAACAGCGCCGCCAGGCCTGGCGCCGTGGTCTGGTCCTCGGCCGGCAATTGGTCCTGCTCGGCACCGGTTTCCCAGAGATGCCGATTGGCGTGCGCGAGCTGGTCGCACTCGCGGTTGCTGAACTCGTAGAAGAACTCCGGGTTGACCACCAGCATCGGCGGCACCAGCGAGGACAGCAGGTCGGCGAGGTCGAGACCGAGCAGGAACTGGTAGATCGGCTCCGCCAGGGGATTGGTCAGGATCGGGCCGGCGTCGGCCGGGCGGGGCCCCTCGATCCGCGAATCGAGGTTGCAGCGGTGGTGGGAGATGCGGTCCTGTAAGGCGTGCAGGTAGATGCCCAGGCGCAGAAGCGGCAGTTGTTCCGGCGGCAGGTAGGCCTCGAGCGCCGAAGCCGGCACCGCGCTGCCAGTGATCGGGTCGTTGAGCACGGTCTGCTCGCCCAGCGGCGTCAGCCAGTCCACGGCGGTCAGGAAGCCCAGTTCGGTGATCACCGGGATCCGGCCCAATACCTCGGTTTTTCGCCGGCTGGGCGACTGGTAGCAGGCTTCGCCGAGCGAGTAGCCGCCCTGGGCATCGGGCTGGGTCAGGCCGGCGACGCAGAGCGGCGCCTCCGGCCGGTACAGCCAGCGCCGCACATGGCTGAGCTGCGGCTCGGCGAGCGGGTCCTCGACCGGCGGCACGAAGCTGTCAACGCTGGCCACGCCCTCGAAGGGCGCCATGAAGTGATAAAAAATGCCGCCGCCGGAGAAATTGTTGCGGTTGATGCCGCCCAGCTCGAGGCTGTTCAACGCGCACTCCGGCGCCGGTGCTTCGCCGCCGCAGGCCGCCGGATCGGCCAGCAGCACGCCCTGCTGGTCGCGGTGCAGATAGCGGCCGATGTCGGCCGCCTCGTCATGGGCGGCGATGAAGTAGGCGTCGCGGGCGCCGAGCCCGGCGGCCTGGGCGAGGTAGTAGACGCTGTCGAAGTGCACACTGCTGCGCACCCCGTCGGCGGCCAGCACCTGGCCGACCGCGGTGGTGAGGAAGGCGATGGTCTCGCAGACGATGAACTCCGTGCCCGGCCGGCAGGGCTCGAGCGCGCACTGCCCCCATCCGCCGTTGCCGTCGAGTACGGGGCAAAGGTCTTCGGCGAAGCCCCGCGCCGGCGGCGCAGGGAACAGACCGAGCATCAGCGCCAGGGCCAGCCCGGCCAGGGTGGCACGCATCAGCGCCGCTCCCCGCTGAAGGCGTACTGCACGCCCAGGGCCAGGCCGGTGCTGTCACCGCCCTCGCCGGATACCTGGCGGGCGGCGACATAGCCGGTCAGTCCGGCCCCGAACTGGTGGAACAGGCCGAGGCTGACGCCATTGCCGTCGGCGCCGGTTTCGGCACGGTTGCCCCAGGCCAGCGCCACGCGGTTGTCGGGATCCAGCGCGTGGCTGGCGGACAGCAGGCGGTAGTGGCCGCTGGCGGGGTCCTCGCCCAGCTCCAGCCACTCCCAGGACAGGCCCAGGCTCCAGGCCTCGCGGTGCAGGCGGCCGTAGCCGCGCAAGGCGGAACCGGATTGGCCCGGACTCGCCGCCTCGCCGCCGAGGTCGAGATACTGCAGCCCGGCGTCGAGCCCCGATTCCTCGCCGCTGTAGTTGAAGCCGAGGCCGTAGTCGGGCCGGCCGCGGCCGCCTTCGGCGTCGTCCTGGTCGTCGAGATAGACCGCCAGGTTGCCGCCAAAACCGCGGTAGCGCGGCGAGCGCCAGGCCAGGCTGCCGGGCACCGAGCCGTTGCTGAGCGCCGAGAGGCCGAAGCTGGCGCCCTCGCGGGCACGGCCGGCGTCGATGCCGGCCACCGAGGTGTCGTGGAAGGGGTCGAGGGCGACGCCGCTGCGCTTGTAGTCGCTGCTGGCGCGGCCGACCAGCCATTCGCCCCAGGGGCCGGCCAGGCTGAGATGAAACTCGCGCACCGCTTCCACGCCATCGGCCTCGCTGGCGGCGCCGCGCTCGTAGTAGGCGCCGAACTGCCAGTCGCCGGACAGCGCGCTACTTGCGCGCAGGAACAGGCGCGAGGCGTTGTT
Source organism: Nevskiaceae bacterium (assembly GCA_004297005.1). GTDB lineage: Bacteria > Pseudomonadota > Gammaproteobacteria > Nevskiales > Nevskiaceae > Stagnimonas. The sequence continues at coordinate 129,109 of SCVA01000039.1, forward strand.
GTCCAGACGCGGCCCGCCGTCGCCGTCCTCGCGATGGGAGAGCGAGGCGCCGACCACGCCGCCGAATTCGAGGTCGGGGCCGGTCGTGCTGGCGGTCGCGGGGCCGCCGAGAGCCAATAGGCAGAGCGCGGCGGCATAGCGGCCGAGGTCGTGCGGGGATTTCATCGAGGGGGCTCCGGAAAGATGGGGGTGTGGGAAGAGGAGGTACTGGAAGCCGGGGGCAGCAGCGGCCGCAGTGGCGGCACCAGCAGGGCCTGGAGCAGGCGCCGGACCGGCTCGGCGAACAACAGCAGGGCCACCCAGACGCAGTTGGCGAACGGCGCCGGCAGCCAGAAGCCGGCAGGCGGACGGGGTGCACGGTGGCCGCGTTGCGCCAGCAGGCTCTGGTAGGCCGGCTCGGCGCCGCGGCCGAAACCGAACAAGGGCAGCAGTGCGGCCAGCAGCGGCGCGTGGCCGGCGGCCTCGATCAGGGCCGAGTCGGCATCGCCCAGCCACAGGAAGTAGCTGTTGCTGGCGAGCAGGAAGCCCAGCAGCGCCAGCCCGTTTAGGCGGGTGAGCGCGCCGGTGAGGAACAACCCGCCGAACAGCAACTCGGCATAGCCGGCGGAGAGCACGAACAGCCGGTCCGGGTAGTCGAAGCCGAGCGCAGTCATGAAGTTCAGTGGTGCCCGCTGCAACAGTTCCATTGCCGCCTGCGGATCGAGCAGCTTCTCGGTCAGGGCCAACGTGATCAGGCTCAAGCCCAGACAGATCCGCAGGGCGCGCAGGCGCTCCGGATCGGGCGGCCCGCCGCCTGGCTGGCCGAGCACGGCCGCAAGCCCGAGATAGACCAAGTACTCGAAAAGAGTCTGCGGACCGAACAGCGGCAGCAGCGCCAGGCCCAGTAGCGCCACCAGGGCCGCTGCCAGTGTCCGCTGCCGGTCGCCGACCAGCAGCACGCCGGCCACGGCCTGGGCCAGCAGGGCGAGGGTGAAGAGCGGTCCTTCGCCGCGCAGATGCGGCGCCAGTAATGCACCGTCGAGGCTGCTGGACAGCAGGGCGACGCCGAGCAGCCACTGTGTGGCGTAACGGATCAAAGGCCAGTGGCGCAGGCCGTGGTAACTGCAAAGGCGCGCGCCTGGCAAGGGGCGCCACAGCAGGTCGAGCTGGCGGGCCAGCAGCAGGGCGCCGATTAGCAGTTCCAGGCCGATCACCACCGCCGCCTCGCGCAGCGAGTACGGCGGCACCGGCGGCAGGTGGGCCGCACCCAGCGCCGGGTGCAGCCATTTCACATGGGCGCCGGCCGCCGGCAGCCAGAGCAGCAGCGGTAGCGCCAGCAGCGCGCGGCGCCCGTTAGCCATCGACGAACTGCTCGGCGGCAACCGGCCGGCCCTGGGCGTGGAGTTCGGCGTGGTCGTTGCCGTTGAGCGTGACCCGCAGGCGGTGCCGGCCCGGCGGCAGAGGCGGCAGATGGGTCCAGGGCCCGTAGAGGCGCGCGAGTTTCTGGCCGTCGAGATAGAGGTGGGCATGGCCCTCGCCCAGCACCGGTGCCTGATTGACCTTGTCCGGCGCAAAGCGGAAGCGGCTGGTGCGCAGGTGCAGGTTCCAGCCGCTCTCGGCGTCGGGCCGCAGCTCCAGGGACAGCGCCGGAACCCGCGCGGGATCGGTGATGTCCAGGCGGCCGTGCCGGCATTGCAGGCCCGGTGCCGGCAACGGCTCGGCCTCGCTGCGCAGCCGGTGCAGTTGCCAGGCCGCGAGCAGGGCGAGCGGCAGCACCAGCAGGCTCCAGCGGGTTCCCGGCTCAGGCATGACGCCGGCCCGACAGGATCAGGAACATCAGCAGCAGGCCGGCGCCCAGGGAGCCGGCGTGGTCGGCGTC
>SCVA01000040.1 GCA_004297005.1 Nevskiaceae bacterium
GCCAGGCCCACCAGCAGCCACCAGCGCCATTGGTTGCTCTCCAGCGCGCGCAGCAGGCCGTAGCAGGCGGCGGTCCAGCTGGTGAACAGGGCGACGTCGGTGGAGATGATCACCGAGGAGAAGGCCACCCCCGGCAGCGTGAAGAAGGTCAGCGCGCTCCAGAACGCCACGCGGCGGTCGTAGAGCCGCAGCGCCAGCGCGTAGACCAGCAGCGTGGTCAGCGGGTAGAGCAGCAGGGCGCCGCTCTTGATCGCCAGCTCGCCGTCGCCGAACAGCGCGGTGGTGAAGGCGATGATCGCGGCGATCACCGGCGGCTTCGAGTAATAGCCCCAGGCCAGGCTCTTGGCCCAGGTCCAGTACTGGGCCTCATCGACATAGAGATTGAGCCCGGCCCAGTGCAGAGCAAGCGCGCGGTAGACGCTGCCGACCAGCAGGATCAGCAGTAGGAGTCGCAAGGGGGCGCTGGCGCTGGCGGTCATGAATCTTGGGCAGCCCGGGTGTGAGCCCGCGCGGAAGAGTGGCTAGGCGGCGGATTCTCAAGTGCGGATGGCGGCTTCCGCAAGCCGAGCCGGCGGCTGCCGTCCGTGCTCTAATTCGCGCCTATGCGTAATCCTTATGAACTGTACGCCGGCCTGCGCTACACGCGGGCGAAGCGACGCAACCACTTCATCTCGTTCATCTCCCTGGCCTCGATGCTGGGCATCGCCATCGGCGTGATGGCGCTGATCACCGTGCTGTCGGTGATGAACGGCTTCGAGCGCGAGCTGCGCACGCGCATCCTCGGCATGGCCAGCCACGCCACCATCTCGGCGCTGCGCGGCGGCCTGGAGGACTGGCAGGGCGTCGGCCGGCTGGCGGCGCAGAACCCCGCCATCGAGGGCATCGCGCCCTACATCGAGGGCGAGGGCATGGTGAAGCAGGGCAGCGACCTCTCCGGCACCCTGCTGCGCGGCATCCTGCCGGAGGAAGAGGCCAAGGTTTCCGAGATCGCCCAGCACATGAAGGTCGGCGCGCTCAGCGATCTCCAGGCCGGCGAGTTCCGCATCATCCTCGGCCGCGAGCTGGCCACCAGCCTCGGCGTGGAAGTAGGCGACAAGGTCGATCTGATGATCCCCCAGGCCAGCGTCACCCCGGCCGGCGTGCTGCCGCGCTTCCGCCGCTTCACAGTGGCCGGCGTGTTCCAGATCGGCATGTACGAGTTCGACCGCGGCCTGGTGCTGATCCACCTCGCCGACGCGCAGGCGCTGTACCGCATGGACGACACGGTCACTGGCGTGCGGCTGAAGCTGCACGACCTGTTCCAGGCGCCGCAGGTGGCGCGCGAGCTGGCCAGCCAGTTGCCGGGCATCTACTACGTCAGCGACTGGACCCGTCAGCACGCCAACTTCTTCCGCGCGGTGAAGACCGAGAAGATGGTGATGTTCATCATCCTCTCGCTGATCGTCGGCGTCGCCGCCTTCAACATCGTCAGCACCCTGGTGATGGTGGTGCAGGACAAGCAGGCCGACATCGCCATCCTCCGCACCCTGGGCGCGCAGCCGCGCAGCATCATGGCGATCTTCATGGTGCAGGGCTCGATCATCGGCATCGTCGGCACCCTGCTGGGTGTCGCCGGCGGCATCGCCCTGGCGCTCAACGTCGAGCGGCTGGTGCCCATCCTCGAAGCGCTGATGGGCCAGCAGTTCCTCTCGCCCGATGTCTACTACATCTCCGACCTGCCCTCGGAGCTGAAGTGGAGCGATGTCAGCCGTATTGCCGGTCTGTCGCTGGCGCTGGGTCTGCTCTCCACCTTGTATCCCGCCTGGCGCGCCTCGCGGACGCAGCCGGCGGAGGCGCTCCGCTATGAATAACCCTCAAACCACAAGCTCCCAGGGCGAGGTCGGGGAGGGTGGCGCCAACATCATCCTGCGCGCCACCGCCCTGTCGAAAACCTTCGACGACGGCCGCCTCAATCTCACGGTGCTCAACGGCGTCGATCTCTCGGTGGCGCGCGGCGAGCGCATCGCCATCGTCGGCGCCTCCGGCTCCGGCAAATCCACCCTGCTGCACCTGCTCGGCGGGCTGGATGCGCCCAGCGCCGGCGAGGTCTGGGTGGCGGGCGAGAAGATCAGCGCGCTCTCCGACGGCGAGCGCGGCGCGCTGCGCAACCGGGCGCTGGGCTTCGTCTACCAGTTCCACCACCTGTTGCCGGAATTCAGCGCGTTGGAAAACGTCGCCCTGCCGCTGCTGATCCGCCGCACGCCGCACCGGCTCGCCTATGCGCAGGCCGGCGAGCTGCTGCGCCGTGTGGGTCTCGGCGAGCGCCTAGAGCACAAGCCGGGCGAACTCTCCGGCGGCGAGCGTCAGCGCGCCGCCGTGGCGCGCGCCCTGGTGACCAGGCCGGCGGCGGTGCTGGCCGACGAGCCCACCGGCAATCTCGACGTGAAGACCGCCGAGACCGTGTTCGAGCTGATGCTGGAGCTGAACCGCGAGCTGGGCACCAGCCTGGTGGTGGTCACCCACGACCTCAAGCTGGCGGCGCGCATGGAGCGCCGCTACACCCTGGTGAGTGGCCGGCTCAGCGAGATCGATTAGGGCGCGCCGAACAGGAACTCGACGATCACCTGGGTGGCGTCGAGGTTGTCGCTGCTGGAACCATTGGTGGGCAGGATAGGCCGGCGTGGCGGCCAGGCGTGGCCCATGCCGTGTACGCGATAGGCCTGCAGGCGCGAGCCGCTGGCGCAGCCGCTCCACTGGCGATGCTCCACCCAGGTGCCGTCGTCCACCGCCGGCGGCAGCAGCTCGACGGCCGGACTGGTGCCGCAGCCAAAGCTGGAGCGGAAGAGTTCGGCGCTGGCATCGGCGCTGATCACCCGGCCACCCTGGCCGAGCAGGCCGCCACCGCAGCAGTCGCCGCCATCAATGGGCATCAGCGGGTCTTCGACGCCGTTGATGGTCAGCAGCGCCCCGCCGGCCTGCGGCGCGCAACTGGCGGCCAGCGGCTCCGGCACATTGGCGATGACCGTCGCGTAGGCGCGGAACGGCGTGCTGGTTTCGCAGGCCATGCGCAGGCTCATCATGCCGCCGTTGGAGAGGCCGGTCAGGTAGACGCGGGCGGGGTCGATCGGCAGCCGGCTGCTGGCATCGGCGACGATGGCCTGCAGATAGCGGCGGTCGTCGACGCCGGCCTCGGCCGCCGGGCCGGTGCCGCGACCGTCGGCCCAACTGCTGCGATAGCCCTCGCCGTAGGCGACGGCGAAGCGGCGGGCATCGGCGTAGTCGTCGAAGCCCAGGCTGCGCTGGGCGTTGGCGGCGCTGCCATAGCCGCCGTGCAGCACCACCAGCAGTGGCAGCGCGCCGCCGTTGTAGTCGGAGGGCGTGTGCAGGATGTACTTGCGGCTGTGGCCGTCTATGTTCAGGCGCAGGGTCTGGTCGTCGCGCTGGAGCAGGCCGGAAAGCGGCCCGGCCTGGGCGGGAGACAAGGCCAGCAGGGTCGTGGCCAGCAGAGCCAGCGTGGCGGCGTAGCGAATGCGGGAGAGAGTCATGGGGTCTTTGCTTGTTGGTCGCCTGGCTTGCTGCCCGCAAGAGCCAAGCCAGTCACCGCGTTTCCGGTTGACAGCGCCAGCGCTTTGGGATGATCCGTCGGCCAGTTAGGACCATCGGGCGTCCATTCCGGCGGGCCGAAGATCCACAGCAGCTTGTTGCGCAGGCCGTGCGCCCGCCAGGCCTCGCGCAGCAGATGGCGCAGCTCGTGGAAGATCACCGTCCCCAGCCGATAGCTGTGCAGGTTGTGGACCAGGCCGTAGCGCACCGGCAGTTCCGGCAACTCCGGCTGGAAGCTGCCGAACAGGCGGTCCCAGACGATCAGGATGCCGCCGTAGTTGCGGTCGATGTAGAGGCCGTTGCTGCCGTGGTGCACGCGATGGTGCGAGGGCGTGTTGAACAGCCACTCGAACCAGCGCGGCAGCCGCTGAATGGTCTCGGTGTGGATCCAGAACTGGTAGATGAGGCTGATGCCGGCCTGCACCGCGATGGCCAGTGGATGAAAGCCCAGCCAGGCCAGCGGCAGCCAGAACACGAAGATGTAGGCCGGCCCCAGCGTCGACTGCCGCAGCGCGGTGCCGAAGTTGTAGTACTCGCTGGAGTGGTGGTTGACGTGCTCGGCCCAGTACAGCCGCACCCGGTGCGCGCTGCGGTGATACCAGTAGTAGCAGAAGTCTTCGGCGACAAAGAGTAGCGGCCAGGTCCACCAGTCCAGCGGCGACAGCGTGAACAGCCGGTGCTGGTAGATCCAGGCGAAGACCGGCACGGTGTAGAGCGCGGTCAGCGCCATCATCGCCAGCTTGATGCTGCCCAGGCTCAGGCTCACCGCGGTGTCCTTCGTCTCGTAGCCGCGCAGGCCGGCGTACTGCGGCCGGTGACGCGTTGCCCACCACTCCCAGGCCACCAGGCCCAGGAAGTAGGGGATGGCCAGCACCAGCAGGTATTTCGACAACCACTCCAGCGTCGCCATTGCCGTTCCTCGTCAGGCTCCCGGTCTGTGTGCCTGCAAGTGCAGGCGGCCGGTCGGCGCCGATGATATTCCAGGCTTTGTCGGGCCGATGGGCGGCGCTTTGGCTGGCTGCGGCCTCGGCTCAAGATAGCCGCAGGGATTGAAACGGGAGCCGCCATGGGGAAGGAGCGGGAGCCATTGTCCGCGCGCGTTTGCCGCTGGCACTGAGGCCAGATGCTGCCACGCGCCATCCTCGCCTACAGCGCCGGCGTGCTGTTGCTGGTCGTGCTGCCGCAGTGGCCGGCGGCGCCCTGGACGCTGGCCTTGCTGGCGGCGGGTGGGCTGCTGGAAGCGCTGCTCTGGCGTCGCTGGCCGGCGCTGCGCGGCCTGCTGCTGCCGTTCGCGCTCGGGCTGGGCTACGCACTCTGGCGCGGCGACGCCCTGCTGGCGCAGCGCTGGCCGCTGGCCCGCCATGGCGAGGAACTGGTGGTCAGCGGACGCATCGCCTCGCTGCCGGAGCTGAGCCGCGAGGCGCCGCAGCGCCTGCGCGCCAAGGACGCCGGTGACTTGGTCTGGCGCTTCAGCCTCGCACCCGACGATCCGGCGCTGCCGGCGCGCATTCGCGTCAGTTGGTATCGCACCGACCAATGGCTGCGCGGTGGCGAGTGCTGGCGCTTCAGCCTGCGCCTCAAGACTCCGCGCGGCAGCGCTAATCCGCATGGCTTCGACTACGAGGGCTGGCTGTTCCGCCAGGGCATTGCCGCCACCGCCACCGTGCGCAGTGCCGAGCGCTGCGAGGCAGGCGGCGGCTACTGGGTGCTGCGCGCGCGCCAGACGCTGCTGGACCGCCTGCAAGCCTGGCTGCCGGAGTCGCCCGCCCGCGCGCTGACCGCCGCCCTGGTGCTGGGCTACGACGGCGAGTTGCGCGACGCCGACTGGGATGCCTTCCGGCTCACCGGCACCTCGCATCTGGTCGCGATCTCCGGCTTCAACCTCGCCATCGTCGCCGGCTTCGCCTGGTGGCTGCTGCGCTGGAGCTGGAGCCTGTTCCCTACGCTGTGCCTGCGCCTGCCGGCGCAGAAGGCCGCCAGCCTGGGCGCGGCCCTGGTCGCCGCCGGCTATGCGCTGCTGGCCGGCTTCGAGCCGCCGGTGCTGCGCGCGCTGCTGATGCTCTGGGTGCTGCTCTCGGCGCTGTTTCTCGACCGCCTGGCCGCGCCCTGGCGGGTGCTGCTGATCGCCTGGGGCCTGGTGCTGCTGCACGACCCTTTCGCGGTGCTCAGCCCCGGGCTCTGGCTGTCGTTCGGCGCGGTGGCGGCGATCTTCTGGCTGAGCCTGGGCCGCCCGCCCGGCGAGCCGGTCTGGAAGCAGGCACTGCGCCTGCAACTCTTGCTGTCGCTGGCCCTGGCACCGATGACCCTGTTCTTCTTCCAGGGCACGGCCTGGATCGCGCCCTTCGTCAATCTGCTGGCGGTGCCGGTGTTTGCCCTGCTGACGCCGTTGCTGGTGCTGGCGCTGCTGCTCTGCGCGCTCTGGCCCTGGGCCGGGCTGCCGCTGCTGACCGGTCTGGCGCAGGCCCTGAATCTGGTGCACACGAGCTTGCTGGCCTTGGCGCAGACCCACGCCGAAAGCTGGATCGCCGCCAGCCCGCCACCGGCCGCCCTGGCTCTGGCCCTGTTCGGCGCACTGCTGCTGACCAGCCCGCGCGGCCTGCCGCTGAAGCCGCTGGGTCTGCTCTGTCTGCTGCCACTGCTGCTTCCGCCCCGCAATGCGCCCGCGAGTGGCTACGACCTCACCGTACTCGACGTCGGCCAGGGCCTGGCGGTGGCGGTGCGCACGTCCGGGCACAGCCTGCTGTTCGACGCCGGGCCGGCCTACGAGGAGGGCTTCGACGCCGGCGAGTCGGTGGTCGCGCCCTATCTGCTGGGCGAGGGCGTGCGGCGGCTGGATCTGCTGATCGTCTCGCATCCCGATCTCGACCATCGCGGTGGCGCTCCGGCAGTGCGTCGCCTGCTACAGCCGCGGCGCGAACTGGGTGCGCTGGCCGAGCAGCCCTGCCGCGCTGGCGAGCGCTGGCAGTGGGACGGTGTCGATTTCGAGCTGCTGCACGGCCCCAGGCCTGGCGACAGCGCTTCCGACAACGACGCCGCCTGCGTGCTGCGGGTAAGCGTCAACGGCCACGCCACGCTGCTGCCGGCCGACATCGAGCGCGGCACCGAGGCCAGGCTGCTCAGCGCGATGCCCGAACGGCTGCGCGCCGAAGTGCTGCTGGCGCCGCATCACGGCAGCAAGACCTCCTCGACGCCGGATTTCGTGCGCGCGGTGCAGCCTAAGCTGGTGATCTTCCCGGCCGGCTTCCGCAACCCCTACCGGCATCCACGGCCGGAGGTGGTGCGCCGCTATGCCGAGCAGGGCTCTGAGCTGCACATGAGCGGCCACGAAGGCGCGCTGCGCCTGCATGTCGATCCGCAAACCGGCGCCGGCCAGGTAGAAGCCTGGCGCGAAGTCGGTGCGCGTGGCTGGTGGGCACCGCCGCTGCGCGAGTTCGATTCAGCGATTCGCTAGCTCCGCCCACACCGGCCGGACTTCGATGGTCGCGACCCGCGCCATCGGGTGCTCGGCCACTGCCGCGAGTGCTTCCTCCTGGCTGGCGCAGTCGAGCAGCTCGTAGGCGCACATCTGCTCGCGGCTGTCGCTGAACGGACCCGGAGTGATCTGCAACCGGCCCTCGCGAACGCGTACGGTGACCGCCTCCGAAGGCGGCCGCAGTGGCGCGCCGTGGCGGCGGATGCCGCGCGCCTGCATGCGGTCGATCCAGGCCAGGATGTCGGCGACCAGCGCCTCGCTGGACGCGAAGCGGGCGTCGTGGCTGATGATGAGCAGGTATTGCATGGGGCTCCTCCCCTCCGGTGGCGCTGGCTCAGCTGAACAGCCAGCGCTTGATGAGTTTGGTGTAGCGCGGCATCACCACATAGACCATCAGAAACACCACGGTGGCGGTCACCGCCAGCGTGCTCAGCCAGCGCTGCTCCGGCAGCCCCAGCGCCTGCATCAGCGGCGCGATCAGCAGCGGCACGCCCATCACCAGCGGATAGATCGCCGACCAGGTGACCAGGTATTGCTTCCAGCGCACCGGCACCTTGGCTTGGGCGCCGGCGGGTGTGAACCAGAAATCCAGCCCGCTGCTCACGAAGAAGTCGTCACCCTTGACGAACAGCGGCAGCACCTTGTTGATCAGTTGGGCACGCGCTGGCGACTCCATCCACTGCCGCAGGTTGGCGGCGGTATCAAAGCGGATGATCACCGTGTAGGTCTCGGTGAGCCCGGCGATGGGGCGGACGATGTGCCAGTCCAGATGACCGGGCGCGGCCTTGCAGAGCGGCGCGATCTCCTGCAGCCAGGCCTCGTACTCGGCATGCTTGTCCGCGCGCACGCGATGGGTGATGACAACGGTCGCGCCCTGGTCTGCTGCGGGTTCCATGAAAACGGTCCTGTAATGCAACGGGGGTCGGATGGCGCTATCGCCTGTGGCGCGAGCGACCGTAGCGCGTTTTATGGGGGCTTTCCAAGCGGTGTCATCGGGCCAGAAACGACAAAGCCGCCGCGAGTTGCGGCGGCCGTCGTTGCCGCTGTTGCCGCTGGCCAGTGGCTGACTGGCCAGCGGCGAGCAGCGGGTCAGCGCTTGATGCGGCTGATCTTGGTGCCTTCGATGCTGAAGCTCGCCATCAGACCCTGCTGGTCAAAGATGAAGGCATAGGCATCGTCCTTGAGAGTCGAAGTGGATAGATTCTTCGCCACGCCCTCATTGACTACCACCACGCTGGGGCCTACGCCCAGTTCCCAGCCTTCCGACTTGTCGAGGTAGCTGATGGCCTTGTCGTTCATCAGAAACACCACATAGCCGTAGGACTGCGCGCCCGCCTGCAAGCCCCAGGAGGCCGAGACCGAGTTGTAATAGCCGGCGGGGTTGGCGCCCTTCAACAGCACGCCTTCACCATACGAGCCGCCAAACACCAGGCCGGCCTTGACGATGTTGGGGAACACCAGGCGCGCCTTCGACTGTTTGGAAACCGCCAGCGCCACCGGGTTGGACTTGTAGAGGCTTTGCAGCGCCTGGTCGGCGTCCTTGTTCAACTCTTCGGCGGTGGCCGCCGCCTGGGCCAGGCCGGTGAACACCGACAGGGCGATGGCCGCCGCAGCGGCAAGGTAAATCCGGGTTCTGCTGGGGCTGTTGTTGGGTTTCATGTGCAGGCACTCCATCTAACTAACTAGGCTCTCGGTATGACCGGGGCTCGGTGAGCCCGACGACACAGTGAACTTCGCGGCGGCGCTGATCTGTGCGATGGCGCACCCAGTGGC
>SCVA01000041.1 GCA_004297005.1 Nevskiaceae bacterium
GGGGGCGCTACGCAGGGGGGTGCTTTCTTTTGCTTACTTTTCTTTGCACAAGCAAAGAAAAGTGAGTCGCCAAGAGGCGAAAAAAAGCTATCAAGCCCTGCGAGGCCAGCAGAGCGCGAACGCGCGAACCACAACACAGCACGCCAACACGAAGAAGCAAGCCCCCCATACTCCTAGGACTAAGGATCAGGGGGAATCCCAGCCCACCCGGCACCAGCGTATCCTGCGCACCCCAACCCCGCCCCACCCGCCCAATGCGCGACCTGATCCTGCACCACTACCCCATGTCCCCTTACTCCGAAAAGATCCGCGCGATCCTCGGTTACAAGGGCCTGGCCTGGCGCTCGGTGGAGATCCCCATGGTGGCGCCAAAGCCTGATCTGGCGGCGCTCACCGGCGGCTATCGCAAGACGCCGGTGCTTCAGGTTGGCCGGGATGTGATTCTCGATACCGCACTGATGGTGCGGGTGCTGGAACGCCTATACCCGAGTCCGGCGCTGATCCCGGAAGCCCAGCGCATGAGCTGCCTGGCCTATGCCGGCTACGAGCAGGCGCTGTTCTTCGGCGCGGTCGCCACGGTGTTCCAGCCCGAGGGCCTGAAGGCCATGATCGCCCGCCTGGGGCCGGAGCAGATGCAGCAGTTCTCGCGCGACCGCCAGGAGCTGTTCACCGGAGGCAGCGCCAAGCGGCCCAGCCCGGAGCTGTACAAGACCCACTTCCTGCCGGCTGCCAATGCCATGAACGCGCAACTGGCCGGGCGCGATTTCCTGCTCGGCGACGCACCGACGCTGGCCGACTTTGTTTGTTGGCACCCGATCTGGTTCGTGCGCGACAACGCCGGCGTCGCCGCCCTGCTGGAGCCGCTGCGCAATCTGATGGCCTGGGAGCAGCGCATGCGCGCCCTGGGCTACGGCTACCCGACCGAGATCAGCGCCGACGCGGCGCTGGAGGCGGCGCGCGCCAGCGAGGGCTGGCTGGACTTCGACGGCCCGCTACAGGAGCCGAACGGCCTGAAAGTCGGCGAGCGCGTGGTGCTGCGCGCCAGCGACTACGGCTGCGACCCAGTGGAGGGCCTGCTGCTGCACGCCTCGGCCTACGAGCTGGTGCTGCAACGTCACGATCCCCGCGCCGGCGAACTGCGGGTGCATGCTCCGCGCGCCGGCTTCAGTCTCAGCGCCGCCTAATCCGCAATCCGCAATCCGCAATCCGCAATCCGCAATCCGCAATCCAAGGAGAATCCCATGTCGGTTTCCATGTACCAGGCTTCCGTGCCCGTGCTGGTGCGCGTGCTGAGCAACTTCATCACCGTGCTGGAAAAAGCCAAGGCCTATGCTGAGGCCAAGAAGCTCGACCCGCTGGTGCTCACCAGCTTCCGCCTGTTCCCCGACATGCTGCCGCTGACCAAGCAGGTGCAGATCGCCAGCGACATGGCCAAGGGCGGCGGCGCGCGCCTGGCCGGCACTGACGTGCCGAAGTACGAGGACAGCGAAACCACGTTCGATGAACTGGTGGCGCGCCTGGACAAGACCATCGAGTTTCTGCGCGGGCTGGACCCCAAGGCCTTCGAGGGCAGCGAGAGCAAGGAGATCGTGCTCGCCATGCGCAGCGGCCCGATCAAGTTCAAGGGCCAGGACTACCTGTTCAACTTCGTGCTGCCCAACGTCTACTTCCACGCCGCCACCGGCTACAACATCCTGCGCCACAACGGCGTGGAGATCGGCAAGATGGATTTTCTCGGCAAGCTGGAAGGCTGAATGGTCTCGTCCCCTCCCTCGCCTGCGGGGGAGGGTCAGGGAGGGGGCGGTTTGGCAAGGTTGACGCTAAAGCCCAACGCCCCCATCCCAGCCTTCCCCCGCCAGCGGGGGAAGGAGCTTCCGAGCTACTTGAGGGTGAGGCAATCCACCTGCGCGCTGCGGCTGCCGTCGGAGAGCCAGAGCTGGCCGTCCTGAATCGTGCATTGCAGGCTCATGTTCCGCTGCACGAAGGCGGCCAGCGGCGTGTCACCGACGGTCTGGAAGCGCCGCACGACCAGGTTACGCGCCCGTTCCAGCTTGGGTGCGATGCCTTCCCACCAGGGGCCGGCGGCGTTGCCGTAGCAGAGCACCACCACCTGCCGCGAGCGGCCGCAGGCCTTGAGGATGCGCTTCTCGTCGGGCTGGCCGAGGTCGATCCACAGCTCGATGGCGCCGGTCAGATCCTTCTGCCAGACATCGGGTTCGTCGGGGTCGCTCAAGCCCTTGGTGAAGGCCAGATGCTCGTGCGCGTAAAGCGCATAGGCGAGCAGGCGCAGCATCAGGCGCTCGTCGGTTTCGGAAGGATGCTGGGCCAGCGTCAGGCTATGGTCCGCGTAGTAGCCGCGGTCCATGTCGGCGATGTTCAGCTCGGCTTTGCAGATGGTGGCTTTCAGGGCCATGTAGTGACTCGCGGCAATCAGGCGCCGAGCGGCGCGGGGGCGGATCGTGGCACACGCACCGCCAGCAGCACGCCGGCCACCAGCAGTGCCGCGCCGACCCAGGTTTCCAGCGGCCAGGGCACGCCGCTCCAGATGCGGCCGTAGAGCAGCCCGGCCAGGGTCTCGGCGACGATCATCGGCCCCAGTTGTGCCGCCGGCAGATGGCGGCTGGCGGCGTTCCAGAGGCTGTTGGCGAGCAGCGAGCCGAACAGGCCCATCAGCAGGCTCACGGCGAGAAAGCGCGGCCAGTCCAACCCCTCGAACACGCCCTGCCCGCTCACCGCGCCCAGCGCCAGCGCGAACGGCAGCGCCGCCGCGCCCTGCATCGCCGACCAGGTCTGGCCGTCGAGCGCGGCATGGTGACGGAACAGCCGGGCATTGGCGAGCGCGAACGCGGTCCACAGGCCCAGCGCCAGCACCGCCAGCAGCACGCCGCCGGCGACGTCCGGCGCCACGTAGTTGCCGACCTGCGGATGCGCCAGGCTGGTGCCGGCGATGGTCAGCGCGAAGCCGGCGAGCTGGTAGGCATTAGGACGCCGCCGTTCCAGCAGGCAGGCCGCCAGCGGGATGGTCACCGGCAGCATGCCGATGATCAGCGTCGGCAGCACCACGCCGGCACGTTGCAGCGAAGCCGAGAGGCAGACGAAATACAGCAGGTTGCCGAGCAGGCTCAGCACCAAGGCATCGCGCCAGGCGCTGCCTTCCTGCCTCAGGCGGCCGCTCGCCGCCAGCAGCACCAGCGCGGCGACTCCATACGCCACGTAACGGCCGGCCGCGACCAGCGCCGGCGGCGCATCGGTAGCCAACAGTGGTCCGATGAAGGAAAAGCCCCAGAGCGCACCGGCGCCACAGGCGTAGGCGACGCCTACGCCGGAGATGCGTGACATCTAGCGCGGCTCGCCCGGAATCCGCGGCGTGGACGGCACCACATCGCCGTTCTGCGCGCGCTGGCGCAGGGCGTGGTCGATCAGCACCAGGGCCAGCATCGCCTCGGCGATGGGCGTGGCACGCAGGCCGACACAAGGGTCGTGGCGGCCGGTGGTGATCATCTCGGTGGCCTGGCCATCCTGGTCGATAGTCTTGCCGGGAATCTGGATCGAGGACGTCGGCTTGATCGCCAGCCGCGCGTAGACGGTCTGGCCGGTGGAGATGCCACCGCTGATGCCGCCGGAGTGGTTCGACAGGAAGCCTTCCGGCGACAGCTCGTCGCGATGCTCGCTGCCGCGCTGATCGACCACGCCGAAGCCGTCGCCGATCTCCACCGCCTTCACCGCGTTGATGCCCATCAGCGCATGGGCGATGTCGGCATCCAGGCGGTCGAATACCGGCTCGCCCCAGCCCGGCGGCACGCCCTGCGCCTCAACGTATAGCAGCGCGCCACAGGAGTCCTTGGCGCTGCGCAGCATCTCGATGTGCGCTTCCAGCTCCGGCAGCTTGGCGGTATCGGCGGCGAAGAAGGGATTGCCGTTGACCGCCGACCAGTCGCTGCGCGCCACTTTGATCGGCCCCATCTGCTCCAGGCAGCCGCGGATATCCACGCCGTAGCGGGTCTTGAGCCACTTCTTGGCGATGGCACCCGCCGCGACCCGCGCCGCGGTCTCGCGCGCCGAGCTGCGGCCGCCGCCACGGTGGTCGCGGATGCCGTACTTCTGGATGTAGGCGTAGTCGGCGTGGTTGGGCCTAAACACCTGCTTGATCTTGTCGTAGTCGTAGCTGCGCTGGTCGCTGTTCTCGATCAGGAGCGCAATGGGGGTGCCGGTGGTCAGCCCCTCGAACACGCCGGAGAGGATGCGGACCCGGTCCTCTTCCTTGCGCTGGGTGACGAACTTGCTGGTGCCCGGCTTGCGGCGGTCGAGGTCGGGCTGGATGTCGGCCTCTTGGAGAGGCAGCCCCGGCGGGCAGCCATCGACGATGCAGCCCAGGGCCGGGCCGTGGCTCTCGCCGAAGGTGGTGACGGTAAAGCTCTTGCCGAAGGTGTTGCCGGACATCAGCGCGCGGCCCCCAGCTTGGGCAGGGCCTGCATCAGGGTGCGCAGGGCGTGGTTCACCTGCTCGGCCGTGTGGAAAACCTTGGAGACGTCGGCATCCAGCACCACGGCCTGCGCCTCGCCCTGCAAGCGGGAAGCGTAAGGGTTGGGCTTGGCCTTGCTGTAGTCCAGCCGATACTCGGCCCTCATGGCCGGGGCGCGCCGGCTAGGACGCACGGTTTTCTTGGTAGTCATGGCGTTCTCTGGATGTGGCCGGACGTGCGCTAATGATACGGAGCGTCTCGCCGTCCCGTTCGGTGAAGACCACCAGCAGCAGGCGTGGCTTGCTGGAGTGGCCGATGATGAGTTGTCGCTGTTCGCCTAAGGAGTGCGCAGGGTCGTCGAACACCAGCGCCAGGGGATCGGCGAACACCGTGAGGGCTTCCAGGAAGCTGACCTGATGTTTGCGCTGGTTCAGCGCTGCCTTGCGCGGGTCCCAGACGAAGCGCAGCCCCATATGGCCTCAGTTCCCTTGCAGCCAATCTTCCAGATCGGCCTTGCCGATGACGAACACTCCATCGCCGCCGCGCTCGAACTCCGGCCAGGACACCGGGATGTCGGGGAAGCGGGCGTTGAATTCTTCCTGCGAACCGCCGATCTCGCAGACCAGCAGGCCGCCCTCGCTCAGGTGCGCCGGCGCTTCGCGCAGGATGCGTTCGACCAGATCCATGCCATCGCTGCCGGCGGCCAGGGCCAGGCGCGGCTCGTGCTGGAACTCCGGCCCCAGGGCATCGACCTCGGCCTCCGGCACATAGGGCGGGTTGCTGACGATCAACTCGTAGCGCTGCCCCTGCAGGGCCTCGAACAGATCCGAGCCCAGGGCATGCACCTGCTCGCCGCAATGATGGCGGGCGATGTTGAGCCGGCAGACTTCCAGTGCCGCCGGCGAAAGCTCGGCGAGGTCGACGCGCGCCTCCAGGAAGGCCTGCGCGCAGGCGATGCCGATGCAGCCGGAGCCGGCGCAGAGGTCGAGGATGCGCAGGGGCTCCACCGTCAGCCAGGGCTGGAAGCCCTGGCCGATCATCTCGCCGATCGGCGAGCGCGGAATCAGCACGCGCTCATCGACGGTGAACGGCAGGCCGCAGAACTGAATCTCGCCGATCAGATAGGCGGCCGGGCGGCGGGTTTCGATGCGCTCGCGCAGCAGCGCCCAGACGCTGGATTTTTCCTCGGCGGTGAGCGCGGCTTCCAGGTAGATCGCCGGCAGATCGGCCGGCAGCTTCAGCGCCCAGAGCACCAGGTGAAAGGCCTCGTCGAGCGCGTTGTCGGTGCCGTGGCCAAACACCAGGCCGGCGCGGGCAAAGGCCGAAGCGCCCCAGCGCACATAGTCGCGGACGGTATGCAGTTCCGGCGGCGGGGAACCGGCGGCGGCGGAGATGGTCGAGAGCATTCCCGTATTATCACCGCTATCCGCCTCTCGCCGGGCGGGCCCGCCCCAACTCAGCTCCCTTTCATGCCCCGAAACACACTGTTCGGGCTCATCGCCGCGGTCGCCGCCGCGCTGGGCCTGGCCGTAGGCGCGATGCTGCTCCAGCCCAAGAGCACCAGCATCGCCTCCGGCACCCTGCTGCAAACCCCGCGCGCCCTGCCCACCTTCAGCCTCACCGATCAGGACGGCCAGGTGTTCGACAACGCCCGCCTCAATGGTCACTGGACGCTGGTGTTTGCCGGCTTCACTTATTGCCCGGACATCTGCCCTGGCACGCTGACGCTACTGAAGGCGGTCAAGGCCAGGCTAGGCCCCGATGCGGAGAAGGTGCAGGTGCTATTCCTGTCGGTGGACCCGGCCCGCGACACGCCGGAGCGGCTGAAGACCTATGTGCAGTTCTTCGACCCCGGCTTTCTGGCCGCCACCGCGCCCGACGCTGAGCTGGAGAAGCTGGCGCGCGGCATGAGCTTCGTCTACGCCAAGGTGCCGGGCGCCACGCCCGAGAGCTACACCATGGACCACTCCACCGCGCTGATGCTGGTGAACCCGCAGGGCCAACTGGCCGGCTTCTTCACTGCCCCGCTCAAGGCCGACAGCCTGAGCGCCGACCTCAAGACCATCCTGGGAAACGGCTAATGGCGAACAGCGATGCCAGCTTCGGCGACCGTCTGTTCGCCGCCATCCAGCAAGTGCTGCCCACCCGGGCACTGTCCAGCGGCATGCATGCGCTCACTCGCATCCGCACACCCTGGTTCAAGAACGCCTTCATCCGCATCTTCATGCGCGGCTTCGACATCCGCCTCGACGAGGCTCAGATTCGCGAGGTGGAGAAGTTCGAGCATTTCAACGCCTTCTTCACCCGCGCCCTGCAGCCCGGCGCGCGCCGCATCGACGCAGCGCCGGAGGCCTTCGTCAGCCCGGTGGATGGCGCGGTCTCGCAGTTTGGCGACCTGCTCGGCCGCAGCACCGGGCCGGGCGCCGAGCTGATCCAGGCCAAGGGCCATACCTATTCCGCCGAGACCCTGCTCGCCGGCCGGCCGGACTGGGCAGCGGAGTTCGCCGGCGGCCAGTTCATCACCATTTATCTCGCGCCCTACAACTACCACCGCATCCACATGCCGGTGGCCGGCAAGCTGCGCGAGTGGGCTTACGTGCCGGGGCGGCTGTTCTCGGTGAATCACGCCACCGCCCGCGCCCTGCCCGGCGTGTTCGCCCGCAACGAGCGCCTGGTGGCGATGTTCGATACCGAGTTCGGGCCGATGGCGATGGTGCTGGTTGGCGCGCTGTTCGTCGGCTCGCTGGAGACCACCTGGGCCGGCGAGGTGAGCCCGCCGCACCTCCGCGAACCGACTCCGGCGTTCTACGCGCCGATGCGGCCCATCGAGTTCCAGAAGGGTCAGGAGATGGGCCGCTTCAACATGGGCTCGACGGTGATCCTGCTCACGCCCAAGAAGCTCAACTGGGAAGCGCTGCAATCCCGCCAGCCGCTGCGCCTGGGCGAGCGCCTCGCCCGCATCAAACCTTAAAAAATCGCTCTGCGCATGAACTCCGAACTGCAAGCGGTGCTGAACGCCCTGGGCCGCATCGTCCTCGGCAAGGACCGTCAATTGCGCCTGGCGCTGGCCTGCCTGCTGGCGCGCGGCCACCTGTTGATCGAGGACGTGCCGGGCGTCGGCAAGACCACCCTGGCGCTGGCACTTTCGCGGGTGCTGGGCCTGGCCTTCCAGCGCGTGCAGTTCACCTCCGACCTGCTGCCGGCCGACATCCTCGGCGTCTCGGTGTTCGAGCGCGAGCATGGGCACTTCCGCTTTCATCCCGGGCCGATCTTCTCGCAGGTGGTGCTGGCCGACGAGGTCAACCGCGCCAGCCCCAAGACCCAGTCTGCCTTGCTGGAGGCGATGGAAGAGCGGCAGGTGAGCGTCGAGGGCGCGACCCGCGGCCTGCCGGAACCCTTCTTCGTGCTCGCCACCCAGAACCCGGCCGACCAGATCGGCGTGTTCCCGCTGCCGGAATCGCAGTTGGACCGCTTTCTGATGCGGCTGTCGATGGGCTTTCCGCCACGCGAGGCGGAACGCGCGCTGCTGCTGGAACCGGACCGCCGCAGCCTGCTGCTGCAAGTGGAACCGGAGCTGGACGCGGAGCGCCTGCTCGCTCTTCAGGCCCAAGTTACTCAGGTACTGACTTCGCCGGCCCTGGTCGACTACCTGCTGGCGCTGATCGAGTACAGCCGCAATCACCCGGCGCTCAAGCAGGGCTTGTCGCCGCGCGCCGGCCTGGCCCTGCGCCGTGCCGCGCAGGCCTGGGCGCTGCTTGATGGTCGCGGCAGCGTGATTCCGGAAGACGTGCAGGCGGTGTTCCCGGCGGTAGCCGGCCATCGCCTGCTGGCCACCGAGCGCGAGCGCGGTGCGCCGACGCCGGAGGCCATACTCGACGCCGTGGCAATTCCTTGAGCTTGTGAATAAATCTACTGCGCTGGCCTGCTGCGGCGTCATGCGCTGCTCGCAATCCTCACGCACACGAGTGCGCTGCGGTTGCTGCGCTGCTATTCCTTGCATCAGGCCATGCTCGCTACGATTTCTTCACAAGCTCTGAGCCCTATCCGGTCGTCTTCATGAGAATTCGGCCCGTCATGGATACAAGGCCGCCCGAGGCCTACAACCGGGACGGCCGTGATCCCTTCCTGGCGCGCCTGGCGATGGTGCTGTTCCACCCCTTGCGCAGCCTGCGCCGGCGGATCAATGCCTGGGTCGCGGCGCGCGTACAGCGCCAGCCGGGGCCGGTGAGCGTGCCGCGCCACCGCGTCTACATCGTCCCGACCCGTTTCGGCTACGGCTACGGCATCCTACTGCTGGTGATGCTGCTGGGGGCGATGAACTACACCAACAGCATGGCCTTCGCGCTCACCTTCCTGCTCGCCGGCCTGGGCCTCTTGGGCATGCACCACACGCACGGCAACCTGCTCAACATCCGCTTGCATGCCGGCCGGGTGACGCCGGTGTTCGCCGGCGAGCTGGCGCAGTTCGAGGTGCGGGTGGAAAACCCGACTCCCAGCGCCCGCTACACGCTGATGCTGGGCTGGCCGGACGAAGAGCCGGCGGCGACCGTCGATGTCCCAGCCGGCGGCAGCGTCAGCGTGCTGTTGCCCTTGCCGGCGCCGAAACGCGGCTGGCTGCCGGCGCCGCGCTTCGCAGTTGCCACCGAATTTCCGCTCGGCCTCCTGCATGCCTGGACCTGGATCGAGCTGGACATGAATGCCCTGGTCTATCCCGCGCCGGCCCCGGCCGGCCGGCAACCGCCACAGGCCGGCGGCGACTACGGCTTTGCCGCCAGCGAGCGGCCGGGCGTGGACGAGTTCGTCGGCCTGCGCGGCTACGCGCCGGGCGACATGCCGCGCAGCATCCACTGGAAGAGCTTCGCCAAGCTGGAACTACCGCAGGTGAAGCGCTTCGGCGAGAGCGTGTCGCGCGAGCGGGTACTGGACTACCAACTGCTGACCGACCTCGGTGTCGAGGCACGGCTTTCGCAGCTCTGCCGCTGGGTGCTGGAGGCCGAGCAGTCGCGCGAGCCCTATGCCCTGCGCCTGCCCGGCCTCGCCATCGACGCCGGCCTCGGCACCAGCCAGCGCGAGCATTGCCTGCGCGCGCTGGCGCTGTTCCAGGGCGGTTGAGCCATGGCCGCCCTGCCCGCGACCACCGCCCGCACCTATCTGCACAGCACCAGCCTGCTGCGACTGCTGGCGGTGATGCTGCTGGTGCTGGCGCCGCACTTCGCGCGCCTGCCCTGGGGTGAGACGGCGGCGATCCTGGCGGTGTTCGTTTGGCGCGGCGTCGCCGCGCGGCGTCGCTGGCGGATGCCCGGCAAGCTCTTGCGCGCGGCGCTCACCCTGGCGGCCTTCGTCGGCGTCTACTGGAGCTACGGCCGCATCAACGGCCAGCACGCCGGCGTCGCCCTGCTGGTGGTGATGGCCGCGCTCAAGCTCACCGAGATGGACCAGCGCCGCGACGTGATGGTCACGGTGTTCCTGATGTACTTCATCTGCGTCACCCACTTCCTGTTCTCGCAGGAAATCTGGACGCTCCTGTACCTGCTCGCGGCCGCGGTGTCGGTGACCGCGATCCTGATCGAGGCCAACCACGCCGGCGAGCCTTTGCCGCTGCGCCTGACCCTGCGCCGTGGCGGCAGTCTGGTGCTGCAATCGGTGCCGCTGATGCTCTTGATGTTCGTGCTGTTCCCGCGCGTGCCCGGCCCGCTCTGGGGCCTGCCCTCGGACGCCGGCGCCGAGCGCAGCGGCCTGTCCGACCGCATGTCGCCGGGCGACATCGCCAGCCTGATCCTCAACGACGAACTGGCCTTCCGCGTGCGCTTCGAGAACCGGGTGCCGGAACCACGCGAGCGCTACTGGCGCGGGCCGGTGTTCTGGGACTTCGACGGCCGCGAGTGGAGCGAGGGCCTGGGCGCGCTCAGCCAGGAGCCGCTGCAACTGGAAGTACGCGGCGAGCCGCTGGCCTACGAGGTGGTACTGGAGCCGCACCGCGCGCTCTGGCTGCTAGCCCTGGAGATGCCGGACATCAGCAGCCTGCCCGCCGGCGCCAAGCTCACCCAGGACGGCCGCCTGCTCAGCCGCAATGCCGTGCGCGAGCGCCAGCTCTATCGCATCCAGTCCTATCTTGACTACCGCCTGCAAGCGGAGCTGTCGGAACGCGCCCGCCGCTACGCCACCCGTCTGCCGCCCAAGCGCAATCCGCGCGCCCAAGCGCTCGCCAGCCAGTGGCGCGCGCAAGGCCTGGACGATGCTGCGATCATCGACACCGCGCTGCGGATGTTCCGCGAGCAGGACTTTTTCTACACCCTGAAACCACCGCTGCTGGGCCAGGACCCGGTGGACGATTTCCTGTTCAACACCCGGCGCGGCTTCTGCGAGCACTACGCCAGCGCCTTCACCAACCTGATGCGCGCCGCCGGCATCCCGGCGAGGGTGGTCACCGGCTATCAGGGCGGCGAGCGCAACGGCATCGGCGGCTACTACCTGGTGCGACAGTCCGACGCCCATGCCTGGTCGGAGGTCTGGTTGGCGGGCGAAGGCTGGCGGCGGGTCGATCCCACCGCTGCGGTGGCGCCCAATCGCATCGAGCAGAACCTGGCTTCGGCGCTGTCGCTGGAAGAGTCCCTGCCGCTCGGCCTGCGCCGTGGCGGCGCCGACGCCTGGGTGCGCCTGCAGGACAGTTGGGACTACGCCAACGCGCAGTGGAACCGCTGGGTGCTGGCCTATGGCCCGGAATTGCAGGAACAGATCCTCAGCCGCTTCGGCCTGAGCGGCTGGCGCGACCTGATGTTGAGCCTGACCATCAGCCTGGCCCTGGCGCTGGGCCTGTTCGGCGCCCTGGCGCTACGCCGGGCGATGCCGCTACAGCCGCGCGACCCGGCGCTGCTGGCCTGGCGGCGAGCGCTGCGGCCGCTGGCCCGCGTCGGGCTGGAGCAGCGGCCCTCCGAGGGGGCTGCGGAGTTCGCGGCGCGGGTGGCGGCGCAGCGGCCGGAACTGGCGGCGGCGGTTGGGGACTTGACTCGGCGTTATCAGCAGGCGCGGTATGGGGGGATGGGGCCGGCGGATGGGGCGACGCTGGCGGGCTTGCGGGCAGCAGGGGTGGTTTTGAGACGGGAATTGCGGAAGAGCTGAGTTGAGTTCGACTTGGCTTGGCTTGGCTTGGTAGTTCGCGCGTTCGCGCTCTGTTGGCCTCGCAGGGCTTGAGATCTTTCTTTCGCCCCCTGGCGACTCACTTTTCTTTGCTTGTGCAAAGAAAAGTAAGCAAAAGAAAGCACACCCCTGCGTAGCGCCCCCTGCGGGGGTAAACCTGCGATGCTCGGCCCAAAGGGGCC
>SCVA01000042.1 GCA_004297005.1 Nevskiaceae bacterium
TAGCGCTGGAGCAGCGCAAACAGCGCCGGGTGATGTAGCTGGAGCGCCTCCGGCTGCTGGAAGTAGGCCTCGCTGACCACCCCGAAGAACTCGCCCGGGCTCTGCGCGCCGTACTTGTCCAGCACCGGCGGCCGGCGGTGGCGTTGCAGGCGGGCGTACTCGGCACCCATCACCTCGGCCCATTCCGCCGCCAGCTCGCGCGGCATCGGCGGCGCGCCTTCACCGGCGGGGTTCTCCTCGTCCAGGGCATGGGCGAACTCGTGCACGACGACATTCACCGGGTCGCCGGCCAGCGCCGCCTCGACATCGGCCCAGGACAGCACCACCTGCCCCGGCCCCTGCTCGCCGATGCGCGCGTCGGGGGCGTCATCCACCAGCTCCAGACCGTCCTCCAGCGCTTCGTGTAGCGGCGGCACCAGAAAGGCGTCGGGGTAGATCAGTAGCTCGCGGATTTCAGGAAACAGCGGCTGCCGCTCGGCGCCTTCCTGCAGCCGCAGCAGACAGGCAAGGCCGGCGATCAGCAGGCGCTGCTGTTCGTCCAGCACATGACCGCCGCAGGCCAGCCAGCGCTTGCCATGACGGAAGCGCTGCACCTGCAGAAACCAGCGCTCGCGCTGCGCCGGGCTCAGCCAGGCCGCCGCCGCGATCCGCGCCTGCAGAAACGCCCGCTCGGCCTCGGCCAGCGGCTGGCTCAGCAAGACCCGCCGCTGGCGACGCCCGCGCCGCCACTGCCAGAGCAGACCGGCGGCCAGCAACATCGCCAGCAGGAAAGGCAGCCAGAGGAACATCGGCGCGCGACGCTAAAGGGAGCTGAGCTTGGCCATGGCCAGCATCAGCCACTTGGTGCCGGCATTGGCGAAGCGGATCTCCACCCGCGTGCGCTCGCCGTCGCCGTCGAAGCTCAGGATGGTGCCCTCGCCGAAGCTGGGATGCATCACCCGCTGGCCCAGCTTGTAGCCGCCGTAGCCGACTTCCGCGGTCATCTTCGCCGACAGCGCCGGGCGGCTGAGGTTGTAGCCCTCCTGCTGGCGCTCGCGCCAGGCATTGCCGTGCTCGTAGCCGCTGCCCAGCCCCGAGCGCGGCGCGCCACCGAAACCACCGCCGCCATAGCTGCCGCGGCCGGACTGCACACCGAAGCTGCTGCGCAGCACCGCCGCGCGCGGCCGGGTCTCGACCAGGGTCTCGCTGGGGATTTCCTTTAAGAACTGCGAGGGCGCGCAGATCTGCTCGACGCCGTGGATGCGGCGGGTCTCGGCATAGCTGAGGGTCAACTGCTGGCGGGCGCGGGTGATGCCCACGTAGCAGAGCCGGCGCTCCTCTTCGAGATTGCCCTCGTCCACGGCGCGCATCGACGGAAACAGGCCGTTCTCCAGGCCGACCATGAACACCACCGGAAACTCCAGGCCCTTGGCGGAGTGCAGGGTCATCAGTTGCACCGCGTCCTCGCCGGCGTTGGCCTGGCCTTCGCCGGCTTCCAGCGCCGCGTGGGTAAGGAAGTTGAGCACCGGATCCAGGCCTTCCTCGTCCGGCCGCTCGAAGGACTTGGCGGCGTTGATCAGCTCGTCGAGGTTTTCCAGCCGCGCCTCGGCCTGCTCGCCCTTCTCCTTCTTGTAGTGCTCCTTCAGGCCGGAGCGCTCGATCAGCTTCTCCATCTTGGCGGCCAGCGGCAGCTCGCGGGTCTGCTGGTCGAGCAGGTCGATCTGGTCCAAGAACAGCCCCAGCGCGCCGGAGGTGCGGCCCAGCGCCGCGCTGCCGGAGCGCGCCGCCTTCCACAGCGACAGCTCGTGCTGCTTGGCGAAGGCGCGCAGCTTTTCCAGCGAGGTGGCGCCGACGCCGCGCGGCGGCGTGGTCAGCGCCCGCTCGAAACTGCCGTCGTCGTCGCGGTTGACCAAGAGCCGCAGCCAGGCCAGCGCGTCCTTCACCTCCATGCGCTCGAAGAAGCGCAGGCCGCCGTAGATGCGGTAGGGCAGGCGCGCGCGGATCAGCATTTCCTCCAGCACGCGCGACTGCGCATTGCTGCGGTAGAGCACGGCGAGATCGCTGTAGCGGCCATGCCCGTCGAGGTAGTCGCGCATGCGGTTGACCACGAACTCCGCCTCGTCGTACTCGTTGTAGGCGGCGTAGAGCTGGATCGCCTCGCCCTCGCGGTCCTCGGTCCAGAGGTTCTTGCCCAGGCGGCCGGAGTTGTGCGCGATCAGGCCGTTGGCGGCCTTGAGGATGGTGCCGGTACTGCGGTAGTTCTGCTCCAGCCGCACCAGCTCGATGCCCGGGTAGTCGCGGCTGAGCTTCTGGATGTTCTCCACCTTGGCGCCGCGCCAGCCGTAGATCGACTGGTCGTCGTCGCCGACCGCGAAGATCTTCGCCTCCGGTCCGCAGAGCAGGCGCAGCCAGAGGTATTGCAGGGTGTTGGTGTCCTGGAACTCGTCGACCAGCACATGCCGGAACTTGGCCTGGTAGTGCTCTCGCACCGCCGGCACGTCACGGAACAGCTCGTAGGCGCGCAGCAGCAGCTCGGCGAAGTCGACCAGCCCCTGGGCCTCGCAGGCCTGCTGGTAGGCGGTGTAGGCGCGCACCAACTGACGCTGGCTGTAGTCGCCCTGGTCGGCCATCTGGTGCGGACGGCGGCCTTCTTCCTTCTGGGCATTGATCCAGCCGGTGACCATCTTCGGCGGGAAGCGGTCCTCCGGCATGTCCAGGCCCTTGAGCACGCGCTTGACCAGGCGTTGCTGGTCGTCGGCATCGAGGATCTGGAAGTTCTGCGGCAGCTTCGCCTCGCGCCAGTGCAGACGCAGCAGCTTGTGGGCGGTGCCGTGAAAGGTGCCAACCCACATCGCCCGCACCGGCACGTTCACCAGTTGCTCGATGCGGCCGCGCATCTCGTTGGCGGCCTTGTTGGTGAAGGTCACCGCCAGCACCGAATGCGGCGAGACGCCTTCCACCGCCATCAGCCAGGCGATGCGGTGGGTGAGCACGCGGGTCTTGCCGGAGCCGGCGCCGGCCAGCACCAGCCGGTGCTCGGACGGGGCGGTGACCGCTTCGCGCTGCGCGGGGTTGAGGGCTTCGACGAGGGCGACGAGGCGGGGGTCGGTCTGGGTGTACGCGTCGAATTGCATGGCGCTAGTTTACCGGCGACGCGCCAGAAGCCCTCGAAGAGAGGTCTGGAGGCGGCGCCCTAGACCAGGGTCTCGCTCATCCTCGAGCGCATGTCGAACATCGCCGCCGGACGGTCCGGATGCTCGGCGCGGATCTTCGCCACCTCCGGCAGCAGCTCCAAGAACAGGCTGGTGAGGCGGGGATCGAAGTGCTTGCCGGACTGCTCGCGCAGATAGGCAACGGCGTTTTCCACCGGCCAGGCCGGCTTGTAGGGGCGCTCGCTGGTGAGCGCGTCGAAGACGTCGGCGAGGGCGACAATGCGGCCCACCAGGGGGATCTCCTCGCCCTTCAGGCCACGCGGGTAGCCGGAGCCGTCCCACTTTTCGTGATGGGTGAGGGCGATGCGGCGGGCGATCTTCAGCACCGGCGCGTCGTGCTTGCCGATGATGCCGGCGCCGATGCCCGGATGCATGCGCATCACCCGCCACTCGTCCGGAGTCAGTGGGCTGGCCTTGAGCAGGATGCGGTCGGGAATACCGATCTTGCCGAGGTCGTGCATGGGCGCGGCCTGTTCGATCAGCTCGGCCTCGGCTTCCGACAAACCGGCGGCGCGCGCCAGCAGGGCGCTGACCCGGCTCATGCGCTGGATATGGGCGCCGGTTTCGTCGTCCTTGTATTCGGCGGCGACGCGCAGGCGACGGACCAGTTCCAGATTGACGTTGGCGACCTCGCGGGTGCGGGTCTGCACCAGGCTGGCGAGCTGGCGCTTCTGGGCGTAGAGCTGCTGGTGCAGGCGCAGGCGGGCGAAGGTCACCGCCACGTCGAAGGGCGCCCGCAGATAGTCCTGGGCACCGGCGTCGAAGGCCGCCAGCTCGGTCTTGGAATTGGCCGGGGCATTGAAGAACAGCACCGGCGTGAAGCGGGTGCGGACATTGCGCTGCAAGCGCTGGCAGATACCGGCCGGGTCGAAGTCGGCAATCGAGGCGTCGACCAGGATCAGCTCCGGCGGCGGGTCGAGAAACTCCAGCACCGGCCCCAGCTCCGGATGACCGATGAACAAGGGTTGCGGGCCGAGCCGGCTGATCAGGCCACGCAAAGCCTCGCCCTGGTCGGCGCCGTCGGCGACCACGAGGATGGTGGACTTTCGGTTATCTGCCTCCACAACCTACTCCGAACTGGATCGAGTACTGACTGCAATTCGCTAAGGTTACCTAACCGTAAGCTCGCGCGTGGCCCGGCCATCGGCTCCGGCGCTCCCCGGAGCGGTTTGGCGGGGGGAATAGCGACCCAGAACACACGCACCGACCATGCCGCCGGGCCGGCCGGCGCCGACTTCGCCATCGGCGACGGTGATCGGAACACCCAGAGCGCAACAAAAAACACGGCCTCTCAGGCCATCAGCCCCCAGCGCCGGGCCAGGCGCCGCAGCTCCAGCTCCGCGCTCTCGAAGTCATAGACCGCCAACTGGCGCTCCAGCAGCTCCAGGTCGCGCTCGCGACCCTGGGTCAGCAACATCGAGCGCAGAACCAGCGCCTTGCCACGGGCAGCGGTGTCGTGCTGACGCAGCATCTGCTGCAGGCGGCTGACACAGTCACCCAGGGCCTCTTCAGGCTCGGCCACCGGCGCCAGGGTCCGGGCCAGATCCGAATGTTCGGGCAGCTCCAGCGGCAGCACCACGGTGAACACCGTGCCCTGACCCGGCTGGCTGCGCACCCGGATCTCGCCTCCCATCAGGCGGACCAGTTCATGCGTGATGGTCAGCCCCAGCCCGGTGCCACCGTGGCGACGGCTAGCACTGTCGTCGGCCTGCTCGAAGACATCGAAGACGCGGGCCAACTGCGCCTCGCTCATGCCGACCCCGGTATCGCTGACCTCGAAGGCCAGCGCCAGCCCGCCCGGGGCGGAAGGCTCCTCGGCCCGTCGGATGCGCAGATTCACCTCGCCAGCGTCGGTGAACTTGGTGGCATTGGCCAGCAGGTTGAGCAATACCTGCTGGATGCGCAGCGCATCGCCCTGCAACTGGCGTGGCAGACCCGGTCCGATCTCAATACCGAACCGCAGCCCTTTCTCCGCCGCCGAGGTGCCTGCCAGCAGTTGCAGACTGTCGACTAGGTCGGTCAGCGAAAACGGGACCGGCATCAGGCGCAGCTTCTGCGCCTCCAGCTTGGAGAACTCGAGGATGTCGTTGAGCAGGCGCAGCAGGGCCTTGGCGGCCCGGTTGATCTTGCCCAGACGCTCGCGCTTGGCCGGCTCCTGCTCGGCGTCCAGGGCCAGGTAGGAAAGGCCGATCACCGCGTTCATCGGCGTGCGGATTTCGTGGCTCATGTTGGCCAGGAAGCGGCTCTTGGCCTGACTGGCGGACTCGGCGGCGGCGCGCGCACGCTTCAGGTCCAGCTCCATTTGCTTTTGCTCGGTGGCATCCAGCACCACGCCGTTCCAGACCACCTCGCCGTCCGCTCCGCGCCGCCCGGTCGCGGTGACCTGCACCCAGCGCGGATCGCCAGCATCGGGGCGCAGGCAGTAATCGAAGCTGACCGGATGCGGACTGTCGACGGCCTGTTCCAGAATCCGGCGCACGCGCTCGAGATCTTCGCTGGACAGCATGTGGTCGAGCACGCTCGGCGGCTGGCCCAGCAGCGCCTCCGTCGGCAAGCCGACCAGCCGGGCCACGCCCTCGCTGAGGTAGGTCAGCGCTTCGCGGCCCTGACCGTCCCGCCGCAACTGCCAGATGGTGCCGGGAAAGTTGGCGACGATGTCGTCGAGCCGAGAACGCGCGGCGACCAGCGCCGCCTCCAAGCCACGGTGCTCGGTCATGTCTTGCAGAACCCCAGTCCATACCGGCTCCCCCTGGGCATTGCGACTGACATTGGCACGGACCAACAGGTGCCGAAGGCTGCCGTCGGCGGCCCAAAGGCGGACCTCGATTTGCAGCAGGCTACCCTCCCGCGCCGAGCTCTCCAGCGCCACCAGCAGCCGCTCCCTGTCCTCGGCCAGCAAGGTGCTCAAGGTGCCCTCGACATCGCCCAGATGGTCAACGGCGGTCCGGCCGCTGACCAGGCTCACACCCTCGCTGACGTAGTCCACCAGGTAGCGGCCGTCCGCGCTCAGGCGCAGCCGCCAGACCGCGCCCGGCACGCTGTCGATCAGCTCCTGCATCTGCAGGCGTGCGGTCCGCAATGCCTGCTCGGCGTCCTGGATGCGGGTGGCGTCCAGCGTGATGCCGTTCCACACCAGGGTGCCTCCAGGCAGACGGTGGCCAACGGCGGCGGATCGTACCCAGCGCCAGTCGCCCGTGCTGGTTTGCAGACGGTAGCGCTCTTCCGCGAGTCCGTCCTTGTCGGCGAGGCGCTGCATGAAACCCTGCAAGCGCTCCTTGTCCTCAGGGTGCACGGAGGAAAACGCCTGCGTCTGCATCAGGACATTGGTTTCTTCCGGAGTGCGGCCGGTGATCCGACGAATGCCCTCGGACATGTAGCTGTAGTACTGCCGCCCGTCCGGTTCGCGCCGGAACTGCCACAACGCCCCCGGAATCGCGGCGGCCAGCTCGCTCAGACGACGCTCGGCCAGCTCAGCACGCAATTGCGCGCGCCGGCGCTTGCCGATTTCGGCACGCAGCCAGAGGATCCAGACAATGGCCAGCGCCAGCAGCACAGCGAAGGCGACGGTGGTGCCACGCCCGAAGGTGGACAAAGGCACCTCCAGGCTCGCGGGGTCCGCGCCCCACCCTGCCGCCGGCAGCAGCAGGGTGGCGGCGACAGCCGCGGCGAGCCTGACCACGATTAGTCCGCGGTTTTCTGCAAGCGCTTGCGCATGCGGATGTTGAGCATCTCCACACCCACCGAGAAGCCCATCGCGAAGTAGACGTAGGCCTTGGGCACATGGAAGCCCATGCCCTCGCCGATCAGCACCATGCCGATCATGATCAGGAACGACAGCGCCAGGATCTTGATGGTCGGGTGCTCTTCGACAAAGCGCGACACCGCGCCGGCGAAGAACATCATCACACCGATGGCGATGACGATGGCGGTGACCATCACCGGGATGTTGTTGGTCATGCCGACGGCGGTAATCACCGAATCGAGCGAAAACACGATGTCGAGGATCATGATCTGCACGATCACGCTGGCGAAGCTGATGCTAGCGACCTTGCCGATGACATCCTCCGGGCCGTGGCCGCCATCGGTGCTCTCCACCTGCTCGTGGATTTCCAGCGCACTCTTGCCGAGCAGGAACAGACCACCGCCGAGCAAGATCATGTCGCGGCCGGAAACGCCATGGCCGGCCAGGTGGAACAGAGGCTCGGTGAGGCGCGCCAGCCAAGCCAGCGACATCAGCAGTCCGACGCGGGTGAGGCAGGCGCCGGCCAGGCCGATGATGCGGGCGCGGGCGCGCTGATGCTCGGGCAGCTTGTTGGCCATGATCGACAGGAAAATGATGTTGTCGATGCCGAGCACGATTTCCAGGGCCGCCAGGGTGATGAGGGCGATCCAGAGTTCGGGATTGGTGAAGTCCACTTGAAGTCTTGCAACAGGTTACGAGCGTGATTGCTCTGTCGGGATGATACCGGGGCCGCGTGCCGAAGGCGCGTCATCGTTCCTTCATTTGACGGTCACGAAGTCTTCTCCGAACTGTCATGGCGCCATTACCGCGGCGCTCTAGCCTGCGAGGCGTGAAAAAAGAACGGAGCCGGACATGCGGATTGCCTACGGGGTGATGGGTTACGGACGCGGCCACGCCATGCGCAGCCTGAGCGTGCTGCCGGCACTGATGCAGGAGCACGAGGTGACGGTGTTCACCTCCAACGACGCCTACGAAGTGCTGGCGCCACACTTCCCCACCGTGCGGATCCCGATGATCGGGTACCGCTACAACGACCGCGGCGGCCATTCGGCGCTCAAGACGGTGGTGGAAAACCTGTCGCCGATGGCCGACCTGCTGCTGCGCGGCCACGGCATGGAACAGGTCGAGCGCGAGTTCAAGGACCGCGACATCCAGTTGGTGATCAGCGATTCCGAGGCCTGGACCCACCGCGCGGCCCGGCGCCTGGGGATCCCGCGCATCAGCTTCGACCACGTCGGCATCCTCGCCTACTGCAAGCCCCACTTTCCGCCCGACCTCTGGCACCTGGGCATGCGCGACGCCATCGGCTACCGGGCGGCGATGGGCGTGCCGGAGCGCATCCTGATCTCCAGCTTCTACCAGGCCGAGCCCAAGTACCCGGGGGTGAAGATCGTCGGGCCGATGCTGCGCGACGAGGTGCTGCGCGCCAAGCCCAGCCGCGGCGACTTCCTGCTCGCCTACTTCAACAAGGGCCAGCACCAGTACCTGCCGCACATCGACCGTGCCCTGCGTTTGCTCGACGTGCCGGTGGTCATCTACGGCACTCCGCACCGGGGCAAGGTCGAGAACCTCGATTTCCGCGCCCCCAGCAACGAGTGGTTCGTGCACGACCTGGCGCGCTGCCGGGCGGTGATCTCCACCGCCGGCAACCAGACCATCGGCGAGGCGGTGCATTTCGGCAAGCCGATCCTGGCGATTCCGGAAGACGCCTTCGAGCAGCGCCTCAATGCCCATCTGATCGAGCGCATGGGCGTGGGCATGAAGGCCAGCCTGCGCGGCCTCACCCCCAGCGACATCGACCGCTTCCTCGCCAACGAGGACTACTACCGCTCGAACATGAAGGGGCGCATCAAGGACGGCCGTGGCGAGGCCCTGCAGACCTTGAACCGCTTCATTGGCGAACTGGCGCAGCAAAAACCGGCCAGCACCCGCAAGCCGGCCTCGTCGGCCAGCCGCAGGCTGCTGGACGTGGCCGGCACCGCGCTGCGCTGAGCGCCGAGGGATCCGGTCCGCCCGCTCAGCGTTCCCGCGAGTACAGCAAGTCGCCACCGGACTCCTGCCCGGACTCGGTACGCAGCTTGAAGCCCTTGCCCAGGTCGTAGAGCAACCGCAGCACGTTCCCGTTGGCGAACAGGCCGACGCCGTAACTCACGTACAGCTTGGGCGAGAGGTACTTGCCGACCGTGAAACGCGCCTGATCGCTGCTCTCGCCGGCCTCGGCGCCCAGGCTGATGGTGTCGATGCCGAGGCCACGGGTGAGCTTCTTGGCCAGTTGGTCGCCGCCAGCGAGGCCCAGCGACAGCGCCGCCGCCGCCGCGGAGAAATCGCCGCCCGACTCCAGCGGCCGCCCCAGCAGCAACCAGCCCAATTGCTGTTCCTGGGTCATCACCGGACTGGAGCTGAGGTCGAAACTGGGCTTGTCCAGAGTGCCGCGCACATGCAGGGTGACGGTGACCTCGTCGTTGGGTTTGCGCACCGCGCGCAGGTCCACCGCCGGCTTGTTGATCGGACCGCTGAACAGGATGCGGCCGGTGGACAACTGCAGGTCCTGGCCGTAGGCCTTGTAGACCGCGTCCAGCAATTGCAGCTCGCCGAAGGCCTGAGTGCTGCTGGTGCCCGGTCGCTCCAGCACGGTGAGGTCGCCGCCGATGCGGGCCTTGAGGCCGAAGCCGGCAAAGCGCACCGCCTCGCCCATCCGCACTTTCACCGTCGCCGTCAGCGGCAGGCTCTTCTCCTGCGGCGCCTCGCCGACGATCACCTGGTCGCTGCTGGCACTGACCACGCCGCCGCCGAGCTTGCGGGGCGTGATCTCGGCGCGTGGCACCAGCACCTCGCCGTCGAGGCTCATCGCCTCCGCCGTGCGTATAAAGCGCAGTTGCGGACTCACCCAGACCCGCGCGTCGGGCAGGTTGGCGACCTGCAGTTGCTCGCCCTGGATGTCCAGGACCGTGGTCAATGCGCGCAGATCGGCCTGGCCGCGCAGGCTGATCTGACCTTCCCCGGACCTTGCGCTCGCGGCGATCTGCAGCGGCGTGTTGAACCCGCCGCGCAATTCCGCCTGCACTTCCTGTAGCTGGATTCCAGCGGCCTCGATGTGGGCCTGCCCACCTTCTAGCGACAGCCGACCGTCGATCAGCGGCTCGGCGAGATTGCCCGCCAGGCTGAAATCGCCGTCGACGCGGCCGGCCACCTGCGTGACGCCCGGCAGCAAGGGCTCGAGCCAGGCCAACTCCGGCACCGAGAGTTGCAGACGGCCAGCGAGCGGCAGCGTGGCCAGTGCGCCCGCGCGCACCGGCAAGCTGGCATCGGCGCTCAGCGCCAGATGATCGAGCCGCAGTTCGGCGTGGCCGCGCCACTGCCCCCCCTCCTGACGCAACGACAGCCGGCCCGGCTGGAGCTGCTGGTCCGGGGCACCGGGCAGGCGCAGGCGCCCGGCGCTGTTCTGCACCTGCAGGTCCAGACGGGTCGGCGTGCTGCCGCGCAGCTCGACCAGCGCCTGACCGTCGAGCACGGTCTCCAGGCTCAGGCCCTCGGGTAGCAGGCCGGCGAACTGCGCGGTGTTGATGCCGGACAGCACGGATTCCAGATGCAGCAGGGGCGGCGCCCGACGCAGGCTCAGGCAGGCGCGGCCGCTGCCGTCGATGCGCCAGCAGGTCTGCTCCAATTGCTGCAGCGCGGCCTCGGCCTGCACCGCGGCCGGCGCTTCCTGGGTCCAGGCCGGGCCATACGGCGGCTGCATCCGGCTGCTGCTCAGCCGCCCCCGCCAGCGACGCTTGGCGAGATCCAGGCCGCCGTCGGCGCCAAGTTCCAGGCTGCTCTTGGGCGCCGAAAGCTGCGCGCTGAGAGCGATGTGGTGCTGCTCGGCGCGACCGTCGAGGTTCAGGCCCAGGTGCTGAAGGCGGGTTTCACCACTGACCAGGCCCTCGGCCGTCAACGCAGCCTTGGATGGGCGCGCGGGGTCGTAGTCGATGTTCAGGATCAGGCGCGCGAGCTGTTGGTCCTGGTAGCGCAGGTTCCGCACTTCGCCTTCCACGCGCAGTGCCGGGTTGCTCGTCAGCCCCTTGGCCTGCGCCTTGAGCTGGAGCGCGCCGCCCAGCTCCGGCAGCAGGTCGTGCAGATCGCCGGCCACCAACTCCGCCTTGGCATCGAGCAGGGGCAGCAGTCGCCCCTGCAATTGCAGTCGGGCGCTGCCGCTGCGCAGATCGAGGCTGTCGAACGCCAAGCGGGTTTCACCCTGATAGGCCTCGGCACTGCCGCGCAACTCGAGCGCGAGCGGGTAGTCGCGCAGTGTCGAATCGGCCAAGCGGCCATCGAACTGCACCTGTGGCCGCGCGAGGTCGCCGACGGTGTGCGCGGAAAGCCGGCCGTTGATCTGGCCGGGGAAGTCGGGAAACAGCAGGCCGGGATTGACCTGCTCGAGCCGGGCTTCCGCTTCCACCGCCAGCACCGGCGCCCATTGCACGCGGCCCTGCGCACTCAGGCCGCCTTGTTCACCGGGACTGCCGAGACGCAGACGCTCGAGCTGCAGCGACTCGGCACCGAGCCGGGCAACCGCCTCCAGTCCCACTTCCACCGGAGTGGCCTCGACTCCGGCCGGCAAGGCCGCGCGCAGCCGGCCTTCGACGTCGATGCGCGCCTGCACCTGCTCGGTAACGACTCCGTGCAGGCCCAGACGCAGGCGCGGCAGCTCCACCTGCGCCGGCCCGGTGAGTGGCCAGCGCAACTGGCGCGCGCCCAGGCCCAGGTGGGTCTGCTCACCCATCAGCCCGAGGCGGCCCTGCACCACCACCAGGCCAGGCCCGAGGAGTTGCACCGGCTCGAAACGCAGCGCCCGCGGCTCCAGCACCAGTTCGCCGCTGGCCTGCACGGGGCCGCTGAGCGCATGGCGGGCGGCCAAGTGCTGGATACGGATGTGATCCTTGCGCCAGATCAGCCGCGCCTCGATGGCGCTGATCACCAGCGGCTCGCTGCCCGGCGGATCCTCGCTGCGGACCAGCTCGAATTGCGCCAGCCGCGCGTCGTCCAGCCGCAGGCGTATCGGCAACTGAGTCAGCAGCGGCTGCGACGGAGTCGGCGGGGTCGGCTTGAGGGTCAGCCGCAGATGGCCGGCGTCGAGCCGGGTGATGCGCACTTGGCGCAGACGCAGGCGCGAGGGACGCCAGTCGAGATCGAGACGGTCCAGCTCCACCCTCGCCGTGTCGTTCTCAAATACCAGGCCCTCCAGGTGCAGAGGCCCGAACAGGCCGCCGCTGGCCTGTGCGACCTGCAACTGACCGGCCGGCAGAAAGCGCTGCGCCAGTTCCACCGCCAGCGGCGCGCCGGCGACGCCCAGGTACACCAGCCCGACCACGGCCAGCACCAGGCTGCCGGAAACGATCGCCAGCAACAGGTTGAGCAGCAGGTGCAGGAGTTTCACAGGCCCACCCTCACGCCCAGGTGCAGACGCACCACCGGTTCGCCGGGATCGAGCGGGTGCGCGAGATCGACAGTGACGCTGCCGAACGGCGCGCGGTAGCGCAGGCCCAGGCCGACACCGAAGTGCAGCTCCGGCGCCGGCGAGTCGCCGACACCACCGGCATCGCCGAACAACGCCAAGCCGAGGGCGCCCTTGATCGCGCGCTCGGCCTCCAGGCTGAAGACATTGAGGTAGCGGCCACCAATGACGCCGCCGTTGTCGTCGCGCGAGGCGCCGATCGACTGGTAGCTGTAGCCGCGCACCGACTGGTCGCCACCGGCGAAGAAGCGTTCGTCCGGCGGCAGCTTGTTGAATTCGGCGGCGGCGGTGGCGCCGATCTCCACCCGCGCCAGTAGCCGACCCTCGCGCCCCAGCGGCAGCGCGCCTTTCAGGCGCATCCGCCCCTGCAGGAAACTGGCGTCGGAGAGCAGACCCTTCTGGCCACCGTGGCCGTCGGCCCAGAAACTGAAGCCGTAGCGGGCGTAGGCGGGGTCGTCCAACCACTGCCGCGACAGGGTCAGGCCGGGGGCAAGCACCGACACCGCGCTGTCCTCACCCTCGGCGAAGTCGAACAGCGAACGCTGGAACTTGAGGTAGTAGCGGCGATCCCAGTCGCCATCCAGACGGTTGAGACTGGCGGCCAGGCTGTACTTGCGCTCCACGCCGTAGCTCAGGCTTTCCTCGCCGGCATCGCCGGAAAGGCCGACGTATTCCCCGGGCTCGTTGCCAATCGGCAGCCGGTATTCGCCACTGGCGCCGGACAGCTTCTGCGAAGCGCGCACCGCCACCCGCAACTTGTGGCCACGCGAGTTGAAGCGGCGGAACTCGGTGCCTACCGAGGCACGCGCGCCGGTGTCGGTGCCATAGCCGAGACCGAAGTCGTCGCGCCGCGACTTGGAGTGCTCGACGCGCACCTGCACCGGAATGCGCCCCTCACTGGCCTGGCTGCGCAGGCCACCAACTTCCACCTTGGAGAAGTAGTCGAGATCGGTAAGGGCGAACTGGGTGTCGAGCAGCTTCTGCTGGGAATAGGGCTCGCCGGGCACGCAGCGCAGGTAGCGGCGGATCACGTCCTCGTCAATGCGGCTGTCCCCCTCGATCACCGCTTCGCCGAACTGCCACCGCGGCCCGGTGTCCAGCACCAGCACCGCCTGCGCGCTGCCCTGCTCGGGATCGATGCGCAGCTCGGCCTGGCTGAAGCTGGCGTCGAGGTAACCCTCGCCGTGGGCCAGGGCCAGCAGCCGGTCCTTGCTGTCCTCGTATTCGGAGTGCCGCAGACGGGCGCCGGTCGGTGGCCCCAGTACCTGCGCCCTCTCCTGCAGGGCCTCGGCGCCAGGTCCGCTCAGCCGGATATCCGCGTGCAACCAGCGCACCAACGGCCCGCGCTCGACGCTGTAGTAGGCGAAGTAGTCCTTGGGGCCGCCTTCCAGCCGCTTGCTGATCCGCGGCTGGTAATAGCCGTAGGGCTGCAAGGACTTGGCGATGCTCTTCTCGGCCTCGTCGTGCAAGGTCTTGAGGCGATTGGGCACCAGGCCTTCGCGCTGGTCTTCGGCGACATAGCCCAGCCAGTTGTAGGCATTGGTCAGCTCTGGCTCTTCCAGCCCAGTGATGTGGAAGTCCACCGTCACCCGTTCCACCGCCGCCGCGCGCGGCGGGTCAACGCTGACGGCAGGCGCCTCGCCAGGGCTCGTCGCCGCAGGCTCCACCGTTGGGGTTGCCGGCTCCGGCTGGGTGGTCGCGGCAGACTCAGCCTGCGCCGGCGCAGGCTGCGAACTGGGAGCTGCCTCCTGCGCCTGGGCCAGACACGGCGCGAGCGCCAGCAACAAGGCTGGCGTGGCGACGCGGAAGACGTGCAGGCTCATGCGGAGTCGGAAACGAACGGGCCCCGCATTGTGCGCCAGCAACGGTAACGGCTGGGCCCTGGCGTTCGGCAAATCAGGCCGCGCTGGAGACCGGTGTCTCGCCCACAGCCTCACCGACCAGCCAACTGGCCGCCGGGGCGCTATCGCCACCGAGGCTGGCGAAGTCGAACAGCTCGCGGTCGGCGAGCTGACTGGGCGCGACATTGCACATGGCGCGGAAGATGGTCTCGGTACGGCCCGGCCACTCGCGCTCCCACTCGTTCATCATCCGGCGCACCTGCTTGCGCTGGAGCTGCTCCTGCGAGCCGCAGAGATTGCAGGGGATGATCGGGAAGGCGCGCTCGGCGGCGTAGGCAGCGATGTCGTCCTCGCGGCAATAGGCCAGCGGCCGGATCACCACGTTGGCGCCATCGTCCGAGAGCAGCTTGGGCGGCATGCCAGCGAGCTTGCCGCCGAAGAACAGGTTGAGGAAGAAGGTGGAGACGATGTCGTCGCGGTGATGCCCCAGCGCGATGCGGTTGTAGCCTTCTTGCTTGGCGAAGGTATAGAGCGCGCCGCGCCGGAGCCGCGAGCACAGCGAGCACATGGTCTTGCCCTCGGGGATGTTGCGCTTCACCACCGAATAGGTGTCCTGCTCCAGGATCGTGTACGGCACGCCCTTGGCCTTGAGGTACTCCGGCAGGATGTGCTCGGGGAAGTCCGGCTGCTTCTGGTCGAGGTTGACCGCGTGCAGCTCGAAGCGCACCGGCGCCTTGGCCTGGAGCTGGAGCAGGATGTCGAGCATGGTGTAGCTGTCCTTGCCGCCGGACAGGCAGACCATCACCCGGTCGCCCTCGCCGATCATCCCGTAATCCATGATCGCCTGACCGACGTTGCGGCGCAGGCGCTTGGCCAGCTTGTTGGACTCCAGCCGCGCCTTCTCGGCCGGCGCGGCCGACTTGCGGCTGGGGAATTCGACGAGGGTTTCTTGCATGGGCGGCATTTTACCGTGCCGCAACCATCACCGATCTAATTCGGAATCGACGGTGGGGCCCAGGCCAGGGCCCGGCGTCATAGTGGGTCTATGAGCGCTTCGAGCGCGGCGTCGGCCTGCCGATTCCGGCGTCGCGTTCTCAGCGCATTCCATGAGACGTAGGCCGCAAAGGCGAGAAGCATGGCGAGAACCCCGCCCGAGCCGTCATCGGCCAACGTCCATCCGATCGGAGCGGCACCAATCATCGCTACCCCAACATGCAGCGCGTCGCGCCATTTGGGGTAGGCGACAGCGATACCCAGATCCTCGGCGACCGCAGAGCCCACCCTGTGCCGCTTTCGGCCCAATGAATGGTTGAGGATTCCGAAGGCTAGATTTCGCTGGCCACGACTGGCAAGGACGACCGAGATGTCATGTCCCCGGCGCAGGTCGAATTCACCAATCAGTGTGAACGAGCGCTCCCCCGACGCGGTTTCAAGGAAGAGCTTGGTCTCGCTGACTACTTGCGATGTGACATTGGCAACCGGTGCTCCTCGCCCGTAATGCAGCGATCCTCCGCCGGAGATATGGGTCTTATGGCTGACGCTGCAGTCCAGCACGGTTCCTTTCAAGAATTCGATGGACACTGAATGTCCAAGAAGGTCGATTGTTTTCATTGTGGATCTGCCATCCGGGATGGCTCAGTTGGTGGAGGCTCGGGCCAGAACCGTTGGTTCAGGCTTCGTCGGCGCAGCCCCGAGCGACTTTTTCGGTTTCAGGCGGGCTATTTTTTCTTGACCAGCGTCTGCCCCATGCCGCTGAGGCTGCCGTCGTCCTGAATACGCAGCACCATATCGCCGCCGTCGCCACCCTCAGCGCCACCAATCAGCACCTTGTTGCCGTCAATCCTGTAGGCAAGCTGCCGCTCCATCCCGAAGATTTCAACGGTTACTTTGCCGTCACGCTCGAACTCAAAGCTGCCCATGGTCCCGGAGTAGGTGCCGTCCAGACTTTTCCCGCAGGCCGCCAGCAAACAAGCTGCTGCGAGTACGTAATGCAGTTTCATCGATCTTTCCTCTATTCAATGCCCTTCAATGCCCTTCAATTGCGGGCGGGTTGGGATTAGCGGGGAAGAATTCCCCGCTGTTCTGCGAACTATGGATACGACGGCATTGCAGCCAAGTGCTCGCCGGCGGTTAAAACGATTCGAGGCGCCGCCTTCAGCCGGTCAGGCCGCCGACCTTTTGTGCAGAGCCAGAGCAGGTTTTGACCTTGAGGAGCTTTTTGGCGTCCACCGTAAAGCCGCAGACCTGCACTTCGCTCTTCACGCCGTCGACAGCCAGCAGGATGGCGCCAACCACCGGGATGTAGCCCCGCTTGTCGCTGGCGACAAAGCTGTAGCTCAGCGTTTCTTCCTGTCCCACCCAGCTGCTGCCATTAGGCTCGCCAAGAGCTGCAACGATCTCGGCTCGAGTGGTTTTGCCTTCCTGGAACGACTGGTATTGGTCCGACCCGACCTTTTGCCCGACCGTGCAGGCGGAAAGCAGGAGGAAGCTGAGCAGGGACAAACGAGTAGCGATATTTTTCACGTAGATCTCCGATGATTGTGGACAGGCGAGAAAGGACTAGTGCATGCGGCGCAGGTTTGGCCTTTGCGTGGAAGCAAGGCGTAAGGACAGGGCTAAGAGCAGCATCAGTGCGCTGAGTGTCGGCAACGCTCCCCCCTTCTCATCACGCCAGGGGGTGGCCACGGGCGGCGTCTTGGCCACCGCCAGCGCTCCGGGGTCATCGATCACGCCGTTTGCGAGGCCATCGGCATCGCCCGCGCCGCCGTCGGTGAGCGTCAGGGTCACGGTTCGTCCGGCGAAAGTAGCGCCATCGAACACCGTGCAATTGGGCGCCGGGGCGCACTTGATGTATCGATCCGGTACCGGTCCCTCACCAGAGGGGGTCAGTGTTACCTGCACGGTTTGGCCCGGCGCAAGGTCCTTGACCTTGAAGGCGACCCAGCCATAGGGGTAGGTCACGCTATCCGGCGCACCCGTTGGCTGGGTGGTCGATCTCGGATTCTCGAACGAACCCTGGCTGGTGGTCAGGCGCAGCTCGGTGCCGGTCCCTGAGTCGTTGATCTCGTCGATGTCGGTGTAGTTGCCACCGTCTTCACGGGCGACGGCCATCGCGATGGTCCCTGCCGGGGCTTGACCTAGCGAAACCACCTTTCCGGAAACATCGACCGAAAACACCTGTCCACCGGCAAGCAAGTATCGATGCCCAGTCGCCTCGGAAAGGTCATAGGCCACCGGCAGCGTTACGCTGGCGTCGCTGCTGATCTGACCCATCACCTCGACCAGGGTCCGCGGGTTGGTCAAGGAGACTCCCTGCTCGCCACCCCGGATATCGCTCAGCGTGGCGCGCCCGTCACCGTTCCCGATGATAGCTTCGCTCGCATCCGCGCCCTGAATCCCTCGCAATCCCAAGGCCAGCACACGAGGTGGGTTGGCACTGCCGTCGCTGACGGCGATTCGATCCCAGCCCTTGCTGTCGCTGTCGTAGCTCAGTACTTCGGCACCATCGGCGACCAGCAGGCCCGCATCAAACCCCGAGCTGCGAATGAACTCGATATCGCTGACCTGCCCAGTGCATGCGGTCGGAGCGATGTCGGTCGAAACCGGCGTGGTCCCTTCCGCGCCGAGTTCCGGTGCGTGTTCAATGTCGACGAAGAACACACCGCACGTACCCTCATTGCTGAGCCCCAGCACGTAGAAGCGGTCGTCGTCAGGGTCGAAATCCGCACTGATGGCGGCGTAACCATTGGGCAGCGCGTAGCCGATCGAGTCCAGCTCAATCGAGAGATTGCCGCTGTCTCGCGCCGACAGACGGTCGCCACTGACAAAAACGAGCTGTTCCGCGCTGGCGGTCGGTGCAACCACCAACCAGGCTGGGGCTGCAAGCAAGGCGAGTCGAAATAATGTGCGGCGTGGCATTGCTGTGACTCCTTTTAGGTTTCAGTGATCGGTGGGATGCCGGCTTACTCGGGAAGCAGATCCCGAGCTGACATCTGCAGGGCTTTGGCGATCTGGGCGAGCACGGTGACCGAGCAACTCACTTCGCCGCGCTCGATGGCGCCGATATGCACGCGGCTGAGGCCGCTGCGATGGGCCAGTTCTTCTTGGGTCAAACGCAAGCGAGCGCGCTCCATCCGAATCCGTGTGGCGATGGCAACGGGCAAAGAGCGGGCAGGCCCATTTGGCCCCCGTTCGCGTGACGGCATTAATCCCTCCCCTAGTCATTGCCACAGCTTGTGAGAGCCAACGGCCGCTCGACCACAAAGCATGGTTTTCACATCGCCAACCATGCTTGGCGCGGCCGCACGCCGGACGGCGAAAGTTAGGTTTCTTGAATCCATGGGAAGACTCCGAACGGAAGAAGCATCGGGACGAGCCATTGCTGCCCGTCATCGGGGCGGAGCATCATGAAAACGGGAGGGGCAAGTCCCCACGGTCCGGAAACGATTCGGAAACGGTCGCTAACTCAATGAATGAAAAGGGAACCGACAGCCTCAATGGGGCGGTCGAAGACTTGCTCTGGCGCTTTGGTCAGGTTGAATTCGACGAACGTAGTTGGGTGCTGCGAATAGACGGCGTGGAGCAATCGCTGGAACCAAGACCATTGGAGATCCTGGCCTACCTGCTTCGCCACGCGGGCGAGGTAGTCACCAAGGAAGAACTTCTGGACGTGATTTGGGGGCGCAGCACCGAAACCATTAGTGACAAGGTGCTGACCAACGCGGTCGGCAAGCTCCGGCGAGCCCTGGGCGATGAAGAGGAGGCGATGATCGCCACCGTTCACCGCCGGGGCTACCGCCTGGTAGCGCCAGTAAGCCGGGTGGTTCTGACCGGGCGCGCCGTTCCCAAGCTGGACTTCAAGCCCGGCGATGTCGTGCCACGCCGCGAGCAGTGGCGCTTGGTCCGGGCTCTGGACATTTCCTCGCGCTCGGAAGTCTGGTTGGCCGAGCATGCCAAGACCAAGGAGCACCGGGTCTACAAGTTCTCCCCCGAC
The DNA here is from genome assembly GCA_004297005.1 of Nevskiaceae bacterium. Taxonomy (GTDB): domain Bacteria; phylum Pseudomonadota; class Gammaproteobacteria; order Nevskiales; family Nevskiaceae; genus Stagnimonas. Next base: position 19,262 of record SCVA01000042.1, read on the forward strand.
GGCGCCCAGCTTTCTTCCCTGAAGCGGGAGGCGACCTTGAGTAGGGTACTTAGGGAATCGCTTGGCGAGCGCTCCGATTTCGTCCGTGTGCTGGAGTGGAACTTCGAGGAGGCCCCTTACTTTCTCGAATGTGAGTACGGCGGCGATAACGGTCTGCTGTGGGCTGATTCGCAGGGTGGCCTGCTGGCGATCCCGCTGGACCAGCGCCTAGCAGTCTTCGTCCAAGTGTCCGAAGCCATCGCTGCGTCTCACGGCGTCGGCGTGCTGCATAAGGACATCAAGCCTGCCAATTTGTTGTTGTCACACAAAGACGGCGGCTGGCAAGTCAAGGTCGCCGACTTCGGCAGCGGTCGCCTTCTCGAGCCAGGACGGCTGGAGTCGCTCGGAATTACGCGACTCGGGTTTACCCAAACCCATCCGATCTCCAGCGATTCGCTCACTGGCACGCCACTCTATCTCGCCCCCGAGCTACTCGCCGGACAGGCGCCGACGCAAGCCTCCGACGTTTACGCCCTGGGCGTACTCCTCTATCAACTTCTGATCGGCGACTTCCGAAAGCCACTTGCCCCGGGCTGGGAGCGCGAGATCGATGACCCGCTGCTGCGCGAGGACATCGCCCTGGCGGCTGCCGGCGACCCTTTGCTGCGCCTGGAATCAGCCCGTGGCCTGGCTCAGCGCGTCGCTTGCCTTGAGGAACGTCACCGTGAAGCGGCTGAAGCACGGCGTCATGAGGAAGAGCTGGTTGCGACAACGCGGGCACTCCAGCGTGCACGCCAGCGCCGCCCTTGGATCATCGCTCTCGGCCTAGCGTTGGCCGCAGGCTTGTCGGCGAGTCTGGCCGCCCTGCACCAGGCAGCCCAGGCACGCGATCAGGCTCGTCGGGAGCTGGCCGCTGCTGAAGCGGTCAATGGCTTCTTACAAAACAGCCTCCTGGCCAAAGCCAATCCGTATTCGGCCGGCCAAGCCGACCTGAGCGTGCGGGCCGCCGTCGACGCAGCGGCAGCCGAGGTTGACGCGCAATTCCGCCGACAGCCGCTGATTGCGGCCGCGACCCACCGCTCTATAGGCCTCGCATACAAGGCGCTCACGCAACCGGAGCCGGCAGAGCTCCATCTGCGCAAGGCGATCAGCCTCTACTCCGCACAGCTAGGGGAAGGCGCCGACGAAACCTTACGCTGTCGTATTGATCTTGCACTGGAGTACGCCCAGGCGAGCAAGCTTGACGCAGCACATATCGAAATCAAGGCCGTGCGCCGGCAAACCGAGGGTCGCCGAGACGCCCTGCGCGCGGCCCAGCTCTATGCTGAGGGTAATCTGGCTCAGTACGGGGCACGCTTCAAAGAGGCGGCAGGCTACTATCGGGAGTCGCTTGAGATCGCTCAGAAGAGTTCAGGAGTGCGTGAGGAAACGCTCCTAAATACCCGCTACAACCTGGCGACTGCCTATGCGCGTAGCGGCCAGTTGAAAGAGGCCGAGCAGACCCAGCGGGAGCTGCTACGACTTACCGAGAACCGCTACGGCCCGGAGCACGCGGAAACACTCGACGCCCGCTACGCGCTGGTCGGCACGTTGGTACTGGAGAAGCGCTATGCCGAGGCACTTCCCGAGCTCGAATCAACGCTGTCCGCCTCCGAGCGCCTTTTCGGACCCGAGCACGAACGCACATTGGACTTGCTGGGGATTCTCGCCGACTGTCTGGACTCGATGGGCCGCACGGACGCAGCGGTGTTGCGCAGCGCCGAGCGACTGCAGCGAATCAAGGCCAAGATTCATGACGGCCCGCCGAACCGGATTCTGATGTCAAGCCTGCTCGACTATGGCAGTCAATTGCGCCGCCAGGGCCAGGCCAAAGCCTCGGTACCGCCCCTGAAGGAAAGCCTGGCCGTGGCACGGCAACTCTACGGCGAAAAGCACGCCTTCTATCAGATGGCCGCGTTCTCACTGGCAACCAGCTACTTGGACCTCGGCGAGGCGCCGCCGGCAAAATCGCTGCTGGAGGCAATCGACCCTGTGTCGGTTATCGAGGTCACCGGCTGGACCGGCTGGGACGGCCAAGTTTTCTTTCAGCGTGGTCGCGAGCGAGCATTAGCCGGAGATTCGGCCGCCGCCCGACGTCTTTACTCGCAGGCCCTGGAACAGCTAAGCGCGGTACGGGCGGCGGACGACGACGACCTTCTCGCCGCCCGACGGGCACTATCGGACTGAAACCCTCAACGCAGCCCTCGGTTGGCGGCCTTCCGGGCGCTGCGGCTTGCCTGGCACTACCCTAATCAGGCGGTATTTTCGTCCTCGCGCACGAAGGTGGTTTCCTTGAACCACAGCGCATAGAAGATGAACAGCACCGCCGCCGCGGCCATCAGCGCAGAGAAGAACAGGAAGTACACCGGGCCGACCAGCGAATAGGTCGAGACCTCGGCCTGCTCAGCGTCGAAGCTGCCGGTCGAG
>SCVA01000063.1 GCA_004297005.1 Nevskiaceae bacterium
GGGCGACAACGTGGCGATGACGGTGGAGCTGATCGCCCCGATCGCGATGGAAGAGCAGGTCCGCTTCGCCATCCGTGAAGGCGGTCGTACCGTCGGCGCCGGCGTGGTGACCAAGATCCTCGCGTAAAAATAAATCCTCGCGATTCGTCGCGAGACTGTTGTAACAACGGAAGGGCGTCGATATAATTCGCGCCCTTTCGCGTTACCACCCTGTTCTTTAAGACCTGAGTGTGAGCATGGCCGCAACCAGCCAATCCATCCGTATCCGACTCAAGGCGTTCGATCATCGTCTGATCGACAAGTCCGCCAAAGAGATCGTCGAGACCGCGAAGCGCACCGGTGCTGTTGTCCGTGGCCCGATCCCCCTGCCCACACGCAAGGAGCGCTTCACCATCCTGGTGTCCCCTCACGGTGACAAGGATGCTCGCGACCAGTACGAACTGCGTACCCACAAACGCCTGATGCAGATCGTGGAGCCGACGGAAAAGACCGTCGATGCTCTGTCGAAGCTGGATCTGCCGGCGGGCGTGGAAGTCCAGATCAGCCTCAACTGAGCCTGGAGAAGACATCATGACTAACACTGTCTCCCGTCTCGGTCTGGTCGGTCGCAAGGCCGGCATGACCCGCGTTTTCACCGACGCCGGCGAATCGATCCCGGTCACCGTGATCGAGTGCGCTCCCAACCGTATCACCCAGGTCAAGACCGTTGAGACCGATGGCTATCGCGCCATTCAGGTCACCTCCGGTGCTGTGAAGGCCTCGCGCCTGAACAAGGCGGAAGCCGGCCACTTCAAGAAGGCGGGCGTCGAAGCCGGCCGCACGCTGGTGGAGTTCCGCCTGCAGGACGGCGAGGGTGCGGAACTTGCCCCTGGTGCCGAACTGAAGGTCGAGCTGTTCGCCGACGTCAAGGCGGTCGACGTGCTCGGCACCACTCAGGGTAAGGGTTTCGCCGGTTGGCAGAAGCGCCATAACTTCGGTGGTGGCCGCGCGACCCACGGTAACTCCCTGTCGCACCGCATGCCCGGTTCTATCGGTCAGCGTCAGTCCCCCGGCAAGGTCTGGAAGGGCAAGCCGATGGCTGGCCACATGGGTGCCAAGCAGGCGTCCGCGCTCAACCTCGATGTGGTCAAGATCGATGGCGAGCGCAACCTGATCCTGGTCAAGGGCGCAGTCCCTGGCTACGCCGGCGGCGAAGTCATCGTCCGTCCGACGGTCAAGTAAAGCGAGCGAGTCCTTCATGGAACTGAAAACCAACAAGGGCGAATCCGTGACGGTGTCTGACACCGTCTTCGGCGCCGAATACAACGAGCCGCTGGTTCATCAGATCGTCACCGCCTACATGGCGGCCGGTCGTGCCGGCACCAAGGCCCAGAAGACCAAGGCGGAAGTTTCCGGTGGCGGCAAGAAGCCCTGGAAGCAGAAGGGTACCGGCCGTGCCCGCGCCGGCTCCATCCGCAGCCCGTTGTGGCGCGGCGGTGGCAAGACCTTCGCGGCCAAGCCGCGTGATTTTGCTCAGAAGGTCAACAAGAAGATGTATCGCGGGGCCATCCGCTCGATCGTCTCCGAGTTGTCCCGCCAGGGGCATCTGGTGCTCGCCGACAGCTTCAGCGTCGAGGCGCCGAAGACCCAGTCGTTGCTCGCCAAGCTGGCGGAAGTGGGTGGTAACGACATCCTGCTGGTGACCGAAGCGGTGGACAAGAATCTGTATCTGTCCGCGCGCAACATCCCGCATGTCGCGGTGTGCGACGTCGAGGCCCTGAATCCCGTTGCGCTGCTGCGCCACGAGAAGGTGCTGTTCACTCGCGAAGCCGTGAAGAAACTCGAGGCTTGGCTGGCATGAACGTCGAACGCATCCATCAAATCATTCTCGCGCCGGTGGTTTCCGAGAAGGCCACCCGCGTCGCTGAGAAGCGCAACCAGGCGGTGTTCAAGGTTGCTCTCGATGCCGACAAGCCCGAGATCAAGGAAGCCGTCGAGAAGCTCTTCAACGTCAAGGTGTCTGGTGTCCAGACCCTGGTGGTGAAGGGCAAGAGCAAGCGCTTTGGCCGTTTTGAAGGCAAGCGCTCCGACTGGAAGAAGGCTTACGTGACGCTCGCCGAAGGTCAGGAAATCGACTTCCTGGCCGGCGCCGCGCCGCAGGCCTAAGGCACTAGAAGAGAGATCCAGCCATGCTGATCCAGCTCAAGCCGACCTCGCCGGGTCGCCGCCACCAGGTCAAGGTGGTGCATCCGCAGCTCCACAAGGGTGCTCCCTACGCGCCCCTGCTCGAGTCGCAAGGTAAGTCCGGTGGCCGCAACAACAACGGCCACATCACTACCCGCCATAAGGGTGGTGGTCACAAGCAGGCGTATCGTCTTGTTGACTTCAAGCGCAACAAGGACGGTATCCCGGCGAAGGTCGAGACTATCGAATACGATCCGAACCGTTCGGCGCACATCGCGCTGGTGCTGTTCGCTGACGGCGAGCGCCGTTACATCATCGCGCCCAAGGGCTTGTCGGTGGGTGACACCGTGCAGTCCGGCTCCGATGCGCCGATCAAGGCGGGCAACGTGCTGCCGCTGCGCAATATCCCGGTGGGTTCGACCATCCATTGCATCGAGCTGCGCCCCGGTAAGGGCGCGCAGATCGCCCGCTCCGCGGGCGCTGCCGTGCAGTACGTGGCCCGCGAAGGCGACTACGTGACCCTGCGCCTGCGTTCCGGTGAAATGCGCAAGGTGCACAACGAATGCCGTGCCGCCATCGGCGAAGTCAGCAACAACGAGCACAACCTGCGCCAGTACGGCAAGGCCGGCGCCAAGCGCTGGAAGGGCATCCGCCCGACCGTCCGCGGTGTGGTGATGAACCCGGTCGACCACCCGCACGGTGGTGGTGAGGGTAAGTCCGGCCAGGGTAATCCGCATCCGGTCAGCCCCTGGGGGCAGAAGGCCAAGGGTCTCAAGACCCGCAAGAACAAGCGCACGCAGAAGTTCATCGTGCGTAGCCGCCACAAGAAGTAATTGAGAGAACGACCATGCCGCGTTCCGTAAAGAAGGGCCCGTTTATCGACCATCACCTGATGAAGAAGGTGACTGAGGTCAGCGGTTCCCGAGTCAAGAAGCCGATCAAGACCTGGTCGCGCCGTTCCATGATCACGCCCGAGTTCGTGGGCCTGACCCTGCAAGTCCACAACGGCAAGCAGCACATGCCGGTGTTTGTGACCGACAACATGATCGGCCACAAGCTGGGCGAGTTCTCGCCGACCCGGACCTTCAAGGGTCACGGTGGCGACAAGAAAGCCTAAGGGAGCGCCATGAACACGCAAGCCGTTCTGAGATTTGTGCGTCTGTCCCCGCAGAAGTCGCGCCTGGTGGCCGACTTGGTGCGCGGCAAGCCAGTCGCCGAAGCCGTCAATATCCTGAAGTTCTCCCAGCAGAAGCCAGCCCGCATCATTCTCAAAGTGCTGGAATCCGCAATCGCCAACGCCGAGAACAATTTCGGCGCCGATGTCGACGAGCTGAAGGTGAAGGAAATCTTCGTCGACAAGGGTCCGGTTCTGAAGCGCGTCATGCCGCGCGCCAAGGGCCGCGCCGACCGCATCGTCAAGCCGACCTCGCACATCACCATTCGCGTTTCTGACGGCAAGGCGGCGTAAGGAATAGTCATGGGCCACAAAGTAAACCCCAACGGTTTCCGTCTCGGTATCACCACCGGCTGGACCTCCAACTGGTACGCCGAGAAGGGCGCCTACGCCGAGACCCTCCAGAAGGACATTGCCGTCCGCGCCTTCCTGTTCAAGAAGCTCGCGGCCGCCTCGGTCAGCAAGATCAAGATCGACCGTCCGGCGAAGTCCGCGCGCGTCACGATCTTCACCGCGCGTCCCGGCATCGTCATCGGCAAAAAGGGCGAGGACATCGAGAAGCTGAAGGCCGAAGTCGCCGCCAAGATGGGTCTCAAGACCGATTCGGTGCACATCTCGGTCGAAGAAATCCGCAAGCCGGAACTCGATGCCAAGCTGGTCGCCGAATCCGTCGCCCAGCAGCTTGAGCGCCGCATCATGTTCCGCCGCGCGATGAAGCGCGCAGTGCAGAACGCCATGCGTATCGGCGCCGGCGGCATCAAGATCCAGCTCGGTGGCCGTCTGAATGGCGCCGAAATCGCACGTGTCGAGTGGTACCGCGAGGGTCGCGTGCCGCTGCACACCCTGCGCGCCCATGTCGACTACAACACCGCGGAAGCCAAGACCACCTACGGCGTTATCGGCGTGAAGGTCTGGGTCTACACCGGCGAAGTGTTCGAGCTCGAACAAGCGCGCGGCCACGGCAAGAAAGACGAAGCCACCGAGGCCGTCGCGGCCTAAGGCTAAGGAGCACTCCCATGATGCAGCCCAAGCGGACCAAATTCCGCAAACAACAGAAAGGCCGTAACCGCGGACTTGCGCAGAACGGCAACAAGGTGAGCTTCGGCGAGTTTGGCCTGAAGAGCTCCGAGTGGGGCGCGCTGACCGCTCGCCAGATCGAAGCCGCCCGCCGTGTCATCACCCGTTACGTAAAGCGTGGCGGCAAGATGTGGATTCGCGTGTTCCCGGACGTGCCGGTTACCCGCAAGCCTCTCGAAGTCCGCATGGGCTCCGGTAAGGGCAACGTCGAGTGGTGGGTTGCCAAGGTGCAGCCCGGCAAGATGATTTACGAACTGGATGGCGTCACCGAAACCGAGGCTCGCGAGGCGTTCCGCCTGGCGGCGGCCAAGTTGCCGGTGAAGACCTCCTTCGTCCAGCGCACCATCATGTGATGTGACCGCCATGAAGAAGAACAGCGAAAAAATGAAGGAACTGCTCGCCAAGTCGGCGACGCAGCTCAACGAGGAACTGGCCTCGCTCCGCAAGGAGCAGTTCAACCTGCGCATGCAGGCTGCCCTTGGCCAGCCCACCAAGTCCCACCTCGTCCGCGAGGCGCGCAAGAGCATTGCCCGTCTCAAGACCGTGATGACCCAGCAGGCGAACGCGAAATGAGCGAGCAGACCACCACCGCGACCAAGCCGGAGCGCCGCATTGTCGGCCGCGTGACCAGCAACAAGATGGCCAAAACCATCACTGTTCTGGTTGAGCGTCAGGTCAAGCATCCGCTCTACGGCAAGTACGTGCGCAAGAGCAGCAAGCTCCACGCGCACGACGAGAACAACGAGTGCAACGAGGGCGATCTGGTCGCCATCGTCGAGACTCGTCCGCTGTCCCGCAGCAAGCACTTCAAGTTGCTCGAAGTGCTTGAGAAAGCGCACGGCTAAGGAGTAGATCCCATGCTTCAGCAAGAATCATTTCTGCTTGCCGCCGACAACAGCGGCGCCAAGCTGGTTCAGGTGATCCAGGTCAAGGGTTCCACCTATCGCCGCTACGCCAATGTCGGCGACGTGGTGAAGGTGACCGTGAAGGACGCCATCCCGCGTGGCAAGGTCAAAAAGGGCGAGGTTCATGACGCGGTGGTGGTTCGCACCCGTCACCCGATCCGTCGCAACGACGGCTCGGCCATCCGTTTCGATACCAACGCGGCGGTGCTCATCACCACCAAGATGGAGCCGATTGGCACCCGTATCTTTGGACCCGTGACGCGCGAACTGCGCGACCGGTTTATGAAGATCGTGTCCCTGGCGCCGGAAGTGATCTGAAGGACGATAAGCCATGAGCAAGATCAAGAAGGGCGACGACGTGATCGTCACCACTGGTAAGGACAAGGGCAAGCGTGGCACCGTTTCTCAGGTGCTCGAAGGCAAGCTGGTCGTTTCCGGCATCAACGTTGCCAAGAAGCACCAGAAGGGCAATCCGAACGCCGGTGTCGCGGGTGGCATCGTCGAGAAGGAACTGCCTATCGACATTTCCAACGTGCAGCTGTTCAACCCGAAGTCGGGCAAGGGCGAGCGCGTCGGCTTCCGCGTTGAAGGCGGCAAGAAGGTTCGTTTCTTCAAGTCCAGCAAAGAACTGGTGGGCTAAAGGATTTCTCCGATGACTCCGAATTTCCAGACGCTGTACCAGGACAAGATTGCCGCCGAGCTGAAGACCAAGCTCGGCTGCAACGCCATGGCGGTGCCGCGCATCAAGAAGATCACCCTCAACATGGGCGTCGGTGAGACCACCCAGGACAAGAAGGTGATCGAGAACGCGCTGGCCGACATGACCGCGATTGCCGGCCAGAAGCCGGTGATCACCAAGTCGAAGATCGCCATCAGCAACTTCAAGATCCGCGAGAACTACCCCGTGGGTGTGAAGGTGACCCTGCGCCGCGAGCGCATGTGGGAATTCCTGGAGCGTCTGGTTTGCGTGGCGCTGCCGCGTATCCGCGACTTCCGTGGCCTGTCCCCGAAGGGTTTCGATGGCGCCGGAAACTACAACTTCGGCATCACCGAGCAGATCATCTTCCCGGAAATCGAGTACGAGAAGGTCGATGCGCTGCGCGGCATGAACATCACCATCACCACCAGCGCCAAGACCGATGCCGAAGGCAAGGCTCTGCTGGAAGCCTTCCAGTTCCCGTTCCGCAAGTAAGACCAGGTAAAGACTCATGGCCAAGACCAGCATGATCAACCGCGAGGTCAAGCGGAAGAAGCTCGCCAAGCGCTACGCCAAGAAGCGCATCGAGCTGAAAAAGGTGATCGCCAACGAAAACGTCGGCTACGACGAAAAGCAGGCGGCCGTGGTCGCTCTGCAGAAGCTGCCGCGCGATGCCGCCAAGACCCGCCAGCGCAACCGCTGCGCCATCACCGGCCGTCCCCGTGGTGTTTACGCCAAGTTCGGCCTGGCCCGTCACAAGCTGCGCGAAGCGATGATGCGCGGCGAAGTCCCGGGACTGAAGAAGGCTAGCTGGTAAGCAGTATCCCGTATCGCCGGCTCGCGGCATCCCGCCGCGAGCCGTTTGTTTCAAACCGACCGAAGAAGATTTGATATGAGCATCAACGATCCTATCGGCGACTTTCTGACCCGTATCCGTAATGGTCAGCAGGCGCGCAAGAAGTACATCGTCTCTCCCTCGTCGAAGGCGCGCGAAGCGGTGGCCGCAGTCCTGAAGGACGAGGGCTACATTGCCGACTATACGGTCACCGCCGACGGCAACAAGAAGACCATGTCCGTCACCCTCAAGTATTTCGCCGGTAAGCCGGTGATCGAACGTCTGGTGCGTGTCAGCACCCCGTCCCTGCGCGTCTACAAGGGCAAGGACGAGCTTCCGAAGGTCCTTGGCGGCCTTGGCGTGGCGATCATCTCCACCCCCAAGGGTGTGCTTTCCGATCGCAAGGCCCGGGCTGAAGGCCAGGGCGGCGAAATCATCTGCCTCGTGGCGTAAGGAGAGAACCCCATGTCACGCGTCGCAAAGAATCCCATCAAGCTGCCGGCCGGTGTGCAGTTGACAACCTCCGGTGGTGTCGCCACCGTCAAGGGTGCCAAGGCGTCCCTGACCCTGCCGCTGCCGGCTGGCATCGCCGTCGATGTGCAGGGCGATATCGCCACCATCAACGCCGATTCGATCAAGGCCAACAACATGCTGGCGGGCACCATGCGCGCCCTGCTGAACAACATGGTTGTCGGCGTTACCAAGGGCTACGAGATCAAGTTGCAGCTCGTCGGCGTCGGTTATCGCGCCGCCATGAAGGGCAAGCTGCTCGACCTGCAGGTGGGCCTCTCGCATCCGGTGAACTACCCGGTGCCGGAAGGCATCTCGGTGGAAACCCCCACCCAGACCGAAATCGTCATCAAGGGCGCCGACAAGCGTCTGGTTGGTCAGGTGGCCGCCGACATCCGCAGCTACCGCGAGCCGGAACCCTACAAGGGCAAGGGCGTGCGGTACTCGGACGAGAAGGTCGTCCTCAAAGAAGCGAAGAAGAAGTAAGTCTGGGCACCCGGTAAACGAACATGAGCACCGACAAGAAATCCGTCCGCCTGCGCCGCGCGCGCCGGACGCGTGCGAAGATCACCCAGCTGGGCGCGCACCGCCTGACGGTTCACCGCACGCCGCAGCACATCTATGCCCAGATCATCTTCGAAGGCAAAACCTTGATCGCCGCTTCGACGGTGGAGAAGGACGTGGCCTCGGGCCTGGAAGGCACCGGCAACGTCGACGCCGCCAAGAAGGTGGGCGCCACCATCGCCGAGCGCGCCAAGAGCGCCGGCATTGTCAAGGTGGCTTTCGACCGTTCCGGTTTTCAGTATCACGGCCGCATCAAGGCGCTGGCCGAAGCCGCGCGTGAAGCCGGCCTGGAGTTCTAAATCATGGCTAACTATCAGAACACGCAGGGCGACGACGGCCAGGGCAGCGATCTCAAGGAGAAGCTGGTTGCCACCAACCGCGTTTCCAAGACCGTCAAGGGCGGCAAGCACTTCAGCTTCACCGCGCTGACCGTAGTCGGCGACGGCGCCGGCCGCGTCGGCTTCGGCTACGGCAAGGCTCGCGAAGTGCCGCAGGCGATCAGCAAGGCGATGGACCAGGCTCGTAAGAACATGGTAACCGTCCCGCTCCGCGGCCACACCATCCAGCACGAAGTGATCGGCACCCACGGCGCTACCCGCGTGCTGCTGCGTCCGGCTTCGGACGGTACCGGTGTCATCGCCGGCGGCGCCATGCGCCCGATGTTCGAAGTCGCCGGTGTGCAGAATGTGCTGGCGAAGACCTACGGTTCGCGCAATGCCATGAACGTGGTGCGCGCCACCGTCGACGCCATCAAGAAGATGAGCATGCCTTCCGAGATTGCCGCCAAGCGTGGCAAGACGGTTGAAGAGATCCTGGGGGCCTAAGCCATGACCGCTACCACCAAGCAGATCAAGGTCACGCTGGTTCGCAGCCTGGCCGCGCAGCTGAAGATGCACCGCAATTGCGTGAACGGCCTGGGCCTGACCCGCATGCACCAGTCCGTGATCGTGTCGGCCACCCCGGAAAACCTGGGCATGGTCAACAAGTCGCGCTTCATGCTGAAAGTCGAAGAAGTGAATTGAGACAGCCATGAAACTGAACACTATCAAGCCCGCCAAGGGCTCCAAGCCGAGCAAGGTCCGTGTTGGTCGCGGCATCGGCTCCGGCTTTGGCAAGACTGCCGGCCGCGGCCACAAGGGTCAGCGCGCTCGCTCGGGCGGCTACCACAAGGTGGGTTTCGAAGGCGGCCAGATGCCGATCCAGCGTCGTCTGCCCAAGCGCGGCTTCAAGTCACCGCTCAAGGGGCTGACCGCGGAAGTGCGGCTGTCCGAGATCGAGAAGCTGACCGCCACCGAGATCGACCTCGCCGTCCTCAAGGCCGAAGGCGTGGTGGATGCCGGCGCGCAGACGGCCAAGCTGGTGAAGTCCGGCACGCTGAGCCGCAAGGTCAGCTTCAAGGGCGTGCTTGCCACCAAGGGCGCCCGTGAAGCGGTGACCGCCGCTGGCGGCAGCTTCGCCGAATAAGCCGTACGTCCCCCTAAGCCTCCACCGAACGCGTTCGACCGAGTAGACCATGGCAACACAGCAAGCCACCGGGATGATGCCGGATCTCTCCAAAATGGGAGAGGTTCGCAATCGTCTGCTGTTCCTGCTGGGCGCGCTGGTGGTGTACCGCATCGGCTCCTACATTCCGGTGCCGGGCATTGATCCGGGCAAGCTGGCGGCGTTGTTCAGCCAGCAGAAGGGCACCATCCTGGACATGTTCAACATGTTTTCCGGTGGTGCCTTGGAGCGACTGTCGATCTTCGCCCTGGGCGTGATGCCCTACATCTCGGCTTCCATCATCGTTCAGCTCATGGCGGCTGCGGTGCCGCAGCTTAAAGAACTGAAGAAGGAAGGCGAGGCCGGGCGTCGCAAGCTGACCCGCTACACCCGTTTCGGCACCCTGGGCTTGGCCATTTTCCAGTCGGTTGGTGCTGCCACCGCACTGCAGAAGAGCGGGGTTGCGCTGTTCCCCGGCTTCGGCTTCGTATTCGTGGCCGCGGTCTCGCTGGTGACCGGCACCATGTTCCTGATGTGGCTGGGCGAGCAGATCACCGAGCGTGGCGTCGGCAACGGCATGTCGATGATCATTTTCGCCGGCATCGTCGCGGGCCTGCCGCGTGCCCTGGGTGCTACCGCGCAGTTGGTGAGCGAAGGCTCGCTCAACGCCTTCGTGGTGATCGTGATGTTCGCCCTGGTTGGCCTGGTGACCTGGGCGGTGGTCTTTGTGGAGCGTGCGCAGCGCCGCATCCCGGTGCACCATGCCCGTCGCCAGCAGGGTCGCAAGCTGTTCGCCGCCCAGACTCAGCATCTGCCGCTGAAGCTGAACATGTCCGGCGTGATCCCGCCGATCTTTGCCTCGTCGATCATCCTGTTCCCAGCCTCTATCGTCAGCTTCTTTGGCGATGGCGAAGCCGGCAGCTTCCTGCAGCGCTTGGCCAATGCTCTGTCGCCCGGGCAGGCTCTGCACTCGGTGCTGTATGGCGCGATGATCATCTTCTTCTGCTTCTTCTACACCGCGCTGGTGTTCGATTCCCGCGAGACCGCGGAGAACCTGAAGAAGTCCGGGGCCATCATCCCCGGGGTACGTCCGGGTGTGCAGACCGGCCGCTACATCGACCAAGTGCTTACCCGTCTGACGGTGGCTGGCGCGATTTACATCACCGCCATCTGCTTGCTGCCGGAAATGCTGATCGCCAAGTGGTCGGTGCCTTTCGCCTTCGGTGGTACCTCCCTGCTGATCACGGTGGTGGTGGTGATGGACTTCATGGCGCAGTTGCAGGCGCATCTGATGTCCCATCAGTACGATGGTTTGCTGAAGAAGCAGAACCTCAAGTCGCTCGGCAAGGGTGCCGAGGGCAAGGCTGTGCCGAAAACCCCGAGTCGTCCCGGCGCCCTGCGCCAGGGCTAATAGCAACAACGTCTTCAAGAGATAGAGCCATGAAAGTCCGTGCATCCGTCAAGAAAATGTGCCGCAACTGCAAGGTCGTGCGCCGCAATGGGGTCGTGCGGGTGATCTGCTCCGACCTGCGCCACAAGCAGCGTCAGGGCTAATACGCGTCGTTCGCCCAGGAGGGCGAACGGTTCGTGGCCTAGCGAAACAGGTGTACCGGCAGCGCCGAGGGCGTTGCCGTTTGAATAAGTCAAGAGTTTTCTTTACAATCCGCGCCCTTTTATTTGGCGCTTGAAGGAAGTCGAACATGGCACGTATCGCGGGCGTCAATGTCCCCGACAAGAAGCACACGGTGATCGCGCTCCAGTCGATCTATGGCATCGGCGCGACCCGGTCCAAGAAGATCTGCGAAGCGACCGGCATCGACCCGTCGGTTCAGATCAAGAGCCTGACCGAGGCCGAGCTCGACAAGCTGCGTGCCGAGATCGGCAAGTACATCGTCGAAGGTGACCTGCGTCGTGAAGTTTCGATGAGCATCAAGCGGCTGATCGACATGGGCTGCTACCGCGGCACTCGTCATCGCCGCGGCCTGCCGGTCCGGGGCCAGCGTACCCGTACCAACGCCCGTACCCGCAAGGGTCCGCGTAAGGCGACTGTCGCCTCCAACAAGAAGTCGTAACCAGTCAGTTTAAGGACGCCCTATGGCCGCCCCCCAATCCGCCGCAGCTGCCGCTGCCGCCAAGCGCAAGAAGGTCAAGAAGAACGTTAGCGATGCGGTCGTGCATGTGCACGCGTCGTTCAACAACACCATCGTTCTGATCACCGACCGGCAGGGCAACGCCCTTTCGTGGTCGACTGCCGGTGCCTGCGGTTTCAAGGGCTCGCGCAAGTCCACCCCCTTCGCCGCTGGCGTTGCCGCTGAGCGTGCCGCTACCGCGGCCGCCGAACACGGCGTGAAGACGGTCGAGGTGCTGGTCAAGGGCCCTGGCCCGGGCCGTGAGTCGGCGGTGCGTGCCCTGAACGCGGCTGGTTTCAAGGTGACCAATATCTCCGACGTCACCCCGATCCCCCACAACGGCTGCCGTCCGGCCAAGCGTCGCCGCGTCTAAGGCCCAGGTAACAGGAATCGATCATGGCTCGTTATATTGGCCCCAAGTGCAAGCTGTCCCGTCGTGCCGGCACCGACCTGCTGCTGAAGTCGCGCGCACGCAGTCTCGAAACCAAGTGCAAGCTTGAGACCCGTCCGGGTCAGCACGGTGCGGCGAAGACCCGCCTCTCGGATTACGCGCTGCAGCTCGCTGAAAAGCAGAAGCTCAAGCGCATGTACGGGGTGCTGGAGCGGCAGTTCCGTAACTACTATCTCAAGGCCACCACCGCCAAGGGTGCCACCGGTCTAAACCTGGTGCACTTCCTGGAGGCGCGCCTGGACAACGTCGTTTACCGCATGGGCTTCGCCGCCACTCGCGCCGAAGCGCGCCAGCTGGTCGGTCACAAGTCGGTGGAAGTCAACGGCAAGTCGGTGAACATCCCCTCCTATCAGGTGGCGGTCGGAGACGTGGTGTCGATCCGCGAGAAGTCGCGCAACCAGACCCGCATTGCCTCGTCTTTGGCGCTGGCCGCCCAGGGCGGCCTGCCGGAGTGGCTGGACGTCGACGAGAAGGGGCTCAAGGGCACCTTCAAGTCCCTGCCGGAGCGTAGCCAGATCCTGCCGGACATCAACGAAAACCTGGTGGTTGAGTTGTACTCCAAGTAAGCGATAGCCGCCGCACCGGTTTTTCTGAATTCTCTAGAGGTCATCCCATGCAGGGTATCGTCAACGATTTGCTCAAACCGCGTAACGTCGAGGTCGAACAGCTCGGTCCGAACCATGCGCGGGTTTCCCTGGAGCCGCTGGAGCGTGGCTTCGGCCACACCCTCGGCAATGCGCTTCGGCGCATCCTGCTGTCCTCCATCCCCGGCGCGGCGATCACCGAAGTCCAGATTGAAGGCGTGGTTCACGAGTACAGCGCTGTTGAAGGCGTGCAGGAAGACGTGCTCGACGTTCTGCTGAATCTCAAGAACGTCGCCATCCGCATGCACTCGCGTGACAGCGCAACCCTGACCTTGTCGAAGTCTGGCAAGGGTCCGGTGACCGCCGGCGACATTCAGCTCGACCATGACATCGAGATCGTCAACCCGGATTTGGTGATTGCCAACCTCACGGGCGGCAAGCTCAATATGACCCTGCGCGTGACCCGCGGCCGTGGTTATCAGCCCGCGCTGGCCCGTCCGGAGGAAGAAGGCGTCGGCATCGGCATGCTCAAGCTCGACGCGTCTTATAGCCCGGTTCGCCGCGTCAGCTACTCGGTGGAGCGCGCTCGCGTCGAGCAGCGCACCGACTTGGACAAGCTGATCCTCGACATCGACACCAATGGTGGCGTGGATGCCGCCGAGGCCGTGCGTCAGGCTGCCCGCATCCTGCGTGACCAGCTCACCATCTTCGTCGGCCTAGAGGCCGAGGAGACCGTGGCGGTCGCCGGCGGCAAGAAGGATCTCAGCCCCATCCTGTTCCGTCCGATCGACGAGCTGGAACTGGGCGTGCGCTCGACCAACTGCCTCAAGGCCGAGAACATCTATTACATCGGCGATCTCGTGCAGCGCACTGAGACCCAACTGATGAAGACGCCGAACCTCGGCAAGAAGTCGCTCAACGAGATCAAGGAAGCCCTCAAGGGTCACGATCTCGACTTGGGCATGAAGCTCGACAACTGGTCGTCGCCGAAAGCCTCGGCCTAAGCCATAAGACTGGAATCTAAGCCATGCGCCACAAAGTCTCCGGCCGCCGCCTCGGCCGCACCACCGCCCACCGCAAGGCCACCATGCAGAACATGGTTGCCTCTCTGATCCAGCACGAGCTGATCCAGACGACCGTCCCCAAGGCCAAGGAACTGCGCCGCGAGATCGAGCCGCTGATCACCCGCGCCAAGGAAGACTCGCTGCACAACCGCCGCATCGCGTTTGACCGCCTGCGCAACCGTGATGCCGTCCAGAAGCTGTTCCAGGATCTTGGTCCGCGCTTCAGCAAGCGCCCGGGGGGTTACCTGCGCATCCTGCGCTGCGGCTTCCGCGCTGGCGACAATGCGCCGATGGCGTATGTGGAACTGGTTGACCGTCCGTCCCTGCAGGATGTTGCCGCCAACTGAGCCGTTGCCGGAGAGAAAAAGCGCCTTTGCAGGCGCTTTTTTTTTGCTTCTTCTCCTTTATCGCGGGAAAACTACGCGAATTTTTGCAAAGTAGTAGTGGTCGTCGCAGAGTTCATGGGTGAAGCATAAGCGTGAGCTAAGGCTAAGACGCGGAGTTGCTTGGTGCAGGACAATGTTCGAGCACGATAGTCCGCCGCCCTAATGATCGACGATGCGCTTGAAGCTGGTTTAAGGTAACAAGTCCGCCAACAGAGTGGACAGGGTTTTCCTGCGAAGATCGACAACTGCACGGGCCTCGCTTGACCTCGCGGCGGCAACATTATTCTGCTTTGCAGTTGGCCCGTGGCGGCAGTGCCTAAACCCTTTGGGCTGGCGCAGAATGCAAGACTTTCAAATTGCATCCGGGGCATCACATGAGCGTACGCGAAAATCAAGAGATGCTGCTATTGCAAGCGACTCGGCTACGCCGAACTGGCCGAGTGTCAGAAGCCATTGCCGCGTATCAGCAATTACTCAGTCTGCACCCAAGATTGCCAGACAGTTGGTATAACCTTGCATATTTGCAGCGTCGAGCAGGGCAGTACGAAGCGGCTCTAGCTTCGTATCAACAGGCGCTAGATCAAGGGGTCCGGAATCCAGAAGAAGTTTACCTTAACCGGGCTGTAATCTTCGCCGACCACCTTGCCAAACCCGACGTCGCAATGCGCGAACTGCGCGCGGCGTTGGCGCTAAACCCAAATTATGTCCCTGCTCTACTCAACTGCGGCAATCTGTACGAAGACTGTGGCGAGCGTACGCTGGCAACAGAGATGTATG
This sequence comes from Nevskiaceae bacterium, assembly GCA_004297005.1. Taxonomy (GTDB): domain Bacteria; phylum Pseudomonadota; class Gammaproteobacteria; order Nevskiales; family Nevskiaceae; genus Stagnimonas. The sequence continues at coordinate 14,799 of SCVA01000063.1, forward strand.
AACGAGTACTGGCTTTGGACCCATATAATACTCTCGCTCTATCACGTTTGCCTCAGGTGCGGCCAGTAACTACGCTCAGAGACCCCCTTATTGCCCGGTTGCGACAAGCACTCGCGCGTGTAGGTATTTCGGCGGGAGATCGCGCGAATCTCGGATTCGGGTTGGGCAAGGCTCTTGATGACGCCGCCTCCTATGACGAAGCGTTTGCTGTTTACACCATCGCCAATCGCGCTAGCCGTCAGCACGCCATAGAGGGTGGTGTCCGCTACGATCCCGTAGCGCATGAGAGATTCATTGACGAACTGATTATGCACTTTCCGAAGGCTGCTCCCGTGCCGACGTCCGAAATGAGCAGCGATGCAACATTGCCTGAGCCCATATTCATTTGTGGAATGTTTCGATCCGGTTCGACCCTGGTTGAACAAATATTGTCTGCTCATCCGCAGGTAGTCGGTGGTGGCGAAATGGAGCTGCTGCCGAATCTGATGAACAGGCATCTGGTCCCGTTCCCGCGGGCAATGGCGAAGGCTTCGTCGCCTCAATTAGTGGCGCTGGCGAGGTTGTATAGGGAAGGTTTGCGACGCCTATACCCAGGTGCGGGGATGATTTCGGATAAGCGCCCCGACAACTTTCTTTACATTGGCCTTATCAAATCCATGTTCCCTCGGGCCAAAATCATTCATACCCAACGTGATCCGCTGGACAATTGCCTGTCTGTATTCTTTTTGCACTTAAGCCATGCCATGCCCTATGCCACAGAGTTGGCCGACATTGCACACTGGTATAAACAGTACCTAAGACTTATGTCCCATTGGAAATCGATTTATGGCGCTGCGATTCACGATGTTCGCTACGACGAACTGGTGATGGAGCCGGAATCGGTGATCAGGGGGCTCCTGAACTACTGTGATCTTGCTTGGGATGAAGCCTGTCTTTCGTTTCACCAAGTTCGGAATGTTGTTAAGACTGCGAGTGTTTGGCAGGTCAGACAGCCACTGTACAAGAAGTCGTCAGGAAGATGGCGCAATTATATATGCCACCTCGACGCGTTACGTGCTTCTTTGGATTTGGAGTCATAGTACAAATTTCGGCCCCTGCTCAGGCAAGAGCCTCGCAATATTCAAATATGAGGTGAATGCGTGAGGTGTTTCCCCCATTAACTACTGAGTGCGTTACCAGATTATTGACTTCATATGCGTATCCGACTTCCAGATGATATGCGCATGGATCGACGTAAAATCGAACCTGCTGATTGGTGGTGATAGGCACATGGATTTTGTGCGGCCAACTGGCGGACCGCGAGGCGTCAATATGCGGTTTAATGGCACTGCCAGCTGGCATCCGAGCAAACATGACACGTGGGTATATGCCGTGGGCGTAGCCATACGGTGCTGTAGCTTGACGAAGTACCGGCTCCAGGCGTTCGCGCCACAGGGCCCACAGAGGGCGATCATGGGAATATCGCCAGTCCTGCAGGCTGTTCACAAAGCGGAATACAATATGTTGCGTGGTGTCTAGCGCTTCAAATTTGTTGGGCTTCCCCTGATTCTCCAGTGCCCAGACCTCGTCGGGGATTGCCAGAATGTCATCACGGATGCCCGAGATGTCCACTTGACCCAGCGGGCGCACAGATTGCGTTTTCCGGCGCTCAGGTGGCGTGATCGTCAAGTCCATAGCCAAATAGTTCCAAGTCCCTGCGATAGAACTTGCCTACGAGGTCGGCAAGTCCCGCATCATAGTACTCACGCCACGGGTGGTGCTGGGAGCGGTTGGTATGCTCTAGTGTTTGCCCCGGGATGCCCAGCTTGGTGGTGATACTGTCATAACTGGTCTGCATCTCTTCGTTGCGGCCCACGTAGTCTATGGCGATCTGTCCAGCGGCGTCAGTAATGAACTCGTACTGTGGCCGGCACAGTAGGTGATTTAGTAGATTGGGGGTGGTAATGACATGTCGCATCACGCTGCGTGGCTGAATTGCGAAATCGTTGCTCTCCCGTGTCATGAAAGCGCAGAACGATACGAAACGCGCAAATGGATTGCGTACGAAGGCGAATTTGAAGTAAGTGCTGTACTGTGCTTCGCCTAAAACCGGTCGTATCTGCTGCGCACTAATGTGACCGTGCGGAATGTCCGCGAACTCAGGGAAGGGAAATCGCTTTTGCACGAACAGGCGTACTTGCTCGAGGTCCTGTGGCCCCATATGTTGTCGCAGTGCCTGACGCACTGAGTGTGTGCCGGTCTTGGGTATGGCAAAAAAAATATAGCGATGCCGATGTGAAATGATCATGCTGTCCTGCTATCCAATGTGAACCAAGTGTTGAAGGCCACTGTGACGCGCGCGCCCTGACCCTCAAAGGGTGTCACTTGGTGCATCAGCCAAGATGGAAACAGAATCAACTGGCCCGGCTCCAGGCGGAACTCGCGCGTAATCTGCCCATACGGTAGAGGCAAGTTCCGATTTGCAGCGTCTTTGAACATTGCCGCTGAGCTATTCGGGTCTGGAAAGCTGAGCAGACCACCGGATTGTTCCGAACCGGCGTCCACACAGTAGACTCCAGACCACGAGGCCATCGGATGATTATGCAGGGCAAAGTACCCCCTGTTGCGCGTGATATGGAACCAAGCATCGGCATGGCCGTGCAAACGAGAGAGCATGTTGCCATCTATGCCATTGACATCACCAATGAACTGGTAAAGCTGGTTCCAGCAGAATTCACGTAACTCTCGTACACAGGGCTCTGGCCAGAGGAATAGATCGAACCGGCTTTCGAACAACGCATTGACGGTCTGCATGGTTGGATAAGGGTTCGCATACTCTGCTCCCAATGACTCGCGTTCAAGAAACAGGCTACGTAGCGTAGCGTTAAGTCGTTCGGGGTCGGGCATACGAGAGACGCCGAAAGGGACCGCAAACGGTACGGTAATCTGTGGTTTCATGAGAGCTGGCCCACTCGTCTGTGCAACCGGGCCTGGATTTGTAAGTGGATTGTCTGCTGGGCGGACTGGACAGACTTCTGTAGACAGTCGGCTGCCATTTTGCGCCGAGCGCTTTTCGAACTCTACCGAATTGGGTTGTGGAAACGCCTCAATGTACTCGAACACGTCCGAGACGGCAGCCACCCTCGTCGGGTGAATCCGCCGCTTGATCCGCTATTTCTTTAAGGCGCTGAAGAAGCTCTCGGAGACCGCGGTGTCGTGACAGGTTCCCGGTCTGATCCAGGCTTGGTGCCGACTGCGATGCACACGCACTCGGCATATCGACGCCAGCCGAAAGGGTTCTACCCCGTTAGCGCGGACACTTCAAAGAAGGCCGAAGATGGCCACAAGGAGTGTTTATGTCGAAGCGAAGGAAGTACAGCGTTGAGTTCAAGCGTGGTGCTGTGGAGCAGAT